>MKYF01000040.1 GCA_001914195.1 Streptococcus mitis | reverse complement strand
TGAGAAGAAAGCGATCGAAGATAAAGTTAAAGCAGTCAACCCAGGATCTAAAGTTGTAGTAGACGATAAAGGAAACGCAACAGTAACAACACCAGAAGGCAAAACAGCAACAATTCCAGCAACAGACTTAACTAAGTCAGCATCAGACGCAGGTAAAGCAAATGCAGGAAATGGAGCAAATACACCAGCAACTAAGACAGTAGTTAAAGATCCAGCTAACTTAACAGATGAAGAAAAAGCAAAAGTTAAGAAAGCAGTAGAGGATGTAAACCCAGGATCAACTGTAGTAGTAAATGATAAAGGTGATGTAATCGTTACTAAAGGTGATGGAACAGTATTAGTAATCCCAGAACTTGACTTAGTAATTCCAGAAGATAAATTAACTGATCCAACTCAACAAAATGGTGTAAATACACCAGCAACTAGAGTGTTAGTTGGAGATAAAGCTAAATTAACAGCTGATGAAATTGAAAAAGTTAAAGAATCAATTAAAGCAGTCAACCCAGGATCAACTGTAGTAGTAGACGAAAACGGAAATGCGACAGTAACAACTCCAGAAGGTAAGACAGCAACAATTCCAGCAGCTCAATTAGTTAAAGATGCTAAAGATGTTGCAGCTAAGAACAATGGTGAAAACATCAACGTTGACTTCGAAAAAGAAACAGTAGCAGACTTCAATAACTTAACAGATGCAGAAAAAGAAGCTGCAAAAGCTAAGATTAAAGGAGCAAATGCTGATGTAGTAGAAGTTATCTTCGACAAAGCAGGAAACGCAACTGTAATTACTAAAGATGGTAAAGTTTACACAATCGTAGCTAAAGATATCTTTAAACAACGTCCTTCTGCAGACAATGGAAGTTCAGCTAATGCTAGCCAAGAAGCAACAACAAACGCGCGTAAAGCAGCTAAAGAATTGCCAAATACAGGTACAGCAGATTCTACTGTAGCTATGGTAGCAGCAGCCGCAAGTGCATTACTTGGTCTTGGTCTTGCAGGCCGTCGTCGTAAAGAAGACGAAGAAGCTTAATTGGTAGATTGTTTGATAAACATCAGATGATAAATCCGATTTTCAAAGCTTAAGCAAGTACCTCTCATAAGAAAATCTCCTAGCAGGAAAGTCTGCTAGGAGATTTTTGTATTTCAGGAAGTGGACGGCTGACTTGGCAACCAGCTGAGGGTGAAGGTTAGCTGATCAGCTTTTAGGAGGTCTTGGTGTTGAATAGTTGATACTAGAGTTGTGTCCAGTCGGCATTCTTTGACAAAGTTAAAATGGTTGTGGTTTTGCTCAGTATGAATATCTAGCCATTTATCTTCTTTAGCGAGATAGATTCGGAGGTGGTCAAAGAGAGGGATTCCGAGATCATAGCTTGGTTTTCCTGGACAGGTCGGATAAAAACCGAGAGCTGACCAGATGTACCAGGCTGAGAGACTGCCGTTGTCTTCATCGCCAGGATAGGCTTGCCAGCTTGGATGAAAGGTTTTCTGACGGAGAGTCTTGATGAGAAGGGCAGTGTAGTCAGGGTAGTTGCTGTAACGGAAGAGATAAGGAATATGGAAGCTCGGTTGGTTGGAAATAGCGAGTTGTCCAAAAGGAGCAGTAGCCATTTCGCTCATTTCGTGAATCTCGTAACCATAGCCTGTTGTCTCAAAGAGGGGGGCCTCCTGACAAGTCTTCAAAAGATAGTTGCTAAAGGCTTCTTTTCCACCCATAAGCTGGATTAAGTATGGGATGTCGTGGAGGACACCTAAAGTCGCTTGAATGGCAGAGCATTCAGCGTAGTCTCGTCCCCAACTATAAGGGGAGAAGTCAGGACGGAAGTTGCCTTGATTGTCTCGCGCTCGCATGTAACCTGTCTCAGCATCAAATAGATGGCGGTAATTTTGAGATGCAGTCCTATAGGTTTCCGCGATGTCATTCTGACCAAGTTTTTCGGCACAGCTGGCGATACAAAAGTCACTATAGGCGTAGTCTAGGGTATGGCTAACACTTTCGTGGTGGTCGGTAGAGAGGTAGCCCAGTTCTTGGTATTGGGCTAGTCCGTGGCGACCATTGATGCCGAGAGGATCGGCCTTGCTGGCTGTTTCGAGCATAGCTTGGAGGAGTTCTACTTCTAGGTCAGGAGCCATGTCCTTGCAGGCGCTATCTGCTATAATACCGTCTAAAAGTGTACCTGGCATCATGCCACGTTCATCTGGAGCCAGCCATTTTGGAAGAAAACCAGTATCGCGGTAGCTATTGAGGAAACCTTCTAAAAAGCGGTGATAGTGTTCCGGTATGATAAGGGCAAAGAGGGGGAAGGTAGTGCGGAAGGTGTCCCAGAAACCATTGTTGCTGAAGAGGACACCGGGCTTGACAGTGCCAGTAGCCAGATCCATGTGGATGGCTTGCCCTGATTCATCAATCTCATAAAAAGTTTGAGGAAATAGGAAGAGTCTGTAAAGGCAGTGGTCAAAGAAGGTTCTGTCAGCCTCTCCTGTCTCGATAACGTCAAAACGATGGAGAAGATTTTCCCAATCCGCTTGGGCACTTGCTTTACATCTTTCAAAATCTTCTTGAGGTAGATTGAGTAGTGCTTGAGAAGGGGAGATGAAAGAAGTGGCTAGCTGAATCTCAGCATGGCTATCTGCTAAGTCGATTCGCCAGTCTCCACCTTCTTGGCTAACAGCAAGAATATCCGTGTTTATTTGCAGAGAAGTGAACAGTATCAGTGGATTTTTGTTGGTTTCAGTTTTACCTTCTTGTCGCAGGGCAAGATTCCTCTTATCTACTTGCTCTACTGTCAGTTCATCTGCTGCGTGGAGATAGAGGGAGAGGGCTTTGCCTTGCTTTTGCTCCAAACGAATAGAAGCACCGTAGCAAGTCGGTGTGAGCTGGCTTTCAATCTGATAGCGCAGGGAGAAAATCTTCAGATAATGAGGTTGGAAAGAGGCCTTATCGATATCATAGGAAGACTGACGATGGAAGAGGCTGTCTCCACCCAGTTGGCCTGTGACAGGTGTCAGAAGGAGCCAAGAGTAGTCGCCAATCCAAGGACTGGGCTGGTGGGTTAAACGAATCCCCTGAAAGATGGGCAGATGCGGATTGAAAAACCAAGAGCCCTCCTGGTCACTGGTCTGGGGCACAAAGTAATTCATCCCAAAAGGTACGCCTGTGTATGGCAGGGTATTTCCCCGAGAAAAGGCATGCTTGCTGGCAGTTCCAAAGCGGGTATCGATGGTTTCAAGTAGTGGTTTCATAGTCTTTCCTTTAGCTGTTTTTCTACATTATATCAGAAAAAGAGGGCCTTTAGAAAAGGAGCTTCAAAGATAACTATTTTGTAGAAAAATGACTATCATTTGTGTATGTATTTTCTGTCTCAAAAGCTATATACTGAAAATGAAACTTGTTTGAAAGAGGATACTGCACGATGATTTATTCAAAAGAAATTGTTAGAGAATGGCTAGATGAAGTGGCAGAGCGGGCTAATGACCATCCAGAGTGGGTGGATGTCTTTGAGCGTTGCTACACAGATACTTTGGACAATACGGTTGAAATCCTAGAAGATGGTTCAACTTTTGTCTTGACTGGGGATATTCCTGCTATGTGGCTTCGAGATTCGACAGCCCAACTCAGACCCTACCTGCATGTGGCTAAAAGAGATCCCCTCCTGCGTCAGACCATTGCTGGTTTGGTTAAGCGTCAGATGACCTTGATTCTCAAGGATCCTTATGCCAACTCATTTAACATTGAGGAAAACTGGAAGGGGCACCACGAGACCGACCACACAGACCTTAATGGCTGGATTTGGGAACGCAAGTATGAGGTGGACTCGCTTTGCTATCCTTTGCAGTTGGCTTATCTCCTCTGGAAAGAGACTGGCGAGACTAGTCAGTTTGATGAAACTTTTGTCGCAGCGACCAAGGAAATTCTCCATCTGTGGACGGTGGAACAAGACCACAAGAACTCTCCTTATCGTTTTGTCCGAGATACGGACCGCAAGGAAGACACCTTGGTAAATGATGGATTTGGACCTGATTTTGCAGTGACAGGTATGACCTGGTCAGCTTTTCGTCCGAGTGATGACTGTTGCCAGTATAGTTACTTGATTCCGTCTAATATGTTTGCTGTAGTAGTCTTGGGTTATGTCCAAGAAATCTTCGCAGAATTAGATCTGGCTGATAGCCAGAGTGTTATTGCAGATGCCAAGCGCCTCCAGTCTGAAATCCAAGAAGGAATTGAAAACTACGCCTACACAACCAACAGCAAGGGCGAAAAGATTTATGCCTTTGAAGTGGATGGTTTGGGAAATGCTAGCATCATGGATGATCCAAACGTACCAAGTCTGCTGGCTGCGCCTTATCTGGGTTACTGTTCGGTCGATGATGAAGTTTATCAAGCAACTCGTCGCACCATTCTGAGCCCTGAAAATCCCTACTTCTACCAAGGAGAATACGCTAGCGGTCTCGGAAGTTCTCATACCTTCTATCGCTATATCTGGCCCATCGCCCTTTCTATCCAAGGCTTGACAACAAGAGATAAGGCAGAGAAGAAATTCTTGCTGGATCAGCTGGTTGCTTGCGATGGTGGTACAGGTGTTATGCATGAAAGCTTCCACGTAGATGACCCAACTCTCTATTCTCGTGAATGGTTCTCTTGGGCCAACATGATGTTCTGTGAGTTGGTCTTGGACTACTTGGATATCCGCTAAGAAACACGCTTTAGCGAAACTGATTCTTGGAAAGAATCACAAATTTATATTTAAAACGTTAACAATAAAAATTTAAATTTAGAATGAGGTTTTACTTCATGGAAAATGTTGTCGTACATATTATCTCACATAGTCACTGGGATCGTGAGTGGTACTTGCCTTTTGAAAGCCACCGTATGCAGTTGGTGGAATTGTTTGACAATCTCTTTGATCTCTTTGAGAATGACCCTGAGTTCAAGAGTTTCCACTTGGATGGACAAACTATTGTCCTTGACGACTACTTGCAAATTCGCCCTGAAAATCGTGACAAAGTCCAACGTTACATCGACGAGGGCAAGCTTAAAATTGGTCCCTTTTACATCTTGCAGGATGACTACTTGATCTCCAGTGAAGCTAACGTCCGCAATACCTTGATTGGCCAAGCAGAATGTGCAAAATGGGGCAAATCAACCCAGATTGGTTACTTCCCAGATACCTTTGGAAATATGGGGCAAGCGCCTCAAATCCTTCAAAAATCAGGCATTCACGTGGCAGCCTTTGGTCGTGGTGTGAAGCCGATTGGATTTGACAACCAAGTTCTCGAAGATGAGCAGTTTACTTCCCAGTTTTCAGAAATGTACTGGCAGGGTGCGGACGGAAGTCGTGTCCTCGGGATTCTCTTTGCCAACTGGTATAGTAATGGGAATGAAATTCCAGTTGATAAAGACGAGGCCTTGACCTTCTGGAAACAAAAATTGTCAGATGTGCGTGACTATGCTTCGACCAACCAGTGGTTGATGATGAATGGATGTGATCACCAGCCTGTACAGAAAAATCTGAGCGAAGCCATTCGTGTGGCAAATGAACTCTTCCCAGATGTAACCTTTGTTCACAGTTCTTTTGATGAATATGTTCAAGCCGTGGAAGGTGCCCTTCCTGAACACTTATCAACGGTTACAGGTGAGTTGACAAGTCAGGAAACAGATGGCTGGTACACACTTGCCAACACTTCTTCATCTCGCATTTACCTCAAACAAGCCTTCCAAGAAAATAGCAACCTCCTAGAGCAAGTTGTAGAACCCTTGACGATTATTACTGGGGGTCATAACCACAAGGACCAGTTGACCTATGCTTGGAAAACACTTTTGCAAAATGCGCCGCATGATAGTATCTGTGGTTGTAGCGTGGACGAAGTTCACCGTGAGATGGAGACACGTTTTGCCAAGGTCAATCAAGTCGGAAACTTTGTTAAGAGCAATCTTCTTAACGAATGGAAGGGTAAAATCGCTACAGCTAAGGCTCAAAGTGATTATCTCTTTACGGTTATTAACACAGGATTGCATGATAAGGTTGATACGGTTAGCACAGTAATTGATGTTGCGACTTGTGATTTCAAGGAATTGCACCCAACAGAAGGTTACAAGAAGATGGCTGCTATTACCTTGCCAAGCTACCGTGTGGAGGACTTGGATGGTCGTCCTGTAGAGGCTAAAATCGAAGACCTTGGGGCTAATTTTGAGTATGATTTACCAAAAGACAAGTTCCGCCAAGCTCGTATTGCCCGTCAAGTGCGCGTGACCATCCCAGTTCACCTAGCACCGCTTTCTTGGACAACCTTCCAATTACTGGAAGGAGAACCAGAACACCGTGACGGTATTTACCAAAACGGAGTGATTGATACGCCATTTGTAACGGTGAGTGTGGATGACAACATCACAGTCTATGACAAGACAACTCACGAAGCCTATGAAGATTTTATCCGCTTCGAAGACCGTGGTGACATCGGAAACGAGTATATCTATTTCCAACCAAAAGGAACAGAATCCATCTATGCAGAGCTTAAGGGCTATGAGGTCTTGGAAAACACAGCTCGCTACGCTAAGATTTTGCTCAAACATGAATTGACTGTGCCTGTCAGTGCAGATGAAAAGCTAGAAGAAGAGCAAAAAGGCATCATCGAGTTTATGAAGCGTGAAGCTGGACGTTCAGAAGAATTGACAAGCATTCCTCTGGAAACTGAGTTGACTGTCTTCGTTGATAATCCACAAATCCGTTGCAAGACTCGCTTTACCAACACTGCCAAAGATCACCGTATCCGTCTCTTGGTCAAGACTCATAACACGCGTCCAAGCAATGATTCTGAAAGCATCTATGAAGTGGTGACACGACCAAACAAACCAGCAGCTTCATGGGAAAATCCTGAAAATCCTCAACACCAACAAGCCTTTGTTAGTCTGTATGACGATGAAAAAGGTGTGACTGTATCCAACAAGGGATTGAATGAATACGAAATCCTTGGAGACGACACTATTGCAGTGACCATTCTGCGTGCATCAGGTGAGCTGGGCGACTGGGGTTACTTCCCAACACCAGAAGCACAATGCTTGCGTGAGTTTGAAGTCGAGTTTGCGCTTGAATGCCACCAAGCCCAAGAACGCTTTTCAGCCTATCGTCGTGCTAAAGCCTTGCAGACACCATTTACCAGCCTTCAGCTTGCTAAACAAGAAGGAAGCGTGGCTGCGACTGGTAGCCTCTTGAGCCATTCTGTTCTCAGCATACCGCAAATCTGTCCAACAGCCTTTAAGGTAGCTGAAAATGAAGAAGGCTATGTCCTTCGTTACTACAATATGTGTAGTGAAAATGTGCGTGTACCAGAAAGTCAACATCTCTTCCTTGACCTACTTGAACGACCATACCCAGTTCATAGAGGCCTCATTGCACCACAAGAGATTCGTACAGAATTCATCAAAAAAGAAGAAATTTAATTTCAAAAAGTAAACATAAAGAGAAAGGAGGGGCGAAAAAGTAAGAACTAACTGCTGATTCGCCCCTTTTTATGGTAAAAACAATGACCATTGCAACGATTGATATCGGAGGGACTGGGATTAAGTTTGCTAGTCTGACTCCTGATGGGAAAATATTGGATAAGAAAAGCATTCCAACGCCAGAAGGCTTGGAGGATTTACTAGCTTGGCTAGACCAGCGCTTGTCAGAGCAGGATTATAGCGGGATTGCTATGAGCGTTCCAGGCGCTGTCAATCAAGAGACAGGTGTGATTGATGGCTTCAGTGCGGTGCCCTACATTCACGGATTTTCTTGGTATGAGGCGCTTAGCTCTTATCAGATTCCTGTCCATCTGGAAAATGATGCCAACTGCGTTGGACTTAGTGAATTGCTAGCTCATCCAGAACTTGAAAATGCAGCCTGTGTCGTGATTGGGACAGGGATTGGCGGAGCTATGATTATCAATGGCAGACTTCATCGAGGTCGCCACGGTCTGGGTGGAGAATTTGGCTACATGACCACCCTTGCCCCTGCTGAAAAGCTCAACAACTGGTCGCAACTAGCGTCAACTGGTAATATGGTGCGATACGTGATTGAAAAATCTGGTCAGACTGACTGGGACGGTCGCAAGATTTACCAAGAGGCCGAAGCAGGAAATGCTCTTTGCCAAGAAGCTATTGAGCGCATGAACCGTAATCTGGCGCAAGGATTGCTCAATATTCAGTATCTGATTGATCCAGATATCATTAGCCTGGGTGGGTCTATCAGCCAAAATCCAGATTTTATCCAAGGTGTCAAGAAGGCTGTTAATGACTTTGTTGATACCTACGAAGAATACACGGTGGCACCTGTCATCCAAGCCTGCACCTATCATGCAGATGCCAATCTCTACGGTGCCCTTGTCAACTGGCTACAGGAGGAAAATCAATGGTAAGATTTACAGGACTTAGTTCCAAACAAACTCAGGCAATCGACTTGCTGACAAAGCATATTTCTTTACCAGATGTTGAAGTGGCTGTCACTCAGTCTGACCAAGCCTCTATCTCTATCAAGGGTGAGGGTGGCCACTATCAACTAACTTACCGCAAACCCCACCAACTTTATCGTGCCTTGTCCCTGTTGGCAACATCCCTAGCAGAAGGTGACAAGGTAGAGATTGAGGAACAAGCAGCTTATGAAGATTTGGCTTATATGGCAGACTGTTCTCGAAATGCGGTGCTGAATGTGGCTTCTGCCAAGCAGATGATTGAGGTCTTGGCTCTCATGGGCTACTCAACCTTTGAGCTTTACATGGAAGACACCTACCAGATTGAGGGGCAGCCTTATTTTGGCTATTTCCGTGGAGCCTACTCGGCTGAGGAGTTGCAGGAGATCGAAGCCTATGCCCAGCAGTTTGACATGACCTTTGTGCCATGTATCCAGACCTTGGCTCACTTGTCAGCCTTTGTCAAATGGGGTGTCAAAGAAGTCCAGGAGCTCCGTGATGTGGAGGATATTCTTCTTATCGGCGAAGAAAAGGTTTATGACCTGATTGATGGCATGTTTGCTACCCTATCTAAACTGAAGACTCGCAAGGTCAATATTGGGATGGACGAAGCCCACTTGGTTGGTTTGGGACGCTACTTGATTCTGAACGGTGTTGTGGATCGTAGTCTCCTTATGTGCCAACACTTGGAGCGCGTGCTGGATATTGCTGACAAATATGGTTTCCACTGCCAGATGTGGAGCGATATGTTCTTTAAACTTATGTCAGCAGATGGGCAGTACGACCGTGATGTGGAAATTCCAGAGGAAACGCGTGTCTACCTAGACCGTCTCAAAGATCGTGTGACCTTAGTTTACTGGGACTATTATCAGGATAGCGAGGAAAAATATAATCGCAACTTCCGCAACCATCACAAGATTAGCCATGACCTTGCATTTGCAGGAGGTGCTTGGAAGTGGATTGGTTTCACACCCAATAACCATTTCAGCCGTCTCATCGCTCTTGAAGCCAATAAAGCCTGCCGTGCCAATGACATCAAAGAAGTCATCGTGACGGGTTGGGGGGACAATGGTGGCGAGACAGCCCAGTTTTCTATCCTACCAAGTCTGCAAATCTGGGCAGAACTCTGCTATCGCAATGACCTAGACCGACTGTCTGCTCATTTCCAGACCAACACAGGTCTATCGATTGAAGATTTTATGCAGATTGACCTTGCCAACCTCTTGCCAGACTTGCCAGGCAATCTCAGTGGCATCAATCCTAACCGCTATGTCTTTTATCAGGATATTCTCTGTCCGATTCTTGACCGACACATGACACCTGAACAGGACAAACCGCACTTCGCTCAGGCTGCTGAGACGCTTGCTAACATTAAAGAAAAAGCTGGGAACTATGCCTATCTCTTTGAAACTCAGGCCCAGTTGAATGCTATTTTAAGTAGCAAAGTAGATGTGGGAAGACGCATCCATCAGGCCTACCAAACAAACGATAAAGAAAGTCTGCAAGAAATCGCCAGAAAAGAATTACCAGAACTCAGAAGCCAAATCGAACACTTCCATGACCTCTTTAGCCACCAATGGCTGAAAGAAAACAAGGTCTTTGGCTTGGATACAGTTGATATCCGTATGGGCGGACTCTTGCAACGCATCAAGCGAGCAGAAAGTCGCATCGAGGCTTATCTGGCAGGTCAGCTGGACCGTATCGATGAGCTAGAAGTGGAAATCTTACCATTTACAGACTTCTACGCAGATAAGGACTTCGCAGCCACAACAGCCAACCAGTGGCATACTATTGCGACAGCTTCAACCATCTACACGACCTAAAAACAAGAACACCTTGCCTTGAGCAGGGTGTTTCTCGTGAAACATCCCTTTCTTAAAAAAGTACTCCACATAAAATAATTTGTGGAGTTTTTTCTATAATTAGGAGTTTAACCTAATCTGCAAATAGGAGTATACTAATAATGTAATCGTTATCAAAAGTCTAAAAAAGAATTTTTAGATGGATATCAAAATAAAAAAGGGAGGAAATTATGAATAAGTTTTCAAAAACCTTGAGAGACAACTGGATCTTTCTCTTAATGGTTTTGCCAGGGGCACTCTGGTTGATTCTATTCTTCTACATTCCAGTATTTGGGAACGTGGTTGCCTTTAAAGACTACCACATGACCAGTAATGGATTTATAGATAGTATCGTGAATAGTAAATGGGTCGGACTCGATAATTTCAGATTCTTGTTTAGTTCAAAAGACGCCTTTATTATCACACGAAATACTGTCCTCTACAATCTCGGCTTTATCTTTATCGGTTTGATTGTATCAGTAGGGATTGCTATCATCCTCAGTGAACTCCGTTCTAAGAGAATGGTTAAGATCTTCCAAACTTCCATGTTGTTCCCTTACTTCTTGTCTTGGGTTATCATCAGTTTCTTTACAGATGCCTTCCTAAACATCGATAAAGGGGTGTTCAACCATTTCCTAGAATCTATCGGAATGAAGGAAATCAATTTCTATGCTGACTTGGGTATCTGGCCATATCTCCTACTTTTCCTAGGTATTTGGAAAGGCTTTGGATATAGCAGTGTCATGTACTATGCGACAATCATGGGAATTGATCCAACCTACTACGAAGCAGCAACAGTGGATGGGGCTAGCAAATGGCAACGTATTCGCAATGTAACCATTCCGCAGTTGACACCATTGGTAACCGTATTGACCATCCTTGCAGTCGGAAATATCTTCCGTGCAGACTTTGGTCTCTTCTACCAAATCCCCCACAATGCTGGTCAGCTTTATAACGTAACCAACGTCTTGGACGTATATGTTTATAACGGTTTGACTCAGACAGCGGATATCGGAATGGCTTCAGCGGCAGGTCTCTACCAATCAGTTGTCGGTTTGATTCTGGTTATCTTATCAAACTTACTTGCAAGACGAGTTGATCCAAACTCAGCCTTGTTCTAGAAAGGAGGAGAATATGGCAGAAAAGAAAATTAAAAAAGAAAAAATTGATAATGTCGGCATTCACTCCTTCAGTAAGAAAGCAGATATCTTCTTTAGTACCATTTCTGGTTTGATTGCCCTCTCTTGTATCCTACCTTTTGTATTCGTTATTGTTATTTCGGTGACAGATGAAAAGAGTATCCTCCAAAATGGATATAGCTTCTTCCCATCCCAATTTGGCTTAGACGGTTTTGAATTTTTGGCACAGTTTAAGGATAAAATCCTCCAAGCCCTCTTCATCTCAGTCTTTGTAACAGTGGTGGGGACTATCACAAACGTTTTTATCACAACAACCTATGCCTACGCCATCTCGCGGACAACCTTTAAGTATCGCAGATTCTTTACGATTTTTGCCCTTCTTAGTATGTTGTTCAACGCTGGTTTGGTACCGGGCTATATCGTGGTAACTCGTTTACTTCAACTTGGTGATACAGTTTGGGCCTTGATTGTTCCAATGCTTCTCTCACCCTTTAACATCATCTTGATGCGTTCCTTCTTCAAGAAGACCATTCCAGAAGCCATTCTAGAATCTGCTCGTATCGATGGTGCCAGTGAAGCCCGGATCTTCTTCCAAATCTGTTTACCATTGTCACTACCAGGTATCGCAACCATCACGCTCTTGACAGCTCTTGGTTTCTGGAATGACTGGTTCAACGCCCTTCTTTATATCAAGAGTGATAACTTGTATCCATTGCAATATTTGCTCATGCAAATCCAACAAAATATGGACTACATCGCCAAAGCAGTCGGCCTTTCAGGTCAACTGGGAGTTGCTCTACCGAAAGAAACAGGCCGTATGGCCATGGTTGTAGTTGCAACCCTTCCAATCGCAATCTTGTATCCATTCTTTCAACGCTACTTTGTAAAAGGTTTGACTATCGGTGGTGTGAAAGAATAGTGCTTGTTGAGAAAAATCATTTCTCAGTTCCCAACTTCCCTTGTGTGAAGTTAATACTCTTCGAAAATCTCTTCAAACCGCGTCAACGTCGCCTTGCCGTATAGATGTTACTGACTTCGTCAGTTCTATCTGCAACCTCAAAACAGTGTTTTGAGCAACCTGCGGCTAGTTTCCTAGTTTGCTCTTTGATTTTCATTGAGTATAAGATCATTACATTGTTTATAAGTTTAAAAATAAAAAAAGGAGTTTTTGTCATGAAAAACTGGAAAAAATATGCTTTTGCATCTGCTAGCGTAGTCGCTTTGGCTGCTGGTCTTGCTGCTTGTGGAAACCTTTCAGGTAACAAAAAAGCTGCTGACTCAGCTTCAGGTGATAAGACTGTTATCAAAATGTACCAAATCGGTGACAAACCGGATAATTTGGATGAATTGCTAGAAAATGCTAACAAAATCATCGGTGAAAAAGTTGGTGCTAAATTGGATATCCAATACCTTGGATGGGGTGACTATGGTAAGAAAATGTCAGTTATCACATCATCTGGTGAAAACTATGATATCGCCTTTGCAGATAACTATGTTGTAAACGCTCAAAAAGGTGCTTACGCTGACTTGACAGAATTGTACAAAAAAGAAGGTAAAGATCTTTACAAGGCACTTGACCCAGCTTACATCAAAGGTAACAGCATTAACGGTAAAATTTACGCAGTTCCAGTTGCAGCCAACGTTGCATCATCTCAAAACTTCGCCTTCAACGGAACACTTCTTGCTAAATACGGTATCGATATTTCAGGTGTAACTTCATACGAAACACTTGAACCAGTCTTGAAACAAATCAAAGAAAAAGCCCCGGATGTAGTGCCATTTGCGGTTACTAAGAACTTCATCCCATCTGATAACTTTGACTACCCAGTTCCAAATGGACTTCCATTCGTTATCGACCTTGAAGGGGACACTACTAAGATCGTAAACCGTTACGAAGTGCCTCGCTTTAAAGAACACTTGAAGACTCTTCACAAATTCTATGAAGCTGGATACATTCCAAAAGACGTAGCAACAAGCGATACTTCATTTGACCTTCAACAAGATACTTGGTTCGTTCGTGAAGAAACAGTAGGACCAGCTGACTATGGTAACAGTTTGCTTTCACGTGTTGCAAACAAAGACATCCAAATCAAACCAATCACTAACTTCATCAAGAAAAACCAAACAACACAAGTTGCTAACTTTGTAATCTCAAACAACTCTAAGAACAAAGAAAAATCAATGGAAGTGTTGAACCTCTTGAACACTAACCCAGAACTCTTGAACGGTCTTGTTTACGGTCCAGAAGGCAAGAACTGGGAGAAAATTGCAGGTAAAGAAAACCGTGTTAAAGTCCTTGATGGCTACAAAGGAAACACTCACATGGGTGGATGGAACACTGGTAACAACTGGATTCTTTACATCAACGAAAACGTTACAGACCAACAAATCGAAGATTCTAAGAAACAATTGGCTGAAGCTAAAGAATCTCCAGCACTTGGATTCATCTTTAACACTGACAATGTGAAATCTGAAATCTCAGCAATCTCTAACACAATGCAACAATTCGATACAGCTATCAACACTGGTACTGTAGACCCAGACAAAGCTATTCCAGAATTGATGGAAAAATTGAAATCTGAAGGTGCCTACGATAAAGTATTGAAAGAAATGCAAAAACAATACGATGAATTCTTGAAAAACAAAAAATCATAAGATCGATTGATTTCGTGTATTCATTCCTAATTCCTAAAAACTGAATCACTGTTTTCCTCAGGCTTATCTGGGGAAGGCAGTGATTTTTTGAAACAAAGGCATGGATATCCATGTTCTCTCTCTTGTCCTTATTTAAACCATTCAGGAAATCTTAAGCACTATTTAGGATTTGGAGTAAGGATTTAGGAAAATATGGCTTATATTAGAGATATTCCGAGATTACAAAGGAGGGTTCACATGAAAAAGTATCAGCTTGTCTTCAAAATTAGTGCAGTTTTCTCTTATCTATTTTTCGTATTTGGCCTTTCTCAGCTGACGCTTATTGTCCAAAATTATTGGCAATTTTCTTCCCAGATTGGCAATTTCGTCTGGATTCAAAATCTCTTGAGTTTGCTATTTAGCGGGGTCATGATTTGGATTCTGGTTAAGACAGGCCATGGTTATCTCTTTCGCATTCCAAGAAAAAAATGGCTTTGGTATTCGATTTTGACAGTATTAGTGGTAGTGCTCCAGATCTCTTTTAACGTTCAGACAGCTAAACGTGTTCAGTCAACTGCTGAAGGTTGGGCTGTATTGATCGGTTATAGTGGGACCAACTTTGCTGAGCTAGGTATCTATATAACTTTGTTCTTTCTGACTCCACTTATGGAAGAGCTAATCTATAGAGGATTACTGCAACACGCCTTTTTTAAGCATTCGCGATTTGGCCTTGATTTGCTTCTTCCGTCAATTTTATTTGCTCTTCCTCATTTTTCAAGCCTGCCTAGTTTGTTAGATATCTTCGTCTTTGCAACATCTGGCATCATCTTTGCTAGTTTGACCCGCTATACCAAGAGCATTTATCCTTCCTATGCGGTGCATGTGATTAATAATATTTTCGCAACATTACCATTTTTGCTGACTTTTTTACATAGGGTGTTTGGGTAAAATATTGGTACGAGCATTAGGAATGATAGTTTTTTCAATTTATAAGTGAGTTTCAGGAGGTAAATGAGTATGACACCATTAAAATGGTTTGCTGGAGGACGCGAAAGACGTTGTGAAGCCATGACGATCATAAATCATCTATTGGAAGATATAAAGGATACGCCTCAACTGACTCCCTTGAAAAATCTGTTAGTGAATTATAAAAGACGATTAGAGGACGATGGGACCTCTACACCATTTATCCTGAGCCAAATGAATGTTGATATTGCGCGTGTGTTGATTGATAACAAGCTGATTCTGTCAGAAAGTCAAGCTGAGCAGATCAAAAAATTGAGAGAACTATCTGCGATTCGCTATGGTTACTGAGGAAGTGCAGGGACAGGCCACCTTCTACAATTTCCAGTCAAATAAATTGCATTCGTTTTCTCAAGCAGGTATACTAGTATAGTTAGATGAAAAATTCTGAAAATTTAAGAATAGAAAAGAGAACAAATCTTATGGCAAAAGATATTCGTGTCTTACTTTACTACCTTTACACTCCAATTGAAAATGCAGAGCAATTTGCTGCAGACCACTTGGCTTTCTGTAAATCAATCGGCCTTAAAGGTCGTATCCTAGTCGCTGACGAAGGAATTAACGGAACAGTTTCAGGTGACTACGAAACAACTCAAAAATACATGGACTACGTTCACGGCCTCCCAGGCATGGAAGACCTCTGGTTCAAGATTGACGAAGAAAATGAACAAGCCTTCAAGAAGATGTTTGTTCGCTACAAGAAAGAAATTGTCCACCTTGGTTTGGAAGACAACGACTTTGACAACGACATCAACCCACTTGAAACAACAGGTGCTTACTTGTCTCCAAAAGAGTTCAAAGAAGCTCTTCTTGACGAAGATACCGTTGTCCTTGACACACGTAACGATTATGAGTACGACCTAGGACATTTCCGTGGGGCTATCCGCCCAGACATCCGCAACTTCCGTGAGTTACCACAATGGGTTCGTGATAACAAGGAAAAATTCATGGACAAGCGTGTCGTGGTTTACTGTACAGGTGGCGTTCGCTGTGAGAAATTCTCAGGTTGGATGGTCCGTGAAGGCTACAAAGATGTTGGTCAATTGCACGGAGGAATTGCAACTTACGGTAAAGACCCCGAAGTCCAAGGTGAGCTTTGGGATGGAAAAATGTATGTCTTTGACGAGCGTATTGCCGTAGATGTTAACCACGTTAACCCAACTATCGTAGGAAAAGACTGGTTTGATGGAACACCATGTGAACGTTATGTCAACTGTGGAAATCCATTCTGTAACCGTCGTATCTTGACATCAGAAGAAAATGAAGACAAGTACCTTCGTGGATGCTCACACGAGTGCCGTGTTCATCCACGTAACCGCTATGTTTCAGAAAATGAATTGACACAAGCTGAAGTGATCGAGCGCCTAGCCGCTATCGGTGAAAGCTTGGATCAAGCAGCTACTGTATAAGATCAAACAGTCCTTAGGGGCTGTTTTTCTATGCTTTTTACTCAAAAATTAATACTCAATGAAAATCAAAGAGCAAACTAGGAAGCTAGCCGCAGGCTGTACTTGAGTACGGCAAGGCGAAGCTGACGCGGTTTGAATTTGATTTTCGAAGAGTATAAAGTTTGTTTTTGTATCTTTCAGAAAAATAAGGTATACTATATGTAAACGATTTCAAAGGAGTCCAGTTATGACGAAAACATTTTTTATTCCAAATAAACAGAGCATTTTAGGAGAACAGGAGATTTTGACTGCCAAGTCCATCTTGGCCTTGGTAGATGGTTTGGAGTCACATAGCTATGATGCAGTCTATCTCCGTCAGCCTCTTAGCCGTCTTGAGTATATTGAGTGTGCGATAGTGGGGCAATCACAATTTCTCTTTAAGGTTAGTTATGCTGATGGTCAAAAGGCTTACCGTG
This sequence comes from Streptococcus mitis, assembly GCA_001914195.1. Taxonomy (GTDB): domain Bacteria; phylum Bacillota; class Bacilli; order Lactobacillales; family Streptococcaceae; genus Streptococcus; species Streptococcus mitis_F. The sequence goes on along the minus strand of MKYF01000040.1, from coordinate 41,280 downwards.
TCGATCTTCCTGACCTACTAACGAAGACAGACTGGCAGATTATCAAGTCATTTTTAGATGCTCTACTTGCTTATACAGGAACTGAGATTGAAGGACTAGATGGTTTTGATTTTGAAGCTTATTTCCAAGCAAGTATTCAAGCCTATCTGGCAGATCCTGCAGCCCGTTTTACGATTTGCCAAGGAATTTTTAATCCTGTTTTCTTTAGTCATGAGGATTTGAAAAGCTTTTTAGGGGAAGATGGTTTGGCACAGTTTGAAGCGCGTGTGCGTGCGGTTCAAGAGACAGATGCCTACTTTGCAAGAGTTTCCTTCTATCAGGATGGAGAAAGCCAAGTGCACGGTATTTATCATCTGGCTCAAGGAGTCAAGACTGTTTTACCGAGAGAACCATTTGTTCCTGCAGCCTATATGGAGCAATTGGTGGATAAGGAAGTCCAGTGGGAGATTGACTTGGTTCAAATTACAGGAGATGGCTCTAAACCAGAAGACTATGAAGCTATCGCCCGCTTGGACTATGCAAAATTCCTAGAGTCACTACCATCAGCATCTTACCACCAACTAGATGCCAATCAATTAGAAGTGCAACCCATCCTAGGACAAGATTTTAAAACATTAGCACAAGAAAAGTAAAGCAGAAGCAGGTCAATTGACTTGCTTTTTGGTATAGAAAAATCCTGCCATGGATGACAGGATTGAAGTTTAAAGAAAGGCTAAGATACGGAGGTAATCCCCAATCAGTGCGACTTCAGCTACAAAGAAGAGGAGGATAATGACTCCGTTCACAAGGACAGACAAGAATAATTGATAGAAGGAGTCGGTTTCACTTGCTTGACTTGGTCTTGTAATGATATGGAGACTGGCAAGCAGAATGATTCCAATGCTAATCACACACAAGAGGGCTGTAAATCGCAGGCTGTCAAAGAAGGCAAAGAAACTAGCAGTGGCAGTGAGGAAGATTGGAATTGCCAAGAGTTGACTATATTGTTGGAGAACCTTTTCTAGCGTCCAGTCCTTTTCTTGGTATATAAATCGTCTCACTACGAAACTACCCAAGAGGAATGAAAAGAAGAAGAGTGTTGTTGCTACTAGGATAGAGATAATCGAAAATAGATTTAATGAAGCAAATTGTTCAGGGAAGTGATTATGCATAGTTGCTATATGTCCATAGTAAGCATGTTTGATGTGGTAGATACTAAAGAAAAAGGAAGATGCAGAAAACAGAATGAGCAAGAGAAAGGCTGTGTAACTGTGTGTGCTACTTGTTTCAAGCTTGCTTGTAGGAGATTTGAGAGCCTCCACTAGCCAAGACCAAAAATCAAGCGCTTGCTCTTTCCATCTATCCGTAGATTTTGGAGCTTGGTCGGGGATATAGGGACTTTCTAAGGATTGACTGATAAGAAGTGTCTCTTTCAAGATTGGTTTTTGCTGAGGAAGTGCTTCTTGACTCTCTTCAGCTATAGTGACTTTTTCCGTTTCCCCAGAAAGGTCTTGCTCTTCTTCAGTAGAATCTAATGCCTTCTTTTCTTCTATTTCTGCTCTCGCTTCACTGTCTTCAGGCATTTCAATTTTCTCTTCTTGCTGGCTTTCAAGTTCGACTTCAGCTTGAGAGACGTCCTCCTCTATTTGAGTATTTTTTTCAATCGGTGTATCGAGATCGGCTATCGTTTCTTCAGCCTTGTTCTTGCTTGTTGTTTTTACAAAATCATTACTTTCAAACCATTCTTGTTTCATGGTAGAACCTCCTTTTTAGTGGGTTATGTGTCATAGTGGTCGATATAAATAGGTTTATTAAGGTCTGTTAGCTGTAGTTTCAAGACTAATATAATCTTCAGCCCTAGCTATGAGTTGACCTTTTACATCGGTTTTTTCAGTTTTGTAAGGGTTGCTTAATTCGTTTGGGTGATGTTGACTCTCATCTCTTGATAACTGATAAATAGGACCATAGTGACTTGATAGGTCTAAGTTGATTTCTTGGCTTTCTTTTTGAGTTAGTGTGATGCTGAGTTCATTTTTAGAAGTTAGTTCTACCTTACCATATACTTTAATATTGTCAACGTAGAAGTGATTTTTTGTTGACTCTAGCTGACTATCTGTAAGGTCTGTATCAAAGATATTGATGATATTTGGTGTTTTGAATTTGCTGTTTTTGATACGACTTCCTTCAATTCGGAGGAGATAACCATTTGTATGGAGAGTTGCATTTTCAAGGCTAGCATTTATGATGGTAGTTTGTCCACGATTGGTTGACACGTTGATCCCTTTTAGACTTCTTCCTTTTGGAACTTGGAGAATAACTTCTTCAAAACGACGAGAGTAGCTACTTGCGATATGGAGAATCCCGCCAATTCCAGAAGAGAGAAACGGAGTTTCAGACAGTTTTTTATCCGTTAGGCTCAGTGTTTTATCGTTTTGATTCGTAACAAGATCATGGTTAGCAGAAATAGATGGATGATAAGAAATGTGGATTTGATCATCGAAAGAGTCTGTGATGGTCAGCGTGTGTTGGTGGAGAGTAATCTCTAGGTTTTCGACTTCCTTGCCAAAGGTCAGTTCTTCCATCCGACTATCATAGACAGGTTCCTTGGACATGGCAAGTAGGCTCTTGATTCCGTCAGATTGGATGCCTACAAAGAGCAGGATAAATCCGATAACGGTAGTCACTACACCAAAAATGAGAAATCCTTTTGTCCATTTACGCATGCTGGTCACCTCTCTTTCCTTTTTTAAGAACAAATTGCACCAGGCGAACAATGAGTAGACCGAAGAAGCGAGCTACATAGGAAATACCTAATAAAACCAGCGAAGAAGCACCGATAGCTAGTAAACCAGAACCGAAAATCAAGATAAAGGCTGATTTAGCTTGGGCTAGGACGGTAAAACTTTCAACTAAAAATAGGAATCCGCCGATGATACCAAGTATGGAAACCGCAAAGAAAGCCAAGATGACAGTCAAGGCTGCCACAAGGATTGCGAACAGGGACACGAGGATGGCGATTCCCAGAGGAATACCGATGGGTGCCGCAAGGAGAGCTAACAAGGCGATATGCAAAATTTGTCGGTTATTCTTTTGAGCGGGTGCCTCATTGATTTTTTTATCGAGGAGATTGGAGAGGACTTCATGAGCTGCTTCCTTAGGAGTTCCTAAGCTAGCGATGAGTTCTTCCTCTCCTTCGACTCCAGCATCGTCAAAGAGTTCCCTGAAATAGTCCATGGCTTCAATTTGGTCAGCCTGAGGCAGTTTTTTGAGATAGAGTTCTAGCTGAGTCAGGTATTCAGTTCTTGTCATGGCGGATACTCCCTTCTATGATGCCATTAATGGTGTCTGTATAGAGTGCCCATTCATCTTTTAGGGTCACGAGCTGTTCTATACCACCATTTGTCAAGGAGTAGTATTTGCGCATGCGACCTTGGAACTCTCTAGAATAGGTTGTCAGAAAGCTATTGCCTTCCAATTTTTTTAGGATAGGATAGAGTGTAGATTCTTTGATATTAGCGATAAGCTTAATGGTCTGGCTAATCTCATAACCATAAGAATCATCCTGCTCCAGTACGGCCAAGATGAGAAATTCAATCAAGGCAGAGGATGTTGGAAAGTACATGGGAAACCTCCTTTTCTAATGTGTAAGATTTTTATATATAATTTTTCTACACATACATTGTACATCTAAATGAAAGCCCTGTCAAGAGAAATGTGTAAAATTTTTATATATAAAAAACTTCTAGGCAAAACTAGAAGTTTAGAGGATTTTATCAGCTCTGTCCACTGTAAAGAGGGCAACAGTCATCAGGATATCGACGAGTAAGAGGGCAGCTACAGCTGGTACCCAAGAGTGGAACAGGTCAAAACTGTAACCAAAGAGGGTTGGCCCAAAGGCTGCTAGGATATAGCCTCCTGTTTGAGATAGGCCGGACAATTGGGCAGTCTTTTCAGGGGCGCTTGTCTTGAGTGAAAAGTTGACCATGAGATAAGGGAAGAGGGCGCTAGTCGCGGTTCCGATGAGGAGATGGCTGGTAAGCCAGTAAAAGAAATTACTGATCGGGAAAAAGAGCATGGAAATGCCGACAACACCAGCTAGTGAAACCAGAGTGAGCATGAGCTGACGGTTGCGAGTTGACAAGCTGGTTGTCAGGCTTGGGATGGTCATTGAAAAAGGAATGCTAATCAGAGAGAAGATAGAAGTGAGCAAGCCAGCTTCGTGACTGGATAGGCCTGCATGGATGGCCATGGTAGGTAGCCAGGTCATAGCGGTGTAAAAGAGCAAGGATTGAAAACCTGCAAAAACAATAACTGCCCAGACCTGTTTATTACGCATGACCTTTGCTTTGCTTTTTTGTTTGGTTTGTGGAGCCAGTTTGTGATTATAGCGGTGATTTGGGAGCCATACTAAAAAAGTTGCTAGACAGAGCAGGGTGAGGAGGATGATAAGTCCTTTCCAAGAACTGGCTTGTGTAATAGGCACAGCCAGATAGGAGGCCAGAGCCGTTGCAATCCCCATAGAGGTTACATATAAGGTGGTCAGAAAACCAATCTTCTTTGGTTGATTGGCTTGGATAAGACTAGGAAGCAGCACATTGATGACTGCGATACTTGCCCCAACCATCAAGGTTCCTAGATAGAGCAGGGGCAGATTGATTAGTCGAATGAGAGAACCGATGGTCAAGAAGAAGAGGCTGTAGGTGAAGAGATGCTCCAAGCCGATTTTTTGAGCCAGTCGGGTAGAGAAGAGTGAGAAGAGGGTAAACATGAGGAGAGGAAGGCTGGTCAAGACACCAAGCGAACTAACTTCTACTCCCAGTCCTTGCGAAATATCTCCTAAAATAATGGGTAAAACAGTAAAAGGAGTCCGCAAGGAAACACCAATCAGGATAATACCTGGAACAAAAAAGAGTGATTGCTTTTTCATATAATACCTCTTCTAGCTGATTTTAATAACAGCTTATTTTAAGGTTTTTTCCTTATAATGTCAAGTAAGGTTTTGGGCTTTCAAGATAAAAATGGGAAAGTCTTGAAAATTATGATAAAATAGTGGAAGGAAAAATTCAGGAGAGTAGTAGTGACTCAAAATGTTGAAAGTCTTCTCGTATCCATTGTAATCAGTGCATACAATGAAGAAAAATATCTGCCTGGTCTAATTGAAGACTTAAAAAATCAAAGCTATCCTAAAGAAAATATTGAAATTCTATTTATAAATGCTATGTCCACGGATGGGACCACAGCTATCATTCAGGAATTTATAAAAGAAGATACAGAGTTTAACTCAATTAGATTGTATAACAATCCTAAGAAAAATCAAGCTAGTGGTTTTAACTTGGGCGTTAAACATTCTGTAGGAGACCTTATTTTAAAAATTGATGCTCATTCAAAAGTTACTGAGAGTTTTGTAATGAATAATGTGGCTGTTATTCAACAAGGTGAATCAGTCTGTGGGGGACCTAGACCGACGATTGTTGAAGGAAAGGGAAAATGGGCAGAGACCTTGCATCTTGTTGAGGAAAATATGTTTGGCAGTAGCATTGCCAATTATCGAAAGAGTTCCGAGGATAGATATGTTTCTTCTATTTTTCATGGGATGTATAAACGAGAGGTTTTCCAGAAGGTTGGTTTAGTAAATGAGCAACTTGGCCGAACTGAAGATAATGATATTCATTATAGAATTCGAGAACATGGTTATAAAATCCGCTATAGCCCAAGTATTCTATCTTATCAGTATATTCGACCAACATTCAAGAAAATGCTGCATCAAAAGTATTCAAATGGTTTGTGGATTGGCTTGACAAGTCATGTTCAGCCTAAGTGTTTATCATTATTTCACTATGTTCCTTGTTTATTTGTTTTGAGTCTTGTGTTTAGTCTAGCATTGTTACCGATCACATTCGTATTCATAACTTTACAATTAGGTGCCTATTTTCTACTTTTGTCATTACTCACTTTGCTGACTTTATTAAAACATAAAAATGGATTTCTAATTGTGATGCCCTTTCTTTTATTTTCCATTCACTGTGCTTATGGCCTTGGAACGATTGTAGGTTTGATTAGAGGATTTAAATGGAAGAAAGAGTACAAGGGAACAGTAATTTATTTGGAAAAATAAGCCAAATAAATTAAAATGTGCTACAATAACAATATAGTAAAACTCTTTTAAGGAGGAGTAAATTTCTATGAATAAAAAACTCACAGATTATGTGATTGATCTGGTGGAAATTTTAAATAAACAACAAAAACAGGTTTTCTGGGGAATATTTGATATTTTCAGTATGGTGGTTTCCATCATTGTATCTTATATTTTATTTTATGGGCTGATTAATCCAGCACCTGTTGACTACATTATCTATACGAGTTTGGCCTTCCTGTTCTATCAATTGATGATTGGATTTTGGGGGTTGAACGCTAGTATTAGTCGTTACAGCAAGATTACGGACTTTATGAAAATCTTTTTTGGTGTGACCGCGAGCAGCGTCTTGTCATATAGTATCTGCTATGCCTTCTTGCCACTTTTTTCAATCCGTTTCATCATTCTCTTTATCTTGTTGAGTACCTTCTTGATTTTATTGCCACGGATTACTTGGCAGTTAATCTACTCTAGACGCAAAAAAGGCAGTGGTGATGGAGAACACCGTCGAACCTTCTTGATTGGTGCTGGTGATGGCGGAGCCCTCTTTATGGATAGTTACCAACATCCAACCAGTGATTTGGAACTGGTCGGTATTTTGGATAAGGACGCTAAGAAAAAGGGCCAAAAACTTGGTGGGATTCCTGTTTTGGGTTCATATGATGAATTGCCTGAATTAGCCAAACGCCATCAAATCGAGCGTGTTATCGTTGCGATTCCGTCGCTTGACCCGTCAGAATATGAGCGTATCTTGCAGATGTGTAATAAGCTGGGTGTCAAGTGTTACAAGATGCCTAAGGTTGAAACCGTTGTTCAGGGACTTCACCAAGCAGCTACTGGCTTCCAAAAAATTGATATCACAGACCTTTTGGGTCGTCAGGAAATTCGTCTTGACGAATCGCGTTTGGGGGCAGAACTGACAGGTAAGACAATTTTAGTCACAGGTGCTGGAGGTTCAATCGGTTCTGAAATCTGTCGCCAAGTTAGTCGCTTCAATCCTGAACGCATTGTCTTGCTCGGTCATGGGGAAAATTCAATCTACCTTGTGTATCATGAATTGATTCGTAAGTTCCAAGGGATTGATTATGTGCCAGTGATTGCAGATATTCAAGACTATGACCGTCTCTTGCAAGTCTTTGAGCAGTACAAGCCTGCTATTGTTTATCATGCGGCTGCCCACAAGCATGTTCCTATGATGGAGCGCAATCCAAAAGAAGCCTTCAAAAACAATATTCGTGGAACCTACAATGTTGCTAGGGCTGTTGATGAAGCCAAAGTACCTAAGATGGTTATGATTTCGACAGATAAGGCGGTTAATCCACCAAATGTTATGGGAGCAACCAAGCGCGTGGCGGAATTGATTGTCACTGGCTTTAACCAACGTAGCCAATCAACCTACTGTGCGGTTCGTTTTGGGAATGTTCTTGGTAGCCGTGGTAGTGTCATTCCAGTCTTTGAACGCCAGATTGCTGAAGGTGGGCCTGTAACGGTGACAGACTTCCGCATGACCCGTTACTTTATGACCATTCCAGAAGCTAGCCGTCTGGTTATCCATGCTGGTGCTTATGCTAAAGATGGAGAAGTCTTTATCCTTGATATGGGCAAACCAGTTAAGATTTATGACTTAGCCAAGAAAATGGTGCTTCTAAGTGGACACACCGAAAGCGAAATTCCAATCGTTGAAGTTGGAATCCGTCCAGGTGAAAAACTCTATGAGGAACTCTTGGTGTCAACTGAATTGGTTGATAATCAGGTTATGGATAAGATTTTCGTTGGTAAAGTCAATGTCATGCCTCTAGAAGCCATCGATCAAAAGATTGAAGAGTTCCGCACTCTTAGTGGAGATGAGTTGAAGCAAGCCATTATCGCCTTTGCCAATCAAACAACCCACGTTGAATAAAAAAGAAAAACGCATATTATCAGGTCAGTACAGAAGAACCTTGGTAATATGCGTTTTGTTATGTATAGATTTACTTCATTTTCTTCTGAAATAGAGTTGTTGTCCAGTCTATGTTATTGAAAATACTCTAAAACCTCTAAGGGGGTATGGGCGATATAATTAGGTTGATAGTCTAGTAGATCTGCTTGCTCTCCAAATCCCCAAGTGACGGCCAATTTCTGAATGCCTGTTTCTTGAGCTCCCAGCATATCAAACTTGGTATCTCCGATGATGATGGCTTGTTCTGCTGCTAGTTGATGTGTCTGCAAGGCTTGGCGAATGACATCTGCCTTATGGGGTGCTTCAGGGCTGGAGCCATAAATGCCATCAAAGAAATGATGGATTCCCAAGTTTTTAGTCATATCTTGAGCAGTAGGTGTATTCTTTGTCGTGGTGATGTAGAGTGGATAATTGCTTGATAATTCCTTAAGCAAGTCTACAATCTGAGGAAAGAGTTGAGCTTCATAGATGCCTTTTTCCTTGTAGTAAGATCGGTATATCTGCACAGCCTCAGAAATTTGTTCTTTAGGCAGGCAGGTCGCAAAACTACTTTCAAGAGGTGGTCCCATAAAACCACGAATCGTTTTGGCATCAGGGCTAGGCACTCCCAGCTCCTTAAAGGTATGGGTAAAGGCATTGTGAATCCCGATAGAACTGTCAACGAGGGTTCCATCCAGATCGAAAAAAATCGCTGTGATAGAGGTCATGGTTTCTCCTATTTGATAAACTTATTCTCCGAAAATTTCTTTTTGGAGGCGACGACCAGTAGGGGTGGCAGCGAGTCCACCTTCAGCTGTTTCACGAAAGGCAGTTGGCATGCTTGCTCCTACTTGGTACATGGCATCGATAACTTCATCCACAGGGATTTTAGATTCGATACCTGCCAAGGCCATATCTGCTGCGATAAAAGCAAAACTAGCTCCCATGGCATTACGTTTGACACAGGGAACTTCAACCAAGCCGGCAACAGGGTCACAGATGAGGCCCAGCATATTTTTAATGACAAAGGCAATGGCCTGACTGGCCTGATAAGGTGTTCCACCGGCAGCTAGAGTCAAGGCTGCAGCACTCATAGCAGAGGCCGAACCAACCTCGGCCTGACAACCACCTTCAGCACCTGAGATAGAGGCATTATTTGCGATGACTAGTCCAAAGGCGCCGGCAGCAAAGAGGAAATCCAATTGTTGCTCGTGGCTGAGGTCTAATTTTTCAATAGCAGCTGTTAGAACTGAGGGCAGACAGCCAGCACTTCCTGCGGTCGGAGTAGCGCAGACCAAGCCCATTTTGGCATTGTGTTCATTGACTGCGATGGCATTTCGGGCAGCAGAGAGAATCGTGTAATCTGATAGAGTTTTTCCGTTTTTGATGTAGTGATCCAATTTGGCAGCATCTCCACCTGTCAGGCCACTACGAGATTTATTTTCATTGAGGCCAAGTTGGACAGAGGCTTTCATGACTTCCAGATTGCGTTCCATGAGAAGGAAGACTTCTTCACGTTCGCGACCGGTCAATTCAAATTCTGTTGTAATCATGAGTTCTGCGACATTTCCTTGAAAGTCCAGTTCTGCCTGCTCGACCAATTCTTTGATAGAATAAAACATGCTTCCTCCTATTTAAAGAAATTGACATTGTGGAGATGAGGGATTTTTCGAATTTCTTCGATGGCCTCATCACAGTTGCGACTGTCAACTTCGATAATCATAATGGCTTTTTCACCAGCTTTTTCACGAGTAACATTCATCTGGGCGATATTGATATCATAGCGGGAAAGAGCCTCTGTTACGAGGGCAATCATACCTGGAATATCTTGATGAACAATGATGATAGTCGGTGTATTCATATTGAGAGAGACGGCAAAGCCATTGAGTTCGGTTACCTGAATATTTCCTCCACCGATAGAAATACCAGTTACGCTGATGGTCTTGTGAGCATTTTTGACGGTAATTTTAGTGGTGTTTGGATGAGGAGCATTGCTGTCTTTCTGAATGGTCCAGACAATCTTGATGCCACGCTTGTGGGCAATTTCCAGGCTGTTTGGAATTTCAGGATCATCTGTATCCATGCCTAAAATACCTGCAACAAGGGCTAGGTCTGTCCCGTGACCACGATAGGTCTTGGCAAATGAGTTAAATAGTTGGAATTCGACTTCTGTCGGAGTATCATCAAAAATGGAAGAGACAATCTTCCCAATACGAACAGCACCAGCAGTATGGCTACTAGATGGGCCAATCATAACTGGTCCGATGATATCAAAGACAGATTGAAAACGAAGTGATTTCATCAGTTTCCCCTTATAAAAATTCTTATCTCTATTATATCAAAGAATAAAGGTCTTGGCTTTAATTGCGGATGAAAACCTTTCTAATACCTCAAATAGCATAAAAATAGTATCTTTTATGACAAAAAACACATTATTTAGGGAAATAAAAAATAATTTTGTAATATTTCTACATAAAAGTGTCAAGAAACGGTAATATTTAAAAGGTATCATAGAACTATAGAAAGAAGGAGAATTTTCAAATATGAAATCAACAACTAAAAAGATTAAAACAACTCTTGCAGGAGTAGCTGCCTTGTTTGCAGTATTTGCTCCATCATTTGTATCTGCTCAAGAATCATCAACTTACACTGTTAAAGAAGGTGATACGCTTTCAGAAATCGCTGAAACTCACAACACAACAGTTGAGAAATTGGCAGAAAACAACCACATTGACAACATCCATATGATTTATGTTGGTCAAGAGTTGGTTATCGACGGTCCAGCAGCGCCAGTAGCATCAGCTTCAACGACTTACGAAGCACCAGCTGCCCAAGATGAAGCTGTTTCAGCTCCAGTAGTAGAAACTACAGAAGTAGTGGAAGAAGCTCCAGTAGCAAGCGAAACAGTAGCAGAAGAAACTGTTGCTTCAACTGTAAGCGGATCTGAAGCAGAAGCTAAAGAATGGATTGCTCAAAAAGAATCAGGCGGTAGCTATACAGCTACAAACGGACGTTACATCGGACGCTACCAATTGACAGATTCATACTTGAACGGTGACTACTCAGCTGAAAACCAAGAACGTGTAGCAGATGCTTATGTTGCAGGACGTTACGGTTCATGGACAGCTGCGAAAAACTTCTGGCTTAACAACGGCTGGTATTAAGAAAATATAGAAAAGGAAGTCTCAATGGCTTTCTTTTTAGTTTACAAAGATGTTAACTTCACGCTCTAGCTCTGTTAGTAAGTGTTCATCTTCTACTAGTTTAGCTAAGGAGAGTCCATTCTCTATTAACTGAGCATCATTAGCACAAATGCCGATACGGACATAGCAGATAGCAAGCCTATCGTAGCTTTTCTTGTTCTTAGCGTCCTCTAGTAAAGTATAGCAGATTTGTTGACACATGTTTTTGTCTTGATGGTATAAGTAAATGGTGGACAGATTGAGTAGGATTGCCATTCGTAAGTCATATAAATGTTGGTAGTTTTTATAGACTTCCAAGCGTTGCAAGATTTTTCCAGTGATGAGATGGAGGTGTTCAATAGGAAAGCTGAAAAGGATGGTATTGAGGATTTTTAGGTCATTTTCATACCATGTATCTTGTTTTTCAATTTTTTCCCAAAGTTTTTTGACAATCTGTTTCACTTGGTCTGACAGTTGCTCTGTACCATGTTGACGGATATGAATGACAACTTCAAGCATATCCCTGATTTCTTCTATAGGTAGGTCGTGGCGGGTTTTGAGATAGTCTTGGCATTTTTGAAATAGTTTTTCGAGTTCACTAGTCCCTAGGGTTGAGCTCATATTGAGATAGGTTTGCATGATTTCTGTTCGTTGGCTCGGTTGATAGAGGTGGCAGATATAGTCAAACTCTTCAAAACTCATATTGATTTGCCGGAGAAGAAACTCCATATTTTCATATTTGGGAGTTACTTTACCACTTTCAATTTTTGATAAGCTGGTTCTTGAGAGAACCTCCCCACAGACCTCTTCTTGGGTCAATCCTTTTGACTCACGTATTTCTTTATAGACTTTTCCGAAATCATAACGCATGGGCTTTCTCCTTTTTGTGAAAAAAGTTAACAAATAATAAAATCCTATTAAAAATATTGTATCATAGTAATATAAAAAGTAAAAAAGAAAGCTAAAATAATGTGTGAAAAAAGTTAACTAATTTTAAAATAGAGTAAAGAAGAGGTATACTATATTATATCAGGACAAGTTATTTAATTCTAAAAGATATTAATGGAGGAATAAAAAATGGAAGTTATAAATGTAAGTAAGCATTATGGTCATTCAATCATTCTCAAAGATATAAATTTTGCACTTAACAAGGGTGAAATTGTTGGTCTAGTAGGGAGAAATGGAGTTGGTAAGAGTACGTTGATGAAAATTCTTGTTCAGAATAATCAACCGACTTCAGGGAATATTATAAGTAGTGATAATGTTGGGTATTTAATCGAAGAACCAAAATTATTTTTATCTAAAACAGGTTTTGAGAATTTAAAATATTTGTCAAATTTATATGGTGTTGACTACAATCAAGAAAGATTTGGAAGTTTGATCCAAGAGTTAGATTTGAGTCAGTCTATTAATAAAAAAGTAAAGACCTATTCTTTGGGTACAAAACAAAAATTAGCTTTGCTTCTAACTCTTGTTACGGAACCTGATATATTGATTTTAGATGAACCGACTAATGGTTTAGATATTGAATCATCACAAATAGTTTTAGCGGTTCTAAACAATTTAGCTTTACATGAAAATGTGGGAATTTTAATATCGAGTCATAAATTAGAAGATATTGAAGAAATTTGTGAAAGGGTTCTTTTCTTGGAGAACGGGCTGTTGACATTTCAAAAAGTAGGAAAAGATAGTCATAATTGCTTGTTTGAGATAGCTTTTTCATCAGCTACAGATAGAGACATTTTCATTACCAAACAAGAATTTGGGGATATTGTTCAGGAAGAGGGACTGAGAATTACTATGTCTGGGAATATTCAAAGTAGTGAGCTTTTTAAATTTTTTAACGAAAACTCTATTAAAGTAGTTGATTTTGAAACTAAAAAAGAGACGCTTAAAGATATTTATCTAAATCGTTCAAAATAAAGGAAGGTTATAATCATGAAATTAAATAAATTGAATTTTCTTAAGGAAAATATAAGAGATTTATATTCATCAGGCGTAATATATCTCGGTTTGATTATCTCGTTTATACCGCCGATATTGGTTACATTCTTTATTCTAAAGACTCAAGGGACATCGCTTGGTATTAAGCATATTTCAAACTTTTATGCTATGCTCGGTATGTTAATGGCTGTTATACATGCTAATCGAGTCATTAGTAGAGATTTTTCCCACAATACGATAAGTTTGTTTTATAATCAACAGAAGAATCGGATGATTTACGTCTTGTCTAATTTTCTATATGCCATCTCAGTTTCCATTATTTATGCTTTGAATGGCATTGTGCTACTAGTCATCGTAAGTAAATTGGGTGTTCCAGGTGATTTAGGATTAGATTTTATAGTAGCCATTGTAGTCAATACAATTTTGTTAGTCCTATTTTATTTTCTATTATCTTACATTTTCTATTTATACAAATTGAAAAGTGGCTTGGTATTTGGTATTTTAGTAGCTTTACTACTCTTTATCCCTAATATTTTAAATACGATTATGATGAATACTAGTAATGATTTGTTTATCAAAGCAATTGAACTTCTTCCTTTTTATTCCTTACCTGTATTTGTGGCTTCAAATACGATGTCTATTAGTCAGTATCTTGTGGTAATCACTACAATCATTTTATTGTATTTTTTCACTCTCAAGAAAAGCAAGGAGTATTCATTTTAGTTTCATTTAGTATTATTTACCGTCTCAAAATCTAGCAAAAAATAAAAAGATGTTGCGCTGACTAAAGAAAATTAGAATGTATAACAGAGGTAAACAGATAATTGTAGGGGAATTAAGCCTTCTATTGATGAGCATGAATTTTCTTATAACATTATCCAACAAACTGACCTATGAAACTTCAAAAATTCAAAAACCACACGGTATTCCTTTCAACTTGATTGTATTCAAGACTGAAACTACTTGAAAATATTTAATATTTTTCTTTAATTACTTGACAGGTTATATATGTTGATTTATAATATAGGTAAAATAGGGATTGTGTAAGCGTTAACAAATACAATACCCTTAACTTTGTATTCAGCAAAGAATTATGATGCAGCTAGAAAAGAAAGAATTCTAGCTTGATACAATGTCACCAGTTTTATTTAAAGTTGTTATGGAACTATTTTCAAAATAGATAGGCCTCTGTTTTAGGCGGAAAAGTTAATCAGGAGGTTAAGTGATGAACTACAATGTAAAATATCTCTTATCAGGAATATTTATTATAGTCTTTATAGGTTTTCTAGTCTGGATGCGTTATTTTAATCAGAGGAAGGAAGAAGAGCATTCGGATATGTCTTTTGAAGCGAGATTAGACAGTGAGGTTAAGACATTATATAAACAACTAGGATTGGGTGAGGAGCCTCACTATTTCTTAGCTTATCGTTACCTACATCCCTGGTTTAATTTGGCGATTTTACCACCAACAGTTGAAATTTTCTTAACTAAAATAGCGTTGGTGATGGTAACTCCAGATGAACTACTGATAAGAAATCTTGGGAATGGGATGACTTTCACAAGTGAGCATCATCGTGATTTGCGGCAAGGACTTATCCGCATTCCAAAATCAGAGATGAAAGAATTTGAGATTCGTAACTGGAAAAGAGTTTTTATATTTGGCGATTTTTTGACAATTAAAACAAGCCAACATAGCTATTATTTGCAGGTTAGAGATGATGGACTTCAAAAAGGAAGTCTTTCTACCAAACACTTCTCCGACTTGAAACGACAAGATTTTCTCGGATTATTGACAGATAAACGGACATTTTGATAGACGATTGCTCAAAAAACTAACCTCTAAACATTCAAAAACCACACAGTGTTTTCAGCCTTGAACACAATTAAGCTGAGAGAATCACTGTGTGGCTTTATTGGAAAGTTAGTTTTTCCCAGTTTCGTCTCTTCACGGGAGGTATCTCTATGAAAAAAATCAGTCATCTTTGTATGCTCCTGCTCTTGCTGTGTACTACGTTTTTTGTCCTGAATGTAAATGTTACACGTGAAATAGTGCGGATTCAGGAGATGGGCAAGACAACCTATTCATTTGACTTGTACTTGAAAGATGTCACTAAACCGACAGAAACGATTCTCCAATTTTTTGAAGAGGTTGCAAATCAAGACAAGGTCTCTATTATCAAAGTAGATAATGGCGATGAAGCCGTCAAGGCTGGTGTTTTTAATAAGGAAACCTTCCCCTATCAGGAGTTCGGTCTGACTTCTCTTGATTTTTCAAAGAATGAGAAGGGGGTCTACAGCAATCAGGATCTTCCCAATAATCTAGGAACCATTCCCACCTTTTTAAAGGTGAAACTCATTCGACTCCAGACCTTCCAATCCTATATTGAGGATAAATCCCATACTGTAAATGGGCGCTACATGATTACCTCCAGCAAAGAGATAGATCGCGATACCATTCTACAAAAGTGGAGTGATTTTTTCCAGATAGATAAGACGATTTTATTAGAACCCACTTACCGAAGTCAGGTTGGAGTGCTAAATCAAGAGTTGTTACTATCTATCATTATCTTTATCTTGGCAATCTTGCTTGTGATTTTAATGACAGTTTATCAGCCGATGATGGAGATGAAACGAGTGGGGGTTCAAAAGTTACTTGGTTTCCAAAGTAGAGCGATTTTAGCTGGTTTTGTAAAGACTAATTTTTATCTTCTCTTGGGTGGAAGTCTTATCATTGACTTGGGACTATTTTTAGTGCTGGACTACAGACCAAAACTTCTGTTCCCAAGTTTACTCTTATCCCAATTTCTGCTTTTACAGTTGTATTTGTTCATCAGTTGGCTGACCTACCTGATGATTCAGAAAATGACAGTCAGCTCCATGTTGAAAGGTTTTTCATCTGTCAAACTTGGTCTCATCTTCAATTATGTGATGAAAATAGGGACAACTATTTTACTGACGGCCTTACTGATTGGGGTAGGTAGAAGTCTAGAACAAGAAAACAAAGAACTTGCTTATCAGCAACAGTGGGTAAGCCAAGGTAATTACCTGACCTTAGAAACCTTCAAACTCAATGATAACCTGTGGCAAGAAGAGCTAGCAGGGTCAGGGAAATCTACAGATTATTTCTATCGATTTTATCAGGATTTGGTAGAAAAAACGCAGGCGGGCTATGTGCAGAGTAGCAGTCTTCCTGTAAAAAATTTTGTCCAATCAGAACAGATTCAGCAATATCAGTTAACAGATACGGTGGATGTTTACTATGCCAATCGCAATTTTCTAAAGAGCAAGGGATTCAAGCTACCAGATACCGGTATTAAAAAAGTTATTTTGATGCCAGCAAGTACGAAAGGTGAAGAAGATAAAAATCAGCTCTTGGGGAAGTTAATTGCCTTTCATTCGATGAAGTATGAAGAGCAGCAAAAACGAACGATAGAGGAGATGGATGTCGAGATTGCCTATTATGAAGGAGATTGGTCCTTCTTCCCTTATAATAATGAGCGAAAGGAAAATCTCCACAATCCAATCATTAGTCTGGTAAATGATCAAGACATGATGTGGGAAGAAAAGACTCGCTTGTCAACGACAGGTTTAAACAATCCGATGAAAGTTGAAAATACAGAACAAAATCAAAAAGTGATTACGGAGTTAGTTGAGAAATTATCAGATGGGAATTATTTAAAATTTTCATCGATTCAAGCAATTCAAGAGGGGATGGTTGATACCTATCGGGATTCTGTTCGTAATTTTAACGTTCTGTTTGCCTTATTTGCTCTTCTCAGTATGATTGTCTCCTACTTTTTACTCGTTACCACTTTCTTGTTGAAGCGCAGGGATATCATTACCAAGAAGTTTATGGGGTGGAAACTGGTCGATCGCTATCGCCCTCTTCTAGTTCTGCTCTTGCTGGGCTATAGTCTGCCTCTTCTAGTCTTGATTTTCTTTGCCCATGCGCTCCTGCCACTTCTACTGTTTGCAGGTTTTACATGTTTGGATATACTATTTGTGCTAGCCTTGGCTTCTAGGATGGAGAAAAGAAGTTTAGTAGAGTTATTGAAAGGGGGCATCTTATGATTGAGTTGAAAAATATTACCAAAACCATTGGAGGAAAAGTGATTTTGGATAACTTATCTCTCAGGATTGATCAGGGGGATTTGGTAGCCATTGTTGGCAAGAGTGGTAGTGGTAAGTCGACCTTGTTAAATTTATTAGGTTTGATAGATGGTGATTACAGCGGACGGTATGAGATTTTTGGTCAGACAAATCTAGCGGTTAATTCTGCCAAGTCACAAACAATAATCCGTGAACATATCTCTTATCTGTTTCAAAATTTTGCCCTGATTGATGATGAAACGGTCGAGTACAATCTCATGCTGGCGCTGAAATATGTGAAATTGTCCAAGAAAGACAAGCTCAAAAAGGTGGAAGAGATTTTAGAGAGAGTAGGTTTGTCAGCTACGTTGCATCAAAAGGTCTCCGAGTTGTCTGGTGGCGAACAACAACGAATTGCAGTTGCTAGAGCCATCTTAAAACCCAGCCAGCTGATTTTAGCCGATGAACCAACAGGTTCTCTGGATCCTGAAAATAGAGATTTGGTCTTGAAGTTTCTCTTAGAGATGAATCGCGAGGGGAAAACAGTTATTATTGTGACCCACGATGCTTATGTAGCCCAACAATGTCATCGTATCATTGAATTGGGCGAGGGGAAATGAGTTCGTTCGACTTCTTTTGACTGACTGAATACTCATGTTTTCCAGAGAGAAATAGCATAAATACGCCTAGGAATGACATTTTTATGTAGTATTTCTAGGTTTTTTTGTTTCAAATTGAAAATTTTTTCAATTTAGGCTTGACAAACGATGAGTATAGGAGTATTATTTATACAACCAAAAAGAATAAACATAAAGGAGGCTTTGTTATGAATAAGATGAAGAAGGTGTTGATGACGATGTTTGGTTTAGTGATGCTCCCCCTACTATTTGCTTGTAGTAACAATCAATCGGCTGGAATTGAAGCTATCAAGTCCAAAGGAAAATTGGTTGTAGCCCTCAATCCAGATTTTGCTCCATTTGAATATCAAAAAGTGGTTGATGGGAAAAATCAGATTGTGGGTTCAGATATCGAATTAGCCAAGGCTATCGCAACAGAACTAGGTGTCGAATTGGAACTATCTCCCATGAGTTTTGACAATGTACTGGCTAGTGTTCAATCAGGAAAAGCTGACCTTGCCATATCTGGTGTTTCTAAGACAGATGAACGGAGCAAGGTGTTCGATTTTTCAACTCCCTACTATACTTCAAAAAATAAGCTCATTGTCAAAAAATCTGATTTAGCTACTTATCAGTCTGTCAACGACTTAGCGCAGAAAAAGGTCGGAGCGCAGAAAGGTTCGATTCAAGAAACGATGGCGAAAGATTTGCTACAAAATTCATCCCTCGTATCTCTGCCTAAAAATGGGAATTTAATTACAGATTTAAAATCAGGACAAGTGGATGCCGTTATTTTTGAAGAACCAGTTGCCAAGGGATTTGTGGAAAATAATCCTGATTTAGCAATCGCAGACCTCGATTTTGAAAAAGAGCAAGATGATTCCTACGCGGTCGCCATGAAAAAAGATAGCAAGGAATTAAAAGAGGCAGTTGATAAAACCATTCAAAAGTTGAAGGAGTCTGGGGAATTAGACAAACTCATTGAGGATGCCTTTAAAGCGTCCATTGAAAAATAGAAAGAAGGAAAAGAACATGAGTAAAGAAAAAGTAATTTTGGCCTATTCTGGCGGTTTAGACACATCAGTTGCTATTACCTGGTTAAAGAAAGACTATGATGTTGTTGCAGTTTGTATGGATGTGGGTGAAGGGAAAGACTTAGATTTCATTCATGATAAGGCTCTCAAGGTTGGGGCAGTAGAATCTTATGTCATTGATGTTAAGGACGAATTTGCTACAGATTATGTGCTAGTGGCTCTTCAGTCACATGCCTATTATGAACAAAAGTACCCCTTGGTATCTGCCTTGAGCCGCCCTCTTATTTCTAAAAAATTGGTTGAAATAGCGCATCAGACAGGAGCGACTACAATTGCTCATGGTTGTACAGGTAAGGGGAATGACCAAGTACGTTTTGAAGTATCGATTGCAGCCTTGGATCCCAATTTAAAAGTGATTGCGCCAGTTCGTGAATGGAAATGGTCTCGGGAGGAAGAAATTCATTATGCCAAGGAAAATGGGGTGCCTGTTCCTGCTGACCTTGACAATCCCTACTCTGTTGACCAAAATCTTTGGGGACGTGCCAATGAATGTGGTATTTTGGAAAATCCATGGAATCAGGCTCCAGAAGAAGCCTTTGGCATCACAACTTCTCCAGAGCAAGCTCCAGATATGCCAGAATACATTGAGATTGAGTTTAGTGAAGGTGTCCCTGTTTCCCTCAATGGAGAAGGGTTAAAATTGGCAGATTTGATTCAAAAACTCAATGAAATAGCTGGGAAACATGGGGTCGGACGGATTGATCACGTGGAAAATCGTTTGGTTGGGATTAAATCAAGAGAAATCTATGAATGCCCAGGGGCAGTGACTCTGCTGACAGCTCATAAGGAAATTGAGGATTTGACTCTTGTGAGAGAAGTGGCTCATTTTAAACCAATCATAGAAAATGAATTATCAAATCTCATTTATAATGCTTTGTGGTTTAGTCCGGCTACACAAGCCTTGATTGCTTATATTAAAGAGACTCAAAAAGTTGTCAACGGGACTGCAAAAGTCAAACTCTATAAGGGAAGTGCTCAGGTCGTAGCTCGGAAATCGCCAAATTCACTTTACGATGAAAATTTGGCGACGTATACTAGTGCAGATACCTTTGACCAAGATGCAGCTGTTGGCTTTATTAAGTTGTGGGGACTTCCAACCAAGGTTCATTCTGAGGTTCAAAAAAGCGCAAAATAGGACGATTGACTAGAGAGGTGGATGTGATATGGCTAAGAATACAAAATTATGGGGTGGTCGCTTTGAAGGTACTGTCGAAGACTGGGTAGAGCGCTTTGGTGCGAGTATATCTTTTGACCAGAAATTAGCTAAATTTGATGTGATTGGTTCTTTAGCCCACGTTCAGATGTTGGGTCAGACGGGTATTTTGAGTTTGAAGGAGTCAGAAAAGATTCAAGAAGGGTTGAAAGAGCTTTTAGAAGAGCTAGAGGCAGGCCAACTTGACTTTGATATCGAAAACGAAGATATTCATATGAATATGGAAGTGTTGCTGACAGAAAAAATTGGTCCCCTTGCAGGGAAACTACATACGGCTCGTTCTCGAAATGACCAAGTTGCGACAGATATGCACTTGTATCTCAAGGAACAACTAGGCCATGTCCTAGATAAACTGGCTCATCTCAAAGGTGTTTTATTAGACTTGGCGGAAAATCATGTGGAGACGATCATGCCGGGCTATACCCATCTGCAACATGCCCAACCTATTAGTTTTGCCCACCACTTGATGACTTACTACAATATGTTTCAAAGAGACAGTGAACGTTTTGAATTTAACCAGAAGCATACAGACCTATGCCCTTTAGGTGCGGCAGCTTTGGCAGGAACGACTTTCCCCATTGATCGCCAATTGTCTAGCGATTTGCTGGAGTTTAAGCAACCTTATACAAATTCTTTGGATGCTGTTAGTGACCGCGATTTTATCTTAGAATTTCTGTCTAATGCCAGCATACTCATGATGCATATGAGCCGTTTTTGTGAAGAAATGATCAATTGGTGTAGCTTTGAGTACCAATTCATTACCTTGTCAGATACGTTTACAACAGGTTCCTCTATTATGCCCCAAAAGAAAAATCCAGATATGGCTGAGTTGATTCGAGGAAAGACTGGTAGAGTTTATGGGAATCTGTTTGGACTGTTGACAGTCATGAAGTCATTGCCCTTAGCTTATAATAAGGATTTGCAAGAGGATAAGGAAGGAATGTTTGATACGGTCGAAACGATTTTAAATTCCCTCGATGTATTGGCAGGTATGTTATCTAGCTTGCAGGTAAACAAGGAAAAAATGCAAGAATCTACAGAGAAGGACTTTTCAAATGCAACTGAGTTGGCAGATTATTTGGCAGGGAAAGGTTTGCCATTTAGAGAAGCTCATGAGGTTGTAGGAAGATTAGTGCTAGACTCTATCAAGTCTGCTAAAAATATTCAAGATTGGACTTTGGAGGAATTACAAACCTATCATTCCCTCATTGCCGAGGATATTTATGTCTACTTGCAACCTAAAACTGCTGTTCTAAGACGAAATTCTTTGGGAGGTACAGGATTTGACCAAGTGAAATACCAGATTGCAGTTGCTAAGAAAGCGAATGAAGCTAGAAAGTGATAGATTGATAAGAGGTTGATAGATTATCAGCCTCTTCCTTGTCTTCTCCAACCAAGCGTGTTATAATGAATACTGCTCAAGCGACCTTCAATCGTGAAGCACACACGACCTTCAATCGTGAATAAACGAATAGATGGGAGACTTACCATGAGTGATAACTCTAAAACACGTGTTGTCGTGGGGATGAGTGGTGGTGTTGATTCGTCGGTGACGGCTCTTTTGCTAAAGGAGCAGGGCTACGATGTGATCGGTATCTTCATGAAAAACTGGGATGACACAGATGAAAACGGCGTCTGTACGGCGACCGAAGATTACAAGGATGTGGCTGCGGTGGCAGACCAGATTGGTATTCCTTACTACTCTGTCAATTTTGAAAAAGAGTATTGGGACCGCGTCTTTGAGTATTTCCTAGCGGAATACCGTGCAGGGCGCACGCCAAATCCAGATGTTATGTGTAACAAGGAAATCAAGTTTAAGGCCTTTTTGGACTATGCCATGACCTTGGGGGCAGATTATGTTGCGACTGGGCACTATGCCCGAGTGGCGCGTGATGAGGATGGTACAGTTCACATGCTTCGTGGTGTGGACAATGGCAAGGATCAGACCTATTTCCTCAGCCAGCTTTCGCAAGAACAACTTCAAAAAACAATGTTCCCACTAGGACATTTGGAAAAACCTGAAGTTCGCAGACTAGCAGAAGAAGCAGGCCTTGCGACTGCTAAGAAGAAAGACTCGACAGGGATTTGCTTTATCGGAGAAAAGAACTTTAAAAACTTCCTCAGCAACTACCTGCCAGCTCAGCCTGGTCGCATGATGACTGTGGATGGTCGCGATATGGGCGAGCATGCTGGGCTTATGTACTATACGATTGGTCAGCGTGGTGGTCTCGGTATTGGTGGACAACACGGTGGTGACAATGCACCTTGGTTCGTTGTCGGAAAAGACCTAAGCAAGAATATTCTCTATGTCGGACAAGGTTTCTACCATGATTCGCTCATGTCAACCAGCCTAGAGGCTAGCCAAGTCCACTTTACTCGTGAGATGCCAGAGGAATTTACGCTAGAATGCACAGCAAAATTCCGCTACCGTCAGCCTGATTCTAAGGTGACCGTCCATGTCAAAGGAGATAAGGCAGAGGTTATCTTTGCAGAACCGCAACGCGCGATTACACCAGGACAGGCAGTTGTCTTTTACGATGGCGAAGAGTGTCTAGGTGGTGGTTTGATTGACAATGCTTACCGTGACGGACAAGTTTGTCAGTACATTTAGATTGACAAATTTTCTCAATTTGCTACAATAATAAAAGCAATAGAAATGATGGTCAAAGCTCATGGATGTTGCAGGCTTTTTTGTCCTGCACTTCTTTGGAGTTTTGACTGTTTTTGTGTCGTTTAAGGGAAAGGATAAGAATGACTCAGCAAGACTTTCGGACAAAAGTAGGAAATACAATTTTTGGAGTTCGGGCGACAGCCTTGATTGTCCAAAATTGCAAGATTCTAGTCACCAAAGATAAGGGCAAGTATTACACTATCGGCGGTGCGATTCAAGTCAATGAAAGAACGGAAGACGCGGTAGTCCGTGAAGTGAGGGAAGAACTGGGTGTCAAAGCTCAAGCTGGGCAACTAGCTTTTGTAGTTGAAAATCGTTTTGAACAGGACGGTGTTTCCTATCACAATATCGAATTTCATTATCTGGTGGACTTACTGGAGGATGCCCCATTGACCATGCAGGAAGATGAGAAAACGCAACCCTGCGAATGGATTGACATAGACAAGCTTGAGAGTATCAATCTAGTTCCGGCCTTTTTAAAAACAGCCCTGCCAGATTGGGACGGCCAACTAAGACACATCCATCTTGAGGAATAGGAGAGAAACATGACATATAATTTTACTGAAGAATACGATATTATTGTAATTGGTGCGGGACACGCTGGGGTAGAAGCATCCCTAGCAGCTAGCCGTATGGGCTGTAAGGTCTTACTTGCGACTATCAACATTGAAATGCTGGCTTTCATGCCTTGTAACCCCTCTATCGGTGGTTCTGCCAAGGGAATTGTTGTGCGTGAAGTTGATGCCCTCGGTGGCGAGATGGCCAAAACCATTGACAAGACTTACATCCAGATGAAGATGCTCAACACAGGGAAGGGGCCAGCTGTCCGTGCCCTTCGTGCGCAAGCTGACAAAGAGCTTTACTCTAAGGAAATGCGCAAGACAGTTGAAAATCAAGAGAATTTGACCCTTCGTCAAACCATGATTGATGAGATTTTGGTGGAAGATGGCAAGGTTGTCGGTGTTCGTACAGCGACCCATCAAGAGTATGCTGCTAAGGCTGTTATCGTGACCACAGGGACTGCTCTCCGTGGGGAAATCATCATCGGAGACCTCAAGTACTCATCAGGGCCAAACCACAGTCTAGCTTCGATTAACCTTGCTGATAACCTTAAGGAATTGGGACTCGAAATTGGTCGTTTCAAGACAGGAACCCCTCCACGTGTCAAGGCTTCTTCTATCAATTACGATGTGACAGAGATTCAGCCAGGAGACGAAGCGCCTAATCACTTCTCATATACCTCACGTGATGAAGACTATGTCAAGGATCAAGTGCCATGCTGGTTGACTTATACCAATGGTACCAGTCATGAGATTATCCAAAACAACCTCCACCGTGCGCCTATGTTTACAGGTGTGGTCAAGGGAGTGGGCCCTCGTTACTGTCCGTCGATTGAGGACAAGATTGTGCGCTTTGCGGACAAGGAACGCCATCAACTCTTCCTTGAGCCAGAAGGGCGCAATACAGAGGAAGTCTATGTCCAAGGTCTTTCAACCAGTCTGCCTGAGGATGTCCAACGTGACTTGGTTCATTCTATCAAAGGTTTGGAAAATGCTGAGATGATGCGAACTGGTTATGCAATTGAGTACGACATGGTCTTGCCTCACCAGTTGCGTGCGACTTTGGAAACCAAGAAAATCTCAGGACTTTTCACTGCTGGTCAGACAAATGGAACGTCAGGTTACGAAGAGGCTGCTGGCCAAGGGATTATCGCGGGTATCAATGCGGCTCTGAAAATCCAAGGCAAGCCTGAATTGATTTTGAAGCGCAGTGACGGTTATATCGGGGTGATGATTGATGACTTGGTGACCAAGGGAACCATTGAACCCTATCGTCTCTTGACCAGTCGTGCTGAATATCGCCTCATTCTCCGACATGACAATGCCGATATGCGTTTGACAGAGATGGGACGCGAGATTGGTCTTGTGGATGATGAACGCTGGGCTCGCTTTGAAATCAAGAAAAATCAATTTGAAAATGAGATGAAACGCCTAGACAGCATCAAACTCAAGCCAGTCAAGGGAACCAATGCCAAGGTTGAGGAGATGGGCTTCAAGCCGTTGACAGATGCGGTGACAGCCAAAGAATTCCTTCGCCGTCCAGAAGTTTCTTACCAAGATGTGGTGGCCTTCATCGGACCAGCTGCAGAGGACTTGGATGACAAGATTATCGAATTGATTGAAACAGAAATCAAGTACGAAGGCTACATCTCCAAAGCCATGGATCAAGTAGCCAAGATGAAACGCATGGAAGAAAAACGCATTCCAGCCAATATCGACTGGGACGACATTGATTCTATCGCAACCGAAGCTCGTCAGAAGTTCAAACTTATCAATCCAGAAACCATCGGCCAAGCCAGCCGTATTTCGGGAGTAAACCCAGCAGATATTTCTATTTTGATGGTGTATCTTGAAGGTAAAAATCGTAGTATTTCTAAAACTCTTCAAAAATCAAAATGATACGTCGTCGGCTTCGGCTCACCTAACTCAAGTTATGCTTTCGCCTAGCCTTCTAGTCTGATTTCGATTTTTATTGAGTTTTAACCTCAAAATAAAACATAGAGAAAAACAGCTCCGAAGACGGGGCTGTTTTGTTGACTTATTCTTCATCTGGTGTGAGGATCATCGGGATAATGATTGGTTCACGTTCTGTATTTTCATAAAGGAAGGGGCGAATGGCGTTGACAATGGCGCCATTGACAGATTGCACGCTAGCGTCCTTATTTTTCAGTGCGATACGAATTGCATTGAAGAGGATGCGTTGGCTTTGGCGAATCAAGTCGCCAGATTCTCTCATGTAGACAAAGCCTCGGCTGAGGATATCTGGACCAGACAGAATCATCTGCGACTTGAAGTCAACAGTTGCGACTGCCAGAACGACACCGTCTTCAGATAGATCACGACGATCTTTGAGGACAGCGGCACCGATTTCACCGATACGATTTCCATCTACATAGATATCTTGGGCGTTGAAATGACCTGCGATACGAGCTGAGTCAGCAGTAAGGGCAAGCACATCACCATTGCTCATGATAAAGATATTGTCCTTCTCAACACCAGTATCCACCGCTAGTCCAGCGTGGACTTTTTGCATGCGGTATTCACCGTGGACAGGCATGAAGTATTTTGGTTTAATCAAGCGGAGCATGAGTTTTTGCTCTTGCTGACCACCGTGTCCAGATGTATGGATATTGTTCACTTTACCGTGGATAACTTCGACACCAGCTTCAGAAATGATGTTAATCAACTTGTTGACGCTAGTAGTGTTTCCAGGGATTGGGCTAGAAGAGAAGATGACAGTATCGCCGGGTTGGAGTTGTACCTGACGGTGGGTTCCGTTGGCGATACGAGAGAGGGCCGCCATAGGTTCACCCTGACTACCTGTACAGAGGATGAGAATCTCGCCTGCAGGGTAGTCTTTGATTTCATTTGGCTCGATAAAGGTTCCCTTAGGAGCTTTGATGTAGCCAAGCTCGATTCCGTTGACAATGGCCTTTTCCATAGAACGACCAAAGACCGCAATCTTACGTCCAGTCTTAACAGCAGCTTCTGTTGCTTGTTGGAGACGGAAGATATTTGAGGCAAAGGATGCAAAGATGATACGTCCTTCGATGCCTTGGATAATCTTCATGATGGACTGGCCAACGACTTTTTCAGAGTTGGTAAAGGTTGGCACTTCCGCATTTGTTGAGTCAGACAGAAGACAAAGCACACCTTCTTCACCAAGCGCAGCCATACGGTGCAAATCTGCTGGTTCACCAACTGGTGTTAAGTCAAACTTGAAGTCACCCGTACAGACAATTTTCCCTTGAGGAGTATGAATGACAATCCCCAAAGGCTCTGGAATAGAGTGAGTCGTTCTAAAGAAAGTTGCCTTGAGATTTTTAAAGGTCAACTCAGTGTTGTGATTGATTTCGTAAAGTTTGGCGTTGCGCAAGAGGCCGTGTTCTTCGAGTTTCCCACGGATCAAAGCCAAGGCAAGTGGTCCAGCATAGATAGGGACATTTGCTTGCTTGAGCAGGAATGGAATCCCACCGATGTGGTCCTCGTGTCCGTGTGTAATCAAAACAGCCTTGACGCGGTCGATATTGTCCACGATGTATGAGTAGTCAGGAATAACATAGTCGATACCAAGCAAGTCATCTTCTGGGAATTTAATCCCAGCATCGACGATGATAATCTCATCTTGGTATTCAATCCCGTATGTATTTTTCCCGATTTCTCCCAGACCACCGATGGCAAAAACGCCGACTTCTTCAGGTTTAAGAGTATAGGCCATATTAGAACTCCGTAATTTCGAAGGCGCCAGTTTCTTTTTCGTAATCTAGCAATTTGTCAGACAAGAGTTCGATATACTCGATATTGTACTCTGGGCGATTTTCTTCGACAAGTTGACGAGCAGCGATACGGCCCTCAAGTTCTGAGCTAGCATCGATGTCTAGGTAAAGTGCGCGTGTAGTTTCACGACGTGGGCTACGTTCTTTTGTTTCTTGATAAAAAACTTTGTAAATCATATAGTTCCTTTCTATTTACAGGTCAGCTTATTCCAAACTTTTAGCAGAGAATTGCTTGATTTCATTTCATTTTTTGTCTAGATTGACCTTGATTCGTTACAATTATTTCAATTATACCACAAAATGAAAAATTAGTAAAAGACGGAAACGAGAAAGTCATAGGTCGGCTTCTTTAGTAAGCGCTTGCAAAAATAAAGAAAATGTGTTATATTGATAACGGGAGTGGAATTTATTGCTTGTCATAATTCCATATAGTTTTTAAGTCAAGGAGGTTGCCCTATGTATAACTTATTTGCTTTTGCTATCGGAGCTCGCTTGGTAGCTTTTATTGTTTTTGTTGCTTGCGTTTATGCGGGGAATCTTCTATTTGCCAAACTGGAACGACGACAAACCAAGTTCTTGTGGAAAATTACCTTTGTGACTCTCTACTCGATTTTTCTCCTCCTCGTAACCTATGTCGTTTGGTTTGTATTTTACTTTGGATTAAATGCTTAGATGCCCTGCTCATGCTGGGGCATTTTTGTTTGGGGCTTGAAGAAAATTCCCATGTGCCAGCTTTTGTAGTATAATAGTAAGCAGACCAAAAGATAGGAATATGTTATGAAAGTATTAGCTTTTGATACGTCCAGCAAGGCTCTTTCTCTCGCTATTTTAGAGGACAAGCAGGTTCTTGCCGAGACGACGATTAATATTAAGAAAAATCACAGTATTACCCTCATGCCTGCCATTGATTTTTTGATGGCAAGTTTGGATTGGACGCCCAAGGATTTGGATAGAATCGTGGTAGCGGAAGGGCCAGGTAGCTACACAGGTTTGCGAATTGCGGTAGCAACTGCTAAGACTTTGGCTCATACCCTGAACATTGAGTTAGTTGGTATGTCTAGCCTCTTGGCTCTGGTGCCCTACCAACAAGAAGGCTTGTTCGTCCCTTTGATGGATGCTCGTCGCAATAATGTTTATGCAGGATTTTATGAAAATGCCAAACCTGTCATGCCAGAAGCACACCTGCCCTTTGAGCGAGTGATTGAGTTAATCAAGGGTGCTAGTCAAGTAACCTTTGTCGGAGAAGTTGGCCCCTTTGTGGAGCAGATTCAAGAACACTTGCCAAGGACTAATCTCAAAGAAACCTTGCCAAATGCAGCTAATCTAGCTCTCTGGGCCTGGGACAAGGAAGCAGACTCCTTGCATGATTTTGTGCCGAACTACCTCAAGCGTGTCGAGGCTGAGGAAAACTGGCTCAAGAACCATACCGAGTCTGGCGAGTCTTACATTAAACGCCTATGATAGAAATCAAACGAATCCAACAGCGACCTGACTTGGCTCAAGCCATCTACGCTGTTATGATAGCTGTTTACCCAGTCAGCCCTTGGACGCTGGAGCAAATCCAAGCAGATCTGTCCCAAGACCAGACTTGGTATGTTCTGGCTTATGATGGGGCAGAAGTGATTGGCTTTCTAGCTGTTCAGGAGAATCTTTTTGAGGCAGAAGTCTTGCAAATCGCTGTTAAAGGAGCCTATCAGGGTCAGGGAATTGCGTCAGCCTTGTTTGCTCAATTGCCGACAGACAAGGAGATTTTCCTCGAAGTCAGAAAGTCAAATCAACGAGCGCAAGCATTTTACAAGAAAGAAAAGATGGCAGTCATCGCGGAGAGAGTAGCCTACTACCATGACCCAGTCGAGGACGCCATCATCATGAAGAGAGAAATAGATGAAGGATAGATATATTTTAGCATTTGAGACATCCTGTGATGAGACCAGTGTCGCCGTCTTGAAAAACGACGATGAGCTCTTGTCCAATGTCATTGCTAGTCAAATTGAGAGCCACAAACGTTTTGGGGGCGTAGTGCCGGAAGTAGCCAGTCGTCACCATGTCGAGGTCGTTACAGCCTGTATCGAGGAGGCTCTGGCAGAAGCAGGGATTACCGAAGAGGACGTGACAGCTGTTGCGGTTACCTATGGACCTGGCTTGGTTGGAGCCTTACTCGTTGGTTTGTCAGCGGCTAAGGCCTTTGCTTGGGCACATGGACTTCCGCTGATTCCCGTTAACCACATGGCTGGTCACCTCATGGCAGCTCAGAGCGTGGAGCCTCTGGAGTTTCCCTTGTTAGCCCTCTTGGTTAGCGGTGGACACACAGAGTTGGTTTATGTTTCTGAGGCTGGTGACTACAAGATTGTTGGGGAAACGCGAGATGACGCGGTTGGTGAGGCCTATGATAAGGTTGGCCGTGTCATGGACTTGACCTATCCTGCCGGTCGTGAGATTGACGAGCTAGCTCATCAGGGACAGGATATTTATGATTTTCCTCGTGCCATGATTAAGGAAGATAATCTGGAGTTTTCATTCTCAGGTTTGAAATCTGCCTTTATCAATCTTCACCACAATGCCGAGCAAAAGGGAGAAAGCTTGTCCACAGAGGATTTGTGTGCTTCCTTTCAAGCAGCTGTCTTGGATATTCTTATGGCAAAAACCAAGAAGGCCTTGGAAAAATACCCTGTTAAAACCCTGGTTGTGGCAGGTGGCGTGGCAGCCAATAAAGGCCTCAGAGAACGCCTAGCAACTGAAATCACAGATGTCAAGGTCATCATTCCACCTCTGCGCCTCTGCGGAGACAATGCAGGAATGATTGCCTATGCCAGCGTCAGCGAGTGGAACAAAGAAAACTTTGCAAGCTTGGACCTCAATGCCAAACCAAGTCTTGCTTTTGATACCATGGAATAAGGAGTCAGCTTAAGGCTGGCTTTTTTGCTCTCTTAAATGTCAGAATATTTTGACAAATGAGTGTAAATAATGATATACTATATAAAAAATAGGAGGTGGCAAGATGATTGAGAGAATGGAATTGGGGGAATTTTACAAGGAATTGCGCTTGGCTAGAAAGCTCAAGCAGTCAGATGTGGCTTGTGCTGGACTAACAGCCTCTCAGTTGTCAAAGTTTGAGCTAGGGCAGTCTATGCTATCTGCGGATAAGTTGATCCTAGCCATCCAAGGGATCAATATGAATTTTGATGAGTTTGGTCATAAGCTCAACAATTATCAAGAATCCCTACATATGCAAATTGGTAGAAAGGTTGTGGATCGCTTTGCCCACCAAGATATAGCTGGTTTAGAGCAACTATTAGAGGAGGTCAAGCAAGAACAGATGGCAGAGACCTATCGTCGTTTGAATGCTATTGTAATCAAAGATGCCATCCATTCCTTAGATAAAAGCTATCCGCTAGCAGAGGAGGATAGCGAATTTTTGACCACCTACCTCTATGCTATTGAGTCTTGGACCTGGTTTGAACTCTATCTCTTTTGCAATACCATGCCCTTCTTGAGCAACCAAGATTTGATATTTTTATCAACCTCGTTACTTGAAAAATCCAAGGAATTTAAAGAGTTAGTACATAATAGACTGTATATGAAAAGTGGATTTCTGAATATTATATCAGAACTCATGGAGCGTAAGCTATTTTCTTATATTCCAATCTTTGAGGCCGAGTTGGAGAGCATGCTTCGTCCATACGATGTTTTTGAAAAAGTATCGTGGCAGTTTTTAAAGAAGATGAGTGTCTTTCTTCAAACCAAAGGAAGCAATCAAAAAGAGATTGAATACTTTATCCAATCTCTGCAAGTATTAGAAAATCCACAATTGATAGCCCTTTTTGAATTGCGTTTGCAGCAATACAAAGAGCTTATCAATTAGTTAGAAATGGGAAGACGATAATCCATTCGGTAATGAGTAGAAGTATTAGTTGAATTTTTCTTTTTTTCATATTATTAGCCTCCTTGTCAGTAGTAACTTTATTATACCAGGGAAATAATCAAATCTACCAAAATCGCAAATAAGAAATTGCTACAAGAAAAAATGTCAAATATGCGATTTTCTAAAATAAGCTAATTTTCGTGTTATACTGTCCTTGTAAAGCACTTGAAGCAAATCCTAGGTCGCAGAAGTGGTTTACAAATGAAAATAATTGAAGGAGTGTAAAAAATGTTAAATTTACAATTTGCAGAAACAATGGAATTGACAGAAGATGAGTTGCAAGATGTTAGAGGAGGCAACACTGTGGTTAACCCAGGCGGTGGAATTGGAGTAGGCTTAGGAGCACCTTGGTCAATCACTAATTTCTGGAAGAAATATTTTAACCATGATTCTTCCACTGTTAATCGTCGTCATTGATATTTAAAGCCCTTGCCTTTGTTTGGGTTAGGGCTTTCTTTATTTCGTAATATAGGAGAAAATAGGATGAAAAAGATAATCTCACGCTACTACTTTATTATAGCTGCTCTACTAGTTATTGCTGACCAGAAGTTCAGTGGTCTGGTTTTATCTAGCGACCTTGTTACTGGTCTATCTGACTTTACCTATTATCTGTCGGATATGATGTTGAATTTTCTTGTGGTTTTATTTGCTCTTATTGTTATGATTTGGTCGGGGAAATGGCAGAAAATCAACAGTAGAAAGTTTAAAGGATCCTATCTTTTCTATTCCTTCCTAGCTCTGCTTGCTTTTGTTGCTTGGAATTTTGTCACCTTTTTTCTTTTCCCACCTACTCGAAATGAAATTTCTTATCAACATGCTGCTCCTACTTTTACAGGAGCTACGGCATTTTTGATGTATTTTTTTTATCCTGTGATTGCAGGTCCCATTTTTGAAGACATGATTTATCGTGGATTAGTGATGACTGCTCTGGAAAAAGGAAAGAAATGGGGGTTAGATGTACTTGGTTCCGCTGTTTTATTTGGGGTCTCGCACATTAGTAATCACGGTTGGGTCTTGACAGACTTTGTCTTCTATATGGGTGGAGGTCTTATATTTGCAGTCTTATTTAGAATGACAAAGTCAATTTATTGGCCTATTGGACTGCATATAGTCTACAATGGTATTGGTCAGCTTTTGATGTTACTGTAATTTTGGTTGTTAGTAGTATCGCGGTCTATTCTTGGGGAAAGATTCCCATTTGAATTTAAAAAGGAGTTGTAATGAAAGTATTTCTTCAAAATAGAGATTTTAGGCAATTAACTATCAACCAGTGGATTTCAACGCTTGGGGATACGATTTTTTATCTGGCCTTCCTGAATTATGTGGCAGATGCCTCTTTTGCCCCTTTGGCGATTTTACTTATCACGATTTCAGAAACCCTTCCCCAAGTTCTACAAATCTTTCTGGGAGTTTTGGCGGATTTTCAACATCATCGTGTCCTAAAATATACAATTATTAGTTTTGCAAAATTTTTGCTTTACTCTATAGTGTCCCTATCGCTTTCAGGGCAGTCTTTCTCCTTGTTGCTAGTAGCATTTATTTGTCTGATTAACCTCTTGTCTGACACATTGAGCTATTTTTCAGGCGCCATGCTCACTCCGATTTTCATTAGAATTATTGGGCAAGACCATCTGGCAGAAGCTATTGGATTTAAACAGTCAACTGTTAGTTTAGTGAAAACAATTAGTAATATTTTAGGAGGAGTCTTATTAGGTATTCTATCCATCCAGTTTATTTCCTTACTGAACGCTCTTACCTTTTTAATCGCATTTTTAGGTATCCTATTCATAAAAAATGACCTCTTGAAAGTAGAAAAAACGATTAGCTATCAAGAAGGACTCTCTGTAAAATCCTTTTGCCAGCATTTGGTCCAGTCATCGAAATTGATATGGAAGATGAATAAGGTGCTCTTGGTTTTGTTTATTATCTCTATTAGTCAAGCAGTGATAAATGTTACAGTTCCTGTTTCTACTCTGTTTTTGAGAAAACAACTCTTTTTGAATTTACAAACAGGTCAATCTCTTGCTTTGCTATCCACTTTTGAACTGTCAGCCCTGATTGTCGGAAGCCTTGTAAGTGGCTATCTGAAAAATACGATTTCTATAAAAACAGCTCTCTATGCCTCACTTGTTATCCAGTTGCTTCTTCTAGTAGGATTTGCCACAGTTCGTTTTGACTGGATTCTCATCTTTAGTACCTTGGATGCCTTTTTCGCAGGTATTCTCTCTCCTCGATTACAGGAACTCATTTTTAAACAAATACCTGAGGAGTCAATGGGAGCAGTTCAATCCTCTATCGGTGCTATTACGGTTGTTTTACCGAGCTTATTTACAATAGCTTTGGTTACCATTGCTACTAGCTTTGGAACTTTGGCAGTTAGCTTTGTTTTATTGCTATTTCTTCTAGTTGCCTTTGCCATGCTCTTGAATATCCGTGAAAGTATCTAGCGGAGAATTTCTATAATATATGTTTGAGACTGGATTGCCAGTCTTTTTATGATAGCTACAATCAGCAGACTTTTTTCTCTTTCCTGAATGTGTTATAATAGTCCATACTGTGGCTGGAGCCTTTTCAGCCTACTCATACTCTTCGAAAATCAAATTCAAACCGCGTCAGCTTCTATCTGCAACCTCAAAACAATGTTTTGAGCAACCTGCGGCTAGCTTCCTAGTTTGCTCTTTGATTTTCATTGAGTATTATTAAGACAATATGAGGAGAAGATGAAAGAAAAAGGATTTTGGGAGGGGGCGCAGGCAGCCATGCCAACGGCCCTTGGATATGTTAGTATCGGACTGGCCTGTGGGATTATTGGTGCACCCTATGTGACACCTGTTGAGATGGGCTTGATGAGCCTCTTTGTTTATGCTGGGAGTGCCCAGTTTGCCATGTTGGCACTGATTGCGGTTCAAGCACCTGTAGCAGCTATTGCTATGACGGTCTTTTTGATCAATTTGCGTCTCTTTTTGTTGAGCTTGCACGCATCGACCTATTTCCGTCATACCAGTCTCTGGCAAAATATCGGCATGTCTAGCCTCTTGACAGATGAGACTTATGGCGTTTTGATGGGCGAATTGGCCCATGCAGACAAGGTCAATCCTATGTGGATGCACGGAAACAATCTTAACAGCTATGTGGCTT
Source organism: Streptococcus mitis (assembly GCA_001914195.1). Taxonomy (GTDB): domain Bacteria; phylum Bacillota; class Bacilli; order Lactobacillales; family Streptococcaceae; genus Streptococcus; species Streptococcus mitis_F. The sequence continues at coordinate 7,044 of MKYF01000040.1, read as the reverse complement.
GGTTTGTGGGAACAGTAGTCGGAACGGCTCTGGGTGGCCTGCTGCCAAATCCAGAAATCTTTGGTTTAGATTTTGCTCTTGTTGGGATGTTCATCGGAATTTTTGCTTCGCAATTCCAGATTATGCAAAGACGGATTCCTGTCCGCAACCTGCTCGTTATCTTAGCAGTTGTTGCGGTGTCATTCTTTTTGCTCTTGACAGTGGTGTCTCAGTCACTAGCTGTTCTGTTTGCGACCTTGCTAGGTTGTACAATGGGGGTGGTTTTAGATGGTCAGTAAGTATCTTTTATTAGCAGTTATTTTCTCTGGCTTGGTGACATGGATTCCCCGTATGATTCCCTTCATCTTGGTCAAGTATAAGGGCTTGCCTGCGATCGTTGAGCGTTTTTTGAAGTTCTTGCCCGTTTCTATTATCTTTGCCTTGATTCTTTCAAGTGTAGTGACAGGAAAGGTTGGGAGTCTTCCTCAAATTAAATGGCTAGACTTCTTGGCAGTCTTTCCAACCGCTTGGGTAGCCTTACGCTACCGCAATTTAGTCGGAACAGTTCTTTTTGGAGTTGTCTTGATTGCCGTCCTACGTTTACTATTTTAAATGGGCTATAAAGAAAATCTATCACAGAGATAGATATCATATAATGGCATAATTACTTTTTTTCTGATAAGATAATAAGGTATTCTATTTTGGAGGAAATGACATGAAAAAAATCGTTAAATACTCATCTCTTGCGGCCCTAGGGCTTATTGCTGCAGGCGTTCTAGCAGCTTGCTCAGGTGGTGCTAAGAAAGAAGGAGAAGCAGCTAGCAAGAAAGAAATCATCGTTGCAACTAACGGATCACCAAAACCATTTATCTATGAAGAAAATGGTGAATTGACAGGTTACGAGATTGAGCTTATTCGTGCTATCTTTAAAGACTCAGACAAGTATACTGTCAAGTTTGAAAAGACAGAGTGGTCAGGGATTTTCCCAGGACTTGATAGCGATCGTTACCAAATGGCCGTTAACAACCTCAGTTATACCAAAGAACGTGCAGAGAAATACCTCTACGCAGCACCAACTGCTAAAAACCCTAACGTTCTTGTTGTGAAGAAGGACGACACTAGCATCAAGTCTCTTGATGATATCGGTGGAAAATCTACTGAAGTCGTTCAAGGAACAACCTCAGCTAAACAATTGGAAGCATACAACACAGAACATGCGGATAATCCAACTGTCCTTAACTACACTAGAGCAGACTTCCAACAGATCATGGGACGCTTGAGCGATGGTCAGTTTGACTACAAGATTTTTGATAAAATCGGTGTTGAAACAGTCATCAAGAACCAAGGTTTGGACAACTTGAAAGTTATCGAACTTCCAAGCGACCAACAACCTTACGTTTACCCACTTCTTGCTAAAGGTCAAGATGAGTTGAAAACATTTGTAGACAAACGTATCCAAGAACTCTACAAAGACGGAACTCTTGAAAAATTGTCAAAACAATTCTTCGGAGACACTTATCTACCAGCAGAAGCTGATATTAAATAATTTCTTGAAATCATCCATTCTGCATAAGGTGGATGATTTCTCAGTTTTTAGGGATATAGTTTTAAACTATATATCTGGCTATCTAATAACAATTTGTGAAATTAAACAAATTGTGAGATACTAGTACGGTATTATTTTTAAGGAGAAAGAATCATGAAAATTAAAAAATGGCTTGGTGTAGCAGCCCTTGCTGCAGTCGCAGGTTTGGCTCTTGCAGCTTGCGGAAACTCAGAAAAGAAAGCAGACAATGCAACAACTATCAAAATTGCAACTGTCAACCGTAGCGGTTCTGAAGAAAAACGTTGGGACAAAATCCAAGAATTGGTTAAAAAAGACGGTATTACTTTGGAATTTACAGAGTTCACAGACTACTCACAACCAAACAAGGCAACTGCTGATGGCGAAGTAGATTTGAACGCTTTCCAACACTATAACTTCTTGAACAACTGGAATAAAGAAAACGGAAAAGACCTTGTAGCGATTGCAGATACTTACATCTCTCCAATCCGCCTTTACTCAGGTTTGAATGGAAGTGACAACAAGTACACTAAAGTAGAAGACATCCCAGCAAACGGAGAAATCGCTGTACCGAACGATGCTACAAACGAAAGCCGTGCGCTTTACTTGCTTCAATCAGCTGGCTTGATTAAATTGGATGTTTCAGGAACTGCTCTTGCAACAGTTGCCAACATCAAAGAAAATCCAAAGAACTTGAAAATCACTGAATTGGACGCTAGCCAAACAGCTCGTTCATTGTCATCAGTTGACGCTGCCGTTGTAAACAATACCTTCGTTACAGAAGCAAAATTGGACTACAAGAAAGCACTTTTCAAAGAACAAGCTGATGAAAACTCAAAACAATGGTACAACATCATCGTTGCGAAAAAAGATTGGGAAACATCACCAAAGGCTGATGCTATCAAGAAAGTGATCGCAGCTTACCACACAGATGACGTGAAAAAAGTTATCGAAGAAACATCAGACGGTTTGGATCAACCAGTTTGGTAATAAGAAACAGGGAGGTGGGAGAGAAAATTCCACCTCTTGCTTTTGTATAGAGCAGGGATTGTAAAGAAGACTATAGGTTCATAGAAAGGTAGAGAGAATATGGTTTTTCCTAGTGAACAAGAACAGATTGAAAAATTTGAAAAGGATCATGTAGCCCAGCATTATTTTGAGGTTTTGCGAACCTTGATTTCTAAGAAATCGGTCTTTGCCCAGCAGGTCGGACTTAAGGAAGTCGCAAACTATCTGGGTGAGATTTTCAAACGTGTTGGGGCTGAAGTGGAGATTGATGAGACTTATACGGCGCCCTTTGTCATGGCGCATTTCAAGAGTTCGCGTCCAGATGCCAAAACCTTGATTTTCTATAACCACTATGACACTGTGCCAGCGGATGGGGATCAGGTCTGGACAGAGGATCCCTTTACTCTTTCGGTCCGCAATGGCTTCATGTATGGGCGTGGGGTTGATGATGATAAGGGCCATATCACAGCTCGCTTGAGTGCTTTGAGAAAATATATGCAGCACCATGATGACCTACCTGTCAATATCAGTTTTATCATGGAGGGAGCGGAGGAATCGGCTTCGACAGATCTAGATAAGTATCTGGAAAAACATGCGGATAAACTCCGTGGTGCAGATTTATTGGTCTGGGAACAAGGGACCAAAAATGCTTTGGAACAGCTGGAAATTTCTGGTGGAAATAAGGGGATTGTGACCTTTGATGCCAAGGTGAAAAGCGCTGATGTTGATATCCACTCTAGTTATGGTGGGGTTGTGGAATCAGCTCCCTGGTATCTCCTTCAAGCCTTACAGTCTCTTCGTGCTGCAGATGGCCGTATCTTGGTTGAAGGTTTGTACGAAGAAGTTCAAGAGCCAAATGAACGTGAATTGGCCTTGGTGGATACTTACGCCCAACGAAATCCAGGGGAAATCAGCCAGATTTATGGTTTGGAATTGCCTCTCTTACAAGAGGATCGCGCAGCCTTTCTAAAACGTTTCTTTTTTGAACCTGCTCTCAATATCGAAGGGATTCAGTCAGGTTACCAAGGACAAGGAGTCAAAACGATATTACCTGCAGAAGCCAGTGCCAAGCTAGAGGTTCGTTTGGTTCCTGGTCTAGAACCGCATGATGTTCTGGAAAAAATTCGGAAACAGCTAGACAAAAATGGTTTTGATAAGGTAGAATTATACTATACCTTGGGAGAGATGAGCTATCGAAGCGATATGAGCGCGCCAGCTATTCTCAATGTGATCGAGTTGGCTAAGAAATTCTATCCACAGGGCGTTTCAGTCTTGCCGACGACAGCGGGGACAGGGCCAATGCATACGGTCTTTGATGCCCTAGAGGTGCCAATGGTGGCCTTCGGTCTAGGAAATGCCAATAGTCGAGACCACGGTGGAGATGAAAACGTGCGAATCGCCGATTACTACACCCATATTGAATTAGTAGAGGAGCTGATTAGAAGCTATGAGTAGAGATATTATCAAGTTAGATCAGATCGATGTGACTTTTCATCAGAAGAAGAGAACCATCACAGCGGTCAAGGATGTGACCATTCACATCCAAGAAGGGGATATCTACGGAATTGTTGGATATTCTGGAGCAGGGAAATCAACCCTTGTACGGGTGATTAACCTCTTGCAAAAACCATCTGCAGGGAAAATTACCATTGACGACGATGTGATTTTTGATGGCAAGGTGACCTTGACGGCAGAGCAGTTGCGTCGTAAACGTCAAGATATTGGGATGATTTTCCAGCATTTTAACCTGATGAGCCAAAAGACAGCAGAGGAGAATGTAGCCTTTGCCCTTAAACATTCTGGACTCAGCAAGGAAGAAAAGAAGGCTAAAGTAGCTAAGTTGTTGGACTTGGTTGGCTTGGCAGACCGTGCTGAAAACTACCCTTCACAACTATCTGGAGGGCAAAAGCAGCGTGTGGCCATTGCGCGTGCCTTGGCCAATGATCCAAAAATCTTGATTTCAGACGAGTCAACTTCTGCCCTTGACCCTAAGACAACCAAGCAGATTTTGGCCTTGTTGCAAGATTTGAACCAAAAATTAGGCTTGACTGTTGTCTTGATTACGCATGAAATGCAGATTGTCAAAGATATTGCCAATCGTGTGGCAGTTATGCAGGATGGGCATTTGATTGAAGAGGGTAGTGTTCTTGAAATCTTCTCAGACCCTAAACAACCTTTGACTCAAGACTTTATCTCAACAGCTACAGGTATTGACGAAGCCATGGTCAAAATCGAGAAGCAAGAAATCGTGGAACATTTGTCTGAAAACAGTCTCTTGGTGCAACTCAAGTATGCGGGTGCTTCAACAGACGAGCCACTTTTGAATGAATTGTACAAGCATTACCAAGTAACGGCTAATATCCTCTATGGAAATATCGAAATTCTCGATGGTACTCCTGTTGGAGAATTAGTTGTGGTCTTGTCAGGTGAAAAAGCAGCGTTGGCAGGTGCCCAAGAAGCCATTCGTCAAGCAGGCGTACAGCTAAAAGTATTGAAGGGAGGACAGTAAGATGGAATCATTGATTCAAACCTATTTACCAAATGTTTATAAAATGGGCTGGGCTGGTCAAGCAGGCTGGGGAACAGCCATCTACCTAACCCTTTATATGACAGTTCTTTCCTTCATCATCGGAGGTTTCTTGGGGCTTGTTGCAGGTCTCTTCCTCGTCTTGACAGCGCCAGGTGGTGTCTTGGAAAATAAAGTCGTTTTCTGGATTTTGGATAAAATCACCTCTATTTTCCGTGCGGTTCCATTTATCATTCTCTTGGCAGTCTTGTCACCCTTTTCTCATCTAATCGTAGGAACAAGCATTGGTCCAAATGCGGCTATCGTACCGCTTTCTTTTGCAGTCTTTGCTTTCTTTGCCCGTCAGGTGCAGGTTGTCTTAGCTGAACTGGATGGCGGTGTCATTGAGGCGGCTCAAGCGAGTGGAGCGACATTCTGGGATATCGTAGGTGTTTACCTATCAGAAGGTCTTCCAGATTTGATCCGTGTGACGACTGTGACCTTGATTTCCCTTGTTGGGGAAACAGCTATGGCTGGTGCGGTTGGCGCTGGTGGTATCGGTAACGTAGCCATCGCTTATGGATTCAACCGTTACAATCACGATGTGACCATCTTGGCAACTATCATTATCATTTTGATTATCTTTGCAATCCAATTCTTGGGAGATTTCTTGACTAAGAAATTGAGTCATAGATAAAAATAGCTAGGACATCTGTACATCATTCATAAGAGTTGTCGTTATAGTCAAGACTTAAAATTCTCTGTACAGGTTGCTATCAATCGTCGCTTTTATGAGTTAGAGAGTTAAGAATTGTGGGGAGTCAATATGCAAAATCTGGGAGAAATTTTTAAAGAATTGAGAAAGAGTCGGAATGTATCTCTACAGGAGGCTACGGGAGGAGAGTTTACTTATTCCATGCTGAGCAAATTTGAGCGTGGAGAAGCAGACTTATCCTCTATGAAATTGATTACTGCCTTAGATAACATCCACTCTGATTTGAATGAATTTATGTACTTGGTACGTGGTTTTTCTCAGAAAAAGGCTTTGGCTTTTCAAGAAAATCTCTGGGAACTATATGATAGAGAAGGGATTGATTCTCTCCATTCCTTGTATGAAGAGATGACTCAAAAGTATAGATTAAGTGGTGAAAAGAGCTATCTTTTACAAATGATTCGTATCAAAAGCCTTCTTGTGTTTTTTGATTCAGAAATAAGAGCAACGGATGAAGAACTAGCTTTTCTCTATGACTATTTTTTTACTATTGATATCTGGGGAAATTATGAATTGGAACTATTTTCAACGATTTCTACTTTGTTTCCTCTGCCCCTCTACTTTAAATATTCTAGGGAGATGTTACAAAAGACAGATTTATTAGGCTCTTTACCTAGTAACAAAGTTGGTATCGATACCATTTTGATTAATGGACTCTTTAAAGCGATAGAGGAAAAGGATAAATTAAAAGCAGACTATTTTGTTTTTCAGATTGAAAAACGAGAATTGCCAGAATCTGAAGCTTATCTTAAAATCATTTATATGATTGCTAAAGGGTACTATGATACTATTTTTAAAGTAGAAAATAAGGGTCTTGAAAAAATCCGGAGGGGCATTACAATCTTACAAGATTTAGAGTATGTAGATGGTGCAAGATACTATGAAAACTATTTTGCAAATCAGCTTTCAAATAAAGATTTGTAATATATTCCAAATACATCGACCGATGAAAAATAAATAGCCTTGTAGATTGATTGATAATTCTAGTATCTAGAAGCTAGAGTTTCTATTTTCAGAAAAAATATATTACAAAAAAGTGGGGACTCCCGCTTTTTTTGTTAGACTGGTTTCAATAGAATACTCTTTGAAATGTGAGAAAGGCCTATTATGAAACTATTCTGGCTCTTTGTCAACTGTAGTGGGTTGAAGAAAAGCTAAGCTCGAGAAAGGACAAAATTCGTCCTTTCTTTTTTGATGTTCAGAGCGATAAAAATC
>MKYF01000033.1 GCA_001914195.1 Streptococcus mitis | reverse complement strand
TGTCGTCAGCAATTTCTCTCGGACAGACCAGGCCTGAAATTTTAGCAGATTTATGGTACAATAGAAAGAGTTTGGTAAAGGAGAGAAGATGTTTTTAGAAAAACGGTTGGGCAATGGCTGTACCTGGATTAACCTAGATTTGGACAAGTTGAAAAAACTAGAGGACCTTTCTGAAATCTACGGTTTGGACAAGGAAACTATTGAATACGCACTGGATAGAAATGAGCGTGCCCACATGGATTATCATCGTGAAAATGGAACGGTGACCTTTATCTACAATGTCTTGAACTTGAAAAAGGATAAGGCATACTATGAAGCCTTTCCAATGACCTTTATCGTGGAACATCGTCGCCTGATTACCATTAGCAATACCAAGAACGCTTATGTCATTGAACAGATGACCCGTTATTTGGACAGTCATGACACGCTTTCGATTTACAAGTTTCTCTTTGCCAGTCTGGAAATTATCAGCAATGCCTACTATCCTGTCGTCGAGCAGATGGACAAGAGTAAGGATGAGGTCAATGGTCTCTTGCGCCAGCGGACGACCAAGAAAAATCTCTTTGCCCTTTCCGACTTGGAAACTGGTATGGTTTACCTTACTGCGGCTGCCAAGCAAAATCGCATGTTGCTGGAACATATCCAAGGGCATGCCCTCTATCGCAGTTTTAACGAGATTGAAAGAGAGCAGTTTGATGATGCCATGATTGAGGCTCATCAGCTGGTGTCCATGACAGACCTGATTTCTCAGGTCCTTCAACAGCTATCAGCATCTTACAACAACATCCTAAACAACAACCTGAATGATAATTTGACGACCTTGACCATCATTTCAGTCTTGCTAGCGGTTTTGGCAGTCGTGACAGGCTTTTTCGGAATGAATGTTCCTCTACCTTTAACAGATGAGCCCCATGCTTGGCTCTACATCAGTTTGGCTAGTACAGGTTTGTGGATTGTTTTGTCATTGTTATTAAGGAAAATTGCGAAAAAAAGTTAAAAAAAGTTAAGAAAAGGAGCCAGAATGGCGATTGAAAATTACATGCCAGATTTTGCTGTGGAAGCAGTCTATGATCTGACAGTTCCAAGCCTGCAGGAGCAGGGAATCAAGGCTGTTTTGGTCGATTTGGATAATACCCTCATTGCTTGGAACAACCCTGATGGGACGCCAGAGATGAAGCAATGGCTACATGACCTTCGGGATGCAGGTATTCGCATCATCGTGGTCTCAAATAACACTAAAAAACGGGTCCAACGAGCAGTTGAAAAGTTTGGAATTGATTACATTTATTGGGCCTTGAAACCCTTCACATTTGGGATTGATCGTGCCATGAAGGAATTCCACTATGAGAAAAGTGAAGTGGTCATGGTCGGAGACCAGCTTATGACTGATATACGAGCAGCCCACCGTGCTGGCATTCGCTCGATCTTGGTCAAGCCCTTGGTCCAACATGACTCGATCAAAACGCAGATTAACCGAGCTCGTGAGCGTCGTGTTATGCGAAAAATCACTGAAAAGTACGGACCGATTACATATAAAAAAGGAATCTAACTATGGAAGAAATTCTCTGTATTGGTTGTGGAGCAACCATTCAGACGACAGATAAGGCTGGTCTTGGATTTACTCCCCAGTCGGCACTTGAAAAAGGTTTGGAGACTGGCGAAGTCTATTGTCAACGCTGTTTCCGTCTTCGCCACTACAATGAAATCACGGATGTCCAGTTAACAGACGATGATTTCCTCAAGCTCTTGCACGAGGTGGGAGACAGTGATGCCTTAGTGGTCAATGTCATTGATATCTTTGACTTTAATGGCTCGGTCATCCCAGGTTTACCACGTTTCGTTTCGGGTAATGATGTCCTCTTGGTCGGAAATAAAAAAGATATTCTGCCCAAGTCTGTTAAGCCGGGGAAGATTAGCCAGTGGCTGATGGAACGTGCCCACGAAGAAGGTCTTCGTCCAGTCGATGTTGTCTTAACTTCAGCACAAAATAAGCATGCCATTAAGGAAGTCATTGACAAGATTGAACATTACCGTAAGGGCCGCGATGTCTATGTCGTTGGGGTAACCAACGTTGGAAAATCAACTCTAATCAATGCCATTATCCAAGAAATTACGGGTGATCAGAATGTCATCACGACTTCGCGCTTCCCAGGGACAACCTTGGACAAGATTGAGATTCCGCTAGATGATGGTTCTTATATCTACGATACACCGGGAATCATCCACCGTCACCAGATGGCCCATTACTTGACGGCTAAAAACCTCAAGTATGTCAGCCCTAAAAAGGAAATCAAGCCTAAAACCTACCAGCTCAATCCAGAGCAAACCCTATTTTTAGGAGGTCTAGGACGCTTTGACTTTATTGCAGGAGAAAAGCAAGGTTTCACAGCTTTCTTTGACAATGAGCTCAAACTCCACCGTACCAAGTTAGACGGTGCTAGTGCTTTTTACGACAAGCACCTTGGAACCCTTCTCACACCACCAAATAGCAAGGAAAAAGAAGATTTTCCAAAACTAGTCCAACATGTATTTACCATCAAGGATAAGACCGACCTAGTAATTTCAGGACTCGGCTGGATTCGCGTAACAGGCACAGCCAAAGTCGCCGTCTGGGCACCAGAAGGCGTCGCCGTCGTCACACGAAAAGCAATTATTTAAAATAAAATCACTGAGCGAACAAAGTGAGCTCATAAAAAGATAGTTATTGCTGTGGTGTGATTGCCAATCTCTTGATTGGCAAGGGGCACAATTGAGACCTAGGCTCAATTGTGAGGTCAGGAAATCCATTTTTCAAAGATGAGATCTTTGAAAAATTAGTTCCGACCGTCCCTCACCACCTAAAATAACTATCAAAAAACAAGGAAGAAAATTATGTCATTAACATCAAAACAACGTGCCTTCCTCAACAGTCAGGCACATACCCTCAAACCCATCATCCAAATCGGGAAAAATGGACTTAACGACCAAATCAAAACCAGCGTCCGTCAAGCTCTTGACGCCCGTGAATTGATCAAGGTTACTCTTTTGCAAAATACCGATGAAAATATCCACGAAGTAGCTGAAATCTTGGAAGAAGAAATCGGTGTGGATACAGTCCAAAAAATCGGACGCATCTTGATTTTGTTTAAACAATCTAGCAAGAAAGAAAATCGTAAGATTTCGAAAAAAGTCAAAGAAATCTAAAAACTATACTCCAAATAACTGTTTTTACAGAGAAATAAAGGAGACTAGCCCATGGCAATCGAACTATTGACTCCCTTTACCAAGGTAGAGTTGGAGCCAGAAATCAAGGAGAAAAAACGCAAACAAGTCGGGATTTTAGGGGGGAATTTTAACCCTGTTCACAATGCCCATCTGATTGTTGCGGACCAAGTACGTCAGCAGTTGGGACTGGACCAGGTCTTGCTCATGCCTGAATACCAACCTCCTCATGTGGACAAAAAAGAAACCATCCCTGAACACCATCGTTTCAAAATGCTTGAGTTGGCGATTGAGGGGATCGAAGGCCTAGCCATTGAAACCATTGAGTTGGAGCGCAAGGGCATTTCCTACACCTACGACACCATGAAGATTTTGACAGAGCAACATCCTGATACGGATTATTACTTTATCATCGGTGCCGATATGGTGGACTATCTGCCTAAGTGGTACCGAATTGATGAACTGGTTGACATGGTTCAGTTTGTGGGGGTTCAGCGTCCACGCTACAAGGCTGGAACTTCCTATCCAGTTATCTGGGTGGATGTGCCTCTCATGGATATCTCGTCCAGCATGGTGCGTGACTTCCTTGCCCAAGGTCGGAAACCGAACTTTCTCCTACCTCAGCCTGTGCTAGATTACATCGAGAAGGAGGGGCTCTACTGATGACCTATCAAGACTATATCAACTGCTCTCGCGAGGCTTTGTTGGAAAAAATGGCAGAGCTTCTACCTGAAAAACGTTTAACCCATTGTCTAGGTGTGGAGCGTGCAGCCATAGAACTGGCCCAGCGATTTGGAGTCGATACCGAGAAAGCAGGACTAGCAGGCCTTCTTCATGACTATGCTAAAAAGCTGTCAGATCAGGAATTTCTGAATTTGATTGACCGTTATCAACTGGATCCTGACCTCAAAAACTGGGGCAATAATGTTTGGCATGGCATGGTTGGTATCTACAAGATTCAGGAAGATTTGGATTTGCATGATTCTGAAATTATACGAGCCATTGAAATCCATACAGTCGGTGCTGGTCAGATGACCGACCTAGACAAGGTCATCTACGTCGCAGACTATATCGAGCATAATCGTGCCTTTCCTGGAGTGGATGTAGCGCGTGATATTGCAAGTATATCGCTCAATAAGGCGGTGGCCTACGAAACAGCTCGTACCGTGGAGCATCTAGCTCATCAGGAATTCCCCATCTATCCCCAAACCCTTGAAACCTATAACGCCTTTGTGCACTATTTGAAAGAGGACTAAATGAAGACGGCTTTTATAATCATTGATGTTCAGAATGTTTTAGTAGAAACTGGGTTCCAGACAAAAAGTCTATTGGAAAAAATTTCTTATTTACAAAACCAGGCTAGAAGCAAGAATATTGAAATTATCTATGTTCAACATATTGAGAACTCTGAAGCTCAAACATCAGAAGATTGGCAGTTATCTGCGCTTTTAAATCGAAAACCTGATGAAAAGGTCTTTCAGAAGAAGTATAACAGTATTTTCAAAGAAACTGGCTTAAAAGAATACTTGGATAAACAGGGGATTGAAAAATTAGTTTTATGTGGTATGCAGACAGAATATTGTGTGGATACCTCTGTCAAGGTTGCCTTTGAATATGGCTATCAGCTTATTATTCCAGAAGGTGCTGTCACAACCTTTGATGGGGATGACATTCCAGCAGAAACGATTAATGAATTTTATGAGGACATTTGGGAGGAGCGCTTTGCAGATGTCCTAGATTACAAACATATTTTTTAAAAAGAGGACTAAATGAACGAAAAAGAATTACTAGAACTAGTCGTGAAAGCGGCTGATGAGAAACGTGCGGAGGATATCCTCGCACTTGACGTACAAGATTTGACTAGTGTGACGGATTACTTTGTTATTACTAGTTCAATGAATAGCCGTCAGTTGGACGCTATCGCTGATAACATCCGTGAAAAAGTAGCTGATGCAGGCTTTAAAGGTAGCCATGTCGAAGGCGATGCAGCTGGAGGCTGGGTCTTGCTGGACCTCGGTGCTGTCGTTGTGCATGTCTTTTCAGAAGAAATGCGTGCCCACTATAACCTAGAAAAACTATGGCATGAGGCGGATTCTGTAGATATTTCAGAAGCCTTAGCATAGGAGATAAACTCAGTTGTAGTCAACTGGGTTTCTTTGCTTATTTTAGAAAAAAAGGATAGAAAGGTATAGGGCGTCGTGTCTGGTTGATGTTGAAACTGAACACGAGCTAAAAGCTGAGGGAAAAAGAGTAACTTAATTTGTATCTGATGATATGGCAGAAAGTTTCCTATCTTCTCTTTGCTTTTAAGGCTCTTTGTATCTTAGAAAGGATTTGAACCCGTCCTGTAATTCTCGGAAAATAGACAGCCTTCCTTGGAGCTTGGCTCCATCGTCAGGCTCCTAATTTTCTATCGAATTACGGGCGGACTTGGTATCATGTTTTATGGCAACTTATGAAACCTTTGCGGCGGTCTATGATGCGGTCATGGACGATAGTTTATACGATAAATGGACGGACTTTTCTCTTCGTCATTTGCCTAAGACCAAGGAGAGAAAGAAACTCTTGGACTTGGCTTGTGGGACAGGAATTCAATCGGTGCGCTTCTCTCAGGCTGGTTTTGATGTGACTGGACTTGATTTGAGTGGGGATATGTTGAAAATTGCCGAGAAGAGAGCTTCTTCAGCCAAACAAAAGATTGACTTTATTGAAGGCAATATGCTGGATTTGTCCAAGGCAGGTCAATATGATTTTGTCACGTGTTATTCGGACTCTATCTGCTATATGCAGGATGAGGTGGAAGTAGGGGACGTCTTTAAGGAAGTCTATAATGCTCTCAACGAAGATGGCATCTTCATCTTTGATGTGCATTCGACCTACCAGACAGACGAAGTTTTTCCAGGCTATTCTTATCATGAAAATGCAGAAGATTTCGCAATGCTCTGGGATACCTACGAGGATGCAGCGCCTCACTCCATCGTCCATGAGCTGACTTTCTTTATCAAGGAGGCAGACGGTTCCTTTAGTCGCCACGATGAAGTGCATGAGGAGCGGACCTATGAGGTCTTGACCTATGATATTTTGCTGGAACAGGCTGGTTTCAAGTTCTTCAAACTCTATTCGGACTTTGAGGACAAGGAGCCAACAGAAACTAGCACCCGTTGGTTTTTTGTCGCGCAGAAGTAGGAGATTAGCATGACAATAACAGGTATTATCGCGGAGTTTAATCCTTTTCATAATGGGCACAAATACATGCTGGAGCAGGCTGAGGGACTGAAAATCGTGGCTATGTCTGGGAATTTCACGCAACGAGGAGAGCCTGCTATCGTAGACAAGTGGACTCGGGTCCAGATGGCACTGGAAAATGGCGCGGACTTGGTAGTGGAATTGCCCTTTTTAGTCAGTGTTCAGGCGGCGGATTTCTTCGGTCAAGGAGCTGTGGATATCTTGACACGCTTGGGCATTGATAGTCTAGTTTTTGGGACGGAGGAAGTTCTAGATTACCAGAAAATCGCTGACTTATATACAGAGCAGGCTACTAAGATGGAGAAATTTGTGGAAAATCTGCCTGACTCTCTCTCTTATCCTCAGAAAACTCAGGTCATGTGGAAGGAATTTGCTGGTCTTGATTTTTCTGGCAATACGCCCAACCATGTCCTTGCTCTGGCCTATGCCAAGGCGGTTGCTGGACGAAACATCAAGCTGCATCCGATTCAGCGTCAGGGGGCTGGCTATCATTCTGTGGATAAGGATGTGGACTTTGCTTCGGCGACAGCCCTTCGTCAGCACCAAAGGGACAAAAATTTCTTAGAACGTTTTATGCCTTCGGTTGACCTCTTTGAAAATGCTAATAAGGTGAGTTGGGACGACTATTTTCCCTTGCTCCGCTATCAAATCTTGTCAAATCCAGACCTAAACACTATCTATCAGGTCAATCAAGAAATGGCTGTGCGCATCAAGGATGCTATCAAGATAGCCCAATCTGTGGAAGACTTGGTTGAGGTGGTTGCGACCAAGCGCTACACCAAGGCGCGTGTCAGACGCCTTTTGACCTATATTTTGGTTCAAGTTAGAGAAAGTGACTTGCCAGAAGGCATCCATGTCCTTGGCTTTACCGAAAAAGGCAGACAACATCTCAAGTCTCTGAAAGGGCAGGTCAATCTAGTCAGCCGAATTGGTAAAGAACCCTGGGATGCCATGACTCAAAAGGCAGATCAGATTTACCAACTGGGAAATTCAAGTATAGCAGAGCAGAATTTTGGAAGAGTGCCGATTAGAATAGAATCAAACTAAGTCTACTGAAAGGTAGGCTTTTTAAAATAACAAGTTTATTTTAGTGTTTGTGCCCTAAATTCCCCAAAACATATTCTATTTTAGGTTTGTGAAAATCACTTTTTTATGGTAGAATGTAAAAGAATGTATGTCATTCGGAATAACAATAAAATGAGGTAAAAACATGGAAATTATGTCGCTTGCGATTGCTGTTTTTGCCGTCATCATTGGTTTAGTCATTGGATATGTCAGCATCTCAGCCAAGATGAAATCATCTCAGGAAGCTGCAGAGTTGATGCTTTTAAATGCTGAACAAGAAGCAACTAATTTACGTGGACAAGCTGAACGCGAAGCAGATTTACTTGTTAATGAAGCCAAACGTGAAAGCAAGTCTCTTAAAAAAGAAGCACTATTGGAGGCCAAAGAAGAAGCCAGAAAATACCGTGAAGAAGTGGACGCTGAATTCAAATCAGAACGTCAAGAACTCAAACAAATCGAAAGTCGTTTGACAGAGAGAGCTACTAGCCTTGACCGTAAGGACGACAATTTGACGAGTAAAGAACAAACACTTGAACAAAAAGAACAAAGTATTTCTGATAGAGCGAAAAACCTTGATGCGCGTGAAGAGCAATTAGAGGAAGTCGAAAGACAAAAAGAAGCAGAACTAGAGCGTATTGGTGCTCTGTCTCAGGCAGAAGCACGAGATATTATCTTGGCTCAGACAGAGGAAAACTTGACCAAGGAGATTGCTAGCCGTATTCGTGAAGCTGAGCAAGAGGTTAAGGAACGTTCTGACAAAATGGCCAAGGACATCTTGGTTCAAGCTATGCAACGTATCGCTGGTGAATATGTGGCGGAGTCAACGAACTCAACGGTTCACCTGCCAGACGATACTATGAAGGGACGCATTATTGGTCGTGAAGGTCGTAACATTCGTACCTTTGAAAGTTTGACAGGAGTCGATGTGATTATTGACGATACACCAGAAGTGGTGACCTTGTCAGGATTTGATCCGATTCGTCGTGAGATTGCACGTATGACTATGGAAATGTTGCTCAAAGATGGTCGTATCCACCCAGCTCGTATCGAAGAGTTGGTTGAGAAAAACCGTCAAGAGATTGACAATAAGATCCGTGAATACGGTGAGGCCGCTGCCTATGAGATTGGTGCGCCAAACCTTCATCCAGACTTGATGAAGATTATGGGACGTTTGCAGTTCCGTACCTCATATGGACAAAATGTCTTGCGTCATTCGATTGAGGTTGCTAAGTTGGCTGGCATCATGGCTAGCGAACTTGGTGAAAATGCGGCTCTTGCCCGTCGTGCTGGATTCCTTCACGATATCGGAAAAGCTATTGACCGCGAGGTTGAGGGTAGCCACGTTGAAATCGGTATGGAATTGGCTCGTAAGTATAAGGAACACCCAGTTGTGGTCAATACGATTGCTAGTCACCACGGTGATGTTGAAGCTGAGAGCGTCATTGCAGTGATCGTCGCTGCGGCAGATGCCTTGAGTGCAGCCCGTCCAGGAGCTCGTAGTGAGTCTCTTGAAAGCTACATCAAGCGTCTCCATGATTTGGAAGAAATTGCTAACGGCTTTGAAGGGGTACAAACTAGCTTTGCCCTTCAAGCAGGACGTGAAATCCGTATCATGGTCAATCCAGGACAAATCAAGGACGACAAAGTCACAATCTTGGCTCATAAAGTTCGTGAGAAAATTGAAAATAATCTCGATTACCCAGGAAATATCAAGGTAACCGTGATTCGCGAGCTTCGTGCAGTAGATTATGCTAAATAAATAAGAAAGAGCAGTTGAAAAATTACTGCTTTTTTGTTACACTAGATAGAAAGACTGTAAAGGATAATTTGGCTTTTTGCCATTATTCTAGAGAAATGTTATTTCACAGACTGACTAAAAGGAGACACAATGGCAGACCGAGGCTTACTAATCGTTTTTTCTGGTCCTTCAGGGGTTGGAAAAGGAACGGTTAGAAGAGAGATTTTTGAGAGTTCTGAAAATCAATTTCAATACTCTGTATCGATGACGACACGCGCACAACGTCCTGGAGAAGTGGACGGTGTTGACTATTTCTTCCGTACTCGTGAAGAGTTTGAAGAGCTGATTCGTCAAGGACAGATGTTGGAATACGCAGAATATGTCGGCAACTACTATGGAACTCCTCTGACCTATGTCAATGAAACCTTGGACAAGGGAATCGATGTTTTCCTTGAAATTGAGGTTCAAGGTGCTCTTCAGGTCAAGAAAAAGGTTCCAGATGCTGTCTTTATCTTCCTGACACCACCAGATTTGGATGAATTGCAAGATCGTTTGGTAGGACGTGGAACAGACAGTGCAGAAGTGATTGCCCAACGAATCGAAAAAGCCAAGGAAGAAATTGCTCTCATGCGTGAGTATGATTATGCGATTGTCAACGATCAGGTGCGCCTAGCTGCTGAGCGTGTCAAACGTGTTATCGAAGCAGAGCACTTCCGTGTGGATCGTGTCATTGGTCACTATCAGGAGATGTTACCAAAATCTCCAACTACCCGATAAAATTTAGAAAATAGGTACAAGCAAATGATGTTAAAACCCTCTATTGATACCTTGCTCGACAAGGTTCCTTCAAAATATTCACTCGTAATCTTGGAAGCAAAACGTGCCCACGAATTGGAAGCAGGTGCGCCAGCAACTCAAGGTTTCAAGTCTGAAAAATCAACTCTTCGCGCTTTAGAAGAAATCGAATCAGGAAACGTTACAATTCACCCAGATCCAGAAGGAAAACGTGAAGCAGTGCGTCGCCGTATCGAAGAAGAAAAACGCCGCAAAGAAGAAGAAGAAAAGAAAATCAAAGAGCAAATCGCTAAAGAAAAAGAAGATGGTGAAAAAATTTAAGGTTGGGGGGACTCAATCTTATTTTTTCTATTGCAAGAATATACTGACAAGGAGGAGGTGAGAAGATGGCTATAGCCAAGATTATCGTAGATGTGCCCTTGATGCAGACGGACCAGCCCTATAGTTACAGGATTCCGGAGGAATTTGAGGGGATGCTAGAAGTTGGGATGCGGGTTCATGTGCCCTTTGGTAAGGGCAATCGCCTGATTCAAGGAATTGTTCTTGGTTTGGAGTCTCAATCAGATGAAGAAGAGATGGCGCAAGATTTAAAAGATATTGCCGAGGTACTGGATTTTTCCCCTGTTCTCACGCAAGAACAACTCTGGCTAGCTGAAGAGCTCCGCAAGTCCGTCTTTTCCTATAAAATCTCTATCCTAAAGGCTATGTTACCGGGATTTCTAAACTCCAGCTATGACAAGATTCTCTATCCTCTGGAAGGCCTGAGTCAGGAAGACCGAGAGCGCTTGTTTGGTTCAGAAGATTCGCTAGCCTTTTCTTCTCTGGATTTAGCTAAGCAAGCTGAAATGATGCGTTTGACTAGAAAAGGCCTGCTTGGTCTGGAATATCAGGCGATCGATCAAAAGAAGGTCAAGACCCAGTCCTGGTATAAGGTTGATCTTGCTCAATTAGAAGGTGTCGAGATTTCTGCACGTGCCAAGAAAAAATTGGAACTGAGAGACTATTTGCTGTCTCATCCTGAGAGTGCTTCCTTGGCTAGCTTGTTAGAGTCCTACTCGCGGGAGCAAGTCAACTTCTTTGTGGAACAAGGTGCTGTGACCATATTCCAAAAGGAAGTGCAACGCTCGGCTGCTTATTTTGAAGGAATTGAAGCAAGTCAGCCTTTGGAGTTGAATCCAGAGCAAAGACAGGCGCGAGATGCGGTTGTAAGTGCTATTGGCAGTTACCAGCCTCCCTTCCTCCTTCAAGGGATTACGGGAAGTGGAAAGACCGAGGTTTACTTGCAGATTATCCAAGGAGCCTTGGACAAGGGCAAGACAGCTATTTTGCTGGTTCCTGAGATTTCCCTGACTCCACAAATGACGGAGCGCTTTATCGCTCGTTTCGGAGAGAAAGTGGCAATTCTCCACTCAGGCCTGTCCAATGGTGAAAAGTATGATGAATGGCGTAAGGTGGAACGCGGCGATGCTCAAGTTGTTGTTGGTGCTAGATCGGCCATCTTTGCCCCCCTGAAAAATCTAGGTGTCATGATTATTGATGAGGAGCATGAAGCAACTTATAAGCAGGACAGCAATCCCCGTTACCATGCCAGAGAGGTGGCTATTTTACGGGCCCAGTATAATCAAGCGGCTCTGGTCCTCGGGTCCGCGACACCGAGCTTAGAAAGCCGTGCGAGGGCTGGAAAAGGCGTTTATCAACACTTACGTCTGACCCAACGTGCCAATCCTCTAGCTACGATTCCTGAGGTTCAAGTGATTGATTTTCGGGACTATATCGGACAAAATGAGACGTCAAACTTTACGCCCCCTTTGCTAGAAGCGATTCAAGACCGTCTGGATAAAAAAGAGCAGGTGGTTCTCATGCTCAATCGCCGTGGTTATTCTAGCTTTGTTATGTGTCGGGAGTGTGGAACGGTGGATACTTGTCCCAACTGTGACATTTCTCTGACCTTGCACATGGATACCAAGACCATGAACTGCCATTATTGTGGTTTTTCAAAGGACATTCCTCAGGTTTGTCCTAACTGTAAGAGCCGCAGCATTCGCTACTACGGGACGGGAACTCAGAAGGCTTATGACGAGCTGGCAGAGCTTTTTCCTCAGGCACGTATTCTACGGATGGATGTGGATACGACCCGTAAGAAAGGCAGTCATCAAGCTTTACTTGACCAGTTTGGACGAGGAGAGGCGGATATCTTGCTTGGCACTCAGATGATTGCCAAGGGTTTGGATTTTCCCAATGTGACCCTAGTAGGAGTTCTTAATGCGGATACGGCCTTGAATTTGCCTGATTTCCGTTCTTCTGAGAGAACCTTCCAGCTCTTGACTCAGGTGGCAGGTCGGGCAGGTCGGGCTGAAAAAGCTGGTCAGGTCTTGATCCAGTCCTACAATCCGCAACACTATGCTATTCGATTTGCCAAGGATCAGGATTACGAAGGTTTTTATGCCTATGAAATGGGAATTAGACGACAACTTGGCTATCCACCTTACTATTTCACCATTGGCATTACCCTTTCTCACAAGAAAGAAGAAGAGGTGGTCAAACGTGCCTATGAAGTTATGAATATTTTGCGGTCAGGTTTGTCTGAAACCAGTCACATTCTCGGGCCGACGCAAAAACCGATTGCTCGTACCCACAACCTCTATCATTACCAGATTTTAATTAAATACCGTTTAGAAGATGAGCTGGGGCCGACCCTCAATCAGGTTCTGGCCTTGACTCAAGAACGGGAAAATAGTGAGCTCCGTCTTAGCATTGACCATGAGCCACAGCAATTTTTATAAGAAGGAGAAGATATGACAAAACTAATCTTTATGGGGACACCCGACTTTTCAGCAACAGTCTTAAAAGGACTTTTGACAGATGACCGTTACGAAATTCTAGCCGTTGTAACCCAGCCAGACCGTGCTGTTGGTCGTAAAAAAGTTATCCAAGAAACACCAGTCAAGCAGGCTGCCAAGGAAGCAGGTCTTCCTATCTACCAACCTGAAAAATTATCTGGAAGTCCAGAGATGGAAGCGATTATGAATTTGGGAGCGACTGGGATTATCACTGCTGCATTTGGGCAGTTTCTCCCAAGTAAACTCCTTGATAGCATGGACTTTGCGGTCAATGTTCACGCCTCCCTCCTTCCTAAACACCGTGGTGGTGCGCCTATCCATTATGCCTTGATTCAAGGGGATGAGGAAGCTGGTGTGACCATTATGGAAATGGTTAAGGAAATGGATGCAGGGGATATGATTTCTCGTCGCAGTATTCCGATCACAGATGAGGACAATGTTGGCACCTTGTTTGAGAAATTAGCTCTTGTTGGTCGTAATTTGCTCTTGGACACTTTGCCTGCCTACATTGCTGGGGAAATCAAACCTGAACCGCAGGATCCAAGTCAGGTCACTTTCTCGCCAAATATCAAGCCAGAAGAAGAAAAACTGGACTGGAATAAAAGCAATCGTCAACTTTTCAACCAAATCCGTGGCATGAACCCCTGGCCTGTTGCCCATACTTTCCTTAAGGGCGACCGCTTTAAGATTTATGAAGCTCTAGCTGTAGAAGGTCAGGGAAATCCAGGTGAGATCCTCTCTATTGGCAAGAAAGAATTGATTGTTGCAACGGCAGAAGGAGCTTTATCTCTCAAACAAGTGCAGCCAGCGGGTAAACCTAAGATGGACATTGCTTCCTTCCTCAACGGAGTTGGACGTACATTGACTGTAGGAGAACGATTTGGTGACTAAAGTAGAAACGGCTAGAAGTATAGCCCTAGCGGTATTAGAGGATGTTTTTGTCAATCAAGCATACTCAAACATCGCTTTAAATAAACACCTCAAGGGGAGTCAACTCTCTGCAGCAGACAAGGGCTTGGTAACAGAGATTGTCTATGGAACTGTAGCCCGTAAACTGACTCTGGAATGGTACCTATCCCACTTTATCGAAGACAGAGACCAGTTAGACAGCTGGCTTTATGTTCTGCTTCTCATGAGTGCCTACCAGCTCCGCTATCTGGATAAGATTCCAGATCATGCTGTGGTCAATGAAGCAGTGGAATTGGCCAAAGTCCGTAAAAAAGGCAGTGAAAAATTAGTCAACGCCGTCCTTCGTCGTATCTTGCGTGAAGGCTGGCCAGATATTGCCAGCATCAAACGAAAAAACAAGCGTGATTCCATTGCCTATTCTCTCCCAGTTTGGCTAGTTGCCAAGCTCAAGGAAGAATACGGAGAGGAGCGAGCGCAAGCTATTTTTGAAAGTCTTTTGGTGCGCAACAAGGCCAGTATTCGTGTGACTGATTTAAGCCGAAAAGAGGAAATCCAAACCTTGTTGGAGGCCAGTGATTCATCCTTGTCTCCTTCTGGTTTGGTTAAGGAGCAGGGGCATTTTGCAGGCCATGATTTGTTTGCGGAGGGAGCCATTACCATCCAAGACGAGTCCAGTCAGCTGGTTGCTCCGACGCTTGATTTACAAGGCAATGAGCAGGTTCTAGATGCCTGTGCGGCTCCAGGTGGGAAAACAGCCCATATAGCCTCTTATCTCACGACAGGTCAGGTTACTGCTCTGGACTTGTACGATCACAAGTTGGACTTGATTCAAGAAAATGCCCAACGTCTGGGAGTTGCAGATCGGGTTCAAAGGCAAAAATTGGATGCCAGAAAGGTGCATGAGTTTTTTGGTCAGAATTCCTTTGACAAGATTCTAGTGGATGCTCCTTGTTCAGGAATCGGTCTTTTGCGCCGAAAACCAGATATCAAATACAATAAAGAAACGGCAGATTTCGCGTCCTTACAGGAAATTCAGCTAGAAATATTAGGTAGTGTTTGTCAAACACTACGCAAAGGTGGTATAATAACTTATAGTACCTGTACTATTGTCTCAGAGGAGAATTTTCAAGTCGTTGAGGCGTTTTTAGAAAGTCATCCCGAGTTCGAGCAGGTAAAACTAGAACATGAATGTAAGGATATCATGAAAGACGGCTGTATCCTCATTACACCTGAATTGTATGGAAGTGATGGATTCTTCATCAGTCAATTTCGCAAGATATCGGATTAGGAAGGAACTGACACATGGAAATTTCATTATTAACAGATGTTGGTCAGAAACGAACAAATAACCAAGACTATGTCAACCACTATGTCAATAGAGCTGGGCGTACCATGATTATTTTAGCTGATGGGATGGGAGGTCATCGCGCAGGGAATATCGCTAGTGAAATGGCGGTAACAGACCTAGGTATAGCTTGGGTTGATACCCAGATCGATACAGTCAATGAAGTGCGTGAATGGTTCGCCAATTACCTAGAAATTGAAAATCAAAAGATTCATCAACTTGGACAAGATGATGCCTATAAAGGAATGGGAACAACTCTAGAGGCTGTTGCTATTATTGGCAATCAGGCTATCTATGCCCATATTGGGGATTCTCGTATCGGTTTGATTCGTGGGGAAGAGTACCATCAGTTGACGAGCGACCATTCTTTGGTCAATGAATTGCTTAAGGCAGGTCAATTGACACCAGAAGAAGCTGCTAGCCATCCACAGAAAAATATTATTACTCAATCTATCGGTCAAAAAGATGAAGTTCAACCTGATTTTGGAATGATTACCCTCGAGCCAGGTGACTATCTCTTGCTCAATAGTGATGGTTTGACTAACATGATTTCAGGCAGTGAGATTTGTGATATTGTAACCAGTGATATTCCTTTGGCAGATAAAACAGCGACGCTCGTGCGTTTTGCTAACAATGCAGGAGGTTTAGACAACATTACGGTTGCCCTTGTTTCTATGAACGAGGAGGATGCAGAATGATCCAAATCGGCAAGATTTTTGCCGGACGCTATCGGATTGTGAAACAGATTGGCCGAGGAGGCATGGCAGATGTCTATTTGGCCAAGGATTTAATTCTAGACGGAGAAGAAGTGGCAGTGAAGGTCCTGAGGACCAACTACCAGACGGACCCGATAGCTGTAGCTCGTTTTCAGCGTGAAGCGAGAGCTATGGCAGATCTAGACCATCCTCATATCGTTCGGATAACAGATATTGGTGAGGAAGACGGTCAACAGTATCTTGCAATGGAGTATGTTGCTGGACTAGACCTTAAACGC
Organism: Streptococcus mitis; assembly: GCA_001914195.1. Lineage (GTDB taxonomy): Bacteria > Bacillota > Bacilli > Lactobacillales > Streptococcaceae > Streptococcus > Streptococcus mitis_F. The sequence goes on along the minus strand of MKYF01000033.1, from coordinate 51,153 downwards.
TATATCAAGGAACACTATCCTCTTTCTAATGAAGAAGCCGTCCGTATCATGGGACAAATCCTCCTAGCCATGCGTTTGGCCCATACTAGAGGAATTGTTCACCGGGACTTGAAACCTCAAAATATCCTTTTGACACCAGATGGGACTGCCAAGGTCACAGACTTTGGGATTGCGGTAGCCTTTGCTGAGACGAGTCTGACCCAGACTAACTCTATGCTGGGTTCAGTTCATTACTTGTCACCAGAGCAGGCTCGTGGTTCTAAGGCGACTGTACAGAGTGATATCTATGCCATGGGGATTATTTTCTATGAGATGTTGACAGGCCATATCCCTTATGACGGGGATAGCGCGGTGACCATCGCCCTTCAGCATTTCCAGAAACCACTGCCGTCAGTTATTGATGAAAATCCATCTGTGCCTCAGGCTTTGGAGAATGTTGTCATCAAGGCAACTGCCAAGAAATTGACAGATCGTTATCAGTCAGTTGCAGAGATGTATGTGGACTTGTCTAGTAGCTTGTCTTATAATCGTCGCAATGAGCCTAAACTGGTATTTAATGATACTACTAAGGCGGACACCAAGACACTACCGAAGGTATCCCAGAGTACCTTGACTTCGATTCCTAAGGTGCAAACACAAAGTCCGAAGCCACAGACTGCGAAGCCTAGTCAGCAGGCTTCAGAAGACAATTACGCAAGCAAGCCTGTTAAGAAACGGAAATTTAGAGTTCGTTATATGATTTTGTTGGCCAGCATTGTATTGGTGGCATCTTCTCTGATTTGGATATTATCCAGAACTCCTGCAACCATTGCCATTCCAGATGTGGCAGGTCAGACAGTGGCGGAAGCCAAGGAAACGCTCAAGAAAGCCAATTTTGAGATTGGCGAGGAGAAATCAGAGGCTAGTGAAAAGGTGGAAGAAGGGCGGATTATCCGTACAGATCCTGAAGCTGGAAAGACTCGAAAAGAAGGTTCGAAAATCAATTTGGTTGTCTCATCAGGCAAGCAATCTTTCCAATTGAGTAACTATATCGGCCGTAAATCGACAGATGTTATCGCAGAACTCAAGCAGAAGAAGGTTCCTGAAAATCTCATCAAGATTGAGGAAGAAGAATCAAGTGAGAGTGAAGCAGGAACCGTTCTCAGACAGAGTCCAGCTGCCGGAACAACCTATGATTTGAGCAAGGCCTCAACAATTACCTTAACCGTTGCTAAGAAAGTAACCAGCGTTGCTATGCCAAGTTATATAGGATCTAGTCTCGAATTTACTAAAAACAATCTCGTTCAAATTGTCGGTATTAAAGAAGCCAATATTGAAGTTGTAGAAGTGTCGACAGCTCCTGATGGAACTGCTGAGGGGACAGTCGTTGAACAGAGTCCAAAAGCGGGTGAAAAGGTTGATTTGACAAAGACTCGTGTCAAGATTTCAATCTACAAACCAAAAACACCACCGTCAACGTCATCATCAGCACCATCCCAACGTGGAAACCAAGGTTCTACTACAACACCAAGTCAGGGGAACCAACAAGGAAATCAACGAGGGAATGCACCTGCTACTACTCAATCAAGTAGTGAAGGGAACCACGAAAATTCTCGTGATTAAACGAATCTTTGTCATGATTTCATGGCAAAGATTTTTTTTGACTCCAGATTTGTGATAGAATAGAAGGAGTTGATAAAAGGAGGAAAGCATGGAAGAATCAAAAGAATTAAATGCCGTTATTGATGTGATTATGTTAGCTGGAACCATTCTCCTCAAAAGTGGGTCAGAGATTCATCGTGTAGAAGATACCATGATCCGGATTGCGCATTCGCAGGGGATTGTGGATTGCAATGTTCTTGCCATGCCTGCCGCTATCTTTTTTTCCATTGAAAACACCAATATTTCGCGTATGAAGCGCGTAACCTCCTCTTCTTATAACATTGAAAAAGTCTGCGATGTAAACCAGATTTCTCGTCAGCTGGTTGGGGGGCAGATTGATTTAGAAACAGCCTTCAAGCACTTGACGGCCTTGCAAGCCCAACCTCTTCCTTATACCAAGTTGCAGGTGACTCTGGCTGCGACCTTTAGTGCCCCTTTCTTCTCAATTATGTTTAGTGGAAATATCTACGATGCAATCGGGGCAGGAGTGGCTACCTTATTTGGTTTTGCCTTTTCCCTCTATGTGGAGAAGTTTATCCGAATTCCCTTTGTGACAGCCTTTGCTGGAGCCTTTGTCTTTGGGATGATAGCTCAGTTTTGGGCTCGCTACACAGGATTTCCTTCAACGGCAGATTTGATTATAGCTGGTGCAGTCATGCCTTTTGTACCAGGAATTGCCTTGACCAATGCGGTTCGGGATATTATGACTAACCACATAAACTCTGGTATGAGCAAGATGTTTGAATCCTTGCTCATTACCCTTGCTTTAGGGGCAGGAACTTCTGTCGCCTTGGTATTGATGAATTAATATGATACTAACAACCTTTTTATTACAAGCAGTGGCAAGTCTTCTTGCTATTATCACTTTTTTAATCGTACTCAATGTGCAACGCTCTATGCTCTTACCTGGAGGGATTTTGGGCATGGCTGTCTGGCTAATCTATCTTTTGCTCAAAGAACCGACCAATGTTATTGTGGCTACTTTTATTGCAGCCATTATCGGTTCTTGTGTCAGCCAGATTTTAAGTATTCTTTATAAGACACCTGCTGTGGTCTTTATCTTAGCCATCTTGGCACCTCTGGTTCCAGGTTATCTCTCCTACCGAACAACTGCCTTTTTTGTGACAGGAGATTACAGTCATGCCATTGCTAGTGCAACCTTGGTTGTTATGTTGGCTTTGGTGATTTCCATTGGAATGGCTAGCGGAACAGTGATTCTCAGACTTTATTCTCACTTACGAAAATAGCATAATGGTTAGAATAATAAGCGACTTGATTTGGTGAATCAAGTCTTTTTTCTCTCTTTTACTGCCATTTGTGATAAAATAGTATAGAACGATTTTTTACAATGAATGATAAAACAGAGGTAAATATGACAATCGGTATTGATAAGATTGGTTTTGCGACCAGTCAATATGTCTTGAAATTACAAGACTTAGCAGAAGCGAGGGGAATTGACCCTGAAAAATTAAGCAAAGGACTCTTACTCAAGGAATTGAGTATTGCGCCCCTAACTGAGGACATCGTGACCTTGGCGGCCAGTGCAAGTGACTCTATTTTAACTGAGCAAGAAAGAGCAGAAATTGATATGGTCATTGTGGCTACCGAGTCAGGAATTGACCAGAGTAAGGCTGCGGCCGTCTTTGTGCATGGTTTGCTGGGCATCCAGCCCTTTGCTCGTAGTTTCGAGATTAAAGAAGCCTGCTACGGAGCGACAGCTGCCCTTCATTATGCCAAATTGCATGTGGAAAATTCTCCAGAGTCCAAGGTCTTGGTCATTGCCAGTGATATTGCCAAATACGGTATTGAAACTCCAGGAGAACCCACTCAGGGTGCCGGAAGTGTGGCCATGTTGATTACACAAAATCCACGCATTATGGCCTTTAATAATGACAATGTGGCTCAAACCCGTGACATCATGGATTTCTGGCGTCCAAATTATTCGACAACCCCTTATGTAAATGGTGTCTATTCTACCCAACAATATTTGGATAGTTTGAAAACGACTTGGCTTGAATACCAAAAACGTTACCAGCTTACCTTAGATGATTTTGCAGCTGTTTGTTTCCACTTGCCTTACCCTAAATTAGCGCTAAAAGGCTTGAAAAAAATCATGGATAAGAACTTGCCTCAAGAGAAAAAAGATCTCTTGCAAAATCATTTTGACCAGTCTATTCTCTACAGTCAAAAGGTTGGGAACATTTATACAGGTTCACTTTTCCTTGGACTTTTGTCTCTCTTGGAAAATACAGATAGTTTGAAGGCTGGGGATAAAATCGCCCTTTATAGTTATGGAAGTGGGGCTGTGGCGGAGTTCTTCAGTGGTGAATTGGTTGAAGGTTATGAAGCTTATCTGGATAAAGATCGCTTGAACAAGCTCAACCAACGAACTGCCCTTTCTGTTGCAGACTATGAAAAAGTCTTCTTTGAAGAAGTAGACTTGGATGAAACAAACTCTGCCCAGTTTGCTGGCTATGAAAATCAAGATTTTGCCTTGGTTGAAATTGTTGACCACCAACGCCGTTATAGCAAGGTTGAAAAATAATGAAGATAAGTTGGAATGGATTTTCTAAAAAATCATACCAAGAGCGCCTCGAGCTGTTAAAAGCTCAGGCGCTCCTTAGTCCTGAGAGACAAGAGAGTTTGGAGCAGGATGAACAGATTAGTGTGACTGTGGCAGACCAGCTGAGTGAGAATGTAGTGGGAACTTTTTCTCTGCCTTATTCGCTGGTCCCAGAGGTTCTCGTTAACGGTCAGGAATACACAGTTCCCTATGTGACAGAAGAACCCTCAGTGGTTGCTGCGGCCAGCTATGCCAGTAAAATCATCAAGCGAGCAGGTGGCTTTACTGCTCAAGTTCATGAGCGCCGGATGATTGGGCAGGTAGCCCTTTATCAAGTTGCTGATCCTGAACAAGCGCTAGAGAAGATTGCCAGCAAGAAGGCAGAACTCTTGGAGCTTGCTAATCAAGCCTATCCTTCTATCGTTAAACGTGGAGGCGGGGCGCGTGATTTGCATGTCGAGCAGATAAAAGGTGAAACAGACTTTCTCGTTGTTTATCTTCATGTCGATACCCAAGAAGCCATGGGAGCCAATATGCTCAACACCATGTTGGAAGCCTTGAAACCAATATTAGAAGAACTCAGTCAGGGACAAAGTCTCATGGGAATCCTGTCCAACTACGCGACCGATTCTCTAGTGACTGCAAGCTGTCGTATCGCCTTTCGTTACTTGAGTCGCCAAAAGGATCAAGGGCGAGAGATTGCGGAGAAGATAGCCTTGGCTAGTCAGTTTGCGCAGGTTGATCCTTATCGAGCAACTACCCACAATAAAGGGATTTTTAACGGTATTGATGCTATTTTGATTGCTACTGGAAATGACTGGCGTGCCATTGAGGCGGGGGCTCATGCCTTTGCCAGTCGAGATGGACGCTATCAAGGTCTTAGTCAATGGACGTTGGATCTTGAAAGAGAAGAATTGGTTGGTGAGATGACCCTGCCCATGCCTGTAGCGACTAAGGGTGGCTCTATCGGCCTCAACCCTCGCGTAGCCCTCAGTCATGAACTACTGGGAAATCCTTCTGCCAAAGAATTAGCCCAGCTTATCGTTTCTATCGGACTTGCCCAAAACTTTGCTGCCCTAAAAGCCTTGGTGAGTACAGGGATTCAGCAAGGTCACATGAAATTGCAGGCCAAATCCTTGGCACTTCTCGCAGGTGCTAGTGAATCCGAGGTAGCTCCCCTAGTCGAGCGCCTCATCGCAGATAAAACCTTTAACCTAGAGACAGCCCAGCGTTATTTAGAAAATTTAAGATCATAAAAAACTCAGACAGATCGGTCTGAGTTTTCTTGTGCTTTTACTCTTCGAAAATCAAATTCAAACCACGTCAGCTTCGCCTTGCCGTACTCAAGTACAGCCTGTGGCTAGCTTCCTAGTTTGCTCTTTGATTTTCATTGAGTATTAAATACTTTTTCCTGATAAAAGAGTAACTGGTAAAAAGTAACCAGTTGTTGCGACTTCCTTGCCTTCGATTTTTTGCAAGAGAAGGTCAACAGTGAGGCAGGCAATCTCTTCCAAGGGTTGCTTGATAGTAGCCAGTTGAGGGTAGTAATTCTCGATAAAGTAGGTACCATCATAGCCGATAACCTTGAGCTCTTCTGGGACAGAAATGCCCAATTCTTGAGCGATTTTAATGACTAGAATAGCTGTTAAGTCATCCGAAGCAAAGATGGCATCTGGCTTTTGACGGGTCAAGATATTCTTGATTTCCATTTCTTTTCTGACTGGAGAAAAGTCACTGGAAACATTGATAATAGGAGATTTTGGGAGTACAGAAGAAAAACCAGCGTGGCGCAGTCCGGTTGGCGAGTTAGAATTGTCATTCCCTGTAATCATGATGATAGACTGGGCGCCTGTCTTAACCAAGGTCTGGGCAGCAAGGACCCCACCAGCATAGTTGTCAGAGGAAACGACAGGAATGTCTGGCGATAGGTTTCGGTCAAAGGAAATAATCGGTGCTGTCACACGATTGTAGTCTTCGATTCCCAAGTTGTGACTACCCGAAATGATGCCGTCCACCTGATTGGCTTCCAACATTTCGATGTATTCGCGTTCCTTTTCAGAATCGTGCTCACTGTTGCAGATGATGGTCTTATAACCATTTTTGAAGAGTTGGTGTTCCAGCTTATCAATCAATTCTGCATAGAAAACGTTAGAAATATTGGGGAAAATCAGGCCGATTAACTTAGCTGATTTTCCTTGTAGACTGCGAGCTAGGTTGTTGGGTTTATAGCCCAATTCCCGCATGGCTTCATTAACCTTTTGAATGGTTTTTTCAGATAAATACCCTTTTTTATTGATAACCCGAGAAACGGTAGTTGGGCTGACGCCTGCAAGTTTGGCGACATCAGTTAGTTTTGCGACCATAATCTAATTCATAGTAAGTTCCAGTTGGGTTTCCAGATTTAATCAGGATACCATTTTGGTCCGCATGTGGGAAGACACGACCAGAAAATACTTTTTCTCCTTTATTGATGAAAATTTCAAAGACAGAGTTATCGATGAAAATCGTAGCAGTAGTAGCCTGGTTATCGATTGGGCAAGAACGTGTAGTTCCAAATTCTTGGGCATACTGTTCTCCAGCCTGGCTACGATCTACTGTCACTTGACCATTTACAAGGTTAAAGTTGATGGAAAGTCCCTTGCCTTCTTGATCAGCAAGTAAGACAATCTCGCTCTGGCTATTAGCTTCCAAGTTGAGTTCAAGTTCGTAAGTGTTCTTGGTTTGAGCACGGTTTGAGAAGGCTTCTTCAGATGCACGAAGGTCCTTGATAGCTGCGACTGGGTATTGGTATAGTTTGCCGTCTTTGATAGTGAGTTCCTTGACCAAAGAGAAGGTTCCTTGGTGGTCAAAACGGTCAGATGGATATGAAACATCAGGCAAGCCAAGCCAGCTAACAGCTAGAGCACGTCCATCAGGAGCGTTGAAGGCTTGAGTTGCATAGGCTTCGAAACCATAGTCCATGTTTTGAAGCTGAGACACATCTACCATTTTGGCATTTTCAGGGTCAAAGGAAGCCCCAATCTTATACATATTTGGATAGATATTATCGTAGTCTAGAACTTTCTTATCCAATCCTTGTGGGCAGTAGAGAAGGACAGGTTGTTCCCCTACAAAGACCAGATTTGGGCATTCCATCATGTAGGCAGTACGGTCGTTAGCAAAGTCAAGGTCGCCAACTGCTTGCCAGTTTGTGTAGTCGTTGTCAATAGCTTTGTAGAGACGGACGAAGCCTTTTTTCTCCAAGTCCTGTCCACCGACGATGGCATAATATTGGCCCTTGAAGTTAAAAATTTGCGGGTCGCGGAAGTGGTCAGTAGAGTCTGCTGGTTGGTCAATCAAAATCTTGTCAATCTTTGTAATCTTGCCATCCTTATCCATCAAAGCTCCAATCTGGTAAGGGTGACGGATCCAGTTTTCATCGCGGACATTTCCTGTATAGAATAGGAACAAGTTATCGCCAAACTGCATGGCAGAACCAGAGTAGGCACCGTGGCTATCTAATGGAGTATCAGGTAAAACTTTGACACCAGTTTCTGTGAAGTGAACCAAGTCCTCACTTTCCAATTGCACCCAAGATTTTAAACCATGGGCTGCACCAAATGGAAAGTTCTGATAAAAAACAATCCACTTGCCATCAAAGTAGGAAAAGCCATTTGGATCGTTGAGAAGTCCTGTTTTTGGCTCAACATGGTAATGAGTATGCCATGGAGATTGTGCTATATTTTCTTTTATATGTTGAATTTCTTCTTGCGTCCAATCTTGATAAAGTCTGTAACGACGCTCGGTTGTCCATTCCATTCATTCATTCCTCCGAAAATCTTATCACTTCTAATAGTAACCGTTTTCGATTAAAAATGCAAGCCTTTTATGTTAAAAAAGAGAAAAAACTGCCAAACGTTTATCATAAATCAAAAGCAGGAAATCAATCATATTTTCACGATAATATGAAAGATAATGAAATAAAACCTTTTTAAACTAAGATTTCAAACTTATTTTTTCAAGAAATGCCTGATAAAACAGTCGAAAGCAATCAATTTGAAGTGTGTCCACTAAGTGGATAGAATATTTTTCTGCAAAACGCTTGACATATTTCTAAAACATGATAAAATAATAGTCGTAGGGCGAATAAAATCGCTTTCAAACAAGAACAAAATTTTATATAAGGAGATTTTTGCAAATGAACAATCAGGAAATTGCAAAAAAAGTCATCGATGCCTTGGGTGGACGTGAAAATGTCAACAGTGTAGCTCACTGTGCGACTCGTCTTCGTGTCATGGTCAAAGATGAAGGAAAAATCAATAAAGAAGTGATTGAGAACTTGGAAAAAGTTCAAGGTGCTTTCTTTAACTCAGGTCAATACCAAATCATCTTTGGTACTGGTACAGTAAACAAAATGTACGATGAAGTTGTTGCACTTGGTTTACCAACATCATCTAAAGATGACATGAAAGCAGAAGCTGCGAAACAAGGGAACTGGTTCCAACGTGCTATCCGTACTTTCGGTGACGTTTTCGTTCCAATCATCCCAGTTATCGTAGCGACAGGTCTCTTCATGGGTGTGCGTGGTCTTTTCAATGCTCTTGAAATGCCACTTCCAGGAGACTTTGCAACTTACACACAAATCTTGACAGATACAGCCTTCATCATCTTGCCAGGTTTGGTTGTGTGGTCAACCTTCCGTGTATTCGGTGGAAATCCTGCCGTTGGTATCGTTCTTGGTATGATGCTTGTTTCTGGCTCACTTCCAAACGCTTGGGTAGTCGCTTCAGGTGGTGAAGTAACGGCTATGAACTTCTTTGGTTTCATCCCTGTTGTTGGTTTGCAAGGTTCCGTTCTTCCAGCCTTCATCATCGGGGTTGTCGGAGCTAAATTTGAAAAAGCTGTCCGCAAGGTTGTTCCAGATGTCATTGACCTCTTGGTAACACCATTCGTGACACTTTTGGTCATGTCTATCCTTGGACTCTTTGTCATTGGACCAGTCTTCCACGTTGTTGAAAACTACATCCTTATTGGTACAAAAGCAATTCTTGGCTTGCCATTTGGTCTTGGTGGTTTCTTGATTGGTGGGGTTCACCAATTGATTGTCGTGTCAGGTGTACACCACATCTTCAACTTGCTTGAAGTTCAATTGCTTGCTGCTGACCATGCTAACCCATTCAACGCTATTATCACAGCTGCTATGACAGCCCAAGGTGCTGCGACTGTTGCGGTTGGTGTTAAAACGAAAAATCCAAAACTGAAAACACTTGCTTTCCCAGCTGCTCTTTCTGCCTTCCTAGGTATTACAGAGCCTGCTATCTTCGGGGTGAACTTGCGCTTCCGTAAACCATTCTTCCTTTCATTGATTGCTGGTGCAATCGGTGGTGGATTGGCTTCAATCCTTGGACTTGCTGGTACTGGTAGTGGTATCACCATCATCCCTGGAACAATGCTTTATGCCGGTAATGGACAACTTCCACTATACCTTCTGATGGTAGCTGTATCATTTGCCCTTGGTTTTGCACTTACTTACATGTTCGGTTACGAAGATGAAGTAGAGGTTGCTGAAGGAACTACTACAGAACGCTTCGTTGAAGAAGCAGTTACTGGAAATGTTGTTGCTCTTCAAAATGAAACACTTGTAACTCCTATCGTTGGTGATGTTGTCGCTCTTGCGGATGTCAATGACCCAGTCTTCTCAAGTGGAGCTATGGGACAAGGTATCGCTGTGAAACCTAGCCAAGGCGTGGTCTATGCACCAGCTGATGCTGAAGTTTCAATTGCCTTTCCAACAGGACACGCTTTTGGCTTGAAAACAACTGATGGTGCTGAAGTTTTGATCCACGTTGGTATCGACACTGTAACTATGAACGGTGAAGGTTTTGAAGCAAAAGTTGCTCAAGGTGACAAGGTTAAAGCAGGAGATGTTCTTGGAACATTTGACTCAAACAAAATCGCTGCAGCTGGGCTTGATGATACAACAATGGTTATCGTTACAAACACAGCTGACTTCTCTTCAGTAGCTCCAGTCGCAACAGGTTCAGTTGCGAAGGGGGATGCTGTGATCGAAGTGAAAATCTAATCAATCCTCTCTAATGCGAAAACGAACAAATGACATGTTTGTTCGTTTTTGCTTGAATGGTAAGATTTACAGAGGAAAATCTAAAAAATAGAGAAATTTAGACTTTCGAAATATGCTATAATAAAGAAAATAAAAACAAGAGGTTTATCATGACAAAATTATATGGAAGCTTGGAAGCGGGCGGTACAAAGTTTGTCTGTGCTGTCGGTGATGAAAACTTTAACGTTGTAGAAAAAACACAATTTCCAACAACAACTCCAATCGAAACAATCGATAAAACCATTGAGTTCTTCTCAAAATTCGACAACCTTGCTGGTCTTGCAGTTGGTTCATTTGGTCCGATTGATATTGACAAAAACTCAAAAACTTATGGCTTTATCACAACGACTCCAAAACCAAACTGGGCAAATGTGGACTTGCTTGGTGCCCTTCGTCGCGCCCTCAACGTGCCAATGTACTTCACTACAGATGTAAACAGTTCTGCTTATGGTGAAGTGGTTGCCCGTAACAATGCTGGTGGTCGTATCGAAAACTTGGTTTACTACACAATCGGTACAGGTATCGGTGCAGGTGTTATCCAACGTGGTGAGTTTATCGGCGGTGTGGGTCACCCTGAAATGGGTCATTATTATGTTGCTAGACACCCAATGGATATTGAAAAAGAGTTTAAGGGTGTTTGTCCTTTCCATAAGGGATGTTTGGAAGGCTATGCAGCTGGTCCAAGTTTGGAAGCTCGTACAGGTGTTCGTGGGGAAAATATTGAACTCAACAACCCTGTTTGGGATGTTCAAGCCTACTATATCGCTCAAGCTGCGGTTAATGCGACAGTGACTTTCCGACCAGATGTGATTGTCTTTGGTGGAGGGGTCATGGCTCAACAACACATGCTGGACCGTGTCCGTGAGAAATTTACATCTCTTCTCAATGGTTACCTACCAGTACCAGATGTGCGTGAATACATCGTGACGCCAGCAGTCGCAGGAAATGGTTCTGCTACTCTTGGGAACTTTGTTCTTGCAAAAGAAGTTTCAAAATAAAGCACAAAATCCGCTTGGGAAACCAAACGGATTTTTTATGTGTCAAAGCATTTGCCAGAAAAAGTCAATAATATAGGTTAGACCGTAGGTATAAACCACGAGGGTAAAGGGCTTAGTCAGAATGATGATGGTCATATAGCGCTTGAAACTCATCTTGGTCAGGGCAGCCAGCATACAGAGAAAGTCAGCTGGACTAATGGGCCAAATCATCATAAAGATAAAGAAACGGTCAAAACGATTGCCCTTATCCAACCAACCAATATACTTGTCATAGGTGCGCTTGCTGACGACAGACTGGACAAAGGCAGCCCCATAGAGACGCACCAGATAAAAGATAATGGCACAGCCAATCACGATGCCGATATAGTTGTAGATCGTACCGATGATGTGGCCGTAGATAAAGACGCCAGCCACCGAGGTCAAGGCTCCTGGAATGATAGGGACGACCGTTTGTAAAATCTGTAAAAAAATAAAGAGAGGTGGCCCCCAGATACCTGCCTGCTGGATAAAGGCAGAGAGGGTTTCCTTAGACTGTAAAATCCCAGCCTGATAAGCCCAAATACAGAAAATCAAACTTCCAACTCCACCGACAATCGATGAGATATTGATAACTTGCTGCAGAAGGGGAGAAACAGCTTTCATTTGTTTATCCTGTGACATGTAAACTCCTCATAGATAGTATAACTCTACTATACCATATTTTGGAGGAGAAAGGGGGAAAGGATTGTTTTGGGATTAGAGGGAATTTCAAGAATTTAAACCTAATTTTATTCCAATTATAAAATTTAAGAACGGGTTTCATGATATAATGTGTATAAGTAAATTGATGTTGGAGAAAATAAATGAAATCAACAATAGAGAAAATTAATAAATTTCGAGATGATCGGGATTGGAGAAAATTTCACAATGAAAAAGATTTAGCTATTTCTATCTTGCTGGAATCTAGTGAACTTCTAGAATTGTTCCAATGGAAGCAGCCTGAAGAAGTTACAACAAATTCTCTTGAAAGAATTAAAGAAGAACTAGCAGATGTGCTAATATATTCAATGATGTTAGCTGATAATTTACAACTGGATATAGAACAGATTATTGAAGAAAAATTAGAAAAAAATAAAGCGAAATATCCTGTTAAATTAAGCAAGGGGAATAATAGAAAATATACTGAATTATAGTGTTGAGTAACTGATATGAGTAAAATATTGAAACCAGTAATTGAAGAAGTAAAATATGAAAGTGGTTCATTAGACACTTTACAGGAAACTTTAAAAATCAGTTTTCGTGATGAAAACAAGATGCTATTGTTTGAGTATCCGACTATATATATTGTAAATGATAAAAATTCTGATGGATATAGTGTTTATGTAGGTGAAACAACAGATATTGTACGTCGTACAAATCAACATTTAGGTGAAATTAGAGAAGATTGGACTAAATTTTCAAAATCAAATACTACTAAAATGTTTGTTATAGGTCATCATCACTTTAATAAGTCTTTGACACTAGATATTGAGAATAGACTAATGTTGTATTTATTAAGTGTTGATAATGTTTCAAATGTTCAAAACAGACGAGGGAATCCTCAAAATAAATATTATACTTCTGATGAGCTTGATGAGATTTTTACCAAAATTTGGAGTTCGTTAAATAAGAAAAATAAGTATTTATTTCCAGCAGAAAGTATTGTTAGAAATTCTGCAATTTTTAAATCTTCCCCATTTCATAAATTAACCAATGAGCAATTAAAAGCGAAAAATGAAATCATTTTTAAAATTACATCAGCACTTAGTAAGAACGAGTTTGGAACTTTAATCTTGGTTAAAGGAGAAGCTGGTGCTGGTAAAACTGTTTTGATGAGTTCTTTAATCGATGATCTATTAAATTCTGATGACACGGATTTCCTAAGAGAAAATAATGCAATTAATTTGGTTGTTAATCATGATGATCAATTGAGTGTCTATAAAGAAATAGAGAAAAAACTTGAATGGAAGAGTGGTTCAACTATTGATGTTGCTATGAAACCAACTCAGTTTTTAAACGCACTAAAAAAGCAAAATGCTAATGCTGGTATAGTTGTTATTGACGAAGGACACTTACTTTTGACTGCAAAAAATCAAGCTTATCAAGGTGGTAATCATTTAAAGGATATACTATCAAAATCGAAAGTAGTAGTTTTAGTGTACGATGATAATCAAATAATGAGTAAATCTCAAATATGGGTAGATGATTCATTTTTGACTTTACAGCATCAAGCGAGGCTGTCTGGCAATTTAATTGAATTAAATAATCAAATGCGTATAAAAGCTAGTGAATCAACAATTAGTTGGATTAGAAATATTATTGATAAAAGAGAAATTATCAAATTAAAAGAAGATAATAACTATGATATCCAGATATTTAATTCTCCCAAGGAATTACAGGATGCTATTAAATTAAAAGATGAGAATCGTCATTTAGGGATTTCTAGGTTAATAGCAACTTATGATTGGGAATATAGTAGTCAATCTAAACCTGAATCTAAAGATTATTGGTGTGTGGAAATAGATGACTGGTCTTGTCCTTGGAATAGAGAATTGAGTAGGGATAGGAAAAACTCTAAACTTTCTTGGATTGAACAACCACAAACTATTGGTGAAGTAGGATCCACTTTTACTGTGCAAGGTTTTGATTTGAATTATGCTGGAGTCATTATTGGTCCATCGGTTAAATATAGAGATGGTAAAATTATGTTTGATATCTCTGCTAGTAAAAATAAAGGAGCAGTTCAAAATAGGAAACTCGAAAATGGTGAAATGAAAAATTTTGGTGAAGATCTTTTAAAAAATGAATTAAATGTTTTACTTACAAGAGGAGTAAATGGACTCTATATCTACGCAGTAGATGAAGAACTTCAAGCGGCTTTAAAAAAGGCAATTTTATAAGATTATAAAGTAGGAATAGATATTTCTGAATCCAAACATGGTATAATGTCAATTATGAATAACAACCAACGTGCCCTTTGCCAGCAACTCTGGGCGATAAACAAATACCTCGTTTTGAGCCATTCCAGCAATATTTACAATGAGATCCGCCAATACTTGAAGAATGAAGAGGTGGAGGTAAGTCATGTTCAAGAACTGATCGATCGTGCCTGTCAGATTCCAGAACACAGGGGTCTGGTTTGCAATGCCTTTCAGCATATTTGGGGCTATTTCAAAAAGAAAGCGACAGATGCTGAGCGCAAGGACTATATGCTCTTGCTGAATGGCTATCGCTTTGGTCAAGCTTCTAAGGAAGACTTGATTGCTAAGACGAGAGATTTGCTTGAACGTTACCCAAATAGCTATTTGCAACATTCAAAGTTACTGAAAGGAGATTCCCATGAGACTTTGGCATGAGGCTTTGATTTCAAAACTTCCCCGTCCTCAACTCTTGGGACAGCATCGAGAGTGCTGTGCCCTGCGTGGCAATGGCTGGGGCAGAAAGCATGCGACGGTGGACTATGTCTTTACCCACTCGCCCTATCGTCTCTATGCCTATCATCGCTTGATCATGGAGGAGATGACTGGCCGTGGCTACAATGTCAGTCCAGAGTGGTTGGATAAAAACTATCGTGGTAAGATTTGTCCTTCTTATGAGGATTTACCTGAGGAGACTTTGACGAGCCCTATTTACAAGGAGCACGATGCTGCCTACTATAAGGAGTGTCTGGCAAATCTCCGAGAGAAGGGGATTGACCTATAGTCTTTTCTAATAACAAGTCATAGTCACTTATAAGAATTACTAATAACGCGTTTGAACCGTCTAACTGAAATATAGTTAAAAAACAAGCTACACAAAGGATTTGAGGCATGTTTCTCAGATCTTTTTCTTTTGTTTAAAACAGAGATATAGTTTCAAACTATATCAAAGCCTAATTTTTTACAATTATACAGACGCTCTCTTTTCTGTTAAGATAGTTTCAACAACAAATTTTGGAGGACACATCATGTCAACTACAATCATCGGTTTCCCTCGTTTGGGCGAATTCCGCGAATTAAAATTTACAACTGAAAAATACTTTAGAAAAGAAATCTCAGAAGAAGAACTCCTTGCAGCCGCAAAAGACTTGCGTGCTAAACACTGGAACATTGTCAAAGAAAAAGGCATCACTGAAATTCCATCAAATGACTTTTCTCACTATGACAACTTCCTAGATGCAGCTTTCCTTTTCAACGTGGTACCTGCTTCAGTTCAAAACTTGGACTTGTCTGACCTTGAGCGCTACTTCGCTTTGGGTCGTGGTTACCAAGGAG
Source organism: Streptococcus mitis (assembly GCA_001914195.1). Lineage (GTDB taxonomy): Bacteria > Bacillota > Bacilli > Lactobacillales > Streptococcaceae > Streptococcus > Streptococcus mitis_F. The sequence continues at coordinate 35,580 of MKYF01000033.1, read as the reverse complement.
AAAAAGGGGACGTTCGCGCCCTTCCAATGAAAAAATGGTTCAACACCAACTACCACTACATCGTTCCTAAATTTGAAAAAGATACTCAAGTCAAACTTGCAGGTCACAAGATTTTCGATGAGTTCCAAGAAGCCAAAGAACTTGGATTGAACACTCGTCCAGTTCTTGTAGGTCCATTCACTTTCCTTCAATTGTCAGACTTTGAAGAAGGTGTGAAAGCAGAAGACTTCGTAGACAGCTTAGTGGCTGCTTACCAAGAAGTTTTTGCAAAATTGGCTGAACTTGGTGCGACTCGTATCCAATTGGATGAAGCGGCTCTTGTAAAAGACTTGACAGCTGAAGAGAAAGCTCTCTTCTTGAACCTCTACAACAAACTTTTGGCTGACAAAAAAGGTCTTGAAGTCTTGCTTCAAACTTACTTTGGTGACGTTCGTGACGTTTACGCTGACCTTGTGAACTTGCCAGTAGATGCCATTGGTCTTGACTTCGTTGAAGGTAAGAAAACTCTTGAATTGGTTAAAGGTGGTTTCCCAGCTGATAAGACTCTTTATGCAGGTATTGTCAATGGTAAAAACATCTGGCGCAACAACTACGAAAAGAGCTTGGCTGTTCTTGAACAAATTCCAGCTGAAAACATTGTATTGACAAGCTCATGCTCACTTCTTCATGTGCCATTTACAACTGCTAATGAAGAATTTGAACCAGCTATCTTGAACCACTTTGCCTTTGCAGTTGAAAAATTGGATGAGATTCGTGATTTGGATGCTATCCGCAATGGTCAAGGTGAAGCAGCACTTGCAGCCAACAAAGAACTCTTTGCGACTGAGCGTGTTGGTGAAAATGCTGAACTTCGTGCGCGTATCGCTGGCTTGACAGACGCAGACTACACTCGTTTGCCAGCCTTTGCAGAACGTGAAGCTATCCAAGAAGAAGCTTTCAAACTTCCAGCTCTTCCAACAACAACTATCGGTTCATTCCCTCAAACAAAAGAAGTTCGTGCTAAACGTTTGGCTTACCGTAAAGGCGAATTGTCTCAAGAAGAGTACGACGCTTTCCTTGCTGAAACAATTGACGAATGGATCAAATGGCAAGAAGATATCGACTTTGATGTCCTTGTTCACGGTGAGTTCGAGCGTAATGACATGGTTGAGTACTTTGGTCAAAACTTGTCAGGTTACCTCTTCTCTAAAAATGGTTGGGTACAATCATACGGTATGCGTGGAGTTAAACCACCAATCATCTGGGGTGATGTCACTCGTCTTAACCCTATCACTGTTAAATGGTCTAGCTATGCACAAAGCCGTACAAACAAACCTGTTAAAGGTATGTTGACTGGACCAGTAACTATTCTCAACTGGTCATTCCCACGTGAGGACATCTCTATCAAGGATTCTACTCTTCAAATCGCCCTTGCTATCAAGGATGAAGTGCTCGACCTTGAAGCTGCTGGTGTGAAAATCATCCAAATCGACGAGGCTGCTCTTCGTGAAAAATTGCCACTTCGTCGTAGCGACTGGTACGAAGACTACCTTGACTGGGCAATTCCTGCCTTCCGCTTGGTACACTCAACAGTAGCTCCAGACACACAAATCCACACTCACATGTGTTACTCAGAATTTACAGATATCATCCCAGCTATCGATAACTTGGATGCGGACGTTATCTCATTTGAGGCTAGCCGTTCAAACCTTGAAATCTTGGACGAACTCAAAGCGAAAAACTTCCAAACAGAAGTGGGACCTGGGGTTTACGATATCCACTCACCTCGTGTGCCAAATGAAGGCGAAATCGACCATACAATCGAAGCTATCCTTGCTAAAGTGCCAAGCAAGAAAGTTTGGATCAACCCTGACTGTGGTTTGAAAACACGTGGTATTCCAGAAACAAAAGAAAGCTTGATCCGCCTTGTTGAAGCAGCTAAAGCTGCGCGTGAGAAATTGTAAGATAAGGATTTCTTAAGAAGTGCTGTTTGGTCAATCTGCCTGTTTCACTTGGATTCTAGGAATCCAGCTAACGAAAAATCAACTAGAAAAGGATAATGACTATGTCACGCCAAACACCGTCACTCTCATTTGAAGTGTTCCCTCCAAACCCAGCCGTGGGTAATGATAACATTATTTCTGCTCTTCAAGATATGCAGGAGTTGGCTCCCCACTTTATCAGTGTAACTGCCAGCAATAATAAGTTTAATATTAAGGAAACAACGGTTCGTTTGGCTGACTTTATCCAAAATGACTTGGCGATTCCGACTATTGCCCACTTGCCAGCTATTTATCTGACCAAGAACAAGGTCGCTGAAACTATTGCTGACTTGGACAAGGTTGGGGTACAGAAAATCTTGGCTCTTCGTGGGGATATTATTCCTGATGTGGAACCACAAAAGGATTTCCGCTATGCAACGGACTTAATTGAGTTCATCAAGGAACAAGCCCCTCACTTTGATATTGTTGGTGCTTGTTATCCAGAAGGGCATCCAGATTCACCAAATCAGATTTCAGATATCCAAAATCTTAAGAAGAAAGTGGATGCAGGCTGTTCCAGTCTTGTAACTCAGCTTTTCTTTGACAATGAGCGCTTTTATGATTTCCAAGACAAGTGTATCTTGGCTGGGATTGATGTTCCTATTCATGCAGGGATTATGCCAATTCTGAATCGAAATCAGGCTCTCCGCCTCTTGAAGACTTGTGAGAATATCCATCTTCCACGCAAATTTAAAGCCATTTTAGACAAGTATGAGCATGACCCTGAGTCGCTCAGAGCAGCAGGACTTGCCTATGCAGTGGACCAAATCGTGGACTTGGTAACTCAGGATGTTGCTGGTGTGCATCTTTACACTATGAACAATGCTGAAACAGCAAAACACATCCACCAAGCAACTCATGCTTTGTTTAATCATCAGTCTCTAGGATAATAAAAAGCAAACCATTCTTCTCAGGTGAGGGGAATGGTTCCTTTTTAATGGTAAAGACCGCACTTTTTAAGAAAAATATGATAAAATAGACTCTGTACGTACTTGATACAAAGATGAGGGTATTTAGGTTGTAGAAGTTTGTTTAAAGTTGATTATTTTTTAAACAAAATCTGATAATGTGTGTCTCAAAAAACACGAACGGAGTGAGTACTTAAAAGATATTTCACGCTATCTTGGTATCCTAGATGATGACAATATTATTATCTAAAGACGGGATTTTTGAGAATAAAATAGTTCGGGAAACTATTTTAGCCTGAGCATAGAAATGAAAAGGCGAAGTAATTAAAAATTACCATTGAAATTCCATTGGATTTCTAAAATCATCCACTGGATAATTTTACCTCCCGTCCGCACTATTTCAGGGAAATATCAAAAAGATACTTAATTGAATTTTGGTCTCATTTCTTAGGAAAAAAGATAAGCTTCCTAGCACTCATCGAGTGCGGCGTCACCTTCCTATTTTTCTACAGAAATGTTCGGCAAGCCGAACCGTCCAAAATATCTTGTGTAATTGAACCCGGCCGAAAAGCTGTGTAAAAAAGATAAACTGTCTTGTCTTCATCGAAGACTTCGTCAGTTTCCTATTTTTACTTTGCTTTTGACGCCCTTAGTATCTTGATTTTTGTAGGCAAGGCGTATAATTTCATCAATCCAAAGGGGATTAAAATGACAAAACAAGTGTTTCAAACGACTTTTGCGGGTCGTGAGTTAATTGTAGAGACTGGTCAGGTTGCTAAGCAAGCAAATGGCTCTGTTGTCGTTCGTTATGGTGAGTCAACGGTCTTGACTGCTGCCGTTATGTCTAAGAAGATGGCGACTGGGGATTTCTTCCCTCTTCAAGTCAACTATGAAGAAAAAATGTATGCAGCTGGGAAGTTTCCTGGTGGCTTTATGAAACGTGAAGGACGTCCTTCAACGGATGCAACTTTGACAGCGCGTTTGATTGACCGTCCAATCCGTCCTATGTTTGCGGAAGGTTTCCGTAATGAAGTACAAGTCATCAACACAGTTCTTTCTTATGATGAAAATGCCTCAGCACCAATGGCAGCTATGTTTGGTTCATCCTTGGCGCTTTCTATTTCAGATATTCCATTTGACGGCCCAATCGCTGGGGTGCAAGTGGGCTATGTAGATGGTCAAATCATCATCAACCCAAGTCAAGAACAAGCAGAGCAATCTCTCCTTGAATTGACAGTAGCTGGTACCAAACATGCCATCAACATGGTAGAGTCTGGTGCTAAAGAATTGTCAGAAGAAATCATGTTGGAAGCCCTTCTTAAAGGGCACGAAGCAGTTAAAGAATTGATTGCCTTCCAAGAAGAAATCGTTGCCGCAGTTGGTAAGGAAAAAGCAGAAGTAGAATTGCTTCATGTGGATGCTGACTTGCAAGCTGAAATCATCGCAGCCTACAACAGCGACCTTCAAAAAGCGGTTCAAGTAGAAGAAAAATTGGCTCGTGAAGCTGCAACTCAAGCAGTTAAGGACCAAGTTACTGCCGTTTACGAAGAAAAATATGCAGACCACGAAGAATTTGACCGTATCATGCGTGATGTGGCTGAAATCTTGGAACAAATGGAACACGCTGAAGTGCGTCGTTTGATTACAGAAGACAAGGTGCGTCCTGATGGTCGTAAGGTCGATGAAATCCGTCCTTTGGATGCGGTTGTTGACTTCCTTCCTCGTGTGCACGGTTCAGGTCTCTTTACTCGTGGGCAAACTCAGGCCCTTTCAGTCTTGACCTTGGCTCCGATGGGAGAAACTCAAATCATCGATGGTTTGGATCCAGAATACAAGAAACGCTTTATGCACCACTATAACTTCCCACAATACTCTGTAGGGGAAACTGGTCGTTACGGTGCGCCAGGTCGTCGTGAAATCGGTCACGGTGCTCTTGGTGAGCGTGCTCTTGCTCAAGTCTTGCCAAGCTTGGAAGAATTCCCATATGCTATCCGCTTGGTAGCTGAGGTCTTGGAATCAAATGGTTCTTCATCTCAGGCTTCTATCTGTGCGGGAACGCTTGCCCTTATGGCTGGTGGTGTGCCAATCAAGGCGCCAGTAGCTGGTATTGCCATGGGACTTATCTCAGATGGAAACAACTATACTGTCTTGACAGATATCCAAGGTTTGGAAGACCACTTTGGAGACATGGACTTCAAGGTTGCAGGAACTCGTGACGGGATTACAGCCCTACAAATGGATATCAAGATTCAAGGGATTACTGCAGAAATCTTGACAGAAGCCCTTGCCCAAGCCAAGAAAGCGCGTTTTGAAATTCTTGATGTGATCGAAGCGACTATTCCAGAAGTTCGTCCAGAATTGGCTCCAACTGCTCCGAAAATTGATACTATCAAGATCGATGTAGACAAGATCAAGATTGTCATCGGTAAGGGTGGAGAAACCATCGACAAGATTATCGCTGAAACAGGCGTTAAGATTGATATCGACGAAGAAGGAAATGTGTCTATCTACTCTAGCGACCAAGATGCTATTAACCGTGCCAAAGAAATCATTGCTGGTTTGGTTCGTGAAGCTAAGGTGGACGAAGTCTACCATGCTAAGGTTGTTCGTATTGAGAAATTTGGTGCCTTTGTCAACCTCTTTGACAAGACAGACGCCCTCGTTCACATTTCAGAAATGGCTTGGACTCGTACTAACCGTGTAGAGGACTTGGTAGAAATCGGTGATGAAGTTGATGTTAAGGTGATTAAGATTGATGAAAAAGGTCGTATCGATGCTTCTATGAAGGCTCTTCTTCCTCGTCCACCAAAACCTGAGCATGAGGAAAAAGGCGAGAAGTCTGAGCGTCCTCACCGCCCACGTCATCATAAGGACCACAAACCTAAGAAAGAATTTACAGAAACACCAAAAGATTCAGAATAAGAAAAGGAGAAATGTATGGGATGGTGGCGCGAAACCATTGATATCGTAAAAGAAAATGATCCAGCGGCCCGCACCACTTTGGAGGTTTTGCTGACTTATCCAGGTGTCAAGGCCTTGGCGGCCCACCGTCTCTCCCATTTTCTCTGGAAGCATGGCTTCAAACTCCTGGCTCGAATGCACAGCCAGTTTTGGCGCTTTTGGACGCAGATTGAGATTCATCCAGGTGCCCAGATTGATTCAGGTGTCTTTATCGACCACGGTTCAGGCTTGGTGATTGGGGAAACAGCGATCGTTGAAAAAGGTGTTCTCCTTTATCACGGAGTGACTCTTGGTGGGACTGGTAAGGATGTTGGTAAACGCCATCCGACCGTCCGCAAGGGAGCGCTCATATCAGCCCATGCCCAAGTTATCGGGCCGGTGGAAATCGGTGAAAATGCCAAGGTCGGTGCTGCAGCTGTTGTCGTGGCAGATGTACCTAGTGATGTGACAGTTGTCGGTATTCCTGCCAAGATTGTTCGTCTTCATGGTAAAAAAGACGAGCCGGTCATTCACGAAGTTGAAGAAAAACGAGAGTACTATGTCAATAAACTCGAGCAGGCTAAAGAAGCCAGCCACAGATCGTCTGGTTTGTAAAGGTTACCTATATGATTCAAGCAAGAAACAAGTTAAGCCAAAAGGAGTTATCTGAGGCGAAAAAACTAATTAACTGTTGCCAAAACTATGACGGTACCTATCGTGATCCCTATCTTTCTAACATGCTTAATTTTGACCCAAACATGCCCGCCTTTTTCCTTTATTATGAAAAAGGCGAACTTGTTGGTTTATTAACTGTCTATGCAGATGACCAAGATGTAGAAGTGACGATACTGGTTCATCCAGATCATCGCCGTCAGGGAATTGCACGTGCATTGTTTACTAGTTTTGAGAAAGAAACGGCTTCTTTCCCTATTCGTTCAGTTACTTTTCAGACAGAGCGTGTTTTTCTAGACCGTCATCCTGATTTTGTCAGCAACTGGGGATTGGTCGAGGACGAGGATACAGAAACTTGGTTGGGTAAGGATAGAAGACCTTATCCGTTAGCAACTGTTTCCAATCTTGAAGTTTTGTTAGCAGATAGCTCGTTTCAGGAGCAAATTAGTCAGTTAAAATTTCAGGCATTTTCAGAGGAACATGAATCTAGAGAAGTTGTGGATAGATATGTCGCTGAAGCTCTGAAGGATCCAGAAAGTCGCTTATATATTTTATTAAAAGACGGTCAGGTTATTGGAACTTGCACGGTTGATTTATCGACTAATACGAATTACTTCTACGGGTTAGCAATATCTGAACCTGAACGTGGGAAAGGCTATGGAAGTTACTTAGCAAAATCCCTTGTCAACCAACTAATTGAGCAAAATGACAAGGAATTTCAGATTGCAGTGGAAGATAGCAATGTAGGTGCCAAGCGCTTGTATGAAAAAATTGGCTTTGTCAAACAGACTCAGGTGGTTTATCTGAATGAGAAAGGAGCAAGGGATTCCGAAGTGTAGAGACATTCGGACTGAAATTCAATTGAACTCTTAGTGATGAAATTAACTGTTCTTGGATTTTGGCTTTCCTGACTATTATTTTATGATTAAAATTTACGACACCATATCTCGTGATTTGCGAGAATTTGTCCCGATTGAGGACGGCAAAGTCAAGATGTATGTTTGTGGGCCAACCGTGTACAACTATATCCACGTGGGGAATGCCCGCTCAACAGTGGCTTTTGATACGGTTCGTCGATATTTTGAGTATCGTGGTTATGAGGTTGCCTATATTTCCAATTTTACGGACGTGGATGATAAGATTATCAACCGTGCCAAGGAAGAGGGCATCACGCCTCAGGAGGTTGCGGACAAGTACATCGTTGCCTTTCGTGAGGATGTGACAGCCTTGGGCGTCAAACCTGCGACCCGCCATCCGCGTGTGGTGGAGTTTATGGCTGACATCATCCGCTTTGTGGAAGACTTGATTGAAAAAGGCTTTGCCTACGAGAGTCACGGAGATGTCTATTTCCGTGTGGAAAAATCTCACAACTATGCCAAGTTGGCTAACAAAACCTTGGAAGATTTGGAGCTAGGTGCTTCAGGTCGTACTGATGAAGAAACGACTCGTAAGGAAAATCCTGTGGACTTTGCCCTATGGAAATCTGCTAAATCAGGCGAGATTTCTTGGGATAGTCCTTGGGGTCCTGGTCGTCCGGGCTGGCACATCGAATGTTCAGTCATGTCGACAGAGATTTTAGGTGATACCATTGATATCCACGGCGGTGGAGCTGACCTTGAGTTTCCACACCACACCAACGAGATTGCCCAGTCAGAAGCCAAAACAGGCAAGACCTTTGCCAACTATTGGATGCACAATGGCTTTGTCAATATTGACAATGTCAAGATGTCCAAGTCCTTGGGTAACTTTATCACTGTGCATGATGCCCTTAAAACCCTCGATGGGCAAGTGCTTCGTTTCTTCTTTGCGACCCAACACTACCGCAAGCCAATCAATTTTACGGAAAAAGCAGTTCGCGATGCCGAGACCAATCTCAAGTATCTCAAAAATACTTACGAACAACCATTTACGGGAACTGTAGATGCCCAAGAGTTACAAGCCTTTAAAGATAAGTTTGTAGCGGCTATGGATGAAGATTTTAACGCTGCTAACGGTATCACAGTTGTCTTTGAAATGGCCAAATGGATCAATTCAGGCAACTATGATGCAGCTGTCAAGCAAGCTCTTGCAGATATGTTGGAAGTCTTTGGGATTGTCTTTATTGAAGAAGTATTGGATGCAGAGATTGAAGCCTTAATCCAAAAACGCCAAGAAGCGCGTGCCAATCGTGACTTTGCGACAGCTGACCAGATTCGTGATCAACTGGCTGCTCAAGGCATTAAACTACTGGATACAAAAGATGGAGTGAGGTGGACTCGTGATTGATGTCAATCTCATTAACGGGATTGCGCTAGCCTTTGAAGGAGATGCGGTGTATTCTATGTATATACGTCGTCACCTCATCCTCAAAGGCATGACCAAACCCAATAAACTCCATCAAGAGGCGACCAAGTATGTGTCAGCCAAAGCTCAGGCTCGCTTGATTTCCCTTATGTTAGATGAGCGGGTCTTAACGGAAAAAGAAGAAGAAATCTACAAACGTGGTCGCAATACTAATAGCCACACAAAGGCTAAAAATGCCGATGTGGTGACTTACCGTATGTCTACAGGTTTTGAAGCAGTCATGGGCTATCTTCATATGACTGAAAATCTGGAACGTCTTGAGAGCTTGATTTCTTGGTGCATCCAAAAAGTGGAGGACTAGGATATGATGGCAAAAGAACTACAAGACTGGTTTCCTGAGGCTCAGATTTCAGACCAACCAGTAGAGAAAGAGGGTTACTTAACTCTTCCTGTAGCTTCTCAGCAGTGGATTTTGCTGGAGGAAACTGGGCTCAGTGAGCGTGAAAAGCAGTTGATTTCACTTTTGACCCAGCAGGAGCAGGCTCGTTCGCTCAATCCTTGGTATTCTTTTTTGATTGAGGGGAAGGGGCAAGCACCGCAAGCTTTCAAAAAGATTCAGTTGGTTTATTGCCATCTTTCCTATTTTCAACAGGAAAATCTAGCCTCTTGGTTAGACATGATGCGAACTCTTTTTCCTAACTGTCAGACGGTGCTTCAGGTCGGAGCTCAGGATTATGTTTTCGTGCTTCAACAAGATAAGTATACCTCTGTCCGCTCAATCTTATCTGATACGATTGAAGCGGTTGAGTATGACTTTGGACTGCGTTTGTCTATCATGTTAGGCCAAGTTTGGTCTCAGGCAGCACATCAAGCTCTGTCAGACTTAATCAAAGCGGAGCGGGATTTGTTTAAGACTTGGTGGCGTCAGGGTCACCAAGGTGTTCATACCTTTTCACAACTCTATCTTTGGAGTATGGGGGAAAGGCTTGTGGACCTGAGAGTCATTAAAGAATGCCTGCACCAGATGATCTTGGATCAGGATCAGATTCAGGAAATTATCCTTTCTCTTTGGGAAAACAGTGCTGTTCTGACTAAAACAGCCCAGCAACTCTATCTGCACCGCAATTCTCTCCAATACAAGATTGATAAATGGGAAGAATTGACAGGGCTACAGTTGAAGGAATTGACTGACCTGACCCTGTGTTATCAATTGATTTTACCAGATATTCTCTAAAGTTTTGTGCAAGTTGCACAGAACTTTTTTGTTTTTTTGGTCACCTTGCCATAGAAATGTAAAGCGTTTTCATCTATAATAAAACTATCAAAAGACAAAAGGAGTTCACCTCATGGTAGAATTGAATCTTAAAAATATTTACAAAAAATATCCAAACAGCGAACACTATTCAGTTGAAGACTTCAACTTGGACATCAAAGACAAAGAATTTATCGTTTTCGTAGGTCCTTCAGGATGTGGTAAATCAACAACTCTTCGTATGATTGCAGGTCTTGAAGACATCACAGAAGGTACTGCATCTATCGATGGCGTGGTTGTCAACGACGTAGCTCCAAAAGACCGTGACATTGCCATGGTATTCCAAAACTACGCTCTTTACCCACACATGACTGTATACGATAACATGGCTTTCGGTTTGAAATTACGTAAATACAGCAAGGAAGATATCGACAAACGTGTACAAGAAGCAGCTGAAATCCTTGGATTGAAAGAGTTCTTGGAACGTAAACCTGCTGACCTTTCTGGTGGTCAACGTCAACGTGTTGCCATGGGACGTGCGATTGTCCGTGATGCAAAAGTGTTCTTGATGGACGAACCTTTGTCAAACTTGGATGCCAAACTTCGTGTATCTATGCGTGCTGAAATTGCGAAAATTCACCGTCGTATCGGAGCTACAACTATCTACGTAACTCACGACCAAACTGAAGCGATGACACTTGCAGACCGTATCGTTATCATGTCAGCAACTAAGAACCCTGCTGGTACAGGTACTATCGGACGTGTTGAACAAATCGGTACTCCTCAAGAAGTTTACAAAAACCCAGTTAATAAATTCGTTGCAGGATTCATCGGAAGCCCAGCAATGAACTTCATCAATGTGAAATTGGTTGGTAGCGAAATTATTTCTGACGGATTCCGCTTGAAAGTGCCAGAAGGAGCATTGAAAGTTCTTCGTGAAAAAGGCTACGAAGGTAAAGAATTGATCTTCGGTATCCGTCCAGAAGACGTAAATGCAGAACCTGCTTTTCTTGAAACATTCCCAGAATCAGTTGTCAAAGCTACTATCTCTGTATCAGAATTGCTTGGTTCAGAATCTCACCTTTACTGCCAAGTTGGTAAAGACGAATTTGTTGCCAAAGTGGATGCTCGTGACTACTTGCAAACAGGTGCAACAGTTGAACTTGGATTTGACTTGAACAAAGCACACTTCTTCGATGTAGAAACTGAAAGAACAGTTTACTAAGATAAATAAAACTCAAAACACTGCTAGAGAAATCTGGCAGTGTTTTTTGAGATTGCGTAGAAAAAACTCTCCAATTGAACTGGAGAGCTAATTTGTTATTCTACAGCTTGTTGCCAACGTTTTGCTAGCATATGAGATAGGCTAGAAATTGCTAGGTTAAAGCTGAAGTAGATGAGGGCAATCAGGATATAAAGACTGAAGACTTGCTCTGGTTCGAAATAACGGCCCATGAGAATTTGGCTGGCTCCAAAGAGCTCTTGTAGGGCGATAACAGAGTAGAGAAGACTGGTATCCTTAATCACGGTCACAAACTGAGAAATGATGGCTGGCAGCATTTTACGGATAGCCTGTGGGAGAATAATGTGGTAGAGGATTTGCATAGAGGTGAATCCTTGCGACATTCCTGCTTCATACTGGCCCTTGTCCACGGCATTGAGACCGCCTCGGATAATTTCAGCTAAGGCTGCTGAGGTAAAGAGGGTGAAGGCAGTGATACCAGCTGGAGTGGACTTCATCTTGAACACTAAAAAGATAGTGAAAATCCAGAGAAGGTTGGGAACATTACGTACAAATTCGATGTAAATGCTGGAAATAATACGCAAGATAGGATTTTTCCCATTTCTCATGACCGCTAGAACTGTACCGATAAGGGTAGAGAGGACAATGGCAATCAGAGAAATATAGAGGGTCAAGCCAAATCCTTTAAAGATAAAGACTAGGTTATCTGGGGTCAAAACTTCTAAAATGGATTCCATAGTAACCTCCTAAAGTGAATAGGCTTTTTTGTTGGCTTGCTCCATCTTGCGACCAAACTGGGCAACAGGGAAGCAAAGAGAAAAGTAGAGAAGAGCAGCGCCTAAAAATGCTGGGATGTAATTTCCGTTGAGGGCTGACCAAGACTTGGTCACAAACATCAAGTCCACTCCAGAGATGATAGCAACTGTCGAGGTATTCTTGATGAGGTTGACGATTTGGTTGGTCAAAGGAGGGAGAATGATACGAAAGGCCTGAGGCAAGATAATCAAGCGCATGGCGCTGATATAGGTAAAACCTTGCGACAGGGCGGCCTCCATCTGACCGCTAGGAATAGACTGAATGCCTGAGCGAATAACCTCAGCGATATAGGCGCCGTGATAGAGTCCTACGCAGAGAACAGCTGTCCAATAAATCGGAATCATGATGATATGGTCACTGATAAGAGGTAGGCCATAAAAAACGATAACAAACTGCACCAAGAGGGGAGTGTTTTGGTAAAATTCAACAAAGATGCGAGCCAAAATGCGCAAAATCGGACGTTTGCTGGTTGACATGGCTCCAAAGAAGATGCCCAAGACCATGGCGAGGATAAAGGATCCGATCGCTAGGGCAAGGGTGAAGAGGAAACCATTGAAAAATTGGCCAAAATCCTGAAAATAGGCTGTCCAAGATGATAAATCTGTCATAGGGTATCCTCCTTAATTTGCAGTATGGCTAGATGGTTTAAGTTTGTAACGGTCATAAAGTTTTTGCAAACTACCATCCTTGCTCCATTTGGTAACCAAGTTATCAAGATAGTCGTTGAGCTCGGTATTTGATTTCTTGGTAACAATACCGTAGTCAGATGGCTTGAAACTATCATCTAGTAGTACTGTGCGTTTGCTGATGTAGCCAGATAGAATCGAGCGGTCAACGGAAAAGGCATCAATACGGTGAGCATGAAGGGAAGTAATCAATTCTGGGTAGGAACCAAGTTCGACGAATTTAAAGGTCAGGCCTTTCTTTTTACCTAGTTCGGTAATCAAGCGTTGGGTAATGGAACCTTGGGCAACTCCGATGGTTTTGCCGTTTAGGTCCTCAATGCTTTTGATTTTGGCAGACTTATTGACCAAAAAGCCAGAAGCGTCTGTGTAGTAGGGGCTGGTAAAGTTGTAGAGTTTTTTGCGTTCGTCTGTGATGGTAAAGGTCGCGATATCCATATCGACCTGTTCATTGTCTAGGAGAGGTCCACGAGTTTGCGCTGTAACAGGTACATAGCGAACCTTGACCTTGAGCTCATCAGCTACCATCTTGGCCAAGTCTGTTTCGATACCAGAATAGGTTCCTGTCTTGGGGTCCTTATAGCCAAAGTTGGGAACGTCTTGTTTGACACCGACAACTAGCTCGCCTCTTTTTTGAATATCTGCGACGCTGGTATCAGCCTGGACTGGTTTTGTAGCAGCAAGGCCGAAAAGGCTAATCAATAATGCTGATAAAAAGAATTTCTTTTTCATAGGTGCCTCCTTATTTGACTTTGTCACTTTCGTGGTTGATGATTTTGCTGAGGAATTGTTGAGCACGAGGTTCACTTGGATTGTCGAAAAAGTCATCGACATCGGTCGTATCTACCAAAACTTCTCCGTCAGCCATAAAGATGATGCGGTCAGCAACTTCACGGGCAAAGCCCATTTCATGAGTCACGACAATCATATTCATACCCTCGTGGGCTAATTTTTGCATAACTGCTAGAACATCGCCGATGGTTTCAGGGTCAAGAGCAGATGTTGGCTCATCAAAGAGGAGGAGTTCAGGATGCATAGCGAGTCCACGTGCGATGGCAATCCGTTGTTTTTGTCCACCAGATAGCATGGCTGGATAAGAATCTTTCTTGTCCCACATATTTACAAATTCCAGATATTTTTGGGCTGTTTTTTCAGCTTCTTTTTTATCAATTCCTAGAACTTTTACGGGTGCCAGTGTTACGTTTTCTAACACTGTTTTGTGCGGATAGAGGTTAAAATGCTGGAAAACCATGCCGACTTCCTTGCGAAGAGGAACTAAATCTTTCTGGTTGGCACCAGCAACTTGGTGGCCATTGACTAGAAGACTTCCCTTGTCGACAGCCTCTAAACCATTGATGGTACGGATAAGAGTGGATTTCCCAGAACCAGATGGTCCGAGTAGGACAACGACTTGTCCTTTTTCAAAACGGAGATTGATGTCGCGGAGTGCGTGGTAGTCTCCGTAATATTTTTCGACGTGTTCAAATTCTACTAAAGCCATAAGGAATCTCCTTTGTGTTAGATTTTATAACATGATTTTACACCAAAAGATTTTTCTTGTCAAATCATATCTTAAAAATTCACTAAAATTTTATAAAAAAGCAATCCGGATAGAGAAAAAGCCTAAATCGTGTTATAATGAAGCAATAGAATTCTTAGAAAGAGTGGATGTCTTTTTGATAACACCTACTTATAAATGGCAATTTGCCCCGCAGGTTGAAGATGCGGATTTTACAAAGATAGCCAAGAAGGCTGGACTGGGTCCTGAGGTGGCTCGGTTATTATTTGAAAGAGGGATTCAGAACCAAGAAAGTCTGAAGAAGTTTTTAGAACCTTCCTTGGAGGACTTGCATGACCCTTATCTGCTCCATGATATGGACAAGGCAGTGGAACGGATTCGTCAGGCCATTGAAGAAGGGGAAAATATCCTCGTTTACGGTGATTATGATGCGGATGGTATGACTTCGGCTTCTATTGTGAAGGAAAGTTTGGAACAGCTTGGCGCTGAGTGCCGTGTTTACTTGCCCAATCGTTTTACTGATGGATATGGTCCAAATGCTAGTGTTTATAGATACTTTATTGAGCAAGAAGGGATTTCTTTGATTGTGACGGTGGACAATGGGGTTGCTGGTCATGAGGCTATTGAATTGGCCCAGTCTATGGGAGTAGATGTCATTGTGACCGACCATCATTCTATGCCTGAAACCCTGCCTGATGCCTATGCCATCGTTCACCCTGAACATCCAGATGCGGATTATCCTTTCAAATATTTGGCTGGTTGCGGAGTGGCCTTCAAGCTGGCTTGTGCCCTTTTAGAAGAAGTACAAGTGGAATTGCTTGATTTGGTCGCTATTGGTACCATTGCTGATATGGTTAGTTTGACAGATGAGAACCGTATCTTGGTTCAGTATGGTCTGGAAATGTTGGGACACACTCAGCGTATTGGTCTACAAGAAATGCTGGGCATGGCTGGCATTGCTGCTAACGAGGTGACAGAAGAGACAGTTGGTTTCCAGATTGCCCCTCGTTTGAATGCCTTGGGCCGCTTGGATGATCCCAATCCTGCCATTGATTTGTTGACTGGATTTGACGACGAGGAAGCGCATGAGATTGCCCTTATGATTCATCAGAAAAACGAAGAGCGCAAGGAAATCGTCCAGTCAATCTATGAAGAAGCCAAGAACATGGTGGATCCTGAGAAGAAGGTTCAGGTCTTGGCCAAGGAAGGCTGGAATCCTGGGGTTCTAGGTATCGTGGCTGGTCGTTTGTTGGAAGAATTGGGACAGACAGTCATCGTTCTTAATATAGAAGACGGTCGTGCCAAGGGTAGTGCTCGTAGTGTGGAAGCGGTCGATATTTTTGAAGCCCTGGATCCCCATCGTGACCTCTTTATAGCCTTTGGCGGCCATGCTGGTGCAGCGGGTATGACGCTGGAAGTTGAGAAACTTTCAGATTTATCTCAGGTCTTGGAAGATTATGTCCGTGAAAAAGGTGCAGATGTTAGTGGCAAGAATAAGTTAAACTTAGATGAAGAGCTGGATTTGGAGACTTTGAGTCTTGAAACAGTCAAGAATTTTGAACGTTTAGCTCCCTTTGGAATGGACAATCAGAAACCAGTCTTTTATATTAAGGATTTTCAGGTTGAAAGTGCCCGTACCATGGGGGCAGGCAATGCCCATCTCAAGCTGAAAATCTCTAAGGGGGAAGCGAGTTTTGAAGTGGTAGCCTTCGGTCAAGGCAGATGGGCGACAGAGTTTTCTCAAACCAAGAATCTAGAGCTGGCAGTCAAATTGTCTGTCAATCAATGGAATGGTCAAACTGCCCTCCAGTTGATGATGGTGGATGCACGTGTGGAGGGTGTTCAACTTTTTAACATTCGTGGAAAAAATGCAGTCTTGCCAGAAGGGGTTCCAGTCTTGGATTTTGCTGGAGAAGTGCCAAATCTAGCGGCTAGTGAAGCTATTGTCGTGAAAACCATTCCTGAGGATATTACTCAGCTGAAGACCATTTTTCAGGAACAGAATTTCTCTGCTGTCTATTTCAAAAATGACATTTACAAGGCCTATTATCTAACAGGCTATGGGACTAGAGAGCAGTTTGCTAAATTGTACAAGACCATCTACCAGTTTCCAGAGTTTGATATTCGCTATAAGCTCAAGGATTTAGCGACTTATCTCAATATCCAACAAATCTTGCTGGTCAAGATGATTCAAGTGTTTGAAGAACTAGGCTTTGTGATGATCAAAGATGGTGTCATGACGGTCAATAAAGAGGCACCAAAGCGGGAAATTGGAGAAAGTCAGATTTACCAAAATCTCAAACAAACCGTCAAGGACCAAGAAATGATGGCGCTGGGTACCGTGCAAGAAATTTATGACTTTTTAATGGAAAAAGAATAGCAGATAGGAAAGAGTTGGGAAACCAGCTCTTTTTTGAAAACAAATCTTCATTTTGAAAATCATCAAAAAAATGGTATAATGGTAGGAAAAGATTCGGCTAAAAGTAGTGCTTTTAGAATAAAAGGGCAAGTAACCCTATAATCAAAATAAATTAAGCTTTCGGAGGAAAAATGAGTAATATCAGTTTAACAACACTTGGTGGTGTACGTGAAAATGGGAAAAATATGTATATCGCTGAAATCGATGGGTCTATTTTCGTTTTGGATGCAGGTCTAAAATATCCTGAAAATGAACAACTAGGGGTGGATGTGGTC
This sequence comes from Streptococcus mitis, assembly GCA_001914195.1. Taxonomy (GTDB): domain Bacteria; phylum Bacillota; class Bacilli; order Lactobacillales; family Streptococcaceae; genus Streptococcus; species Streptococcus mitis_F. The sequence goes on along the minus strand of MKYF01000033.1, from coordinate 18,549 downwards.
ATTCCCAATATGGACTACCTTTTTGAAAATAGCGACCGTATCGCTGGGGTTTTCTTGACCCACGGACATGCCGATGCCATCGGCGCGCTGCCTTATCTCTTGGCTGAAGCTAAGGTACCTGTATTTGGTTCTGAGTTGACTATTGAGTTGGCCAAGCTCTTTGTCAAAGGAAATGACGCAGTTAAGAAATTCAATGATTTTCATGTCATTGATGAGGATACGGAGATTGATTTTGGAGGGACTGTAGTTTCCTTCTTCCGTACGACCCACTCTATCCCAGAAAGTTTGGGTGTTGTCTTGAAGACAGCTGAAGGTAGTATCGTTTATACAGGTGACTTCAAATTTGACCAGACAGCTAGTGAATCCTATGCGACAGACTTCGCTCGTTTGGCAGAAATCGGTCGTGATGGAGTTCTGGCTCTTCTTAGCGATTCAGCCAATGCGGACAGTAATATCCAAGTGGCTAGCGAAAGTGAAGTTGGGGATGAAATTACCCAAACCATTTCGGACTGGGATGGTCGTATCATTGTTGCGGCGGTAGCCAGCAACCTCTCTCGTATCCAGCAGGTGTTTGATGCTGCGGATGCAACAGGTCGCCGTGTGGTCTTGACAGGATTTGATATTGAAAATATCGTCCGTACTGCGATTCACCTCAAGAAATTGTCTCTAGCTAATGAGAGTCTTTTGATTAAGCCGAAAGATATGTCTCGCTTTGAAGACCATGAGTTGATTATCCTTGAGACAGGTCGTATGGGTGAGCCTATCAATGGTCTTCGCAAGATGTCGATTGGTCGCCACCGTTATGTGGAAATTAAGGACGGTGACCTAGTCTATATTGTAACGACTCCGTCTATCGCCAAAGAAGCAGTCATGGCGCGTGTGGAAAACATGATTTACCAAGCTGGTGGAGTTGTCAAACTGATCACTCAAAGCTTGCGTGTGTCGGGCCACGGAAATGCGCGTGATTTGCAGTTGATGATTAATCTCTTGCAACCTAAGTATCTCTTCCCAATTCAAGGGGAATACCGCGAGTTGGATGCCCATGCTAAGGCTGCTATGGCAGTTGGTATGTTGCCAGAACGCATTTTCATCCCTAAAAAGGGAACCAGCATGGCTTATGAGAATGGAGACTTTGTCCCAGCTGGCGCAGTTTCGGCAGGCGATGTCTTGATTGACGGGAATGCTATCGGTGATGTTGGAAATGTGGTTCTTCGTGACCGTAAGGTCTTGTCAGAGGACGGTATTTTCATCGTAGCAATTACCGTTAACCGCCGTGAGAAGAAAATTGTGGCCAAGGCCCGTGTTCATACGCGTGGATTTGTTTATCTCAAGAAGAGTCGCGATATTCTCCGTGAAAGTTCAGAATTGATTAACCAGACGGTAGAAGACTATCTTCAAGGAGATGACTTTGACTGGGCAGATCTCAAAGGGAAGGTTCGTGATAATCTGACCAAGTACCTCTTTGATCAAACCAAGCGTCGTCCAGCTATTTTACCAGTAGTCATGGAAGCAAAATAATTGTTGAAATAAATAGAGAGAAAGTCGAGTTTCGGCTTTTTCTTATAGAAAAATAGAGGAAAAAATTATGGCAGTAATGAAAATCGAGTATTACTCACAAGTATTGGATATGGAGTGGGGAGTGAATGTCCTCTACCCTGATGCCAATCGAGTGGAAGAACCAGAGTGTAAAGATATTCCCGTCTTGTACCTCTTGCACGGGATGTCTGGCAATCATAATAGTTGGCTCAAGCGGACCAACGTAGAACGCTTACTTCGAGGAACTAATCTCATCGTTGTTATGCCCAACACCAGCAACGGTTGGTATACCGATACCCAATATGGTTTTGACTATTATACAGCTCTAGCAGAGGAATTGCCACAGGTTCTAAAACGCTTCTTCCCTAATATGACTAGCAAGCGTGAAAAGACCTTTATCGCTGGTCTTTCTATGGGAGGTTATGGCTGTTTCAAATTGGCTCTTGCAACAAATCGTTTTTCTCATGCAGCTAGTTTTTCAGGTGCTCTTAGCTTTCAAGATTTTTCTCCTGAAAGCCAAAATCTGGGGACACCAGCTTACTGGAGAGGTGTTTTTGGAGAGATTAAAGATTGGACAACTAGTCCTTATTCTCTAGAAAGTCTGGCTAAAAAATCGGATAAAAAGACTAAGCTTTGGGCTTGGTGTGGTGAGCAGGATTTCTTGTACGAAGCCAATAATCTAGCAGTGAATAATCTCAAAAAACTGGGCTTTGATATGACCTATAGCCATAGCGCTGGAACTCACGAGTGGTATTATTGGGAAAAACAATTGGAACGGTTTCTAGCAACTCTGCCAATCGATTTCAAATTAGAAGAGAGACTAGGTTGATTTTTGAAAATAATCACTTTAATATTTCAAAATGAAATGAAAATTTGTTTTCGCTAGACTTTTCAAGTGAAAGTAGTAAAATAGTAGAAAGATAATAGTTGTAAGAGAGAATTTTATCAAGAAAATTATTATCCAAGTGAATATTTGCGTAGTATATGACTGAGAAGTAGTAGGATGTACACTATAAGTAAAGTAATTATTACGAGAAAGGTATATAAATGTTTAATTATAAAATAGGGATTTCTAAACAAGAACATGATGCATTTGTTATTCAACATCCACAAGTTAATTTATTACAGAGTAGTTCTTGGGCAAATATAAAAGATAATTGGGGAAATGAACGATTAGGATTTTATAAAAATGAAGAATTGGTAGCTGTTGCAAGTATTCTTATAAAATCTCTGCCTTTAGGCTATAAAATGTTTTATATTCCAAGAGGTCCTATATTGGATTACAGGGATATAGAACTTTTAAAGTTTGTCCTGCAGTCCATTAAGTCTTATGCTCGCAGTAAGAGAGCGGTTTTTGTGACTTTCGATCCAAGTATTTGTCTATCTCAATATTTGGTCAATCAAGATAAGATAGAATATCCTGAAAATCTTGCTATTGTTGAGATTTTAGGGCAATTAGGAGTGAAATGGTCTGGGCGGACAACCGAGATGGATGACACCATTCAGCCTCGTATTCAGGCGAAAATATATAAGGAAAATTTTGAAGAAGATAAACTTTCTAAATCAACGAGGCAAGCTATCCGAACAGCACGAAATAAAGGGCTTGAGATTCAATATGGTGGACTGGAACTATTAGATTCATTTTCGGAGTTGATGAAAAAAACTGAGAAGCGAAAAGAGATTCATTTAAGAAATGAAACCTATTATAAAAAATTATTAGATAACTTTAAAGAAGATTCTTATATCACGCTAACGAGTTTGGATGTTTCTAAGCGTTTAAGAGAATTAGAGGAACAGTTAGAAAAAAATAGAGTAGTTGCAGAAAAATTTAATGATGCCACCAAACCTTCAAAAATTCAGGAAAATATAAAAGAAAAAGAACGTTTAGAAGAGGAAATAGATTTCTTGCAGGGATATATGAATATGGGAAAATCAAACATTCCCTTAGCGGCTACTTTGAGTTTGGAATTTGGTATTACCTCTGTCAATCTATATGCTGGTATGGATGATGATTTTAAACGTTACAATGCACCAATTTTAACTTGGTATGAAACGGCTCGCTATGCCTTTGAGCGAGGTATGTTGTGGCAAAATTTAGGTGGTGTTGAAAACTCTCTCAATGGTGGACTTTATCATTTTAAGGAAAAATTTAATCCAACGATTGAAGAATATTTGGGTGAATTTACAATGCCTATCCATCCTCTCTATCCTCTGTTAAGACTTGCTCTTGATTTCCGTAAAACATTAAGAAAAAAACATAGAAAGTAAGTATATGGCACTAATTACACTCACGAAAGAAGAGTTTCAGGCTTATTCTGATCAGGTTTCTTCTCGTTCCTTTATGCAATCGGTCCAGATGGGGGACTTGTTAGAAAAAAGAGGAGCTCGAATTGTTTATCTAGCTTTGAAACAAGAAGGAGAAATTCAAGTTGCAGCTCTGGTTTATAGCTTGCCCATGCTGGGTGGCCTGCATATGGAGATCAATTCGGGGCCGATTTATACCCAACAAGATGCTCTTCCAGTTTTTTATGCGGAGTTAAAAGAATATGCCAAGCAAAATGGTGTATTAGAGTTGCTTGTAAAACCTTATGAAACTTATCAAACTTTTGATAGTGAAGGTAATCCAATAGATACTGAGAAAAAAAGTATCATTCAAGGTTTAACTGATTTAGGTTATCAATTTGATGGCTTGACAAGAGGTTATCCAGGTGGAGAACCAGATTGGTTATACTATAAAGATTTGACTGAATTAACTGAAAAGAATTTGCTTAAAAGTTTTAGCAAAAAGGGTAAACCCTTGGTGAAAAAGGCTGAAACGTTTGGCATTCGGTTGAAAAAGTTACAACGTGAAGAACTATCGATTTTTAAGAATATAACAAAAGAAACCTCTGAACGTAGAGAATACAGTGATAAAAGTTTAGAATACTATGAGCACTTTTATGATTCATTTGGAGAACAAGCGGAGTTTCTCATAGCAACCTTGAATTTTTCGGACTATATGAGCAAATTGCAAGGTGAACAAAGTAAACTAGAAGAAATCTTGGACAAGTTGCGACTTGATTTGAGTAAAAATCCTCATTCTGAGAAAAAACAAAATCAACTGAGAGAATATTCTAGTCAATTTGAAACGTTTGAAGTTCGAAAAGCAGAAGCGCGAGACTTGATTGAAAAATATGGAGAAGAAGATATTGTTTTAGCCGGGAGTTTATTTGTTTATATGCCTCAGGAAACGACTTATCTCTTTAGTGGTTCTTACACTGAGTTTAATAAGTTTTATGCCCCTGCACTGCTTCAAAAATATGTTATGTTGGAAAGCATAAAACGTGGAATACCTAAATACAACTTCCTAGGCATTCAGGGGATTTTTGATGGTAGTGATGGTGTTTTGCGTTTTAAACAAAATTTTAATGGCTATATTGTACGTAAAGCAGGTACTTTCCGTTATCATCCATCGCCTTTAAAATACAAAGCTATTCAGTTATTCAAAAAAATATTAGGACGTTAAGATGAAAAAGCCAGTATTTAGCTTTCTTTCAGCTTGTTTTAGTAAAATAGACTTTATTTGCTAGAAAGGTGGAGAGATATGCGTTGGCTTTTTCGTTTGATAGGGGCTTTCTTTTATTTTATTTGGCGTTTGTTTTGGCGTCTGGTTTGGATTGTTTTGCTTTTATGTACTCTTGCTTTTGGATTTCTCTGGTATCTGAACGGGGATTTTCAAGGGGCGCTGAAGCAAGCAGAACGGTCAGTAAAAATTGGTCAACAAAGTATCGACCAATGGGAAAGAACAGGGCAACTGCCTAAGTTGAACCAGACAGATAGCCACCAGCATTCTGAAGGAAGATGGCCACAGGCTTCTGCTCGTATTTACTTGGATCCGCAGATGGATTCACGCTTTCAAGAGGCATATTTAGAAGCAATTCAGAACTGGAATCAAACTGGTGCCTTTCATTTTGAACTTGTGACTGAGTCCAGCAAGGCAGATATCTTGGCTACGGAGATGAATGACGGAGGTACTCCTGTGGCAGGAGAGGCGGAAAGTCAGACCAATCTCTTAACGGGTCAATTCTTGTCTGTAACGGTGCGGTTGAATCACTATTATCTGTCCAATCCAGACTATGGCTATTCCTATGAGCGCCTTGTCCATACGGCAGAACATGAGTTGGGGCATGCGATTGGCTTGGACCATACAGATGAAAAGTCTGTCATGCAACCTGCGGGTTCCTTTTATGGTATTCAGGAAGAGGATGTTGAAAGACTTCGAAAATTATATGAGACCAATGAGTAGGGGACTATCTTTCCCTACTTTTTTGCTATAATGGAATTATGAACAACTTGATTAAATCAAAACTAGAGCTCTTGCCGACCAGCCCTGGTTGTTACATTCACAAGGATAAAAACGGCACCATTATCTATGTAGGAAAGGCTAAAAACCTGCGTAACCGCGTGCGGTCTTATTTCCGTGGAAGTCATGATACCAAAACAGAGGCCTTGGTGTCTGAAATTGTAGATTTTGAATTTATCGTTACGGAGTCCAATATTGAGGCACTTCTCCTAGAAATCAACCTGATTAAGGAAAACAAGCCCAAGTACAATATCATGCTCAAGGATGATAAGTCCTATCCCTTCATCAAAATCACTAATGAACGCTATCCTCGTTTGATTATCACCCGACAGGTCAAAAAGGATGGAGGTCTTTATTTTGGACCTTACCCCGATGTGGGGGCAGCCAATGAAATCAAGCGATTACTGGATCGAATTTTCCCTTTTAGAAAGTGTACTAATCCACCGTCTAAGGTTTGTTTTTACTACCATATCGGTCAATGTATGGCCCACACTATCTGTAAGAAGGATGAGGCCTACTTCAAGTCTATGGCTCAGGAGGTTTCTGACTTCTTAAAAGGACAGGATGACAAAATCATCGATGACCTCAAGGGCAAGATGGCATCCGCAGCACAAAGTATGGAGTTTGAACGTGCAGCGGAATACCGTGACCTGATTCAGGCCATTGGAACGCTTCGAACCAAGCAACGGGTCATGGCTAAGGATCTCCAAAACCGTGATGTCTTTGGATACTATGTGGACAAGGGCTGGATGTGTGTGCAGGTTTTCTTTGTCCGCCAAGGCAAGCTTATTGAGCGCGATGTCAATCTTTTCCCCTATTACAATGATCCAGACGAAGATTTCTTGACCTATGTGGGACAGTTCTATCAAGAAAAATCTCACCTGGTTCCCAATGAGGTACTGATTCCGCAGGATATTGACGAAGAAGCCGTTAAAGCCTTGGTGGATTCCAAGATTCTCAAACCCCAGCGTGGAGAGAAAAAGCAACTGGTCAATTTGGCTATAAAGAATGCTCGAGTCAGCCTAGAGCAGAAATTCAACCTGCTAGAGAAATCTGTCGAAAAGACCCAAGGGGCTATTGAAAATCTAGGACGCTTACTCCAAATCCCAACCCCAGTTCGTATCGAGTCCTTCGATAACTCTAACATCATGGGAACTAGTCCTGTTTCAGCAATGGTGGTCTTTGTCAATGGCAAACCGAGTAAGAAAGATTATCGTAAGTACAAGATAAAAACGGTTGTCGGTCCAGATGACTATGCTAGTATGCGTGAGGTTATCCGCAGACGTTATGGCCGAGTACAACGTGAGGCTTTGACTCCGCCAGATTTGATTGTGATTGATGGGGGGCAAGGTCAGGTCAATATTGCTAAGCAGGTCATTCAAGAGGAGCTGGGCTTGGACATTCCAATTGCAGGTCTGCAAAAGAATGATAAGCACCAAACCCATGAATTGCTCTTTGGAGATCCGCTTGAGGTGGTGGAGTTATCTCGTAATTCTCAGGAATTTTTCCTCCTCCAACGCATTCAAGATGAGGTGCACCGTTTTGCCATCACCTTCCACCGCCAACTGCGTTCAAAAAATTCCTTTTCATCACAACTGGATGGAATTGAAGGTCTGGGACCTAAACGCAAGCAGAATCTCATGAAGCATTTCAAGTCTTTGACCAAAATCAAGGAAGCCAGTGTGGATGAGATTGTCGGAGTTGGAGTACCAAGAGCAGTAGCAGAGGCTGTGCAAAGAAAGTTGAACCCGCAGGAAGAAGAGAAATTAGCTCAAGTGGCGGAAGAAAGAGTAGATTATCAAACAGAAGGAGATCATCATGAACCATAAAATCGCAATTTTATCAGATATTCATGGCAATGCGACGGCGCTAGAAGCAGTGATTGTAGATGCTAAAAATCAAGGGGCCAGTGAATATTGGCTTCTGGGAGATATTTTTCTTCCTGGTCCAGGCGCAAATGACTTAGTCGCACTGCTAAAGGACCTTCCTATAACGGTAAGTGTTCGAGGGAATTGGGATGATTGTGTCCTGGAGGTCTTGGATGGGCAATACGGTTTGGAAAATCCGCAAGAAATCCAGTTAATGCGCATGACCCAGTTTTTGATGGAGCGAATGGATCCTGCAACGATTGCCTGGCTACGAAGCTTGCCTTTGCTGGAGAAGAAAGAAATTGACGGATTGCGCTTTTCTATCTCTCATAATTTGCCAAATAAGAACTATGGTGGTGACTTGCTAGTTGAGAATGATACAGAGAAATTTGACCAACTCCTAGATGAAGAAGTTGACGTGGCAGTCTATGGTCATGTTCACAAGCAGTTGCTTCGTTATGGCAGTCAAGGGCAACAAATCATCAATCCAGGGTCGATTGGCATGCCCTATTTTAATTGGGAGGCGTTAAAAAATCACCGTGCCCAGTATGCCGTGATAGAGGTTGAAGATGGGGAATTGGTAAATATCCTATTTCGTAAAGTCGCTTATGACTACGAAGCGGAGTTGGAATTGGCCAAATCCAAGGGACTTCCCTTTATCGAAATGTATGAAGAGCTACGAAGAGAAGACAACTATCAGGGACACAATCTGGAATTATTAGCCAGCTTAATAGAAAAGCATGGGTATGTAGAAGATGTGAAAGATTTTTTTGATTTTTTGTAAAAGTTTCCTAAAATAACCAATGCAAACTAAAAGCGATTGGCTGATCCAATCGCTTTTAGTATATCTTATACTCAATGAAAATTAAAGAGCAAACTAGGAAGCTAGACGTAGGTTGCTCAAAGCACAGCTTTGAGGTTGCAGATAAAGCTGACGTGGTTTGAAGAGATTTTCGAAGAGTATTATTGTAACTGAGATTTATCTGGAAGATAAGAACCACCTAGATAGGTATTGCTGAGTTTTTCGAGTGTTCCGTCTTGGTAGAGTTCTTTGAGTGCTTTATCAAATTGCTCTTTAAACTCTTTCTGGTCGCTTGAGAAAACGATATAGTTGCTGGGGCTATCGGCAGAAGGCAAGTCAACCACAGAAAGGTCTAAGCCACGGTCCTTGATAATCTTTTGCACGGATACCTTGTCAAAAACTAGGAAATCAAACTCTCCGTTAGCAAGGTCTAGGATTCGTTTACCGATATCTTCACCAGAAAAATCGATAGTAGCAGGATTATCAGTGTGTTTTTGATTCCAGTTATTGATGAATTGAGCGTTTGAAGTTCCGGTATCTTCTTGCGTTGTTTTGCCAGCGATTTGGTCAAGTGAAGTCAGAGGATTTTTCTTGTTGCTGACAAGGACGAGGGGATTGTTGGAAATTGGGAGTGAGTAAAGGTATTTTTCAGCACGCTCTTTTGTGTAACTCAAGTTGTTGGCTGCAGCCTGATAGTGACCAGAATCAAGTCCTGGGAAGATACTCTCCCAAGCAGTTCTTTGGAATTGAATCTCGTAGTCGCTGAGTTTTTCATCTACTGCCTTTAGAACTTCGATATCGAAGCCTGTCAGATTGCCCTTGTCTTCGTAGTCAAATGGTGGCACATCGCCAGCTGTAGCAACGACGATTGTCTTTTGAGAGTTAGTCTCTTTAGGTGTAGCTTGATTTCCACAGGCAACCAAAAATGGTAGGATGGCTAGTAGTAGGCTAAATTTTTTCATAATGTCTCCATTCAAATGTAAAGTCATCTGCTAGTTTATCAGAAATGTTCTTGATGAACTAATATATATTTTTTATGGCTGTAATAAAAAATCTTAATCATGAAAAATCCCTGCAAGCTCTTTCAAATTATGGTAGAATGGAAGCAGTAGAATTAGAAAAGGAAATCGATTATGAAATTTCTTGAATTAAATAAAAAACGTCATGCGACTAAGCATTTCACTGATAAGCCAGTTGATCCAAAAGATGTGCGTACGGCTATCGAAATTGCAACCTTGGCTCCAAGCGCCCACAACAGCCAGCCTTGGAAATTTGTGGTGGTTCGTGAGAAAAATGCCGAACTAGCAAAATTGGCTTACGGTTCAAACTTTGAACAGGTATCATCAGCGCCTGTAACTATTGCCTTGTTTACAGACACAGATTTGGCTAAACGCGCTCGTAAGATTGCTCGTGTTGGTGGTGCTAATAACTTTTCTGAAGAGCAACTTCAATACTTTATGAAGAATTTGCCTGCTGAATTTGCCCGTTACAATGAACAACAAGTCAGCGACTACCTAGCCCTCAATGCAGGTTTGGTTGCTATGAATTTGGTTCTGGCTCTTACAGACCAAGGAATCGGATCAAATTTGATCCTTGGATTTGACAAATCAAAAGTCAATGAGGTTTTGGAAATTGAAGACCGTTTCCGCCCAGAACTCTTGATTACAGTGGGTTATACAGACGAAAAATTGGAACCAAGCTACCGCTTGCCAGTAGATGAAATCATCGAGAAAAGATAGAAAGAAGAAAGAAATGACAACAATTGATTTTACAGCAGAAGTAGAAAAACGCAAAGAAGACCTCTTGGCTGACTTGTTTAGCCTTTTGGAAATCAACTCAGAACGTGATGACAGCAAGGCTGATGCTGAGCATCCATTTGGACCTGGGCCGGTAAAAGCCTTGGAAAAATTCCTTGAAATCGCAGACCGCGATGGCTACCTAACTAAAAATGTTGACAACTACGCAGGACATTTTGAGTTTGGTGATGGAGAAGAAGTTCTCGGAATCTTTGCTCACATGGACGTGGTTCCAGCTGGTAGCGGTTGGGACACAGACCCTTACACACCAACTATCAAAGACGGTCGCCTCTATGCGCGTGGAGCTTCTGATGACAAGGGACCTACAACAGCTTGTTACTATGGTTTGAAAATCATCAAAGAATTGGGACTTCCAACTTCTAAGAAAGTTCGTTTCATCGTTGGAACAGATGAAGAATCAGGCTGGGCAGACATGGACTACTATTTCGAGCACGTAGGACTTGCAAAACCAGACTTTGGTTTCTCTCCAGACGCTGAATTCCCTATCATCAATGGTGAAAAAGGAAATATCACGGAATACCTCCACTTTGCAGGTGAAAATGCAGGTGCTGCCCGTCTTCACGGCTTTACAGGTGGTTTACGTGAAAATATGGTACCAGAATCAGCAACAGCAGTCGTTTCAGGTGATTTGGCTGACTTGCAAGCTAAACTAGATGCCTTTGTTGCAGAACACAAACTTAGAGGAGAACTCCAAGAAGAAGCTGGCCAATACAAGGTGACGATTATTGGTAAATCAGCCCACGGTGCTATGCCTGCTTCAGGTGTCAATGGTGCGACTTACCTTGCCCTCTTCCTCAGCCAGTTCGACTTTGCTGGACCGGCTAAAGATTACCTTGACATCGCTGGAAAAATTCTCTTGAACGACCATGAGGGTGAAAATCTCAAGATTGCTCATGTGGATGAAAAGATGGGTGCCCTTTCTATGAATGCCGGTGTCTTCCGCTTTGACGAAACAAGCGCTGATAATACCATTGCCCTTAACATCCGCTATCCAAAAGGAACAAGTCCAGAGCAAATCAAGTCAATCCTTGAAAACTTGCCAGTTGCTTCTGTTAGCCTTTCTGAACACGGTCACACCCCTCACTATGTGCCAATGGAAGATCCACTTGTGCAAACCTTGTTGAATGTTTATGAAAAACAAACTGGTCTTCAAGGTCATGAACAAGTCATCGGTGGTGGAACCTTTGGTCGCTTGCTCGAACGTGGGGTTGCCTACGGTGCTATGTTCCCAGACTCAATTGATACTATGCACCAAGCTAATGAATTTATCGCCTTGGACGATCTCTTCCGAGCAGCAGCAATCTATGCCGAAGCTATTTATGAATTGATCAAATAAAACGATAGAAGTCTGAGATTGTATGCTTAGACTTCTTTTTGGAGGGAAAGTAGATGTCTCAAATTGAAAGAATCAAGCAGGCTATCATGGCGGATCCGCAGAATGTCAGCTATACAGAGCGTGGCATCGAGCCTCTCTTTGCAGCGCCAAAGACTGCTCGCATCAATATCATTGGTCAGGCACCGGGACTTAAAACCCAAGAAGCAGGCCTTTACTGGAAAGATAAAAGTGGTGACCGCTTGAGAGACTGGCTCGGTGTGGATGAGGACACCTTTTACAACTCAGGTTATTTTGCTGTTTTACCTATGGATTTCTACTTTCCAGGGCATGGCCAGTCAGGTGATCTGCCACCGAGAACTGGCTTTGCAGAAAAATGGCATCCGCAGCTCTTGCGAGAATTACCAGATATTCAGTTAACCCTCTTGATTGGCCAGTATGCTCAAGCCTACTATTTACAGGAGAAAATCAGCGGCAAGGTGACAGAACGGGTAAAACATTACCAGAACTACTTGCCAACCTATTTTCCACTAGTTCACCCTTCACCACGAAATCAAATCTGGATGGCCAAAAATCCTTGGTTTGAGTCAGAAGTGGTGCCAGATTTGAAAAAAAGAATTAAAACTATTTTAGGAGAAAAAGAATGAAAGAAATTACCTTTGACGCATTTTACCAGCTTTACCAAAACGACCGACTTTCTTTAGTGGACGTGAGAGAAGTGGATGAGTTTGAAGCTCTTCATTTAGAAGGTGCTCAGAATCTTCCTCTGAGTCAATTAGCTGATACTTATGATCAATTGGACAAGGATCAGTTACATTATGTCATTTGTAAATCTGGAGTGAGATCGGCGCGTGCTTGCCAATTCCTATCAGAACAAGGTTATGAAGTTATCAATGTTCAAGGTGGTATGACTGCCTTTGAAGAACTTTAAATGTTAGCATTTTCTCCTACTTGGTGTAGACTGAGTAGGAGGATTTTATTTTTAGACAATTCTCATTTTTGAGAATCTTGAAAACATTCAATATTTACTTCGTGATGCTTTTTTCAGACTCCTAATCATGGTATACTAAGTCAGTATTTTATAAATATGAAGGAGATTTTCATGGCTAAAAAAGGTGCCTTAACAGGTTTGCTCCTGTTTGGAATATTTTTTGGTGCGGGGAACTTGATTTTTCCGCCTTCTCTAGGTGCTCTATCTGGGGAACATTTTCTTCCTGCCATCGCAGGTTTTGTCTTTTCAGGCGTCGGTATCGCCGTCTTGACCCTTATTATTGGAACGCTCAATCCTAAAGGATATATCTACGAGATTTCAACAAAGATAGCGCCTTGGTTTGCGACTCTCTACCTCTCGGTTCTTTACTTGTCAATCGGTCCATTCTTTGCCATCCCGCGTACAGCTACAACAGCTTACGAGGTGGGGATTAGCCCCCTTTTGTCGGATGCAAATAAAGGTCTTGGTTTGATTGTCTTTACGGTTCTGTATTTTGCGGCAGCCTATTTGATTTCGCTTAATCCATCAAAAATCTTGGACCGCATTGGACGTATTTTAACTCCAGTCTTTGCAATCTTGATTGTCATCTTGGTTGTTCTAGGAGCTATCAAATACGGTGGAACAAGTCCTCAAGCTGCTTCAGCTGCTTATCAAGCTTCTGCTTTTGGTACAGGATTCCTAGAAGGTTACAATACCCTGGATGCCCTTGCCTCAGTTGCCTTTAGCGTAATCGCAGTTCAAACCTTGAAACAACTTGGATTTTCAAGTAAGAAAGAATACATTTCAACTATTTGGGTTGTTGGTATCGTTGTTGCCCTTGCCTTCAGTGCTCTTTACATCGGGTTAGGGTTCCTTGGAAATCATTTCCCAGTACCTGCTGAAGCGATGAAGGGTGGAACACCAGGTGTTTACATCTTGTCACAAGCCACTCAAGAAATCTTTGGCTCAACAGCTCAACTCTTCCTTGCAGCTATGGTTACCGTAACCTGTTTTACAACAACAGTTGGTTTGATTGTGTCGACAGCAGAGTTCTTTAATGAGCGTTTCCCACAAATCAGCTACAAGGTTTATGCGACAGCCTTTACCTTGATTGGGTTTGCGATTGCCAATTTGGGTCTTGATGCGATTATCAAGTACTCAATTCCTGTACTGGTTATCTTGTATCCAATCACGATTGCTATCGTCATGATTGTCATTGTCAATAAATTTGTGGCTCTTTCAAAACCAGGTATGCAGTTGACAATTGCAGTCGTTACAGCTATTGCCATTGCAAGCGTATTAGGAAGCTCATTTAAAGTTGAGTTTCTTGCAAATCTTGTCAACGCTCTTCCTTTTGCTAAGGCATCACTCCCATGGTTGGTCCCAGCCATTGTCGGAATCTTGCTCTCATTGGTTCTACCAAACAAGCAAGAAAGTGATGTTTTTGAAATGGAATAATCACTAATACTCTTCGAAAATCTCTTCAAACCGCGTCAACGTCGCCTTGTCGTATGTGTAGGATACTGACTACGTCAGTTCCATCTACAACCTCAAAACAGTGTTTTGAGCAACCTGCGGCTAGTTTCCTAGTTTGCTCTTTGATTTTCATTGAGTATAAAATCACTTTTGTAGCCAAGTCTACAGGAGTGATTTTCTTTTTTTATCCGATGATAAATGTGTTATAATAGGTATTAAAAGAGGTGAAGAAATGAATCAAACAGTAGAATATATCAAAGAACTAACAGCCATTGCGTCGCCAACGGGCTTCACTCGTGAGATTTCGGACTATTTAGTAAAGACTCTAGAAGGCTTCGGTTACCAACCGATTCGCACAGCCAAGGGCGGTGTCAATGTAACTATCAAAGGTCAAAATGATGAACAACAACGCTATGTGACTGCCCATGTGGATACACTGGGTGCTATTGTCCGTGCTGTCAAACCAGATGGCCGTCTCAAATTGGACCGTATCGGTGGCTTTCCTTGGAACATGATTGAAGGAGAAAACTGTACCGTTCATGTAGCTAGCACAGGTCAAAAAGTATCAGGAACCATCCTCATCCACCAAACTTCTTGCCATGTCTACAAGGATGCAGGAACTGCAGAACGCACGCAGGATAATATGGAAGTGCGTTTGGATGCAAAAGTGACCAATGAAAAAGAAACTCGTGCTTTAGGGATTGAGGTCGGTGATTTTATCAGTTTTGACCCACGAACTGTCGTGACAGAGACAGGTTTTATCAAGTCTCGTCATTTGGATGACAAGGTTAGCGCAGCTATTTTGCTTAACCTGCTTCGTATTTATAAAGAAGAGAAGATTGAATTGCCCGTAACAACCCATTTTGCTTTTTCAGTCTTTGAAGAAGTGGGGCATGGTGCAAACTCTAACATTCCTGCTCAGGTAGTAGAATATCTGGCTGTGGATATGGGAGCTATGGGAGATGACCAGCAAACAGATGAGTACACAGTGTCTATCTGTGTCAAGGATGCTTCAGGTCCTTATCACTATGACTTCCGTCAACATTTGGTGACCTTGGCTAAAGAGCAAGATATTCCATTTAAGTTGGATATCTATCCATTTTATGGATCGGACGCTTCAGCGGCCATGTCTGCAGGGGCTGAGGTTAAACACGCTCTGCTTGGTGCTGGTATCGAGTCTAGCCACTCATATGAGCGCACTCATATTGACTCGGTGGTTGCAACGGAGCGTATGGTTGATGCTTACCTTAAGAGCGCATTGGTAGACTAATATGTGTTTGATTTGCCAGAGAATTGAGCTCATCAAGAAGGGAGAAAATCCCTATTTTGTCAAAGAGTTGGAAACAGGCTATCTTGTGGTTGGAGACCACCAGTATTTTGCAGGCTATAGCCTCTTTCTAGCCAAGGAACATGTCACGGAATTGCACCATTTAGAAAAGGAAATGAGAGTCCATTTTCTAGAAGAAATGAGTCTAGTCCAAGAGGCAGTTGCCAAGGCCTTTGCTGCTGAGAAAATGAATATCGAACTGCTAGGAAATGGCGATGCCCATCTTCATTGGCATCTGTTTCCACGACGGACAGGTGATATGAAGGGTCACGGTCTCAAGGGACGTGGTCCAGTCTGGTGGGTTCCCTTTGAAGAAATGACAGCAGCAATCTGCCAAGCAAAACCGGATGAGATTAAAAGATTAGTCGAATGTTTATCGTCAGAAGTAGATAAACTATTAGAAATAAAGGAGTAAAAATGAAAAAAAGATATCTTGTTTTGACAGCCTTGCTAGCCTTGAGTCTGGCAGCTTGTTCACAAGAAAAAGCAAAAAATGAAAATGGAGTAGCTAAAACAGAACAAACAGCCAAAGCTGATGGAACAGTCGGAAGTAAGCCTCAAGGAGCTGCCCAGAAAAAAGCAGAAGTGGTTAATAAAGGTGACTACTACAGCATCCAAGGGAAATACGATGAAATCATCGTAGCAAATAAACATTATCCTTTGTCAAAAGATTACAATCCAGGGGAAAATCCAACAGCCAAGGCAGAGTTGATCAAACTCATCAAAGCGATGCAAGAGGCAGGTTTCCCGATTAGTGACCATTACAGTGGTTTTAGAAGTTATGAAACTCAGACCAAGCTCTATCAAGATTATGTCAACCAAGATGGGAAAGAAGCTGCCGATCGTTATTCTGCTCGTCCTGGCTATAGTGAGCACCAGACAGGGTTGGCTTTTGATGTGATTGGGACAAATGGTGATTTGGTGACAGAAGAAAAAGCGGCCCAATGGCTCTTGGACCATGCGGCTGATTATGGTTTTGTTGTCCGTTATCTCAAAGGTAAGGAAAAGGAAACAGGCTATATGGCTGAAGAATGGCACCTTCGTTATGTCGGAAAAGAAGCTAAAGAAATTGCTGAGAGTGGTCTCAGTTTGGAAGAGTATTACGGCTTTGAAGGCGGAGATTATGTCGATTAAAAAATAAACTTTTCTCTTGCAATTCTAGATAAATAGTGTATAATAGATGGGTATGTAAAAAGCATACTTGTGGGAGGTAAAAATTTTTAATTACCGCCAAAACCACAAAGGAGGATTTAAAAATGGCTAAAAAAGTCGAAAAACTTGTAAAATTGCAAATCCCTGCTGGTAAAGCTACACCAGCTCCACCGGTTGGACCTGCTCTTGGTCAAGCTGGTATCAACATCATGGGATTCACAAAAGAGTTCAACGCTCGTACAGCTGACCAAGCTGGTATGATCATTCCAGTTGTTATCTCAGTTTACGAAGATAAATCATTTACTTTCATCACTAAAACACCACCAGCTGCTGTTCTTTTGAAAAAAGCTGCAGGTGTTGAAAAAGGATCAGGTACACCTAACAAAACTAAAGTTGCTACAGTTACTCGTGCACAAGTACAAGAAATTGCAGAAACTAAGATGCCAGATTTGAACGCAGCAAACATTGAGTCTGCAATGCGTATGATCGAAGGTACTGCTCGTTCTATGGGATTCACTGTTGTTGACTAATCAATAGCACAGTAGAAAATCTCACAGCAGTCTATTAGTTGCTTTTCATACTAGGCAAGTGACTGATGCTTGTACTTGGGTACAGCAAGGGAACTTGACGACGTAGGAAAAGAAAAATAATAGACTGAAAACCCGCAAGACTTCATCATTTCGAGAAGTGACGTGGGAGATGAAAATCGATTGAACCACTTACAAGGAGAATAGAAAATGGCTAAAAAAAGCAAACAACTTCGTGCTGCTCTTGAGAAAATCGACAGCACAAAAGCATACAGCGTAGAAGAAGCTGTAGCACTTGCAAAAGAAACTAACTTTGCAAAATTTGACGCAACTGTAGAAGTTGCTTACAACTTGAACATCGACGTTAAAAAAGCTGACCAACAAATCCGTGGAGCAATGGTATTGCCAAACGGTACTGGTAAAACTTCACGCGTTCTTGTTTTCGCACGCGGTGCAAAAGCTGAAGAAGCAAAAGCTGCTGGTGCAGACTTTGTTGGTGAAGATGACCTTGTTGCTAAAATCAACGACGGTTGGTTGGACTTCGACGTAGTTATCGCTACACCTGATATGATGGCTCTTGTTGGACGTCTTGGACGTGTCCTTGGACCACGTAACTTGATGCCAAATCCTAAGACTGGTACTGTAACAATGGATGTTGCTAAAGCAGTTGAAGAGTCTAAAGGTGGTAAGATTACTTACCGTGCTGACCGTGCAGGTAACGTTCAAGCAATCATCGGTAAAGTATCATTTGAAGCTGAAAAATTGGTTGAAAACTTCAAAGCTTTCAACGAAACAATCCAAAAAGCAAAACCAGCTACAGCTAAAGGAACTTACGTAACAAACTTGACTATCACAACTACTCAAGGTGTTGGTATCAAAGTTGACGTAAACTCACTTTAATCAGTAGTTTATATCAGAGGACGAGTACGAAAGTGCTCGTTTTTTTGCTTAGAACGGGCATGTTGTATATCTGGATTTGTAATACTCTTCAAACCACGTTAGCTTTGCCTTGCCGTACTCAAGTACAGTATACAGCTAGCTTTCTAGTTTGCTCTTTGATTTCCATTGAGTATTATTTGTGGGTACCACTTACTAATGAAGCTTTTAGCGATTCTTAGTCTGACGTTGGAAATAAGAATCGGCAGAGGAAGGGATAGCGAAATCGTGGCTCTACGAACAGGAAGGTGGAGATTCGTAGAGCGGATGAAGATGAGAGCAATTCCAAAGTACAAAAATAGTCGTAACCTGAATGTGTAAATGATGGGAGGAGTTGAATTCGAACTAGAGAGGTAATAATAAAGGCTCTTTGTCAACTGTAGTGGGTTGAAGAAAAGCTAAGCTCGAGAAAGGACAAAATTCGTCCTTTCTTTTTTGATGTTCAGAGCGATAAAAATCCTTT
>MKYF01000016.1 GCA_001914195.1 Streptococcus mitis | reverse complement strand
GATTTTTATCGCTCTGAACATCAAAAAAGAAAGGACGAATTTTGTCCTTTCTCGAGCTTAGCTTTTCTTCAACCCACTACAGTTGACAAAGAGCCAGAAATAATTGACTATCTTTGTTGATTTTTGATTACAGAGGAGTATTAGAAAGAAAAAGAACCAGCTCTTAGAACTGATTCCTTTTACAAGTGAAAAATTAGTTATTTTCAACTTTTTCATCGTATTTTGGTCTTAATGTTGTACCTGAGTTAACAATGGTACGTTTTTGAACAAGAGGAAGGTCTGTACGATTGTAAACTGTGCGCCATTTTTCCCAAACAAGACCTGTTTTTTCTTGGATTTTTACTCTGATATTACGAACATTTCCTTTAAATTGAATCTCAGTGCGGAATCCAGCTGTTCTGTTTTTACCATTGTCTTCCCATTGACGCGTACGAACGCTTTCAACTCCATTCTTATCATAAGTTACTTCATCCCAGTAAACATAGTAACGAGCAATGTAAGCTCCCTTATGATGTAAATTGAGGTAACCATTTTTATATGAAGTCACTTTAGTTTCAATGTAGTCTGTATTGCTTTGAATTGTGGCTACTTGATTATCTTTCAAGAATGCAGTCTTATAAGAAATTGGAACAGCAGGGTTTTGTGTACTGAAAGTAGCTCCTTCTTGAATCAATTTCTTCAAATCTTCTACTGTACCTGTCACAACACGTGCAGCGCCATCAGCATTCCCGCCTACAATTGAAACTGTTACAGTTGTATTCTTCAAGACACGTGCCCATTCAGAGTCTGGTTTAATAGGCACTCCTTTGATGACAGCATTGATTGCTGCTTTCAACTCTGTACTCTTGCTTGTTGTTTCAAACTTAACATACATTTGACGTCCGTATGAAACGCTGGATACATATACAGGAGGTGTTGTTGCATCAATTCCACGTGCTTTCAATTGATCAACCGTTATTCCTGAGGCAAATACATCTGATGGATTTTTTGGAGCATCAAAGTTAGCAGTAAAGTAAACTTGTTTAAAATCAACTACCTCAACTTGTTTTTCACCTTTGTGAACTGCATCAAAATCAATTTTTAAGTTAACTCCTACTTTTTCAAAGTCACTTCCGAATTTTGCTTTTAATTGATTCATGCTATAAGCAGAAGTTGATTCGTATTGCATGCGTGCTGGAGCAGGATTCTTACCAGCATATTTTTCATGCCAACGATTTAACAGGGTATTTACACCTTCCTGCATACCACTTGCAGTTGGTTTAGCATCTACATAGCTATCTCCGCCAACCATACCTGGCAAGTCAACACTAATTCTCCCCTTCTTACGATCTAAACTAATTTGTTGTGGTTTGTTTTCTAGAAGGTCTTGATTTGCTTTAAATAAAGCACCTAAGAAGATATCTCCGTTACCATTAATGGCAACATCTGCAGAACCATTAGAAAGGTTTTTCTTCACTTTTTCTACAACCACGAATTCATTTCCTTGTTGTTTTGTGCTTGTATTAGTGTAATTTTCTAACGCTTCTCCTTTTCTAGTCAAAATGTTTAATTTATCATAATTTAAACCAAATAAATAGTTATTTAGCTCTGCAGTATAATCTTTTTTATCTTTATTTTCTGTTTTAACTTTGTTTTCTGTTTTCTTATCTGCTACTACTTTTTCTTCTTTTACAGCACGATATACTTCAACTTCTGCCAAACTAAGAGGAGTTTTAGATTTATTTAATTCAATTTTTACATATCGTGCATTAACTCCTGAGAATTGAACATCAACTTTTGGTTGATTATTTAGGGTATCAACATGTTGACGAGTTACTTCCTTACCATCTTTATCTAACAAAATAACATCAAAATTAGATAAACGATCTCCTACATTACTGTCTCCACGATTGTAAATACGAACAGTTCCCACACCTTCTTCTTTTGCTAGATCAACTTTCCACCAAGCATGATCTTCAAAATTTGTATGAGTAACTGAGTGATGTCTGTAAACATTATCTAGATTACCGTCAACCGCTCTAGAAGCATCTGCATCATAATAAGTCGAACTCTGACTTGCAGACTTATGAGCAGCAATATTTTCACCAGCAACTTCAGCAACGCTTGGTTCTGTTGCTTTTACTACATTTGTTTGAAATACAAGGCCAGAACCTAGCAAAAATGTTGCAATGGCAACACCACATACTCCAACGCTACGTTTACGAATAGAATAACGAAATCCTTTATCTTGTTTATTTTGAGACATAAAAAACTCCTATATATGTTTGTACGAATTATTTCTTGAACGCGCTTTCTTGAAACAATAAGAGTATAACATAAAAATATTATAGATGCAATCGTTTTCTTAAAAAAATTATTATTTTTTATTAGCTAAACTTGTATAGTTGCCCATATGTTACTAATTTCACATTCAAACACCAAGTGGTCTATACCACTAAAAGTGAGAAAACGACCAGGCCTAAGTCCCTATCAGTTGGGAATCAGCACTGTTCGTTTTTGTATATATAGTCAAATTCAACTCTTAAATATATAGCTCAACAAATTTCTCAATGCAAAGCTTTTCATTGTTTTTTATCATCTCTTAGATTCAAATTCTTTATAAGCTTCCTGAAGATAAGCATCAAAAACTTCTTCATCTGAAATAGTGTCAGAGATGAAGCTACCGTTACTTGTTCGTTCTGACAGGTTCAAGTCTTGTAATCGACTTTCATAGATCGTTCCTTTGTTAGATTGAACAAGCAGTGTTTGGTCATTCCCGTCCACTTCTGTACTAAAGAGGTCACCAACGAAGCCTTGCTCTGCAACTGCTCCTGCTAAGAAGACACGATGCGGTTTGTTTTTCAACTCACGCAAGACTTGAAGTCCTCGTTTGGCACGGCTTGTTGCTGGAATTTCCTCAATGGAAACACGTTTCAAGCTACCACGCTGAGTCAAGAGGTAGAAGGATAAGGTGTTACAGATAAAGGCAGATTGGAGGACGTCATCTTCTTTCAGATTCATAGCCTTGACACCTGCAGCCTTAGCACCAACAACAGGAACCTCTTCAATATTGAAACGCAGGGCATAACCGTTTTGACTAATCAAGAGAACATCATCCAGTTTAATTGGAGCCACTGCTACAATCTGGTCTGTCTCGTCTTTGAGCTTAGCATACTTGACTGACTTAGACTTGTAGGTCCGCCATGGAGTGAATTCTTTTCGTTCTACACGCTTGATTTGACCGAGACGAGTCGCAGCAAAGTAGGTTGTCGCATCATCAAACTGATCCACGACTTCCACATAGAGGATTTCTTCGTTAGTTTCAAAGTTTGTGATGGTTTGGCTCAGATGCTCTCCGATATCCTTCCAGCGAATATCTGCTAATTCATGGATTGGTCTGTAGATGACATTTCCAAGACTTGTGAACATCAAGAGATGCTGGGTTGTCTTGGCAGATTGAACAAAAATCAAACGGTCGTCATCACGTTTGCCAATTTCTTCCAGCGTTGAAGCTGCAAAAGAACGTGGACTGGTACGCTTGATATAACCTGCCTTGGTCACGCTGACATAGGTATCTTCCTCGGCGATAAGACTAGCTGTATCAATCTCGATTGCTTTCGCAGTATCTTCTAAGCTACTCAAACGAGAAGTCGCAAATTTCTTCTTGACCTCACGAAGCTCTTTCTTCATGAGATTGTACATAGTCCGTTCATCACCGATAATCGCCGCAAGCATGGCAATCTTTTCACGAAGTTCTGCTTCTTCTTCCTGCAAGACAACCACATCTGTATTGGTCAAGCGGTATAGTTGCAAGGTAACGATGGCCTCAGCCTGCTCTTCTGTAAAATCATAGCTAACTTTGAGGTTTTCCTTGGCGTCCGCCTTATTCTCAGATGCACGGATAAGGGCAATGACTTCATCCAAAATCGAAATCACGCGAATCAATCCTTCGACGATATGGAGACGTTTCTCAGCCTTTTCCTTGTCAAAGCGTGAACGCGCCAAAATCACTTCACGACGGTGGGCAATATAGCTAGATAAGATTGGAACGATCCCAACCTGACGAGGCGTGAAATTGTCAATTGCCACCATGTTAAAGTTGTAGTTGATTTGTAGGTCGGTGTACTTAAATAGGTAGTTAAGAACAAGCTCCGTATTGGCGTCTTTTTTTAGCTCAATAGCGATTCGAAGACCGTCACGGTCAGACTCATCCCGAACCTCAGCAATACCAGCCACCTTGTTATTGACACGAACATCATCAATTTTCTTGACCAGATTGGCCTTGTTGATTTCATAAGGAATCTCAGTGATAACGATTTGTTCCTTACCACCTTTTAGCTTTTCAATCTCAGTCTTGGAACGAACAACCACGCGCCCTTTCCCAGTTTCATAGGCCTTCTTGATTTCATCACGACCCTGGATAATCCCTCCAGTCGGAAAGTCTGGTCCAGGCAAGAATTCCATGAGTTTATCAACCTTTGCAGTTGGGTGGTCAATCATATAAACCGCCGCATCAATGACCTCAGCCAAATTATGGGGAGGAATGTCTGTGGCATATCCAGCCGAAATACCAGTCGAACCATTGACCAAGAGGTTGGGAAAGGCTGCTGGCAAGACTGTCGGCTCTTTCTCGGTATCATCAAAGTTCCAAGCAAAAGGAACGGTCTTTTTCTCGATATCTTGAAGAAGATAGCCTGCAATCTCAGACAAACGTGCCTCAGTATAACGCATTGCTGCAGGCGGATCACCGTCCATAGAACCGTTATTACCGTGCATTTCAACCAGAATCTCACGATTCTTCCAGTCCTGTGACATACGGACCATGGCATCATAGATAGAACTGTCACCGTGTGGGTGGAAATTCCCCATGATATTCCCGACAGACTTAGCCGACTTACGGTAGCTCTTGTCAAAGGTATTGCCATCCTTATTCATAGAATAAAGAATGCGACGCTGAACCGGCTTCAATCCATCCCGAATGTCTGGCAAAGCCCGGTCTTGAATAATATACTTGGAGTAGCGACCAAAGCGCTCTCCCATGATGTCCTCAAGGGACATGTTTTGAATGTTAGACATAAGATACAAAGGGACGATTCGGCTTGCCGAAAATTTCTGTAGAAAAATAGGAAATCGATGCAGGGTTCGATGACCCCAAGGCGATTTCTCTTTTTTATTGAGAAATTAGTCCCATGTTCAGTTACTATAAGTAACCAAACTATCCTTTCTGTAGTTTAATATGTTGCTTCAGTGAGTAATAAGGAGTTTTCACACAGCATTTAGGGCGTGTTCAACTCCTTTCGAAGAATGTAGAGTAAATACTATGAAAAAAATATAGAGTAAGTGAATTTTATCCAATTCCTGTATCGTCATTTCCACTTGAAATGTCTACTCCACAAATCCTCGTTTATACTTGATATGGCTGGCGATATTACTATCTACATCTTTCTTATCCCAAAGTTGGAGTTCCCATGGATAATAAAAATTACTTTTATTTTTAAAATAGATATGAATACCGACATAGCCATCTTTATCACGTAAATACCAGTTTTTTAGTCCGTACAGCTCTTGCCAATCATCTAGTTTCTCCATAACTTGAGCTATCTCTTTGGAACTTAAAATCATACGAGCACCAAAAATATCATTAAGAATGGAATTCACAGGATAGCCCTCTTGACGCTCTGAAAAACGTGTAATTTTATCTAAAATAGACTCAGAAGTTTTGACACGATAAACATAGGCAATATCTTGGACATCTGCTTTCATCAGATAGTCATTAATTGACTCATGTAAATTCAGACGGTAGGCCAAAATCGCTTTAGTCGGAACTTTTGAAAAGGTATGCTTGAGATTGATTTTTTCCACCTTACCCGTTTCAAAATAATCTTTAGAATATTCTCGATGAATACGATTAATCTCTGTAATGAGTCGTTCCACTTTTTCAATCATGAGTCTTCTCCTCTCGCTTTTTCATTTTTCCAATTATTCCCAAACTTCTTTACTCTCTCCTCAGCATATCTCATCATCTTCTCAGCCACTTCCTTATCGTAGGCAAAGCCCAGCTTTTTAGCAAGGGACTGAGCCTCTTGGTGGAAAAATTTCATCGTAGCAAACAAAGACTGAGTGATTTTCTCTTTACTTGAAAAATCAAGTAAATTTGAGAATTCCTTCTTTTTCTCAGCAGGTAAATAGTTGAAGAGATACTTGTAGTTCTTGCCGATATCGACTTTCCCCCTATCACTTGCTACCAACCAAGCTAAAATTTTCAGGAGTTCTTGTTGACAAATACCATAGAGATGGTCTGTCGCGTAGATGAGCTGATTGCGACAAATTCCTTTAACCACGTAGGCTGACACCCACCAAAATTCATTGCAGGCATTTTCAAAATCTATCACACTAGCTGGATTTGTCCAAAAGCGTTGAGGACTCGGTGAATAAGGTTCAAACAAACCATTAGGATCTTCTAAAACGGTGAATCCTACCTCACTATCCACCCACTCTTTAATGTGCTCTTTTGGGCAAAGAGTCAAATCGATACGGTTGCCATCTTCAAAGAGCATGAGATAAAGACGACGATGGTCAAGAACAACCTCTTGCTCTATAATTCGCTTTCCGAAATAGTTCAACCAAGAAAGGTCACTCATCAGATTATCAAAATCATCCACGACATAGACCACATCGTAGTCTTGAAATTCATCTTTTGGAGCATTTTGGTTTGTCCGTGAACCAGACATGGCGACAGCTTTGACTTGTAAAGTTTTGGCAGTCTGTAAAATCAGATCTAGCATTTCTGTTTCAGCTCTCATGTTGATACCCATTCATTAAAAAGTGACTTAAAACACTGTCGCTTCTTCTAGCGTAAACTTAACATTGTCCTCAATCCACTTACGGCGTGGTTCGACCTTGTCTCCCATGAGGACATTGACGCGACGTTCGGCGCGAGCTAAGTCTTCGATTGTGACACGGATGAGGGTGCGAGTTTCTGGATTCATGGTTGTTTCCCAGAGCTGGTCTGCATTCATCTCACCAAGACCTTTATAACGTTGAAGTGTGGCGCCTTTACCAAACTGTTTGCGGAGTTCTTCTAGTTCTCCGTCCGTCCAAGCATAGGCTACTTCTTCTTTCTTACCCTTACCTTTGGACATCTTGTAAAGAGGCGGAAGGGCGATATAGACATGACCTGCCTCGACTAGCGGACGCATGTAACGATAAAAGAAGGTTAAGAGAAGTGTTTGAATATGGGCTCCATCTGTATCTGCATCGGTCATGATAATGATCTTGTCATAGTTGGCATCTTCAAGGGAGAAATCTGCCCCTACACCAGCACCGATGGTATAAATCATTGTGTTGATTTCCTCATTTTTAAGGATATCTGCCATCTTGGCTTTAGCTGTATTGATGACCTTACCACGAAGGGGCAAGATAGCTTGGAATTTGCGGTCACGACCTTGTTTAGCAGAACCTCCGGCAGAATCCCCCTCGACTAGATAGAGTTCATTCTTAGCCGGATTCTTGGACTGGGCTGGGGTCAATTTCCCAGACAGCAAGCCCTTGTCTTTTTTATTTTTCTTACCATTTCGGCTCTCATCACGCGCCTTACGTGCCGCTTCACGAGCGTCACGGGCCTTGATAGCCTTGCGGATGAGGTTAGAAGCCAATTCACCATTTTCCATAAGAAAGAAGGTCAACTTATCCGCCACAATGCCATCCACAACTGGGCGAGCTAGTGGACTTCCTAGTTTGTCCTTGGTCTGTCCTTCAAACTGGAGGTGTTCTTCAGGAACCAAGATAGAAAGAACGGCCGCTAGTCCCTCACGATAGTCTGAACCTTCAAGGTTTTTATCTTTTTCCTTGAGAAGTCCCGTCTTACGCGCATAGTCATTCATGACCTTAGTGATAGCAGACTTGAGTCCTGTCTCATGCGTTCCACCGTCCTTGGTGCGAACATTATTAACAAAGGACAAGATGTTATCTGAAAATCCATCATTGTACTGAAGCGCTACTTCCACTTGAAAACCATTGTCTTCCCCTTCAAAGTACAGAACTGGCGTCAAGGTCTCCTTGTCTTCGTTCAGATAAGAAACAAAGTCTTGTACCCCATTTTCATAGTGAAACTCAACAGACTCATCTGTGCGTTTATCCGTTAGAGACAAGGTCACATTTTTCAAGAGAAAGGCTGATTCATTAAGACGCTCTGAGATGGTATTGTACTTGAAGTCTGTAGTAGAGAAGATGGTCGCATCAGGCATAAAAGTAACCTTGGTACCTGTTTTAGACTTGGGTGCTGTACCGATTTTCTTCAGAGTCGTGACAGGTTTTCCACCATTTTCAAAACGTTGCTTGTAGATTGCACCATCGCGAGTGATTTCAACTTCTAGCCAACTAGAAAGGGCATTAACAACAGAAGAGCCCACCCCGTGAAGTCCACCTGATGTCTTATAACCACCTTGACCAAATTTTCCTCCTGCGTGAAGAATGGTAAAGATAACCTCAACTGTTGGGATTCCCATAGCGTGCATTCCAGTCGGCATCCCACGTCCATGGTCTTGAACCGTTAAACTGCCATCTTTATTGATAGTCACATCAATACGGTCACCAAATCCAGACAAGGCCTCATCGACTGCATTGTCGACGATTTCCCAGACGAGGTGGTGGAGACCTGCCCCATCAGTCGATCCGATATACATCCCTGGACGTTTTCGGACCGCATCCAACCCTTCTAGCACCTGAATGGCATCATCATTATAATTGTTAATATTGATTTCCTTTTTTGACACAAGGAACCTCCTATTCGTTCATCTTTACTATTCTACAGGTTTTCCAAGGATTTTGCAAAATTTTTCTTTCTCCGCTGTGACAATTTCAGAAGAGATTCTCTGCCTTTCTTCTCCATTTCATGATATAATAGGAGTATGATTACAATAGTTTTATTAATCCTAGCCTATTTGCTGGGTTCAATTCCGTCTGGTCTCTGGATTGGACAAGTATTCTTTCAAATCAATCTGCGTGAACATGGTTCTGGTAACACAGGAACGACCAATACCTTCCGCATTTTAGGTAAGAAAGCTGGTATGGCAACCTTTGTGATTGACTTTTTCAAGGGAACCTTAGCAACGCTTCTTCCGATTATGTTTCATCTACAAGGCGTTTCGCCTCTCATCTTTGGACTTTTAGCTGTTATTGGCCATACCTTCCCTATCTTTGCAGGATTTAAGGGTGGTAAGGCTGTCGCAACCAGTGCAGGAGTGATTTTCGGATTTGCACCTGTCTTCTGTCTCTACCTTGCAGTTGTTTTCTTTGGAACCCTCTATCTTGGTAGTATGATTTCACTATCTAGTGTCACAGCATCTATCGCGGCTGTCATCGGAGTTCTACTCTTTCCACTTTTTGGTTTTATCCTGAGCAACTATGACCCTCTCTTCATCGCTATTATCCTAGCACTTGCTAGCTTGATTATCATTCGGCATAAGGATAATATCACACGCATCAAAAATAAAACTGAAAATTTGGTCCCTTGGGGACTGAACTTAACCCATCAAAATCCTAAAAAATAAACGCCAGTTTGAATGTACTGACGTTTTTTGTATGCTTATTTTGATTTGATATAGTTGATACCATCTGCTTTTGGTGCAACTGCTTTTCCAAAGAAGGCTGCCAAGACAAGAATTGTCAAGACATAAGGTGCGATTTGAAGATAAACTGTTGGCACACCTTGTAGGAATGGCAATTGAGAACCGATAACAGCCAAACTTTGTGAAAGTCCAAAGAAAAGACTAGAAAGCATAGCTCCGATTGGATTCCATTTTCCAAAAATCATCGCAGCAAGAGCGATAAATCCAGGTCCAACAATAGTTGTCACTGAGAAGTTGACTGAGATGGATTGAGCATAAATTGCTCCTCCAATTCCACCTAGGAAACCTGAAATAATAACCCCTAAATATCTCATTTTGTAGACATTGATTCCCAAGGTATCAGCTGCTTGAGGATGTTCACCGACAGAGCGGAGACGAAGACCAAATCGAGTCTTGAAGAGGATAAACCAAGCAAGGAAAGAGAAGGCAATCGCCAAGTAACCAAGAAGACTAGTTGACTTGAAGAAGATATCACCAATCACTGGGATATTTGCCAAGACTGGGAAGTCAAAGCGTCCAAAAGTTTGACTTAGGTTGTCGGTTTGTCCTTTGTTATAAAGAACTTTAACCAAGAAAACAGCCAAGGCTGGCGCCATCAAGTTCAATACCGTACCGCTGACAACATGGTCTGCACGGAAATGAATCGTTGCTGCTGCGTGGATAATAGAGAAGAGGCCACCAACCAATCCTGCAACTATCAAAGATAGCCATGGAGTTGCTGCTCCAAATTGTTCTGCAAATTCAAGGTTAAAGACAACTCCAGAAAAGGCACCCATAACCATAATTCCTTCAAGGCCGACGTTTACCACACCACCACGTTCAGAGAAAACACCACCAATACTTGTAAAGATGAGGGGTGCTGAGTAAATCAGCATAGAAGACACCAAGAGGGTGAGCAAGGTTGTAATAGACATCTTTACTTACCTCCTTTAACTTGTTTTTTAGGTTTGACAAAGCGTTCGATAAGGTAATGAACACTGACAAAGAAGATAATAGACGCTGTTACAATGCTGACAAGCTCAGATGGTACCTGCGCCGCATTCATACCTGGGGCTCCAACTTGGAGAACACCAAATAGGAAGGATGCAAAGAGAATACCAATTGGTGAGTTGGCCGCAAGCAGACTAACCGCCATTCCGTTAAATCCGACGGCTAATGATGCGCCTTGAACATAGACGTTCTGGAAGGTTCCAAGTCCTTCAACAGCTCCACCAAGACCTGCCAAGGCACCTGAAATAATCATTGATAGGATAATCGTTCGTTTTGCAGAAATACCAGCGTATTCTGAAGCATGTGGATTAAGACCAACCGCACGGATTTCAAAACCAAGGGTTGTTTTCTTGAGCATGAACCAAATGACTGCAACGGCAATGAGAGCAAAGAAAATACCGATATTCATCCGTGAATTACCAGTCAACTCAGCCAACCAAGGTGTCTGATAGGTTGCATTAGTACCAACACGAATTGTCGAATCTGTACTTTGCATAAAGTCTTTAGGGAAGGCATGGATAAAGGCATTCCCTACATACAAGACAATGTAGTTCATCATGATGGTTACGATAACCTCTGACGTCCCTAGATAAGCCCTAAGAATACCTGGAATCGCGCCAACAATCCCTCCAGCAATCAAGGCAATCACGATAGTTGCTAGAATCATCAAGGGACGTGGCATATCTGGATGCGACAAAGCAAACCAACCACTAAGAATCCAACCAGCCAAGGCCTGACCAGGAAGCCCTACGTTAAAGAAACCTGCACGACTGGCAACAGCAAAACCAAGACCAATCAAGACCAAAGGTCCCATGGCGCGGAAGATTTCTCCAATCCCACGCAGACTACCAAAGGCCGTGTAGAACAATTCTTCGTAGCCCCAAATAGCATCATAACCGAAGATCCACATGACAATGGCTCCAAGTAAAATTCCTAGAAAGACAGAAATCAAGGGAACCGAAATTTGTTGTAGTTTTTTAGACATCACTCTTCTCCTTTCCCAAGTTTCCACCAGCCATCAAGACACCAAGTTCTTGTTTATTGGTTGTTTCTGGTGACACAATACCTTGAATCTTACCATCGTGGATAACGGCAATACGATCTGAGACATTTAAAATCTCATCTAGTTCAAAGCTGACAACAAGGACAGCCTTACCATTATCACGCTCTTCAATCAAGCGTTTGTGGATATATTCAATGGCACCGACATCCAAACCACGAGTTGGCTGGCTGACGATAAGGAGATCAGGATCACGATCAATTTCACGAGCAATAATTGCTTTTTGTTGATTTCCTCCTGAAAGTGCAGCTGCAGGAACAAATTCACTGGCAGCACGAACATCAAATTCTTCCATTAGCTTTTTAGCATAAGAAGTAATATTTGAATAGTTCAAAATTCCATTTTTACTATGTGGTTCTTTGTAGTAGGTTTGAAGGGCAATATTTTCAGAAATCATCATCTCTAAAATCAAACCATCACGGTGACGGTCTTCTGGAACGTGCCCAACACTTAGCTCTGTAATTTGTCGTGGATGCAAGCCTACAATTGAATCTCCTTTTAGCTCAATGCTACCAGATTCAACCTTGCGAAGACCTGTAATGGCTTGAATCAGTTCAGACTGACCATTTCCATCAATCCCTGCAATACCAACAATCTCTCCAGCACGAACATCCAAGGACAGATTTTTCACAGCTGGAACACCACGGTTTTCATTGACCACCAAATCTTTGATTGACAAGACCACTTCTTTTGGTTGAGAGGCTTGTTTCTCTGTTTTAAAGGAAACAGAACGTCCTACCATCATTTCTGCCAAATCAGCATTAGTAGCTCCTGCAATTTTGACGGTTTCAATTGATTTCCCACGACGGATAACTGTAACGCGGTCAGAAACTGCACGAATTTCATCCAACTTGTGGGTAATCAAGATAATTGATTTTCCTTCTTTAACAAGATTTTTCATAATGGCCATCAACTCCTCAATTTCTGATGGAGTCAAAACAGCCGTTGGTTCGTCAAAGATAAGAATATCAGCCCCCCGATAAAGGGTTTTTAAAATTTCCACACGTTGTTGGGCTCCAACTGAGATGTCTGCTACCTTGGCAGAAGGGTCCACAGCTAAGCCATAACGTTCAGAAAGAGCCTTGATTTCTTTGCTAGCTCCAGCGATATCTAGCACACCATTTTTAGTCAATTCACTTCCTAAAATAATGTTTTCAGCCACCGTGAAAGCCTCTACCAACATAAAGTGCTGGTGAACCATTCCGATTCCCAAGCCAGCTGCTTTAGATGGGGAGTCAAGATTGACAACTTGACCGTTGACCGCGATTTCACCACTAGTTGGTTCAAGAAGCCCTGCTAACATGTTCATGAGCGTGGACTTACCAGCCCCATTTTCTCCTAAAAGTGCATGAATTTCACCTTTTCGTAGGTGCAGGTTGATTTTGTCGTTGGCAACAAATTCACCAAACACCTTGGTAATATCACGCATCTCAATGACATTTTCGTGTGCCATGTGCTCTTCCTTTCAGAGTCTTATTTTATTTCAATAAAACTTGCTAGTTTATCTAGTAGCAAGCTTTACTGAGACAAAATGACTTTGTCTCAACTCTTAAAAAGCGGCCGATGGCCGCTTCCTAAGAAATAACTTCCATCCATTATTTTGCAGGAACTTTTACGCTTCCATCAAGGATTTTAGCTTTAGCATCTTCGACAGCTTTTTTACCTTCTTCTGAAAGGTTTGTTACTGCCAAGTCAACCCCTTTATCTTTCAATGAGTAAACGATCACTTGACCGCCAGGGAATTCACCTTTTTCTGCCTTGTTAGAAATATCTTTTACAGTTGTACCAACTTGTTTCAAAGTAGATGCAAGAACAAAGTTTGATTCTTTGCCATCTTTAGAAGTGTATTTACCTTCTGCTTCTTGGTCACGGTCAACACCGATAACCCAAACTTTTTCATTTTCAGGACGGCTTTCGTTGAGTGATTTTGCTTCTGCAAAGACACCAGCACCTGTACCACCAGCTACTTGGTAAACAATATCTGCACCAGCTGCGTATTGTGCTGCTGCAATTGTTTTACCTTTAGCAGCATCACCAAATGAACCAGCATAGTCAACTTGTACTTTGATAGATGGGTCTACTGAGGCAACACCTGCCTTGAAACCAGCTTCAAAACGAGAGATAACTTCTGACTCCTGCCCACCTACAAAACCAACTTGTTTTGTTTTAGTTGTTTTTGCTGCAGCTACACCTGCAAGGTAACCTGACTCATTATCAGCGAAAGTTACGCTCGCAACATTCTTTTGATCTTTAATCACATCATCAATCAAGACATAGTTCAAGTCAGAATGTTCTTTAGCTGCTTCTTCAACCGCATTGTGAAGGGCAAAACCAACACCGAAGATTAGGTTGTAACTTCCAGCCGCTTGTTGCAAGTTGTTAGCGTAGTCAGCTTCACTTGTTGATTGGAAGTAAGTGAAACCGTTATCTTTTGAAAGATTGTGTTCTTTACCCCAAGCCTGCAAACCTTCCCAAGCTGATTGGTTGAATGATTTGTCATCAACACCACCAGTATCAGTGACGATTGCTGCTTTTGTCTTCACATCAGAAGATGAATCTGCCTTACGAGAAGAGCGGTTACCACATGCAGCAAGTCCAACTGCTGCCACTGCTACTAGGCCAAGACCTAGCCATTGTTTCTTGTTCATTACTGAACCTCCTAAATAAGATGTGCAACGATGTTGCAAGTATGGATTGGTTGGCCACAAGGACCGTGCCACTCAGAGAGCGACTCAGACTAATTTAAGTCTGTAAAAGAATATGGAAGTAATTCCCCGACCGTCATCTCGACCGTCGATTTATCTTTTGCGACTAAGGTCACTTTTAGATCTTGTTCAAAAAATTCGACCATTACTTGGCGACAAGCACCACATGGTGAAATCGGTTTTTCAGTTTGACCATAAACAATCAGCTCTGAAAATTCTCTTTGCCCTTCAGATACAGCCTTAAAAATGGCTGTTCTCTCACCGCAATTGGTCAAAGGATAGCTAGCATTTTCGATATTCACTCCCGTGTAAACACTTCCGTCTTTGGCTACTAAAACTGCTCCGATAGGAAAGTGAGAATAGGGGACATAGGCATGTTTGCTGGTTTCAATTGCCAGTTCAATCAACTCAGTAGTCGCCATCTGCCAATTCTCCTTTTAGAATTGCTACTCCAGCTGACGTTCCAATACGGGTCGCCCCTGCTTCAACAAAGGCAAGAGCATCTGCATAAGAACGAGCTCCGCCGGCGGCCTTGACACCCATATCAGGTCCAACAGTTTCACGCATCAATTTGACATCTGCTATCGTAGCACCACCAGTTGAAAAGCCAGTAGATGTTTTGACAAAGTCAGCTCCAGCTTTTTGGGCTAATTGGCAAGATACAACTTTTTCTTGGTCAGTCAGCAGGCAAGCTTCAATAATGACTTTCACTAACTTGTCACCACTTGCTTCCACGACTGCGCGAATATCTGACTCTACCAAGGCTAAATTATCTGACTTGAGAGCTCCAACATTGATCACCATATCAATCTCATCTGCACCATGTTGGATAGCTTCTTTTGTTTCAAATGCTTTCACGGCTGAAGTTGTTGCTCCCAAGGGGAAACCAACCACTGTACAGACCTTGACATCTGTACCTTCAAGCCCTTTTTTAGCATGTTCAACCCAGGTCGGATTAACGCAGACGCTGGCAAAATCATACTCTCTAGCCTCGGACAACAAACAATCAATTTGTTTTTCTGTTGCATTTTGCTTCAAAAGCGTATGATCGATATATTTATTTAATTTCATATACGGATTCTCCTGTTGTTTATGAGATAATTTCTATAATTTCTCGTAAACTTTGCACCCTATCATTTATTTTAACATATTTTTGAAAATCTGTAACTAGCTGAGGAGAATTTTTTCCATTTGTGTATACTTTTGCAACAATTTCTCCCTTTTGAACGGAGTCTCCAACCTTCTTTTCAAAAACAATTCCAGTTTCATAGTCCAAATCATCAGTCTTGACTGCACGACCAGCACCCAGTCTCATAGCATAGAGCCCAAATTCCATAGCCGGAAGAGCTGAAATGACACCTGTTTCCTGGGCAGGGATTTCCACCACATGGGCAACATTGACTGGACGATAGAGATCTTCTAAATCCCCACCTTGAGCTTGCACCATCTCCTCAAACTTAGCCAGTGCTTGGCCATTTTCAAGATGTTGGCGAACTTCTTCAACTGTCTTATTTACATTTGCAAGACCAAGCATAATTTGAGCCAATTCACAGATAAAGTAGGTAATATCCTGACGGCCTTGTCCTTGTAAAATCTCCAGTGCTTCAAGAATTTCCAGACGATTTCCAATCGCTCGTCCCAAGGGCTGGCTCATATCTGTAATCACTGCTACCGTCTTCCGACCAACTGCCTTACCAAGATCCACCATGGTTTGAGCCAGTTCTCGCGCCTCATCAACCGTCTTCATGAAAGCACCCTCACCGACAGTCACGTCAAGCAAAATAGCATCCGCCCCTGCAGCAATTTTCTTGCTCATCACCGAACTCGCAATCAAAGGAATCGTGTCGACAGTTGCTGTCACATCACGTAGGGCGTAGAGAAGCTTGTCAGCTTTAACCAGTTGGTCTGATTGCCCAATGACCGATACACCAATGTCCTGTACCTGACGAATAAAATCCTCTTGACTGCGTTCCACTTGATAGCCCTTGATAGACTCCAATTTATCAATTGTTCCACCAGTATGGCCGAGACCACGACCACTCATTTTGGCCACAGGAACACCAAAGCTTGCAACAAGAGGAGCCAAAATCAAGGTCACCTTATCACCAACACCACCAGTAGAATGCTTGTCAACCTTAACCCCATCAATAACAGATAAATCAAACTCTTGCCCTGTCTGAACCATCTTCATAGTTAGGTCAGAGATTTCTCGAGTCGTCATTCCTTTGAAATAGACAGCCATAGCAAAAGCAGACATCTGATAGTCAGGAACAGTTCCTAACACATAGCTTTCAACTAGCCATTCGATTTCACTCGAAGTCAGTTCTTGACCGTCTCGTTTCTTTTGGATTAAATCAACTGCTCTCATTCTTTCACACTTCTAAGGATATAGTATCCCTTATCTTTTTTGACGATTTCACAATTGCCAAACACTTCCTCCATCTTTGACTTGGCGCTTGGAGCCCCTTGTTTTTTCTGGATAACAATTGTTAAATCCCCACCAGTTTCCAAGAAATCTTTACTTTTCTCAATGATTTCATGAACTACTTGCTTGCCCGCACGGATAGGAGGATTGGAAATGACATGGTCAAATTTCCCTTCAACTTGTTCATAGATGTTGGACTGGAAAATCGTCGCTTCTACTTTATTTCGTTCAGCATTTTGTCGTGCCAAATCCAAGGCACGATTATTGATATCGACCATGGTCGACTGAACTCCATAAGCCTTAGCCAAGGACAAGCCCAGAGGCCCATAACCACAGCCTACATCAAGGACATTCTCTCCTTGGTTGACCTCAAGACACTTGAGCAAAAGTTGACTGCCAAAGTCAACCATTTTCTTGCTAAAAACACCTGCATCTGTCAAAAAGGTCATTTTTTCTCCCAACAAGTCCACTCTTAACTCATGAATGTCGTGAGCAGCGTCAGGATTTTCTGCATAATACATTTTACTCATGAAACAATTTTACCATAATTTGACTTAAATTGTAAATCGTTTACAAATTGATAATAAAACGAAAAAGACTGAAGAAAGCTAGTAAGTAAAACATTTTCTTCAATCTCTTTCAACACTTATAGATGAATGATAAGCCATTTAGAACTAGAAATATCATAGTCAGGATATAACAAAAAGTTTATCATCTATAATCGGGCGTATTTATTATGACTATTGCTTAACCTTCAAATACTTTATTATCAACAAAATTCCCAACAGGATGTTTAGATAAAAGCCCAACTGATACGTTTTTGTCAGGAATTCCAAACTTGTCCAAAGTCGTATCAAATCTTCTAGTGACATGCGGAAGAAATAACCCTCTGTAGCAATCCATAGAACTAAAAAGACATAACTACCAGCAGCAAGCCATTTCGTCCACCGTTTTTTTAGGAAGAAAGCAATCAAGAGCGAACAGATAAAGACCGCTGTTACAATGGCATGTTCCATCAAAAAAGTAAAACCGTAATAGGTTTCCACAAAACGTCTACCATTATCCGCATTCGCTCCTTTTAAAAAAGGTAGTGCAAAACTTAAAATAAAACAGAGTTCCAATATATAACTTTTTAAGATTTTCATGACACACCTCCTATAAGTTGTGATTCCCAAAGCCCCCTTTATTAGCTTATAAGTCAGGAGAAAGTAGCTCCTACTTCATCACTAAATTGTTCATCCTCTATCTACATCTATTATATAATATTGACTGACCACATTCAAGAAACCGCTTTATTTTTTTAGCTTTTTATGGTATGATAAACAAAATATCTAGGGGAAAACAAATGACCAACGAATTTTTACATTTTGAAAAAATCAGCCGCCAGACTTGGCAATCTTTACATCGAAAGACAACACCTCCTTTGACTGAAGAGGAATTAGAATCCATCAAGAGTTTTAACGATCAGATTAGTCTACAGGATGTTACTGATGTCTATCTTCCCCTAGCCCATCTCATCCAGATTTACAAGCGCACCAAGGACGATTTAGCTTTTTCCAAAGGAATTTTCCTCCAACGTGAAAGCAAATCTCAACCTTTTATCATTGGAGTTTCTGGGAGTGTTGCCGTTGGAAAATCCACAACCAGTCGCCTACTTCAAATCCTACTGTCCCGCACACTTACAGATGTTAGGGTTGAGTTGGTAACAACTGACGGCTTTCTCTATCCCAACCAGACCTTGATTGAACAAGGGATTTTAAATCGCAAGGGATTTCCTGAAAGCTATGATATGGAAGCTCTTCTCAACTTCTTGGATCGCATTAAAAATGGACAAGATGTAGATATTCCTGTCTATTCTCATGAAGTCTATGACATCGTACCTGAGGAAAAGCAAAGCGTCAAAGCTGCTGATTTTGTGATTGTTGAGGGAATCAATGTCTTTCAAAATCCACAAAACGAGCGTCTCTATATCACTGATTTCTTTGACTTTTCCATCTATGTTGATGCTGCAGTCGATGACATCGAGAGTTGGTATCTGGACCGTTTCTTGAAAATGCTGAGCCTAGCCCAAAACGACCCTGATAGCTACTATTATCGTTTTACTCAGATGCCGATTGGGGAAGTGGAATCCTTTGCCCATCAGGTCTGGACCAGTATCAATCTCACAAATCTACAAAATTATATTGAACCAACTAGAAATCGTGCAGAAGTGATTCTTCATAAAACAAAGAATCATGAAATCGATGAAATTTACTTAAAAAAATAATTTTCCCTTGTCAAAACGTAAGTTTTCAGATATAATGGTATAGTTAGTAAATATGGAGGTAAGAACATTGGCAAACATTAAATCAGCTATCAAACGCGCTGAATTGAACGTTAAACAAAACGAAAAGAACTCAGCTCAAAAATCAGCTATGCGTACTGCTATCAAAGCATTCGAAGCAAACCCATCTGAAGAACTTTTCCGTGCTGCTAGCTCAGCTATCGATAAAGCAGAAACTAAAGGTTTGATTCACAAAAACAAAGCAAGCCGCGATAAAGCTCGTCTTTCAGCTAAACTTGCTAAATAAGAAACAGTCCATAGAGGCTGTTTTTTTGTCTCCAAATTGGAAAGGGTAGAAAATGAAAATCGCAATTATCGGATATTCTGGTGCTGGTAAGTCAACTCTAGCCGAAAAGTTGTCTAACTGCTACTCCATCCCAAAACTTCACATGGACACACTCCAATTTCAACCCGGTTGGCAAGACAGTGACCGCAAATGGATGTTAACCGAGATGAAAAACTTTCTCACCAAGCATGAAGCTTGGGTTATTGATGGTAATTATTCTTGGTGTTTCTATGAGGAAAGAATGCAGGATGCTGACCAAATCATCTTTCTTAATTTTTCGCCATTGACTTGTCTCTTTCGAGCCTTTAAGCGATACCTCAAATACCGAGGCAAGGTCAGAGAAAGTATGGCAGCTGGTTGTCAAGAACAATTTAATTGGGAGTTTATCAGATGGATTCTTTGGGACGGACGGAGCAAATCCGCTAAGGAACGCTACAAGTGGATTCAAAAAAACTATCCATATAAAGTGGTCATCCTCAGATCACAAAAAGAGATAGACCAATTTCTAGATAAGAAAAGGAAGTCCTCCAATTCATAAAGAAGGGCTTCCTTTTTTGGATATAATTATTTTGCAATCAAGGTTTCTAATCCAACCTTCATCATATCTGTGAAGGTATTTTGGCGTTCTTCTGCAGTTGTATCTTCATCTGGATTAACCAAACTATCAGAGATAGTCATGATAGCAAGCGCGTCAACATGGTATTGGGCTGCCAAATAGTAGAGAGCTGCTGCTTCCATTTCCACAGCCTTGACCCCCCATTTACCAAGTTCGATGTTCTTTTCAAAGTAGTTTGAATAAAAGACATCAGAAGACAAAACGTTCCCAACGTGGGTGGTCATACCGAGTTCTTTAGCGATATGGTAGGCCTTATCCAACAAATCAAAGCTAGCGATTTGTGGAAAATCGTACTGTGGCCAGTCATTGCGGATGATGTTAGAGTTGGTTGCCGCTGCCTGCGCCAAAACTAATTCACGGACGTGAACATTTTCATTCAATGAACCTGCTGTTCCCACACGGATCAATTTCTTCACACCGTAATCAACAATCAATTCACGCGCATAAATCGAAATAGATGGCATTCCCATCCCAGTTCCCATGACTGATACACGGTGGCCCTTGTAAGTACCAGTGTAACCAAACATGTTACGCACTTCGTTAAAACAAACAGCATCTTCAAGGAAATTCTCCGCAATAAACTTAGCACGAAGAGGATCCCCAGGAAGAAGAATTTTATCAGCAATTTCACCCTGCTGAGCAGCAATATGGATAGACATAATTTATGATACAAAGAGCGAGAAGAAAACGACTGAAAATTAGGAATCTGACGAGAAATCCTGATTTCTCAGTCAGATTATCTATTTTCCGAGTTTTCCGCTCGTGTTCAAATCAAAACACACGCTCTACCTTTCTTTTTTTATATTGAGAAAGATACCAAACCCGTCAAAAAGCAAAGGGAAAATAGGAGTTGGATGCAGTGAGCGATGCTCGCTAGACCAACTATCTTTTTCCTACTGCTTTTAGGGTGGGTTCAATTCCTTTCTTTCTTAATTTTGATGATATTGAGAAGATTAGACCGGCTTCAATTCAAACCCGAACTCCCCTTCTCTTCTGAGTTTTTAGAAAAGTTTTCCGCTCGTGTTCAAATCAAAACACACGCTCTACCTTTCTTTTTTTATTTTTATATTTCATAGCTAGGAAAAATCGGATTCAATCATGACTCCGATAAGCCTACTTTTTTTATTTCAAACAGTTATTGATAAATTGACAATAGTTTTTAATCTTTTAAGATAAATCTTTGATTAGAAGAAATGGGCATTTCCTACCTAATTACTTTATTCTTTGACTTCTGACACAGTATGTTAGCCCAAGAAAAACGGTCTAATATTTTTGCAAATTCATAGGCTAAAACAGCTGTTACTAAGAGATACGGAAGAGAATCTAAAGCTAGCCCAGTGAAACCTATTACTAATCCAGTTGCAGACCAGGGAGCCCTCAAGGTCACAGACAAAAAGCAAACAGATCCCATAAGCAAAATGCTTGGCTGGCTATCCCCACCTAGAATCATTCCAAAGAGAGCAGCTCCAGCCATCCCCAAGGCAAAAGATGGCGTAAGTGTACCACCATAGGCCCCTGCCCACAGAGTAATAAGAACGACCAGTGCTTTTAGGATAAACAAGAGGAATACTGTTTTGCCATCGCTACCATTCAATACTTCCTGAGCCATCATACGTCCATTTCCAAGTAGATGTGGAAAATAACTTGCCAACCCAGCAAGAAAAAGAAAAGCTGTAGGCAATGTGAGAAGTATTCGTTTATCTTTTATTCTGTTTGAAGACACTTCTTTACTCAAGCGACCAAAAAGCCAAGCTAGTGGGGTTAAGAAAAGAAGTAATAAGGGAATAATCCACGTTTCCTTTAATGACCATGTTATCGCTGGAATCTGGTAGAGAGCCTGATCTGAAATAACCAAGCCTGCTGTATAGGTTGACACATAGGTAGTCAAACCGACTAAGATAAATCGTTTAATAGATAGAGCAATTCCTAGAGTTTCAAAAACAAAGAAGACACTTGTTAATGGAACCTGATAGACAGCTGCTAAACCAGCACCAGCACCACAAGCAAGGAGAAAGATTTGATCCTTCTTAGAGAGAGAACATTTTTTTCCAATTGGTCCTGCAAATAGAGTTCCAATCTCTCGTGGCGCAGCTTCTTTACCAATAGGTGCTCCCCCTCCAACTGCAATAATCTGCCAAATTGAATGAAATAGCTGTCTTAAAAAATGAAGCTTGTATCGTGAAGTCTCATCCTTCATCTGAGCTTTGATGGAATAAATCTGTGATTTTTTTTGCAAGAAATACCAGACCAAGGATGAGCTGATACCCACGATTATTAAACTAAATCCTATCCGCGACAAGGAAACTCCATCAGTCAAAAATCCACTATGATGCTCTGACTGACCAAAAGCTAGCTCCTCCACCATCTCTAAAAGATAATGTAGAAAAATACCAGATAAACTTG
Source organism: Streptococcus mitis (assembly GCA_001914195.1). GTDB lineage: Bacteria > Bacillota > Bacilli > Lactobacillales > Streptococcaceae > Streptococcus > Streptococcus mitis_F. Next base: position 47,197 of record MKYF01000016.1, on the reverse strand, counting down.
AAACTGTTCCTTGCAAAATTACTGCTAGGAATAATTTAAGATTATAAGGGATTTTCTGAAAAATACTCCTCAATTCTTTTAACATAGTAATAATTCAGCAAAAACGGTTTTAAGTAAGCCTTTAAAATCACCTTTAACACACTCGGTCACTTCTATAACCTCTTAGTGGTTAATCTCTTCTTTGAAACCAGTAGTATAGTTAGTAATACATAAAATTCCTAGAAGTTTCAAACCTGAGTAGGCTACAACAATAACTTCAGGAGCAGTTGACATTCCGACCACATCTGTTCCAAGTATCTTATAGGTACGAATTTCTACTCGTGTTCAAATCCAAACACGCGCTCTACCTTTCTGTTTATACTCTTCGAAAATCTCTTCAAACCACGTCAACGTCGCCTTGCCGTATGTATGGTTACTGACTTCGTCAGTTATATCCACAACCTCAAAACAGTGTTTTGAGCTGACTTCGTCAGTTATATCTACAACCTCAATGCAGTGCTTTGAGCAGCCTGCGGCTAGTTTCCTAGTTTCCTCTTTGATTTTCATTGAGTATTCATTTTGTTCTTTCACAGAGAGCTACCTGAGTTCTATTCAAGCTCAGGTAGTACTTTCTTATAAACTAGACAAACTAACTGTCATTGTACCATCATATTACAAGACATCATCGTCACTCACCTTGGAATTCAATGTCGTACCCCAATGAGTGATTTTCCGATGTGGTTGGGCGAGAAGAGGTCTGTTATCATAGATTGTTTGCCATCTATTCCAGATAAGACCTGTTCTCTTTTCGATCTTAATTCGCAGATTTCTCATATTTTCTTTAATTGGAAGGTTGAGTACAAAACCTGCAGTCTGGTTACGTCCATTTCCTTCCCAAGAATGACTGCGAACAACTGAATGACCATTTTTATCTACTGTAACTTCTTCCCAAGTTATAGAATAGCGTGCAATGTAAGCTCCACTATGCTGAATAGTTAGGGTTTTATCTTTTACAGGAGTGTAATTTAACACTTGTACTGGCTTAGAAGTTGGTGTTGTCACAGCATTCTTAGCTATAAATCGAAACACTTCTACTTCAGCAAGACTGAGAGCTTGATTTTTCTGACGCAATTGAATACGGACACGGCGACCCAACTTGCCATTTAATTGAACATCCAATCTCGTTCCGTCAAGTTTAGAAACATATTGTCTAGCAACTTCTGTCCCTTTTTCATCATATAAAATCACATCAAAATCTGCCAAACGTTTGGAAAGTTCGCCATCTTCACGATTATAAAGACGGACAAGTCCTATCTGTTCTGTACGACCTAAATCAACTTCCCACCAAGGCTGATTTTCAAATTTTGTATGAGTAATTGATTGCTGGCTGTAGCTACTATTGGTATTCCCATCCAAGGCACGGCTAGCATCTCCTCCAAAATCGGTAGAACTTTGGCGTGCTTGCTTTTTCCATGCGATATTCTCAGCACGCAAGACTTGAACTTCTGCGAGACTGAGAGCATTGTAACCATCTAACTCAATACGTACAAAACGAGCTTTTTTATAGTCAATTGCAATTTGTGCAGAGATATCTTTCAGAGATGCAATGCGCTTTCTTTCAATTTCTTTTCCAGAACTATCTAAAAGAATCACATTAAAATTAGTAAGCCTATCCTGAGCAGTATCTGTTCGATTATAAATATTGATTTGACGAATCGTTTCTTCCTTATCTAAATCGACTTGCCACCAAGGCTTAGATTGAAACTCTGTATGCGTTACAGAATGATGAGCATAATTCCCATCAACTTTTCCATCTACAGCCCTTCTAGCATCACCTCCAAAAGCTGTCGAACTTTGGGTAACCCGTTTCCCTAGAGCTATATTTTCAAGAGGTTCAGCGCTTGGTTGACTAGATGACAGAGGGACTTGTTGTTTCTTAAAGAAAGAAATTTTTTCCAGTTTTGGATCACGGTAACCCTGCTTATCCAATGTTGTTCGTTTTCCAATATTAAAGTTTGAAATATCATTCATGCGACTTTCAAAATAGCCACGCGAACGGTGTTTAACATTGGCGCTTCCTGTAGATGTCACAACATCACTATCATTTTGTAGCACAGATGTAACCACATTGTCGTTATCCACTACATAATGTTTAATTTTTCCATTTACAGCAAGCTTCCGACTTTCTAGTCCTACATCCCAGAAACCATTTTTGGCATTCCAGATTGTTCTTGAAGTAATGACCTTAGGTGCATTAAATGTTGTCACTTTTTTCAAAACATTATTATAAAAAGTAGGATATTTCTGATAAGCTTCAACTGCTGCTATTTGAGCTAGATAGCCTCCTAAAGAATGGCCTGTCATATACAGATTGGTAATGCTGGAATCCTGCGCCAATTCTTTTACCACATTACGGATATCATCCGCTTGTGCAGGTTTATTTCCTCCTAGCAAGGTCAAGTCCGTTCTCAAATCTTTGGCATCATTCAGTCTTGTCCCACGTATAGCCAACATTTGAACAGTATTGTCTTTTAAATAAGGAAAATCACTCTTAGTTTCAAATAGATAAGCATCCAAACCACTAGCTGTATGGTAAGCTTTTTTCATCTTCCAAAACGGGGCTAACTCATTGTGCATCATCTTATATTCTTGACGATTCAAGTAGAGACTCGGAAATGGATTTTTATGATCTAGAATTTTTTCGATATAGTCATCATCACGATAGGATAATTCCATAAAGAGAAGAGCGTCTCGATCTGTAACATACCATTGTTTCTTATTATCATCTTCCCCATCTGCTAATCCGTCTCCATCACTGTCCGCCAGTAATGGATGACTGTTATATCCTAAATAGTCCTTACCATCTTTACGATAAACATAAAGCTCATCCTTATTTTTGATACCATCCTGATCATCATCACCTTCTAAATCAAGGACTTTTTCACCATAAAGAGAATTGTCAAGCAAATCATTTTCTGAGTGCAGTTCTCCTTTTGAGATTTTCAAAAGATCTTCTGCTGTCACAGGACGAGAAGTTGTAGACTCATCCTTTACATTTTCCTCTTTATTCACTTCTTCAGGAACTAGAGCAGGCTCTGTTTTATGGGATTCCAGCTTTTCTTCTTCCTTCTGATTTTTAAGGACTTCTTTTGTTTCCGGAGCTGGTTGGATAACTGCCACTCTTTCCTCTATAAGAGGCGTTTCCTGTTTTTTATCAGTATTTTCTAGTTTTGTCGGACTATCCGTTGCATTTACTACTAGAGGAGTTTCGTTTTTCACAACTGGACTTCCTTCATTGGCAGAAATTCCTGTCGGTGCTAAAAAAGCAAAACCAACTGCAACAGATACAACCCCGATACTTAATTTTTTTATGCCAAAGCGCATAATTCGTTGACCGATTTTCATTCTTTTCTAACTTTCTTTTATTTTCCCCTATTTACCAATAATTGATAAATAAGCATGTGATAAATTTTTACTAAAGATATAGTAGTTGATTGGATTTTTGTTCATCTTTTAATCACAACAAACCCAATCTTCTCTACTGAAGACGATGAGAACTAAAACCTTCATCTCTAGTCTAATGCCATCACCAATTTTTTTACAATTCAGCAAGAATTGCTTTCAGCAAGCCTTTGAAGTCACCTTTAACACGTTCTGTTACTTCCACAACTTCTTCGTGGTTGAGTTCTTCTTGGAAACCAGCCGCAAAGTTAGTAATACATGAAATTCCTAGAACTTTCAAGCCTGAGTGGGCTGCCACAATAACTTCAGGAACAGTAGACATACCAACTGCATCCGCTCCCAGTGTCTTATAGGCACGAATTTCTGCTGGTGTTTCATAAGTTGGACCAGTAACACCGATATAGACACCTTCATCAAGCTTGATACCAAGTTTTTTAGCCACTTCATGGGCAGTAGCACGGTATTCTGGTGTGTAGGCTTTAGACATATCTGGGAAACGTGGACCAAAATCATCCAAGTTTTCACCCATCAATGGGTTTTGCCCCGTCATATTGATATGGTCTGAGATAGCCATCAAGGTACCAGGACCAAATCCAATACCTCCAGCTGCATTGGTTACAATGACACCTTCGCATCCGAGAACTTTCATCACACGAACTGGGAAAGTCACGACTTCAAGAGGATTTCCTTCATAGAAATGGAAACGACCTTGAAGAGCCAAGACCTTGCGACCTGCAAGGTCACCATATACCAATTTACCAGCGTGACCGACTACTGTCGAACGGCCCCAGTTTGGAATCTCAGCATAGTCTACTACAACAGGATTTTCGATTTCTTCTGCCAATTCTCCAAGTCCTGACCCAAGGATTAGACCGAACTCAGGGGCTGAAATTCCCTTTTCTTTCAGGAAAGTAGCAGTTTCATGGATTTTGTTTAAAAATGTCATTGTGTGTCTCCTTTATTAGTTTTTAGCATTTGACCGATTTTGTCAAAGGTTTTTGCATTGCGAATGGTGATGTTGCGATAAAAAGGCATCTTGAGCAAGTACTTGTGATAGGCAGTTGCATAGTAGGATTCCTCAGAGAATTTCCCCCAGAAAATCCCAAGTCTTCCAAAATGAACGACTTCATCTTTCAATTCCAAACTTTCAACTTTCTCAATGACTTGAGCTACATCCAAACCCTCCGTGTAAAAGAGAACGTCTTTTCGTGCCAAATCTTTGGTCCACCAATCTGGCAGATTCTTCAGCTCTGCTTCATAGTCTTCCTGACTTAGCAAGGAAAAGCTCTGAATAAATGGATAATGGACTGCAAAGAAAGCCTCTAACTTTTCAACCAATCGGGCTTTGGAGTCTGTCGAAGTAAAGAAAATATTGCCACTGTTGATGTAGGTCTCAACCTTTTCCAGTCCCAACTCTGTCAGTTCTTGACGAAGTTGCGCCATGATAACTTTATTTTTCCCACCTACATTAATGCCCCGAACAAGTAAAGCATATCGTGTCATCTTACACCAATTTATCTAAGAAACTTTCCCCAATCATGGCAGTTTCCACACCAAAGTTATCCGCAACTGTCGCTGAGATATCTGCAAAATGTCCTACTGGAATGACACCATTTCCTTTAAAGGAAGGACTGTAAGCCAAAAGTGGGATATATTCGCGAGTGTGGTCTGTTCCTGCGTAAGTTGGGTCGTTCCCGTGGTCCGCAGTAATCAAGAGAAGGTCGTTCTCTCGCATGGCTGCGATAATTTCAGATAAGCGTTCATCAAACTCATGCAAACAATCACGGTAACCGTGAGCATTACGACGGTGGCCGTAAAGGGCATCAAAGTCAACCAAGTTTGTGAATGAGAATCCTTTTTCAAACTCAGCAAGGCCCATTGTCTTCAATAGTGTATCAATTCCATGGCTGTTTGACTTGTTGTGGCCCATGTCATGGTTGATACCCGCACCGTTAAAGATATCGTTGATTTTACCAACAGCATAAGTATCGATACCAGCTTCATTCAATTTATCCAAAACAGTCGGTGCAAATGGAGATACGGCCAAGTCACGACGGTTTGCTGTACGAGTGAAGTTACCTGGTTCACCTACATAAGGGCGAGCAATGATACGACCTAGAAGGGCAGGACGCTCAAGTGTAATTGAACGAGCGTATTCACAGATACGGTACAATTCGTCCAAAGGAATAATGTCTTCGTGGGCAGCAATTTGCAAAACAGGATCAGCTGAAGTATAGATAATCAACTCTCCAGTTTCCATCTGACGAGGTCCGAAATCATCGATAACAGCTGTACCTGAGTAAGGTTTGTTTGCTTCACGAATGACCTTGCGTCCTGAGAATTCTTCGATTTTTGTCAAGATTTCTTCTGGGAATCCGTTCCAAAAAGTATCGAAAGGCTCAGTAATATTGAGTCCCATGATTTCCCAGTGTCCAGTCATAGTATCCTTACCAAGAGATACTTCTTCTAATTTTGTTGCATATCCTGTTGGATTGCTTTCAGCTGGAACAGTCTTAAGAGGAGTTTCTCGAGGAATATTTCCAAGACCAATTTTAGCCATGTTTGGGACATTCAAACCAACTGCTTTTGAAATGTGTCCTAATGTGTCAGAAGCTCCATCTGGAACTCCTGCATTGACAAAGTTATTAGCATCTGGTGCAGCACCGATTCCCACAGAATCCAATACCACCAAGTGAATACGATTAAATTTTGACATAGTGTATCTCCTTATTATTTTAGTTATCTTGCTTTTGTTGAAGTTAAAATCTGAACCCCGTCTCGTCCAGCAACGATGACCTTATCCACCATTTGGTTGAATAAGCCGTGCTCCACGACACCAACGACATGGTCCAATTCTTGTCCGAAGGCAATTGGATCTTCGATGACATCCAAGGCAAGGTCAATGATAAAGTTCTGCATATCGGTCACAAAACGTTGGCTATCTTTTTCACGGAAACTTGGTTTGTAGCCAGCTCGTTCAAAACGACGAAAGACCTGTTCTGCGCCATACTGAACCACTTCTACTGGCAATTTAAAAGCACCCAATTTCTCGACTAGCTTGCTTTCATCCACTACCCAAATATATTCTTTTGAGGGTGTTGCTACAACCTTTTCCATCAGAAGGGCACCACCACCGCCTTTGATTCCGTTAAACTGGCTATCCACTTCATCCGCTCCATCAACCGTCACATCGACAACATCTACTTGGTCAATAGACTTGAGCGGGATATTAAGCCCTTCAGCCTGTTTACTAGTCACACTAGAAGTCGTTACAGCTGTAATCTGCAACCCCTCTTCCTTGATACGACGACCAATTTCTTCTACGAAATAATAGGCAGTAGACCCCGTTCCAAGTCCGACTACCATGCCATCCTTGACATACTCAGCAGCCTTGATACCTGCCATTTTCTTCAGATTTTCCACTCAAACACCTCCATTAAAGAGCTATTTCTATTATACCATGTATCCGTTTTTATTTCATGGATACACTAGAAAAACCCGAACATTTTTATGTCCACCTTGTTTTGGTAGTTAGAATCTTAGTTATGAGAACTTGTAGATAAAAACAGGTCCTAGCCAAAAGCAGCAACTGTTGATTTTTTATCATAAAGATGGTTAAATAATTAAGTACATAAAAGGAGAAATAGGATGAACCCATTAGATTTGTTTAACCAAGTAAAAGAATTAATCGAAACAAAAGATTTCGAAGCTGCTAAAACATTCGTTGCAGAAAATCAAGAACAACTTGGAGAATACTTCTCTCAAGCTCAGCAGTTGATTTCTGGTTCAGAAGGTCTAGATGGCCTCGTTAGCAAGATTAAAGGATTTTTCTAAAAATATAAGAGGCTGGCAAAACTCAATTTCAGTAGAAAATGAAATTCATTTTTCCCCACAATAAAACGCATAGTGTCAAATTTTTTGTAAATCTGATACTATGCGTTTTTATAATTAACTATGTTCTGTGATAAATTTATAGGCTTCTTGACCAGCGATAGCTCCATCTCCAACTGCTGTTGTTACTTGGCGAAGGTCTTTCAAGCGAACATCTCCAACCGCAAAGATACCATCAACTGCAGTTTTCATGTGGTTATCTGTCACAATCCAACCAGCCTGATCTTGGATATTCAATTCTTTAACAAAATCGCTAAGAGGGTCCAAACCAACATAGATAAAGACACCACCAAAGGCTTGTTCTGTCACTTGACCTGTTTTCACATTTTCAAAGACGACAGATTCTACTCGGTTTTCACCCTTGATTTCCTTGACTACAGAATCCCAGATAAAGCTGATTTTCTCATTCGCAAAGGCGCGGTCTTGTAAAACCTTTTGGGCACGAAGTTGGTCACGACGGTGAACAATGGTAACAGTCTTGGCAAAGCGAGTCAAGAAGAGGGCTTCTTCAACAGCTGAATCTCCACCACCAACTACCAACAAATCTTGGTCACGGAAGAAAGCTCCATCACACACGGCACAGTAGGAAACACCACGACTGTTCAGTTCTTCTTCTCCAGGTACTCCCAAAGGACGGTGTTTAGAACCAGTTGCTACGATCACTGTACGTGTTTCATATGTTTGGTCATCAGTAATCACTTTCTTAAAATCACCATGGTCTTGGACATTTTCAACATAGCCATAAATGTGCTCAACACCAAGATTTTCAAGCGGTTCAAACATCTTTTCTGCCAATTCTGGTCCACTAATATTAGCGTATCCTGGGTAATTTTCAATATCAGATGTATTATTCATCTGACCACCTGGCAGACCACCTTCAATCAAGGCTACTTTCAGATTGCTTCGAGCAGCATACAAGGCTGCAGTCATACCTGCAGGTCCAGCACCGATAATAATAGTATCGTACATATAGATTCCTTCTTTCTTGTTGTAACTATCTTTATTCTAACTCTTTCTTGTCAATCAAGCAAGGATTATGCTTTGAAAACAAGAATTAAACTCATAACCGCAAAGGATAATACTGGAACAACCAAGACCCCAATCATAATCATATCATAGAGATGGGCTTGGCGAGCCTTGGCTGTCTTATCAACTCCCGACATGGCTCTCAGTCCAATCCAAATCCCTAAAAAAATCAGGACGAGGATGGTGGTCAAGATCAAACTCTCGAAATATAAAGAAAATAGTTGCAGTAGCATGATTTCTCTCATTTCTATCTTTTTTAAAGAGTAAACTCAGCTAGTCCAGCTAACTGAGTTTTTCTTTATCTATTATATCAAATATAAGTCCGTTTGTAACTAGCGAAAAATTCTTTTGTCCGCTCTTCTTTAGGATGGTGGATAATCTCATCAGGTGTTCCAGACTCGATGATTTTCCCCTTATCTAAGAAGAGAATCTTATCAGCAACTTGGGCTACAAAGGACATATCGTGACTGACTAAAATCATAGTCTGTCCTGACTTAGCAGCATCTGCAATAGACTTTTCTACTTCACCGACCAATTCTGGGTCAAGGGCTGAAGTTGGTTCATCTAAAAGCAAAACATCTGGTTTCATAGCAAGCGCACGCGCCAAGGCAACCCGTTGCTTTTGTCCACCTGATAAATGGCGAGGATAATGGTTTTCGCGGTCAGAAAGCCCAACCTTAGCCAACTCTTCCTTGGCAATTTTAGTCGCTTCTTGATCAGACAATTTCTTGACAACAACCAAGCCTTCTTTCACATTATCAAGTGCTGTACGGCGTTCAAACAAATTAAACTGTTGGAAAACCATAGACAGCTTACGACGAAGGGCAAGGATTTCTTCTTGAGTGATTTTAGAAAAATCAACTGAGAAATCATCAATCTGAATAGAGCCACTGTCAGGTGTTTCAAGATAATTGAGACTGCGAAGGAAGGTTGATTTTCCAGCTCCTGAAGAACCAATCAAGGCTACAACTTCCCCTTTTTGAATATCCAAGTTCAGATGATCCAAGACAGTCTGTCCTGAAAAGGATTTGCTTAAATTCGAAATCTTAATCATTAACGAAGATCTCCTTTCACATCTGTTTGCACTGTATCGGGTGCAGAAATAGCCATTTTTCTCTCGATGAAACGACCGAGGCTCTCAATTCCAATATTGACTACCCAATAAACAAGGGCAACGGAGATAAAGCGTTCAAAGTAACGATAATCGGCCCCACCCAAAATCTGAGCTTGGGCAAAGACTTCCACAACACCCGCACTGAAGGCTAGGGAAGTTCCCTTGGTCAAGCCGATTAGGGAATTGATTAAGGTTGGAGTCGCCACAACGGCCGCATTTGGAATAATCACTCGACGATAAACTTGTGCTCGGGTCATACCTAAACTGCGTGCCGCCTCAATCTCACCAGGATTGACTGAGAGAATCGCTGCACGAATGGTTTCACTGGCATAAGCTGCCTCATTAAAGGCAAAGGCAACAATTGCAAAAGCAGCGGCTGGAATAGCATTGATATTGAGACCAGTTCCCCATTGCTGATTGAGGGCTTTCAAAGCCAAAGGAATTCCGTAGTAGGTCAACATGAGTTGCACCAAAATCGGTGTCCCTTTTAAGAAACTAACAAAGAAGGCCTGCAAGGGATATAAAATTTTGACACGATTGATTTTCACAATGGCAAAAAGAAGTGCCAAAACCAAGCCAAAAAGAGCACCACCAATTGTCAACATAATCGTTGTTGGAAGTTGTTGGACAATTCTTGGAATTCCATCAAAGACCGAACGCAGGCTAAACAGCTTGCCATCCGGAATCAATTGCATCAAGTTTTGGTACCAATCTGATGCTAAAATCGTTGTAACATTCATAAAAACATCCTCTCCTGATAATGATTCATTCTACCATACTTCTGCCGTCAATGAAATTATTTGCTACGGTCAGATACAGACTTTGTCTACCTACTAGTTTATCATACTTTGAAACAGGGAGGTTATATATTTTATCTATCAAAGAGATAGATAAAAACTATTTCAATCCCAATTCTTCATAAGGTTTTCGATAACCGATTTGCTTAACAGTTCCATTTTCTACTAAAATCGGTCGTTTTAACAACATTCCGTCACTTGCTAGCAACTCAGCTGCTTCTTGGTTTGACAGACTTCCTACCTTATCTTTCAACCCTAATTCACGGTATTTGATCCCACTGGTATTGAAAAATTGCTTCAACTCGAACCCTGAGGTTTCTAGCCAGTTTAAAATGACTTCTTGGCTAGGTGTTTCTTCGACGATATGAACGGCTTTATAGTCCACACCGAGTTGGTTTAATTCTTGTTTTGCTTTTTTACAAGTTGAACATTTTGGGTATTCGATAAATTCTAACATATCTTTCACTTTCTATTTTATATCTTTAAAATCTGCGCCTTCATGCTCCAAGAGCCAGGCTTTCTTTTCCACTCCTGCTACATAACCAGTCAGACGCTTGCCAGCTCCCAGCACACGATGACAAGGTACTAGGATAGACCAAGGATTCCGCCCCACTGCTCCACCAATTGCTTGAGCAGAAGCCACTTGCAGGTCTTGCGCTATTTGTCCATAGGTCACTGTCTGTCCATAAGGAATGCCCTGTAAGTAGCTCCAAACTCGCTTTTCAAAATCCGTTCCAATTGAAGCCAAGGGTAAGTTGGATAAATCCTGAGACTTGCCATTAAAATAATCATCTAAGCAAGCAATAACTGGGTCTAAAACAGGATGACTAACAACTTCTTCAATTGTTTTATCTCCTAACCCCCTCTCAAAGTGCTTCTGATCCTGCACCCAAATGCCATACAGATATTGCTCGTCAGCAACCAAGGACAAAGTTCCTATTGGCGAAGAGTAGAGCATTTTTGCGTACTTCTTTTGCATTATTTCTTTAATTTTTGATAGGCCAAGCGTTCACCATCTACTGGCACCTTACCGACCTGTTTAAAACCGAGTTTTTCAAAAATATGTTGCATGGCCTTGTTTTCAGCATGCGTATCTGAACGAAAATCAAGATAGTCAAAACCTTCAATCAAGCCCTCTAAGAAGGTTTGAGCGACTCCCTGTCCCTGCACATCTGCAGCCACAGCAATACGATGAAAGACTAGGTACTCTGACTCTCCAGCTTGCCAGTTTCCTTCATAAATGGCTTCATAGGCCACCTCTGGACTCTTGGTCACAGCAGCATAGGCTAGTAGTTCTCCCTCTTCCAAGGCTACATAGGCTTGACCCGAGATAATATCCTCAATAATAATGTCTACATTTGGATAGCCATTTTGCCACTGATCACTACCAGCATCTGCTAAACATTTCTTGGCTTCCTTAATTACCTGCATAATGGCATCTACTTCATTTGGAAAAGCTAAACGAATCTCCATCTTTTCTCCTCTTTTCTGACTAGTTTCTCTCATCATAGCATAATTTAAGCCTTTTCACAAGCAGTTAAAACTTGACTTTCTGTTTTTGCTGTTTTATAATCTAGTTATTAAAACTAGATAAAAAGGAGTTGGAAATGAAAACTACCTTTTCCTACCCAAAATGGGCAGAAATCCCAAATATCGACCTCTATCTGGACCAGGTTTTGCTCTATGTCAATCAGGTCTGTGCCCCTATCTCTCCTGATAAAGACAAGGGCCTAACAGCATCCATGGTCAATAACTATGTCAAACATGGTTATCTGACAAAGCCTGACAAGAAAAAATACCAACGCCAACAGATTGCCCGTTTGATTGCTATCACAACCCTCAAGTCTGTATTCTCTATTCAAGAAATAGCCCAGACACTGAATACTCTACAAAGTCAAGTCAGTTCAGAGAAACTCTACGATGCCTTTGTGGACTATATGAACCAAGGAATGGACCCAGCTAACCCTATTATCCAAAGCAGCTGCCAAACCGTTAAACTTTATCATCAAACTCTAGCCTTAATCCATCATACTCAAGAGGAGGTAAACCAATGAACACTAGTCTTAAACTCAGCAAACAACTCAGTTTTGGAGAGGAGATTGCTAATAGCGTGACTCATGCTGTGGGTGCAGTCATCATGCTCATCTTACTCCCTATTTCATCCACCTATAGTTATGAAGCACACGGATTTTTATCCTCTATCGGCGTTTCCATTTTCGTCATCAGTCTATTTCTCATGTTCCTCTCATCCACCATTTACCACTCTATGGCCTATGGTTCCACCCACAAATATGTCTTGCGAATCATCGACCATTCTATGATTTATGTAGCTATTGCTGGCTCTTATACGCCAGTCGTCTTGACCTTAATGAATAACTGGTTTGGCTATCTGATCATTGCTATTCAATGGGGAACGACCATCTTTGGTATCCTCTATAAAATCTTTGCTAAAAAAGTCAATGAGAAATTCAGCCTTGCCCTTTACCTGATTATGGGCTGGTTGGTTCTGGCTATCATTCCTGCCATTATCAGCCAAACAACGCCAATTTTCTGGAGTCTCATGGCAACTGGCGGACTCTGTTATACAGTTGGGGTTGGATTTTACGCCAAGAAAAAACCTTATTTCCACATGATTTGGCATCTCTTTATACTAGCAGCATCTGCCCTCCAGTACATTGCCATTGTTTATTACATGTAAAAATAGGTTAGGACAAAAAATCCTAACCTCATTTTTTTATTCTCTATGATGTTTTATACTCAATCAAAAAAGTACTCTAGTCCATTTTATAGTACCTACTAGCGTGCCGTCAATTATGGGATACTACTTCCCTGCTAGTATGTAAATCAGAATAGTTATACTCTTCGAAAATCTCTTCAAACCACGTCAGCGTCGCCTTACCGTATATATGTGACTGACTTCGTCAGTCTTATCTACAACCTCAAAACAGTGTTTTGAGCAGCTTGCGGCTAGCTTCCTAGTTTGCTTTTTAATTTTCATTGAGTATTAAATCATAATCATCCGTTAATGCACCGTACCTAACGAATCAAGACAGACTAATAGTTACATAATACAAAAAAACGCTTTAAAACTCCTTTTTGACTATATCTCACTCCATGTTATCTTCTTAAACCCACGGAAAAAGAGAAAGATACCAATAAACAGAACAGCTAAAGGAATAATCTTTGTAAGAAAAACATTTGAAATACCCATCCACTCATAGTAACGGAGCAGAGACCCTACAACAAGATGGGCAACAATCATACTGACAAAGGGGCGAAAAATCGGTTCTTTCCAATTCCAAATACTGATGACTAGGGAAATCGTAAAGACAGACAAACTATCCCAGGGAGCCGGAAGATAAAAGGCTCCTTCTTGTATGAAACTTCCCATTCCTACATATCCTAGAACGACTAGCAGAACAAGACTTCCAACGATAATATAGGTGCTAATTTTCATTTTAGGAGTATCTTGGACTAAACTTTTTCGTAAAATTGTAGCCACAAGCCCAAATCCAATCAGAAAAAGAAGAAGTTGCCCTAAAAAAGTAAGCAAATTGACTGTTAAGAGAGGACCTTTAGAAAAATCACCCAGTAGATGATAGTAACGTAATATCGCTAGGACAAAAATTGGCGTCAAAAGGGACTCCTTGATAGAACTGCGTGGTGCTTCCTTGAGAATCTCTTTCATTATTTTTTTAGGATTCTTACCTAAATAATCCTCTGCACTCATGCCATCTCGTTCTGCTTCTGAGAAATCTAACATCATCAAATAAATCTGCTCTCTGAGATAGTCCTCATCATAGAGAAATCCAGCAAGATTAAAACTATCCCATAGCTCCTCAAAATATTGCCGATTCTCCTCAGAGAATTCATGTAACAAAGCGCTTATTTCTTCGTAATACTTCATTTTCTTCATGGTTTAACCCCCATTCTTAATTCCTTCTACTTTTTGACTCAAATCGTTCCATTGTTGCCAAAAGGCCGAGACACGCTCTTCTCCTTCTTTCGTCAACGAAAAATACTTCCGATCTGGACCATCTGGCGACGGGCGCATGTCGCCTCTTATCCATTGATTTTTTTCTAACTTTTGTAATAAAGGATAAATCGTTCCTGGAACTATGGTGTCAAATCCAGCCTCTCGCAAAGTCTGAACTAACTCATAGCCATATCGTTCTTTTTGACCAATCATATCCAAGACACAACCTTCAAGAACACCTTTTAATAGTTGAGTTTCCTTCATCCCTTCCCCCTTCTATATATTTTGTAATACCTACTAGTAGCTTCATCTATAATATACCACTTCCACACTAGTTTGTAAAGCATATTAGTTAATGCTCTTCGAAAATCTCTTCAAATCACATCAGCGTCGCCTTACCGTAGATATATGTAACTGACTTCGTCAGTTTCATCTACAACCTCAAAGCAGTGCTTTGAGCAACCTGCGGCTAGCTTCCTAGTTTGCTCTTTGATTTTCATTGAGTGTAAATAAAAAACAGAACTAGCATGAACTAGTCCTGTCTATTGTTACCCAATCACACTTCCATTTGGTACAGCTGGATCAACTGTGAGAAGGGTTAATTGTCCATCATATTCAGCTGAGAGAATCATCCCTTGGCTGACATATTTTTTCATCATTTTACGTGGTTTGAGATTGGCAACGATTTGAACTTTCTTGCCGACCAACTCTTGTTCGTTTGGATAGTATTTTGCAATTCCTGAGAGGATTTGACGATCTTCACCATCACCAGCATCCAAGCGGAATTGAAGCAACTTATCTGAACCTTCTACTTTAGACACTTCTTTGACTTCTGCGACACGGATTTCGACCTTGTCAAAGTCTTCAAACTTGATTTCTTCCTTGTTTAGTTTGAGTTCAACTTCGTCTGGGTTCCACTCTTTTTCGACTGCTGGTTTGTTGCCTTCCATTTGTTCCTTGATATAGGCGATTTCTTCTTCCATATCCAGACGTGGGAAGATTGGTGTTCCTTTGGCAACTACCGTTACACCTGCAGGGAAATCAGCCAAGCTCAAGTTTTCAAGGCTTGCTACTTCTTCCAAGCCAAGTTGAGTCAAGACTGCGCGACTGGTCTCCATCATAAATGGCTCAATCAAGTGAGCAACGACACGAAGGCTAGCTGCCAAGTGACTCATGACACTTGCCAATTGGTCACGAAGAGCTTCATCCTTGGCCAAGACCCATGGAGCAGTCTCATCGATGTATTTGTTAGTACGAGAGATAAGAGTCCATACCGCTTCAAGTGCACGTGGGTAGTCAACTGCTTCCATGTGTGTATGGTAATCAGCGATTGATTCAGCAGCTACTTGAGCAAGAACATGGTCAAACTCTGTTACACCTTCTACATAGGCAGGAATTTGTCCATCAAAGTACTTGTTAATCATAGAAACCGTACGGTTGAGGAGGTTTCCAAGGTCATTGGCCAATTCGTAGTTGATACGGCCTACATAGTCTTCAGGAGTGAAGGTTCCATCTGAACCAACTGGAAGGCTACGCATGAGGTAGTAACGAAGTGGATCTAGTCCATAACGCTCTACCAACATTTCAGGGTAAACAACATTCCCTTTAGACTTAGACATCTTACCGTCTTTCATGACAAACCAACCGTGGGCAATCAAACGATCTGGCAATTTGATATCCAACATCATAAGAAGGATTGGCCAGTAAATCGAGTGGAAGCGAAGGATATCTTTTCCTACCATGTGGAAGACAGTTCCATTCCAGAACTTATCAAAGTTACCGTTCTCATCTTGACCGTATCCAAGAGCTGTCGCATAGTTAAGAAGGGCATCAATCCAAACGTAGACAACGTGTTTTGGATTCGATGGTACTGGAACACCCCATGTAAAGGTTGTACGAGATACCGCCAAGTCTTCCAAACCTGGCTCGATGAAGTTGCGAAGCATTTCATTCAGACGACCATCTGGAGTGATAAAGTCAGGATGAGCTTTGAAAAAGTCTACCAAACGATCTTGGTATTTGCTGAGGCGAAGGAAGTATGATTCTTCAGAGACCCATTCCACCTCGTGACCTGATGGAGCGATACCACCAGTTACATTTCCAGCTTCATCACGGAATACTTCTGCAAGCTGGCTTTCTGTAAAGAATTCCTCATCTGAAACTGAATACCAACCAGAGTATTCACCCAAGTAAATATCATCTTGAGCAAGCAAGCGTTCAAAGACCTGTGCGACAACTTTTTCATGGTAGTCATCAGTCGTACGGATAAATTTATCGTATGAGATATCGAGTAATTGCCAGAGTTCTTTGACTCCAACTGCCATTCCATCAACATAAGCTTGAGGTGTGATGCCAGCTTCTTCTGCTTTCTGCTGGATTTTCTGACCATGCTCATCAAGACCTGTCAAATAAAAGACATCGTAGCCCATCAGGCGTTTGTAGCGAGCTAGGACATCACAAGCGATGGTTGTGTAGGCAGATCCGATATGAAGTTTACCAGATGGATAGTAAATCGGCGTTGTAATATAAAAATTCTTTTCAGACATAATTTTTCCTTTCCAGGCAAATGAAACCTGTTTTTCTAACACTTCATTATATCACATTTTTAAGGATTTTCTATAGGGAAATCCATACAAAAACAAGATAGACAAGTGTCCATCTTGTTGATCTTATTCATAACGAAGCGCTTCGATTGGATCAAGTTTCGATGCCTTGTTGGCTGGCAAGACTCCAAAAACGATACCCACACTAGCCGAAACTGCAAGACTAAATAGGGCAACTGGAATTGATACTCCAACTTCTATACCCGCAATCAAACCTTGCAGTAACAAACCTGCTAAGGCAGTTAAACCACTTGCAATTGTCAATCCAATTAATCCACCTAACAAAGTCAAAATCATGGATTCAATCAAAAACTGGATTAAAATATTGGCACGAGTTGCACCCAAAGCCTTACGGAGACCAATCTCACGGGTACGCTCTGTCACCGAAACCAGCATGATGTTCATAACACCAGTTCCTCCAACAAAGAGGGAAATACCTGCAATGGCACTAATAATCGTCGTCATAAAACTAAACGATTGTTGAATTTCTGCGAATGCAGCTGACTCATCTGCTACTTGATATTCTCCCTGTTGCAAGCCAGCAAGCTCTGTCATTTTTCGTGCTAATTCTGGACCCAGAGTTTGAGTCAAGCTTGTGTCATTTACTCGAAAGACAATACTAGCAATTTCATCTACATTAAAATTCGCAGCAAGGGAGATATTTGTGGTAATAGGCAAGCCGCCAAGACCATACATTTTTGAATTTTTAGATTCTGGGCTAGTATAAACACCAATGACTCGATAACTAAAACCATTGACTTCTACAACCTTGTTAATAGCCTCTTGAGGAGATCCAAATAGACTAATGGATAATTCTTCATCAAGCAAAATGACACTTGCAAATTCTTTGAAATCTTGTTCTCTCAGACTACGACCTGCAAGAATTTCATTGTTAACAGCCTCCATATAAGTTCTGTTTCCACCTGTCAAATTGGCATTTTCAACCTTTTTATCTTTATAAGTCAAGATGGCGTTCGTTGAATTGGTTACATAGTAATTATCCACTCCCTTCAATTTGGCTGCCTCCTTGACCCAAGATTCTTGCGGTTTTGGTGGTTCAACATGAACTTCCTCTTCTTTTCCAGAAACCGTAAAAGCTGATTGTTTCTGAGTAAAAGATCCATCTTTACTTTTTTTAGAAGAGAAAAAGACACTGATATTTTTCTGAGATCTGGTCATGTTTTTATTAAGCTGTCGAGACATGGAATCACCCAGAGCCATAATCACAACAACTGATGAAACACCGATAATAATCCCAATCATGGTAAGCAAAGAACGCATCTTGTGAGCCATAATAGATGAAAAGGCAAATTTCAGATTCTGCATCTTAGTTTTCCTCCTTTTCTAACTGAGCACTATCAGATGAAATAACTCCATCACGAATGACAATCTGGCGTTTGGCATAAGCAGCTATTTCAGGCTCATGCGTTACCATGATAATGGTTTTTCCTTCTTTGTTCAAGTCAACCAATAGTTGCATAATTTGATTCCCTGTTTTGGTATCCAAGGCTCCTGTCGGTTCGTCCGCTAGGATAATAGAAGGATTGTTTACCAAGGCACGCGCAATAGCCACACGTTGCTTTTGACCACCAGATAATTCTGAAGGCAAATGATGACTACGTTCTGTCAATTCAACCTTATCTAGATATTCCTCAGCTAACTTGCGCCGTTTTGAAGCCGAAACTCCTGCGTAAATCAAGGGCAATTCTACATTTTGCAGAGCATTAAGTTTGGATAGAAGAAAGAACTGCTGAAAAACAAATCCGATTTGTTGGTTACGGACCTTGGCTAGTTGTTTTTCACCAAGTCCAGCCACTTCTTGACCTTCAAGATAATACTCTCCACTACTTGGTGTATCCAACATGCCAATGGTATTCATGAGAGTGGACTTACCAGAACCAGATGGTCCCATGATGGCAACAAATTCACCCTCATTCACTTCTAGGTTGATATTTTTGAGAACCTGCAGTTCTTGGTCACCATTACGGTAACTCCTGCAGATATTTTTTAGACTAATTAGTTGCTTCATCAGCCTTCACCTCTTTTCCTTCCTCTAGAGAAGACGTTGGGTTACTGATGACCTTGACTCCATTTGTCAGACCTGAAGTGATTTCTTGGTTGTCTGCATCAGCATTGCCCAAACCAACTTCCACTTTCTTGGCCTTTTTCTGCTCGTCAAGCACCCAGACATAGTTCTTATCATTTTCAGTCACAATACTTGTTAGAGGAACCAAAATAGCTTTAGTCTTATTCTTGACCTCAACACTTACTGAGAATCCTTGTTTCAAATCACCGATTTCACTTGTAACATCGATGGTATATGGATATTTAGAACCAGAATTACCACCTGCTGTGGCAGTAGCTGCACTTGCTGCTTCACCATTGTTTTTAGGGTAGTCCGAAATGTAGCTAATCTTACCAGTCCAGCTCTTATCTTGGTAAACTTTAGAAGTAAAGGTTACTTCTTGTCCTACAGAGAGGTTGGCAAGGTTATATTCAGATAGTTCACCCTTAACTTGCAAGTTTTCATTGCTAACGACATGAACTACCACCTGGCTAGCTCCAGTTGGAGATTTAGAAACATTACGGTTGACTTCGACCACAGTTCCCTCTAAGGTACTGAGAACCGTCATGGCATCCAACTGACTTTGAGCCTTGCTTAATTGCGCTGCTGCATCTGCACGAGCATCACGAGCATCACCTAGTTGTGCATCAATAGAGGATACCGAATTTCCTGCGACTGGAGCTGGAGTTTGCGCTGCAGCTCCTTCGCCTCCTGCTGGTACTGGTAACTGGGGAGCTGAAGCGGCTTCATTTCGCGCTTGGTTGAGTTCGTTGATATGACGATCTGCCTTAGCAACTGCTCGACTCGCTGAATCATAGGCCGCCTGGGCTTCTGAACTACTGTACTTAACTAAAGCCTGTCCTTCACTAACCTTATCACCCACAGAAACAAGGATTTCATCTAAATCTCCCTTACTAGCATCAAAATAAACATATTGTTCATTTTTTGCCGTTACTGTCCCTGATAATAAAACAGAGGATGCCACGCTTCCTTCCTTAGCAACAACAAGATGAGTAGCCTCATCTTTTACAGCAGTCTGAGAAGGTTGTCTAAAGAGCAAAATGCCCCCAGCACCCAATACAACTACACTTGCAGCACCAATTGCTGCATACAATTGCCACTTTTTAGCTTTACCATTCTTTTTCATAATGAAACTCCTTTTTGATTTAAAGTTCTTAACAATATTATACAAAAATTATCAATTTGAAACAATAACATTTCAGAACGAAATAATGACATTTCAGGATTTAATTATTGTTCGGAATTTATTTTACAATCGTTGTACTAGTTATATAATACACTTTATTTTTCTTTTTTGCAAGCCTTTTCTTTAATTTTTTTGAACGTAGCAGATTTTTGCAATCAGATAAAAAAAAAGATAGAATATGACTATCAAAAAATGACACTCTACTATTTAAAAGAGTACAAAGGAGTTTTCAATGAGAGAATACGATATCATTGCTATCGGTGGAGGTAGCGGAGGAATTGCTACCATGAACCGTGCTGGTGAACACGGAGCCAAAGCGGCCGTTATTGAGGAAAAGAAACTAGGTGGAACTTGCGTCAATGTCGGCTGTGTTCCTAAAAAAATCATGTGGTACGGGGCGCAAATCGCTGAGACTTTCCATCAATTTGGAGAAGACTACGGCTTTAAGACTACTGATCTTAACTTTGACTTTGCAACCCTACGTCGCAATCGTGAAGCCTACATTGATCGCGCTCGTTCTTCTTATGATGGCAGTTTTAAACGCAACGGAGTAGACTTGATTGAAGGTCATGCTGAATTTGTAGATTCTCATACTGTTAGCGTAAATGGTGAACTGATTCGTGCTAAACATATCGTGATTGCTACTGGTGCCCATCCAAGTATTCCAGACGTTCCTGGTGCTGAACTAGGTGGCTCTTCTGATGATGTATTTGCTTGGGAAGAATTGCCAGAGTCAGTTGCAATTCTAGGCGCTGGTTATATTGCCGTTGAATTGGCTGGCGTACTCCACACCTTTGGTGTCAAGACAGACCTCTTTGTTCGCCGCGATCGTCCTTTACGTGGTTTTGATTCTTACATCGTTGAAGGTTTGGTCAAGGAAATGGAAAGAACAAACTTACCACTTCATACTCACAAAGTCCCTGTCAAGTTAGAAAAAACTGCTGAAGGCATTACCATTCATTTCGAAGATGGTACTAGTCACACAGCTAGCCAAGTTATCTGGGCTACAGGCCGCCGTCCAAACGTTAAGAGCTTGCAACTTGAAAAAGCTGGGGTGACTCTGAACGAACGTGGCTTTATCCAAGTAGATGAATACCAAAATACTGTTGTTGAGGGAATCTATGCTCTAGGTGATGTAACAGGTGAAAAGGAACTGACTCCAGTTGCTATCAAGGCTGGGCGTACCCTATCTGAACGTCTCTTTAACGGCAAAACAACTGCAAAAATGGACTACTCAACTATTCCAACCGTTGTCTTTTCACACCCTGCTATCGGAACTGTTGGTTTGACAGAAGAGCAAGCTATTAAAGAATACGGTCAAGATCAAATCAAGGTTTACAAATCAAGCTTTACTTCTATGTACTCTGCTTGCACTTACAACCGTCAAGAAACTCGTTTCAAATTGATAACAGCTGGTTCAGAAGAAAAAGTTGTCGGACTTCATGGAATTGGCTACGGTGTTGATGAAATGATCCAAGGATTTGCCGTTGCTATCAAAATGGGAGCAACCAAGGCAGACTTTGATGCAACTGTGGCAATTCACCCAACTGCGTCTGAAGAATTTGTAACCATGCGTTAATCGAAACAAAAGAAGCAGAGCAAAAAACACTTCTAAATATCAAAAATCGAGTATTGCCGTAGTTGGAGATACTCGTTTTCTTATGTTTTATTTTATAGTATGTTGAAATAAGATATGCAAAAATCAATTAACAAACCATAACAAAATATAAGGATTATAACACAATCATTTTTTCTTTTCTTTAAAAGATTCATATATTTTTTTATATAACTCTTTCATATCTTTTTTCTGAGAATTCAACTCTTCACTACCGTAGTCAAAATTTGCTACTACAAATCCCTCGTCAGCATTAGAAAAAGTAAAAAATTCTATTCCAATGAGTTTATTATGCTTAGAGTCCTCAATAGTGTCTCCTAAATTATTATTAAATTGCTTCACTTCTTCTTCACGAACTCCGAACCCCGCAGCAGCTCCATTTGCAATGATGTTTGAAAATACTTCTTCTGAAGACGCTACTTCTTTCACAGTTATGATATATGTAGCTTCTTCCGTTTCTACTTGTTTCACTTTATTCCATTTTTCTGTATCACTAGAAGAAAGCGTATAGACTATTAACTCTACCGTTGGCTTATTGATATTTTCTTTTGTAATCATTTGTTTTCCAAAAAAGAAGAAGGCAAGTAACCCAGCTACAAAGATCAAAGCAATATAAATTATCTTTTTCATACATTATCCCCTATATCTTTCATATCAATGATCACATCAACTTCGTTATAGACAGCTGGATCATGCGTCGCTATAATGACATATTTATCTTCATCTCTTTCATTCAATAATAAACGAATAATTTCTTTTCCAATCTCACCATCTAAAGCTCCTGTAGGCTCATCTGCTAAGATAATTTTACGTGGTTTCATTAACATTCTGGCAATAGCTACACGTTGAGCCTGCCCTCCAGACAATTCATATATTTTTTGATGTAAATAGTCACTTGACAGTCCTACTTTTTCAAGTACATCAGTTATTGTTTTTTTGTCTTTAGTGATAAGTTTCAAATTATCATATACTGTTTTGTTATCTATTAAAGAATAATTCTGAAATACATATCCAACAGTATTTTTAAAAAAAGTTCTTTCTTTTATCTTCCAAATATCTTGTTTATCAACTAAAACATTCCCACTGTCAATTTTTTCTAATCTTCCTATAATATTAAGAAGGGTACTTTTACCAGAGCCAGAACCTCCAATCAATGCATAACTTTTTCCAGATTCAAATTTTAAATTTAAGTCTGTAAAGATCTTTTTTGAGCCGAAACTTTTTGAAACGTTCAAAAGGTCAATTGTCATGTTTCATCTCCTTTTAAAATTTTAGTGTAGCTTTCAGATAATTTTCTAAAACTCATGATTATTGACAACATCAAAACGAGCAGAGAAGCAAGACCAATATATAGCAACTCTATTTGACCTGTCATAAGAAATGTAAATAGGATAACGATTGTAATAGTCATCATAAAATACTTGAGACTTGAAATTGCTATATATGTTTTTGACAGACCTAAAATGATTTTCTTCACATATTCATTCTGTTTTAGGGTAATATAAAGTTGGACATATTGATAAATGAGTATAAAGACAATACTGTAAATTATCTTCTGCAAAATTTGTGAAAGTAGAATTTGGTGCTCTAAGGACTGGATCTTTAATTTCACAATTTGGTAAACATCTACTGGATTCATTGAAACATTCAACTGGGTAGCCATTTCATTTATTTTATTTACCGCCTCAGGACTAAAAAGAGACTTAGTTGTTATATTACTAGCCAAAGAAAACTTGTTGTTTTCAATCATTTTGTCCGTATCTAACACAACAACAATGTTATCTGTGCTATCTGCTACACTTGCCATTGGTAAAAGCTCTTTCATTTTATGATTATCATCAGCATCTTCATTGAAATAAAAAATTTTATCACCATCAGGAATTATTTGTACTGCAATTTCTTCTTTTGTATAGTTTGTTCCAATAAATTGTTCTGCTACAACTGTATTCTCAATAGATTTCTGATTTTCTTTCCATTTCTCAGGAATATAAATGGTTGCTATCTTATTATCTAAAAGATGATAGTTTGTTCCATTCACTTTATTTTGTAGGTTAGCACCTGTTTGATTGATATAAATCAACTCTTTATTTATTTCTGGATTCGTTATTCCGTCATTTTCTAATTGTTTAGAAAAATTTTCCATAACATGTGAAGTTTTCATGAAATCTGGAACATATGCTGAGGATCGATCTATATATAAATAATCTAAGTTTTTTAAGGAAGCAGCTATCTGTAGATACTGACCATCCGAATCATTAACTTCTCCATTTTTAGTAGAGTTACTTTCAATTCCAAGGAACTCAATCCTTCTCCAGTCTTTTACTGTGTCCCATGGTACTAAATTCTGTATCTGAATGTTAATACTGGATTGACTACTCTTTGTTTCTTGTAAAAAAACTCCTGAGATAAGGATAATAATCGAAATAATGGCAAGCCATACGACAAAAATAAGTTTATTTTTTGCCTTGTTTTTAATAATTTCAATAGGCTTTTCAACCTGAATCGTCAACCAAAATAAAACAAAGGTGATGAGATCAATGATTTGAAATAGTATAAAATTCGTTAAAATCAGAGAGAAAAATAACTTAGAACTATAGGTGAAGAAACCATTTCCCAAAAAAGAACTGTAAGAAATCATCAATAAAGCCATCATAATCAGTTCAAAAATAAGAGAAATACCATAATCTCTTCTTAGATCGTATACAGGCAATCCCAAAGAACGTCGTATCACTCCTTCTTTAATCTGCTTCGTTCTAACAACAAATAACACAACTAATAAAGTTAAGTAAATTGAACCCATTAACAGTATTCTTAAAGTTCCAGTAAATTGTAAGATTCCTCCTATATACCAAGGATAAGCCATATATACTGTTTGCAACCCCGTCATCGTAAGTGGTTTCAAACTATCTATATCCATTTTCCCAAGGGTGTAATACATCCCTATTATTGGTGTTGACTTTAATTGTTCATTATTTACATCATCAAAATTTACATACCTCAACTGACCCGAACTCTGAACGATGGGCTTGTAAATGGTAACCTTTTCCGATTTTGATAAATCACGAACCATTTCGTATATTTCGTTATTTGAAAGATTGCTTTTTCCTTGAATAGAAAAAGCACCATCAATTGGTAAAGGTATGGGCATTTCTGTATCGCTAATAGTGACCCAACCAATTGCAGCAATCAAACAGAAGAAGAATCCAATGATACATAATTTTAATTTCATAAGCAATTACCATATTACAAGAGACCCTATTTTATAATTGGGTCTCTTGTTTTCATAAATTATTTTTAAAATCTATAATAATCCCAATATGCATTTAATCGAACATCGCTCCAAGATTTTGTAGCACTTGAATATGCCCATCCATAATCTTGTTTATCCTGAGCTTTAACTGTTCCCCAAAAATTCGTTACTGAAGATTTTGAACCAATATTATCTGGAGAACTAACAAAGTAATTCGAATAACCAGAGTTATCATTTACACCATATTCCCATACATCAATAATGGGACTCGGAGCAGGGTGTGCCGTTACTGCGTTAACGACACTAGCTGTAGTAGCAAATCCAAAACTTAAAACACTTGCGACTAGAAAAACAGATGCTTTCTTGTTAATTCTTTTTTCATTTTACTTCTCCTTGAAGTTAAATATTTGATGAAGATTAAATAATAGTCCCTTTTTAGTCCCTCCATATTACTTTAACATGAATTGATTATATTTAGGTTTTTAATCACCGTTACGGTATCTAGAGTCGTTAAAATATCTCATAACTACCCCTCCTTTTAAAATTGAACATATCTAGATGTATCCGTTTATATTTGTGATTGTAATACTTATTTTTTAGTTTGTCAAGTATTTATAGTATATTTTTTATGTATAAAATGGGATTATCTATATATAAAACTGATTTACAAATCGATAAAAAACAATTATCAAATTTCTCTTGTCAATCAAATCGGCTGTTACAGTATTTGTTACCTTGTTCTTAAAAATCGGTTGACAATATTTCTCCTACGAGTATAATTGTTACTATACATTAGAAAAGAGGTTAACTATTTTGAAAAAAGCTCACGTTTATGCTATCCCTGCTATTGGGGCTGCTCTCATTGCTGTTTTAGCACAAATCAGTCTTCCAATTGGACCTGTTCCCTTCACTCTGCAAAACTTTTCAATCGGCTTGATTGCTACTGTCTTTAGACCGAGAGAGGCTGTACTTTCTGTTGGACTCTATCTTCTTCTAGGTGCCATCGGTCTCCCTGTCTTTGCAGGAGGTGGAGCAGGATTTCAGGCTTTAGTTGGCCCCACTGCAGGCTATCTTTGGTTTTATCTCGTTTACTCTGGACTTACTTCCTCTCTAACCAACAGCAAGAGTGGGATTGTCCACATTTTTCTTGCAAACCTCTTGGGTGATGCCCTTGTCTTTGTCGGAGGGATTCTTAGCTTGCATTTCCTAGCTGGAATGGCATTTGAAAAAGCTCTTGTTGTGGGGGTATTTCCCTTTATCATCCCAGATCTTGGTAAAATTATTGCTATTAGTATTATTAGCCGTCCACTACTTCAACGCCTTAAAAATCAGGCTTACTTTGCTAACTAAAAAAGGATATCGAGTTGCCATGACTCAATATCCTTTTCTTTCATTTTAAAAACTTAGTTTCCTTTAAAAGCATCCACCATCGTTTGAAATTCTTCATTGGAGAGAGTAATCCCTTTGCCCATTTTAGTATGATCTGGACTCCAAGCACGAATATCAAACTTTGCAGGGGCACCATTAAAGCTCACACGGTTGATTTCCTTGGTCCAACCTTTTTCGTTTTCAGAAAGAGTCAACAAGTGCTCTTCGATTTCAAATGTAAATTCTGCCATTTTCTTCTCCTTTTTTAGCTTTCATCTGATTATTCGTAAAATCTTGTAGATTTTAGGAAAATTTTATATAATATTGATATAAAAGAAGGGAGGCCAATATGAGACATAAATTCCAGCAAGTTCTAGGTAAAATACATGACTTTTTAAATGGACATGAAGAACCAGACCAGACTGAAAGCAACTCCCTTACAGCCACTATTGAAGAGGCTATCCAGAAACAAACCGCTGTTCACCTTATCTTGTCTGAGACAAGCTTTACAGGTAACATCATCAAATACGATCAGCAAGGACAGCAAATTATCGTGAAAAATTTTGCCAAAAATGTGACCCGTATTATCCGCATAAGCGATATTCAACGCCTGCGATTTGTCCCTTCAACTGTCCAAACAGCCCAAAAAAATAGATTTAAGAAAGAGTGAGATGTAGTTGCTTCATCCCACTCTTTTTCTTAGCGAATTTGTTCAAAATGTAAATGAACAGCGATATGGTCTCCATAACCACTTCTTTCCAAGTCACGTTGTAGACGATAGGAAATGTAGTGTTCTGCAATGGTAATGTAACCTGCACCCAATAAACGATGTTCAACCATAGATTGAATCATACTGATAGTCGCACGTTCCACCTTGGCCTCTTCCAAATCCAAAACCACTTTCTTAGTGACTTGTGCAAGGTTTTGACGCAAATCATCTGTCAATACATAGACAGTCTGGGCTGCCTTTAAGATAGCTTGGTAAATCTTATCTGGATTAAATTCAGCAATTTCTCCATCACGTTTGATTACTTGCATAGGTTTCTCCTTTATTCTTTGTTTTCTTTAATTTCTGCCAGCATTTTTTCTTCTTCTGCTGTCAGTTGATAATCTTCAAGCAAATCCGGTCTGCGCTCGTAGGTTTTCTTTAAACTCTCATACAGGCGCCACTGACGAATCTTTTCATGGTGCCCGCTCATCAGAACATCTGGGACAACCATGCCTCGATAATCATAGGGACGTGTGTACTGAGGGTATTCAAGAAGGCCTGAAGAAAAACTATCATCTTGGTGGCTAGACTCCTTGCCAATCACTTCTGGAATCAGGCGTACCGTAGCATCAATCATGGTCATAGCCGCCAATTCCCCACCAGTCAAGACATAGTCGCCCAGGGAGATCTCATCTGTCACCAAGGTCTTAATGCGCTCATCATAACCCTCGTAGTGCCCACAGATAAAGATTAGCTCTTCCTCTTGAGCTAAATCCTCAGCATAGGCCTGATCGAACTGTTTCCCTGCAGGATCGAGAAGGATGACGCGAGGATTTTTCTTTTCAATAGCATCAAAGGCATCGAAAATAGGTTGGACTCGGAGCAGCATCCCCTGACCGCCTCCGTAGGGCTCATCGTCGACATGGCGGGCCTTTTCAGCATTTTCTCGAAAATTATGATACTGGATATCCAAGAGCCCTTTTTCACGAGCCTTTCCAACAATTGAGTGCTCTAGCGGAGAAAACATCTCTGGAAAAAGGGTTAAAATATCAATCTTCATCGTCTAACCCTTCTAAGATTTCCACATCGACGCGGTTATTTGGAATATCAACATTGAGAACCACTGGTGGGATATAAGGCAATAATAAATCACGCTTGCCTTTTCGCTTGACCACCCAGACATCGTTGGCACCTGGTTGCAGGATTTCCTTGATGGTTCCAATCAAGTTATCACCCTCATAGACTTCCAAACCGATAATCTCGTGATAGTAGAATTCACCATCGTCTAGGTCATTCAAATCTTCCTCAGCAACCTTGAGACTGTATCCCTTGTACTTTTCGATAGCGTTTATATGGTACATATCTTTGAATTTAATAATGTCAAAGTTCTTCTGTTTACGGTGGCTAGCGATAGTCACTGTTTGGACAAACTGATCTTTTTCATCAAACAAAGCCAGCTCAGCCCCTTTTTTAAACCGTTCTTCTGCAAAATCCGTCACAGACAAGACTCGCATCTCACCCTGCAACCCCTGCGTATTGACGATTTTCCCAACATTAAAGTAGTTCATCTTGTCTCCTGTACTCTATTTCTATCCTTTATTTTATCACGTTCCAGGGATTTTCTCAAGTTGGAGGAAGGGGACAACATCTATACTTTCCCTTCCAAATCATGTTTATGTTGGTAGTTAACGGCTGCGGTTTTGTCTTTCTCAAAGATAGTTCTAGTTAGGTCAATATGGTTGATGGCGGCGATTGCGACAGTGTAGTGAATAATATCAGCCAGTTCTTTTGCTAGTTCCTCGTTCGAATCTTGAACTCCCTCTTTTCTACCAGAACGACCATTCAAAACCTCGGCTACTTCTCCGACTTCCTCTACTAACTTGATAAAGAGACTTTCCTCAGTTCAAGACTACTGGTAATGTTCGAGTAATACTCTTCGAAAATCTCTTCAAACTACGTCAGCTTCACCTTGCCGTACTCCAGTACAGCCTGCGGCTAGATTCCTAGTTTGCTCTTTGATTTTCATTGAGTATAACTAGTCTTGTAATTGTCTAAACGTTAAATATTTCATATCCTGCTCCTCGCAAAAAAGCGAGACATTCGTCCCGCTCTGCTTATTTTTCATCAATAACGATTCTTACTTTTTTGTCTTCAGTTGGGACAGAGTAGGCAATCGTTCTTATCGCAGAAATAGTGCGACCCTTACGACCGATTACACGACCCACATCGCTTTGATCAAGATCCAAATGATATTCCAAAAACTCTGGTGTATCTTCAATCTTGATAGTTAAGGCATCTGGTTGTGAAATCAAGGGTTTCACAATCGCAATAATGAGATTTTCAATCGTATCCATCTGTCAACCTACTTTAAACTTATTTTGAGAATTTAGAATCGTGGAATTTTTTCAATACACCTTCTTTTGAAAGGATGTTGCGAACTGTATCTGAAGGTTGAGCTCCATCAGCCAACCATGCAAGAACGCGGTCTTCTTTCAAAGTCACTTGGTTTTCAGCAACAAGTGGGTTGTAAGTTCCAACTGTTTCGATGAAACGTCCGTCACGTGGTGAACGTGAATCTGCTACGTTGATACGGTAGAAAGGTTTTTTCTTAGAACCCATACGAGTCAAACGGATTTTAACTGCCATTTTTAAAGTCTCTTTTCTTATTTTTTATTTCGGTGAAATAGCTGAGCTATTTAGCACATGTTCTATTATAGCAGATTTCTGGCAGGTGTCAAGAAAAAAACTTGACAGACTATAAAATTCTTAAACCATTTAGAAATTTGTTAGAATAGGAAATAAATGTTTGAAAGAGGCTATCGGTGAATACTATTTTAGAAACATTTTATAAATACCATCAACTCAAACCCTTCATATCGCCTGAACGAGATTTGGATGTTGGCTCCTAAATCCTAAGCCCGTTCCCAAGCGAATATCAAGGATTTTAAGAACGATATCTACTAATTAATTTATAAAATATGAATTAATAGATTCTAAATAGGGGAATAATTTAGTTCTGTAAAAAGTAACTTCTACATCTACAAAGCTTATTCTGACAGACTTTATAACAGTCTAAGAAAAAAAGTAGAGATTCATACAGTATCTAGATTTTTCAAAAATTCTTTATCATCAAATATTATTAACGAAACTATCCAAACCAAATCCGATGCATTGCTTCAAAGAATTCTTTATTGTTTGACTAGCGAGGGCTTTTATTAAAAAATTTTTTCAAATAATTGCCACCTTGGCACATAAATTCTTGCTTTCTAAATTTAAATGTGATATATTTATAACATAAAATTTAAGTGTTATATATTTATAACACAAAAAAGGAGTCTATCATGAAAAAAAGTCAAAAAATGCGTGGCCTCATTGCAATGATTGCCGTAGCTCTCTTTATTGATTTTATTGTTTTATTTGGTTCTAATCTTAGTTGGGAACCCAAGTTAGTTATTACTGGTATTTCAGTGTCAGGTCAAATTGTAGCTATTTGGAGCTGGCTACATAAGAGTCAGAAAGGTAAGGGAAAGATTATTTTTGACTTGTCTGCTAAGCTTTACACGATACTTGTGTTTGCAGCAAGCATTTTTTATACAGTAGGAATTTGGGTTGCGACCCCTAGCGTAAGTTCTGGTATTAAAGAATGGATTTTGGGAATTGCCCTCGTTATTGAAGTGATTGGATTTAGTTTTTTCTCTTTAAAAAATGTCAAGGAAACTCCGGACGAACGCTTTTATGCTAATTTAGCAAAGGCAACTAGCCTGATGTTTGTTTTTATACTAGGCGCACTGATGATTCTAGCAGTTATCATTGGGTATATGGGGTCTCTCACTCT
The DNA here is from genome assembly GCA_001914195.1 of Streptococcus mitis. GTDB lineage: Bacteria > Bacillota > Bacilli > Lactobacillales > Streptococcaceae > Streptococcus > Streptococcus mitis_F. The sequence goes on along the minus strand of MKYF01000016.1, from coordinate 16,300 downwards.
TTACATGGGCCAGATATTTATTAGCATAGCTGTCTTGATTTGCATCTTTGCGGTTGTCTATTTTATCTTGGAACGTAGAGGATAAGCATGGCCAAAGAAAGCAAGATTATTACTAATCTCAAATCTGTTCGTGAGTCCACAGGCATGACCCAGCAGGAGTTAGCCGACCGCATCGGCATGCGACGCGAGACAATTCTGCACTTGGAAAATAATCGTTACAATCCTTCGCTAGAAATGGCTCTTAAAATTGCTCAAGTTTTTAATCTGAAAGTAGAAGACCTCTTTGAACTCAGACAGCAAGAGGAAGCATAATTCTTTTCGAGACCTAGTATTAAGTTCATTGATTAATTAGGAATTGAATCCAAAAGAAAAAATCCTTTGATAATGTGCTCTTTTAAAATATAGTAATTCTTTCGAATTAACGTTTACTAATTGTGATGCTTTACGAGATTTCTTAAGATCTGATTTCCTAAATACTTTGAGTACACTTATGGCATTGATACCTTTAAACAAGCGACTTTATGGTTGATTTTCTCTTAAACTGACTTGTCACTAATATTTGAAATCCCCTTCCTTTTAGGGTACAATGGTAGAAATGAATTTTTGAGAGGAACAGAATGAAAAAACTAGCAACCCTTCTTTTACTATCTACTGTAGCCCTAGCTGGATGTAGCAGCATCCAACGTAGTCTGCGTGGCGATGACTATGTGGATTCCAGTCTTGCTGCTGAAGAAAGTTCTAAAGTAGCAGCCCAATCTGCCAAGGAGTTAAACGATGCTTTAACAAATGAGAATGCCAACTTCCCTCAACTTTCTAAGGAAGTTGCTGAAGATGAAGCCGAAGTGATTCTCCACACAAGTCAAGGAGATATCCGCATCAAACTATTCCCTAAACTCGCTCCTCTAGCAGTTGAAAACTTCCTCACTCATGCCAAAGAAGGCTACTATAACGGTATTACCTTCCACCGTGTCATCGATGGCTTTATGGTCCAAACTGGAGATCCAAAGGGAGATGGTACAGGTGGTCAGTCTATCTGGCATGACAAGGATAAGACTAAAGACAAGGGAACTGGTTTCAAAAACGAGATTACTCCTTATCTCTATAACATCCGTGGTGCTCTTTCTATGGCTAATACTGGTCAACCAAACACCAATGGCAGCCAGTTCTTCATCAACCAAAACTCCACAGATACCTCTGCTAAACTCCCTACAAGCAAGTATCCAAAGAAAATCATTGAAGCCTACAAAGAAGGTGGAAACCCCAGTCTAGATGGCAAACACCCAGTCTTTGGCCAAGTGATTGACGGGATGGACGTTGTAGATAAGATTGCAAAAGCCGAAAAAAATGAGAAAGACAAACCAACTACTGCTATTACTATCGATAGCATCGAAGTGGTGAAAGACTACGATTTTAAATCTTAAAAATCTAAAAAATACAGTACCCACATACGGTACTGTATTTCTTTTATACTGATTTTTAAGTTAGATTGTTAAAGTCCCAGATTTGGTCCATCCAGCCCTCATAAAAGTCTGGCTCGTGGCAGACCATAAGAATAGAGCCCTTGTATTCTTTGAGAGCACGTTTGAGTTCGTCCTTGGCATCCACATCCAAGTGGTTTGTAGGCTCGTCTAGTACCAAAACATTATTTTCTCGATTCATCAAGAGACAGAAGCGTACCTTAGCTTGTTCCCCACCTGACAAGACCTGAATTTGACTTTCAATATGTTTGGTTGTCAGACCACAACGGGCAAGGGCTGCACGAACTTCTGCTTGGTTAAGTGCAGGAAAGGCATTCCAGACAGCCTCTAGTGGTGTTTGGCGATTACCGCCTTCTACTTCCTGTTCAAAATAACCGAGTTCTAGGTAGTCACCGCGTTCCACTTCCCCAGCGATTGGTGGAATAATGCCCAAGAGACTCTTCAAGAGAGTCGTTTTTCCAATACCATTAGCCCCGATAATAGCAACCTTTTGATTGCGTTCAAAGGTTAGGTTTAAGGGCTTTGTAAGTGGACGGTCATAACCAATCTGCAAATCCTTGGCTTGGAAGATAAAGCGACCTGGAGTACGAGCTGGTTTGAAATCAAAGGATGGTTTTGGTTTCTCACTTTGCAGTTCGATAATATCCATCTTATCCAATTTCTTTTGACGAGACATGGCCATGTTTCGTGTTGCAACACGCGCTTTGTTTCGTGCCACGAAGTCCTTGAGGTCCGCAATCTCTTTCTGCTGACGTTCGTAGGCTGCCTCTAGCTGAGATTTCTTCATAGCATAGACTTCTTGGAACTGGTAGTAGTCACCAGAGTAACGCGTCAGCTGTTGATTCTCTACATGGTAGACAATATTAATCACATCGTTCAGGAATGGAATATCGTGCGAAATAAGGACAAAGGCATTCTCATAGTTTTGGAGATAGCGCTTGAGCCAGTCAATATGCTCAGCATCCAAGTAGTTGGTTGGCTCGTCCAGAAGTAAGATATCAGGCTTTTCAAGGAGAAGCTTGGCCAAAAGCACTTTGGTTCTTTGCCCACCTGACAAAGAGGTTACATCCGTATCCATGCCAAAGTCCATGACACCAAGGGCACGCGCCACTTCATCAATCTTAGCATCCAAGGTGTAAAAATCACGACTCTCCAGACGGTCTTGGAGTTCACCCACTTCTTCCATGAGAGCATCAACATCCGCTCCGTCTTCAGCCATTTCCATATAGAGGTCATTGATACGGGCTTCAGCTTTGAATAGCTCATCAAAGGCTGTACGTAGAACATCACGAACAGATTGGCCTTCAGCAAGAACGGAGTGCTGATCCAAGTAGCCTGCCGTCACATATTTGGACCACTCAACCTTTCCTTCGTCTGGCAACATCTTACCAGTCACAATGCTCATAAAGGTTGATTTCCCTTCACCATTAGCACCGACCAGACCGATATGTTCCCCCTTGAGGAGACGGAAGGACACATCTTCAAAAATTGCACGGTCACCAAAACCGTGACTCAGATTTTTAACTTCTAAAATACTCATTTTAATTCCTTATTTGTTTTTATGTAATTGTTTATAGAGGAGCCAAGCCAGATAGCCACCCAAGGTATTGGTCCACAAATCATCAACCTCAAAGACGCGATTAAAATCAAAGAAAAAGTCCAAGACTAACTGCGTACACTCGATTCCAAGACTCACTAGAAAACTGAAAAGAAGAACTCTTTTTGTTTTCCTTAAATTTGGAAAGAGATAAAGGAGTTGGAACATCAGAGGAAAAAGCAAGAAGACATTGAGGATATTTTGTAGAAAAATCCAACATAATTGTCCTATGTCACTCACTTGGCCCAGTTTCCAGAAAGAATTGAAAGGAGTCAAAAGAAAAACCAGGTGTCCAAGATGCTGAATACCTGGAGTTTCCACCCCCATTGGAGAATGTTCTTGAGGAGTAAAACAAAAGTAAACGATACAAATACTATAGAAAATGACTCCCCAGACCAAAACATGATTATAACTCTTCTTCATCATTAAGGATTGACTGCTGCGACTGCTTTCTGGCGGTCACGTTTCATTGTATTAGAACGCAATTGTCCACAAGCTGCATCAATATCAGTACCATGTTCTTGACGAACAACACAGTTGATCCCTTTTTTCTTAAGCGTATCATAGAAAGCCAACACGCGCTCTTTGGGACTACGGCTATATTGGTCATGCTCACTAACTGGGTTATAAGGAATCAAGTTTACATAAGACAATTTCTTGATATTCTTGAGCAATTCAGCCAATTCCAAGGCTTGTTCTACACCGTCATTAACTTCATTGAGCATGATATACTCAAAGGTCACACGACGATTGGTTGTTTCGATATAATACTCAATTGCTGCGAAGAGCTTTTCAATCGGAAAGGCACGGTTAATCTTCATGATACTTGAGCGCAATTCATTGTTAGGTGCGTGAAGGGAAACCGCAAGATTGACCTGAACACCTTCATTAGCAAAATCACGAATTTTATGGGCCAAACCTGAAGTTGAAACTGTAATATGACGAGCACCGATGGCCATTCCCTTGTCATCATTGATGGTACGAACGAAATTCAAGACATTGTTGTAGTTATCAAAGGGTTCACCAATCCCCATGACAACGATATGGCTGACGCGTTCGTCCTGACCACGCTCATCAAAGTATTTCTGAACCAGCATGATTTGCGCTACGATTTCCCCATTATTGAGGTCACGTTGCTTCTTAATCAAACCAGAGGCACAGAAGGTACAACCGATATTACAGCCGACCTGAGTCGTCACACAGACTGACAAACCATAGTGTTGACGCATGAGTACTGTCTCAATCAACATGCCATCTGGCAATTCAAAAAGATATTTAACTGTCCCATCAGCAGACTCTTGAACGATACGTTGTGTCAAGGGATTGACCACAAACTGATTATTAAGCTTAGCAATCAAATCTTTTGACAGGTTGGTCATCTCTTCAAATGACTGGACACGTTTACGGTAAAGCCATTCCCAGATTTGATCTGCACGGAATTTCTTTTCTCCCTGCTCCAATACCCATTCCTGCATGGTTTGACGTGTTAAACTATAAATTGACGGTTTCATTTCTTCTCCTTATTCTCTACTCACTTCTGACGAATGACAAAATGACGTTGTCCCTTGTCCTCTTTCTGAGAATGCTGGTCTTTCTGACGACGTCTATTTTTCTTATCTGCATTCGGTTTTCGTTTGGTTTGAGCCGGTTTCTTTCCTTTTTTAGAAGGTGTTTCTTCTTCCTTCTTACGCATTTTCTTGTCAAATGATGCTCGCTTAGGGGCTTCATTTTCTAAGACAAAATAGGCACAACCATAACTACAATACTCTAAAAGGTAGTCTTGTAAACGACTGATTTTTTCAAGTTTTTCTTCTGTTCTATCATCCTTATAAAAACCTCGTAGGCGAAGCTGTTCGTTACTCCAGTCTCCCACGATATAATCAAACTTGGTTAAGACTTCTGAAAAACGCTGATTAAAAGCCGTCACATCAAAGGCATCCTTGATATTTTCCACCAAGGAAAAAGCTATCCCTTCCGTTTCTACCTTGTCCCCGTGTAAATGGAACTCAGGACCAGGAAACTTGTTATAGTTGTATAATTCAGGTGCAATTTCTTTTCGCATAGATATCCTTTTTTCACGATTACTTAATACTTTATTCTACCATAATTTCTAGCAGTTAGCACGTTTCTCATAAAAATGAAAAAAGTCTGACGATTTTGTCAGACCAAAATAATATAACCTAAAAAAGAGAAGAACAATTCTTCCCTACAACTATCATTATTTAGCAGCTGCGTACAATTCATCTACTTTGTTCCAGTTGATTACTGAGAAGAAAGCTTTGATGTAGTCAGGACGCACGTTGCGGTATTTCACGTAGTAAGCATGTTCCCAAACGTCCAAGCCCAAGATTGGTTTTTTGCCTTCTGAGATTGGTGTGTCTTGGTTTGCTGTTGAAGTCACTTCAAGCTTCCCTTCTTTATTGACAACCAACCATGCCCAGCCAGAACCAAAACGAGTTGTTGCTGCTGCAGTGAAGGCTGCTTGGAATTCTTCAAATGAACCAAATGTTGCATCGATTGCTGCTGCCAGTTCTGCTGAAGGAGCTGTTTTTTCAGGAGTCATCAATTCCCAGAAAAGAGCGTGGTTCAAGTGTCCACCACCATTGTTGATAAGCGCTTGACGGATATCAGCTGGGATTGATTCTACATCAGCAAGCAAAGCTTCAAGGTCTTCACCGATTTCAGGGTGTTTTTCAAGAGCTGCATTAGCATTGTTGACATAAGTTTGATGGTGTTTGTCATGGTGCAAGTGCATTGTTTCCGAATCGATGTATGGTTCCAAAGCGTCGTATGCATATGGAAGATCTGGTAAGATAATAGCCATCTGTAATACCTCTTTTTCTTTCTATATGAAAATGATAACGCAAACATTCACTTTTTTCAAGTTTTTTGCTTATAGATGAAGAATTCACTGAAATACTTTCTAATCATACTCTTCGAAAATCTCTTCAAACTGCGTCAACGTCGCCTTGCCGTACTCAAGTAAAGCCTGCGGCTAGTTTCCTAGTTTGCTCTTTGATTTTCATTGAGTATAAAACAAGCAAATCAGCAAGAAACCCACGACAAGATAATCTTGACGCGGGTTATAGTTTCAAAAAAATATCAATTTACCTGACTAGCAATCTGTAAGAGTGCCTTTTCAAAAAGGAAACTCTTTTCATAAAAACCTGTCTTAATCTGATAGTCTGTCTCAATCAAATAAGAGATAGCTTGCTTCAAAAAGCTCAAGGAAAGTCCTCGTGAATCCCTCAACGCAAACTTGATTTGATAGGGATTAGGATTGCGTCCGAGAAAACTTCCTAGACTACTTGCAATCTGCGATTCTGTTTGCCCAGACTCCGCCAAAATCTTCACCTGAGTAAAAGTCCGAAATTGTCCTAGCATGACTGCAATCAACTTGATTTCATCTTCCCCTTGCAAGGTCAAGTCTCTAACCAAATCGCGCGCCTGATCCATCTTTTTAGTCAGAATAAACTGAGTTAAATCAAAAATATTGTCCTGCAAGGTCTTGGGAATTGCGTTAACAATATCCTCTTCCTCGATAACAGAGTCTTCCTTATAGGACTGTAAAAAGAGGAGATTTTTCTGGATTTCGCTAAATTGAAAACCCGACTTGATAAGGAGATTTTCAAAAGAATTCTTGGTAAACTGCAGACCTTCTTTCTGGCTCCACTTTTGGAAATACTGGCGCAATTCTTGTTCTTTTGCTTCTACTGCATCAAAGACCTTGGCATCACGCTTAAGTAATTTAACCAACCGTCTTTTGCTATCCAATTTTCCTTCCGCAAAAATCAACAACTTGGTTGTTGGTGAATGGTTATCAAGGTATTCCTCAAACGACTTGAGTTCATCATCTGTTAAAAAGCGTTTCTTGGCTGTTGTGATATCGATAAAATGATCCAATATCACGATTTTCTCATCCGCAAAGAAAGGAAGGCTGACCAACTCCAGTTCTACATCCTTGTAAACTACTTCTTTCATATCAAAGTAGGCAAAGTTGAGGTCAGCAGAATCATAGCCAATCTGTTTCAACACTTGACTCTTCATCACTTCAAACTGGCCCTGGTCTGTCCCTGTAAAAAGGCTCAGACTAGGTAAATTTGATAAAGTCAACTTCTGACTTTCTTCAATGGCTAGCATCTTCTCTCCTTTCTTCTGATTTTTTAATGAATTTAATCAATATAGCGCAATTTCCCACGGAAATCTTCTAGGCTTTCGTACCCTTTTTCCGCCATGATTGCTTTCAGTTCATTAGTAATACGATCAAAAGCACCAACTCCTTCTTTGTGAAGGGTGGTTCCCACCTGCACCATACTTGCTCCACAGAGGATATGTTCAAAGGCATCACGACCAGTCAAAACGCCACCTGTTCCGATGATTTGGATTTGAGGATTTAAGCGTTGATAAAAGGCATGAACATTAGCTAGAGCAGTTGGTTTAATATACTCCCCACCAATGCCACCGAAACCATTTTTAGGACGAATAACGACAGACTCATCTTCTATATAAAGGCCGTTTCCGATAGAGTTGACGCAGTTGACAAACTTGAGCGGATACTTGTTGAAAATAGCTGCCGCTTGGTCAAAGTGAACAATGTCAAAATATGGTGGCAATTTAATTCCAAGAGGTTTGGTGAAGTAGGCAAACACCTCTGCCAAAATCCGGTCTGTTGTCTCAAAATCATAGGCAATCTGAGGTTTTCCTGGAACATTTGGACAGGAGAGATTTAGCTCAGTCAGACCACGAAAATCACTCTCTTGGACTTTTTTCAAGATAGTATGAGTTTCCTCTGGAGACATGCCAACTAGAGATAAGAAGAAAGTCCGGTTTGGCTCTTTTTCCTGCAGATCCAAAAGGTAGTCCAAATAATAGTCTAAGCCATTATTCGGCAAACCCATAGAGTTGATAGAACCAAGTGGGACATCTTGATAGCGTGGCTCAGGATTTCCCTGACGAAAGTCCAAGGTCGCTGTCTTTGTGACAAAGGTTCCTGCAACTGAGTTTTTAACACCCTCTAACTCTGCTATCGTCATACAAGCCACACCTGCTGCATTCATCAAGCAGTTGTCAAACTCAAAACCAGCAATTTGTGTTTTCGTTGATACCATGATTCTGATCCTCCAGATTCCTTTTATTGCTAATATTATACCACATTTTCAGATTTTCTCTTTGAGAAAGATATTTACAAGAAAAAGGTTCGTTTTTTATCTACTTTCAAAAAATTCCAATTTTAAACAATCCCAAAAATCAAATTGAAAGAATTTTTAGAAAATTTTTGTTTTTCTCTTTACAGTTAAAAAAAATTCTGCTATAATGACACACATAATTAAATTAGAATTTAAGGAGAACGATATGACATCTGCTAAAGAATATATCCAAAGCGTGTTTGAAACTGTAAAAGCTCGTAACGGGCACGAGGCTGAATTCCTCCAAGCTGTTGAAGAATTTTTCAACACTTTAGAACCTGTATTTGAAAAACACCCTGAGTATATCGAAGAAAATATCTTGGCACGTATTACTGAGCCAGAACGCGTGATTTCTTTCCGTGTTCCTTGGGTTGACCGTGATGGAAAAATTCAAGTCAACCGCGGTTACCGTGTTCAATTTAACTCAGCTGTTGGACCATACAAAGGCGGACTTCGTTTCCACCCAACTGTTAACCAAGGGATTTTGAAATTCCTCGGATTTGAACAAATCTTCAAAAACGTCTTGACTGGACTTCCAATCGGAGGAGGTAAAGGTGGATCAGACTTCGATCCTAAAGGTAAAACAGATGCTGAAGTGATGCGCTTCTGCCAAAGCTTCATGACTGAGTTGCAAAAACACATCGGACCATCACTAGACGTACCTGCTGGTGATATCGGTGTTGGGGGACGTGAGATTGGTTACCTTTTCGGTCAATACAAACGCCTTAACCAATTTGATGCTGGTGTCTTGACTGGTAAACCTCTTGGGTTTGGTGGTAGCTTGATTCGTCCAGAAGCAACTGGTTACGGTTTGGTTTACTACACTGAAGAAATGCTCAAAGCTAACGGTAACAGCTTTGCTGGTAAGAAAGTGGTTATTTCAGGTTCTGGTAACGTTGCTCAATACGCTCTTCAAAAAGCAACTGAACTTGGTGCTACTGTAATCTCTGTATCTGACTCAAACGGCTATGTCATCGATGAAAATGGTATCGACTTCGATCTTTTGGTTGATGTTAAAGAAAAACGTCGCGCTCGTTTGACTGAGTATACTGCTGAGAAAGCAACTGCTACTTATCATGAAGGTTCTGTATGGACTTATGCTGGAAACTATGACATCGCTCTTCCATGTGCGACTCAAAACGAAATCAACGGTGAAGCAGCTAAACGTTTGGTTGCTCAAGGCGTTATCTGTGTATCTGAAGGTGCTAACATGCCAAGCGACCTTGATGCCATCAAAGTATACAAAGAAAATGGTATCTTCTACGGACCTGCAAAAGCTGCCAACGCTGGTGGTGTAGCCGTTTCAGCTCTTGAAATGAGCCAAAATAGCCTTCGCCTCTTATGGACTCGTGAAGAAGTTGATGGACGTCTCAAAGACATCATGACAAACATCTTCAACACAGCTAAAACAACTTCAGAAACATATGGTCTTGATAAAGACTACCTTGCAGGAGCAAACATTGCTGCCTTTGAAAATGTAGCAAACGCTATGATTGCACAAGGTATTGTTTAAGAGTTATTTGCTCGATCCTCAATCGCTACGATTGGGGATTTTTATGTTGAGTTCAAAAGTTGGAAAATTACTTACTCGCCCCTTTTTTGCCCCTTCTTGAACAAAAAGAAAAACCGCTACTCCTAAGAATAGCGGTTTAATCATGTTTTTAAGCTACTAATGTAGTTGCTCTATTATTTAAGTGTTATGAATAACTTCAATATCTTTAAAGCTTTTTGTTAGATTTATAATTTCAACTATAGCCATCTCTACTCCTTAGTTTACAGCAAAAAATTATGCTTAATTTTTATTGTTTTTGTAAGAAATCAGTGAACCCAATACTATTCCATTCAACAAACCTAAAGAAATACCATATTCAACTGGAAAATCTAAAAAAATAGCAAACACTATTCCAATCATCACCCCTAGTAAGGCTGCTGTTGAAATTACATATTCATTTTCTTTCTTCATTTTCTGTACACCTCATTTCCTTTTTGTATATAAGCTGTAGTACTCTCCACCAAGAGCCATTAAGTACTTATGATTTCCTGACTCAACAATCTTACCACCTTTCATTACAAAAATAATATTCGCATTCTTAATCGTTGACAATCTATGAGCTACAATTATTTGAGTACAGCCCTGACTTTTTATATACTTTGTTATTCTTTCCTCATTAATAGTGTCTAATGTACTAGTTGCTTCATCTAAAATTACAATACTAAGATTATTTATTAATGCACGTGCCAGTGCTATCCATTGTCTTTGACCACCTAAAATATTTGAACCCATCTCTGAGATGATAGTATTAAATTTCATCGGCATAGCTATGATTTCATCATAGATTTGAACTGCTTTACAAACTTCCTCTATCTTTTGTGAAGTAACTTCGTGCTTTAAAGTTATATTATCAAGAATACTTCTGTTCAATAAAAATGAATCCTGTGGAACTACTCCTAAATTTTGACTTAATATTTTTTTATCTATTTGATTAATATTTACACCATCAAATAAAACTTTTCCTGTATCAATCTTATATAATTCTGATGGTATTTTTTATAACGTACTTTTTCCTGACCCCGGTTGACCGACTAGTGCAATTCTCTGTCCTGACTCAATAGTCAAATTTAAATTTTCTATTACAGGAGCTGAGTCTTTGGAATAAGAGAAAGATAGGTCCTTAATATCTATTCTACTTCAAACGTTTCTAAACTATACTCCGGAAAATAATTTAACCAATACATCGTGTCCTCCAACCAGTACTAGGTCTTTAGATGATATCTAAAGACTTAGGTGTACACCTAAACATTTTATCCACCGACAATAATAATATCCATAACCAACAATAAAATTAGGGAATTTTTTAAAATTTTCTTCATATTTAGACTTCCTTTCATTTTTTATTTATTGTACAATAAATAAGAATCAATTACTTTTTTGTTGGGAAAACGGGAAAATTATGAAATCAAAACTTGGTATAACACTCAGAAAAATTCGAAAAGGAAAGAAAATAAGTTTATCTTCAATTGCTGATAGTAATTTATCTAAATCTCAAATCTCTAGATTTGAACGTGGAGAATCAGAAATATCTTGTATTAGGCTTATCAATGTTTTAGACAAGTTGCACGTTACCCTAGATGAGTTTCTTATTTTACACGATGATGACTACACTAATAGTGAATCATTTGCTAACCTAGTTCAATATATTTGTAAACAATACTCATCACAAAGTATTGATAATATAGCGTGCCTACTATCTGACACTACAAATTACACTCTAGATCCTTTAGAGAAAACTATGGTAAAATCCATTCTGCACACAATGGATTCGAGGATCATTCCATCAGATGAAGAACTACTTCAACTGACAGACTATCTTTTTAAAGTCGAAAAATGGGGTTACTATGAGATTATTATATTTGGTAACTGTGCACGAACAATTAACTACAATTCCTACTTCTTATTGACAAAGGAATTGTTAAAGAATTATATCTACTCTTCTCTGAATAAAACCAATAAACGAATGGTCACTCAACTTGCTATAAATTGTTTAATTCTTAGTATAGATGAGGAAAAATTTTCTAATTGCTCCTATTTAATTAGTAAGATAAAGACATTGTTGGATAATGAACTAAACTTTTATGAACAAACAGTTTTTCTCTATGCAACTGGTTACTTTGAATTTAAACGTTGCCAATCAACCAGTGGAATTGAAAAAATGAAACAAGCCATACAAGTCTTCGATATTTTAGGAGAAGATAAGTTAAAATCACACTATACTGACCATTTTAATAAACTAGTAAACAAAAAATAAATGAAATTATTCTCTATCTTTTAACGAATTAGTCGTAAATAATATTATTCTAGTAAGGCATTCTCGTGAAATTTTAGAACTGTAAATTTATTGGTATTAATAATTTTCACAAACAAATCCAATCTTCTAGCTATCTCCTCATATTTATTAATTTCATTACCAAGTTCCTGTTGTAATTTTAAAATATCTGTATTGAGTCGATCTAACATTATTGATTCCGTCATGTTCATTTGGGCAAAATCATACTTAGCTAATTTTCTAGTCTCATGATCTTCACTCTTCAAATTGATAAGGACTTCCGCCATCTTGTTTAAGGTGGCGATTTTTTCTTGGGTTTCTTCTAGCTGCATATCAATCTCTGCAATTTCTAATACAAGCTCATCTTTGATTTCTTGGTATTGTTTGTTCGTGTTAGATAGTTCAATCATAAGATTAATTTCAGAAATCTTCTCTTGAAGACTTTTTAAAGTTAGTCGTCTATAGGGGAGTTTTTGGCTATCGTTGCTCAATTGTCTGATTAAGGTCCTACCCTTGATGAAACAATTATTATCCATGTTTTCTTTATTATAGACAAAGTAAGAAGACGTTTCTCGAATGTAGACTTTATATTTTTTATGATTGTCTTCCTCAAAAATATCTAGCTGGTAGTTAGGAATAAAGATGAGTCCACTCTGTTTGATACCAAACGAAACCTGGATATAGACACCATCATCAACCAACTTCTCTATCTGATTATCCGTAAGTTCAATCTCAAACTCATGGATAGCATCTCGTTTTTCCTTGTATTTCTTGAAGGCTTCCTCGATTTCTTCAGCGGAGACTTTCTCCTTATGCTGCTCCTCTCGAAAAGTCTGAAAATCTTCCTGAAGATTTTCTAATGCTTGAATATCTCTAACTTCTCTATCTTCAAAATAACGATTAAAAAATTAAACATCGTACAATTTCTTATCTCTAATTTTTTTATGACTCAGGCTTATCTTTTTGCCATCTTCTTCTAGGGTAAACATCACATTTTTCTGTTTTAACTCGATGGTTAGATTCAACTCTTTAGCCTTTACATGCAATTCTTCTAATGAATAAACAGACTTTAGTAAAAATTTTAAACGACTTTCAATCTCTTGTTTGGCAAAATATGTTTTAAAAAAGTCTTCATCATATAAATCTCGTTTACTAAGTTGGCGACCTCGAATTGGTTTTACCATCGTTCTATCTGTCATCAAAAAATGGCTATGCTTTTGACTAAAATCAATCTGAACATGCAACTGCTTTGCTTTCTCTAAAAAATCATCAAATGATTTAGATTGCTGAAGCAAAAAATAAAGACGTTGTTTCAATTCAAATTTATGACTAGATTCCTTATATTTTTTATAATCTCGATAGGAATAACGTTTCTCAATAATTTTTGCACCAGCCATTTTAGAAATACGGTCTGAAATCATACGGAGGTTTCTTTCCAAGGCATAGTTCCATATCAACTTTTTATCTGAATTGCGGTCAATAGCGTTGATTAGGATGTGATTATGAACATGATCTTTGTCTGTGTGAGTTGCTACGATAAACTTAAAACGACCTCCTGTCAATTCCATCATGGTCTCATAACCAATGCGGTTAATTTCTTCAGGTGTCAGATTATCTTCAGGAGAAAATGATTGGATGAGATGATGGGCATGAATAGTTTGTTGGTGTTTTTCTTGTCGGTCATCTCTGGACTCGTACAACTTGTCGTTATTAGTAAAGTTAACATTGTACATTTCTACCATTTCTGCATGGCTAGGAAAATCTAAGTAATTACTCATGCCAAAATCAGATACTAATTTTAGATTATCTGTTTTATCTGGATTGAGGATATATTTAATCAAACGCCTACGATATTTTTTTCCGTGCGTCGCAAAGTGTTTAGTAACTACCATGAAACTCCTTCAGTCTTTTCACCTCCACTTGAAATTCTTTGTCCACTTCCTTAATTAACTCTCCGACTCCTTTACTCAATTCTTGTAATTGATCCTGAGAAATCAGATGGCTTTGATTAATCGCACGCGCAATTTGATTTATGTTATTTCCAATCCGTCTCAATTCAAAAACTAACTGGTCATAAGTATCAGTGTTAATCGTGACAAATGACATATTGGGATTAAGTAAAACTTTTCTGGCATAGACTGAGAAATTTTGACAATTGCTCTTAGCAATCCGTTCATTCAATTGGTGTAATTCTGGATCAGTTAGAAATACTTTTTTGAGATTAGTACGATAGCGATAAACCATTACATCCTCCTAACCCATATATTTTTCACGGAACTCACGACTGAGTGGCTGCACTTGATTCACTTCTGCAATCAATTCTTGAACGCAAGTCAATAAGATTGAGACGTGCTCTTGAGTCACTTGATGATTTTCTCTTGCGATAACCAGAACTTCATACACATCTCGACTAATCTGTTCAAACTTTTGAGACTGCCAAAGGGAGAACCAACTTTCAAAAATTCTATCCTGATAATTCTTTTTCAATAAATTTTGACGAAGAAATTCTGAGAAACTATCCACTTTTTGTTCCCTCATCATTTCTTTTATCTGTTTTTCTTCTTGTCTCGTAATTCTAAATTGCTTTCGGATTGACTTAATTTCTTGTCCCATTCTGATATCCCTTCAACATTCTACTTGTCTGACAGTGTAAGTCTACCTCACATTGTCAGTACGCTTCCTAAAGACCTCACTTGCTTCTTGTTCGGTCTTTGCGAGCTCATATATTGTGTCCACAATATCCCAAAAATCATATCGCCAGCCTATCAAAACCTTCTAGTTTTGACAGCCAACGATAAGATAACTTGGTGACTTCGCCCCCAAACCCCCATAGAAAATCAAAAATTGATTTTCTATGAATGATATTAGGATAACAGGGAAGATTTGGAAAAGGTATCACAGCTAATATAGTTATGATTGACTTTCTCTGATTCTATGATAAAATTTCTGTAAACTAATATTTGGAGAAATAAAAATGCTGAGTCTAGATCAAATACATTTACTATTGAATACTCCCGAAGATGAGTTTCATGATTTTAAACAAAAATGGCATCATTCAAAAACTAATTGGTGCGTGATATCTTAAATTTTGTCAATACATCACATCACGAAGATTGTTATATCATCTTTGGAATTGATAATATCACTTTAGATATAATCGGTGTAAACAATGATGATAATAGAAGAAATGAAGAATATCTAACAGATTTACTACATAAACTCTTTATATCAACAAATAATCAAATTAAAATTAGCATACAAACTGAAACTATAGACAACAAAGAAATTGACATCTTAATTATTCATGATACAGATAAAATTCCTGTATTTTTAACAAAAGATTATAAGCCTAAGAAAGATACTGTATTACCAAAAGGATTAATATATGCTAGAAATGGCTCTATAAATACTCCTAAATACTCCTTTGCTCCTTTTGAGTTAATAAATAAGTTGTTTCAAAAGTTTAATCATACCGACTTAAATATCAAAGAGCAGTATTTTCATGTTTTAAAAGATTATAAAAATTGGTTCTTCATTGAAAATGAAGACGGAAGATTTTTTATTTATAATCCTAATCCCGATTTTTATATTAAACTTACCGACGATGATGCAAATCGTGTCAAAACTATGCCTTATAGTTTAAATCAATACCAGACTAATATTGATTGGCAATTAGTACAACTTCGATATCGTCATCTTACAATTGACGAATGTATGCTATGTATTTAGATCAAGGTAATTGTCTAGTCCCTTCCCCTGAAGTAGAAAGTTTTAAAATAGATTATCAGGAGACTATTTATTATCACTGTTTATACAAAAATACTTTAAAGTACCAATTGCTGAAAGTATTTTCTTCAATACCTGGTCTCGAAAAATATCCTTTAGATAGATTTAAAAATAATATAGTAATTTATGATGATAAAATAGAATTGGAAAAGACTCACAACTTAATAAAAAGTAATTTTTCAATAGAAGAGATAATGAAGCAACTAGTCGTTTCAAAAAAAGATTTGAATTTGTACTTTAAAAAGGCGAAACAAAAAAATCCTGACTATAATAGTCAAGAAAATGAAAAAAACTTAACTGAACTAAACTTAATTAAGTTATTAAAAAGTTTGGCTCTATAATATTTGTAGTGGGTAAATCCCCTATGGATATTATGGAGCCTATTTTTGTGTAGAAAAAAAGTCCCATATAACCTATAATGAAAAGCGA
>MKYF01000042.1 GCA_001914195.1 Streptococcus mitis | reverse complement strand
AATAAATACAAAATAACCGAGGAACTCGCTCAAATTAACGAGAGATTCCTCGGTTTTCATTTCATTAAAAGTAAGAGACCTATTTTTTCAGTGGACTATGCCTCTCTTTGGGTTATTTTTCATCATTCATTTTTGACTTTACTTCATCATAAGATAATGCATGTGATTCTTCTTCTACTGTTTCAGGCATCTTTCCTGTTTCGTAAAGAGATTTAATTTGTGTACTATCCAATGTTTCGTATTTCAATAATGCTTCTGCAATCAACTTGTGAGTTTCACGATTTGACTGAATAATTTCAGCAGCTTTATTTCGTGCTTCATTCAATAATGAACGAACCTCTTCGTCTATTTCATAAGCTGTTTGTTCTGAAATTGATTTTTGAGGACTCTGTGCACCAAACATAGCATGATTGCCCTCATATTGAACTGGACCTAGTTTTTCACTCATACCATATTCAGTGACCATTGCACGCGCCATCTGTGTAGCTTGTTCAAAGTCGTTTGAGGCTCCCGTAGTTTGTACATTAAAAATAATTTCTTCAGCTACACGTCCACCCATTAAGCCAGCCAGTTGCTCTTTCATATCTTCTTTGGATAGAAGCATTTGATCTTCCTTAGGAAGTGCAATCATATAACCACCTGCACGTCCACGTGGTACGATGGTAACTTTATGAACAACACGAGCATTCGATAAGACTAGACCAACAATAGTATGTCCTGCCTCATGGTAAGCAACCAATTCACGTTCTTTTTGTGAAACTGTCTTATCTTTCTTAGAAGGACCAGCAATAACTCTATCTTCTGCTTCATCAATATCTGAGGCATCAATTATTGATTTATTGCGACGAGCAGCGACTAAAGCCGCTTCATTCAATACATTCTCTAAATCAGCACCAACAAAACCTGGAGTTTGTTGAGCCACTAATTTCAAATCAACATCTTCTGCTAAAGGCTTGTTCTTAGCATGAACTTTCAAGATTGCTTCACGACCTTTAACATCAGGGCGACCAACCAATACTTTTCTATCAAAACGTCCTGGACGCAAAAGGGCAGGATCAAGTACATCTGAACGGTTTGTCGCAGCGATAACGATAATCCCTTCATTTCCCTCAAAACCGTCCATCTCAATCAAGAGTTGGTTCAAGGTTTGTTCACGTTCGTCATTACCTCCGCCAAGACCGACTCCACGTTGACGTCCAACAGCATCAATTTCATCAATAAAGATAATAGCTGGTGCTGCTTTTTTGGCATCTTCAAAAAGAGAACGAACACGACTAGCTCCAACTCCGACAAACATTTCTACAAAGTCAGAACCTGAGATACTAAAGAATGGAACACCTGCTTCTCCGGCTACTGCCTTAGCAAGCAAAGTTTTACCTGTTCCCGGAGGTCCCTCCAAAAGAACACCTGCTGGAATACGGGCTCCAAGTTTTGTAAATCGTTTTGGATCTTTTAAAAATTCAACAACTTCAACTAGTTCTTGTTTTTCTTCCTCAGCTCCAGCAACATCTGAAAATCTTACTTTAATATCTTCTTTATTTGCAGCTTTAGCCTTACTACGTCCAAAACTCATTGGGTTACGGCTATTATTTCCTCCCATATTTCCCATCATAGAGAATAGGAAGAAGAATAGAATACCGAATGGCACAATGGATACAAGAATATTAATCCACATACCACTTGAACTTTCATGCTTAACAGTTACTTCTGCCTTATGGTCAGAAGCAAGTTTTTGCAATTCTGATACTGTAGTATCTGAAGGAAGAATAATACTTGAAAATTTCTCTACTGTTGTAGCAGAAGGAGAAAAGAACTGGATACCTGTTTCTTCTTTACTTGTTTTAGGATTTTTATAAACACCTGAAACTTCGATAACACTGCCATTTGGTTGGTAGGTTAATTCTTTTACATTGTCATCGGTAATTTCTTTTACCAATTCTGTATAATTAATTTGCTCACTTTTCCCTGCAACACTACCTGTACTAAAATACTGATAACCTGTAACTAGGAGAAAAATAAGTAATAACCATAGAAAAGGATTTTTAATTAAACCATTATTTTGTTTTTTCATTAAAAATTGTTCTTTCTAATTTGAATACACTTCTTCTTTCAATACTCCAACATAAGGAAGGTTACGATAATTTTCTTTATAGTCTAACCCATAACCGACTACAAACTCATTTGGAATAGTAAAGCAGGTATAGTCTGCCTCAATTTCTACAACACGTCCTTCTGGTTTATCCAACAAGGTTGCAATGTTAACAGAAGCTGCTTCTCTTGCAATAAACATATCTCGTAAATTCTTCAAAGTTTGACCTGTATCAATAATATCTTCTACAAATAGAACATGTCTTCCTTTGATATCTTGAGTCACATCTTGTTTAATATTGATAACACCACTACTTGCTGTTCCACCATGGTAGCTAGAAACCATCATGAAGTCCATTTCAATATGTGTGTCGATATGTTTGACCAATTCAGCCATAAAAGGAATAGATCCTTTTAAAATCCCAACTAAAATTGGATTTTTTCCTGCATAGTCTTTGGTTAATTGAGCACCTAATTTTTTAGCAGCTTCTGTAATTTCATCGTGTGAAACGAGGATTTTTTTAATATCGTTTTCTAACATTTTTTTACCTATCTATTTTTTCTATATAAAGTACAGTGTTCATTATATCATTTTTCGTGTTTTTACTCAAATTACTGGTCGCAATTCCCAAAATTGAGACAATTTCACCAAATTGCTCAATAATCAGAGCTGATTTTCGCTTTTCCATAGGGATTTTCAAATCAATAAATAGACGTCTGAGTTTTTTTCTATGCCCATTTTGAATAAAAAAATCTCCTCTTTTTCGATGACGAATGAGTATTGATGTTTCCCGTGAAACAGGTATTCGTTGAATTGATTCACCTTCTAATGGAAGTCCAAAGGAAAATAAATATCCTTGATAAGCTACCTGATTTTGATAGTGTAACACAAGTTCATCCTCCTTTTCATCAGCCTGCGGACTGATTTTACAAATCTGAAAATGTTGGTACTCTTTTATCAATTCATAGCTATTTTTTAGCGGATGACGATACTGACTTTTAGATTTTAAAATCTGCCGAACTTCTTCAAACTGAACTTTTGTAAGATTCAAATCTGGAAAACGATTCAAATAAGTTTGAAGTAAAACTCTTTGTGTAGACTCAGAGTAAGACAATAGCTGCTCTAAATTTTCTACATCAATATTCTTTGATAATTCAGCTATTGCCAAATCATAATCTAAAATTTCATTACCGATACCTAAGATTGCATCTCTAAATCGAGGATTTTCTTTTTCTAATTCTGGTAAGTAAGAGTTTCGAATACGATTTCGAAAATAATGATTTTCCTTATTTGATGTATCTTCAAAGTGAAAAATTGAAGGAAAGTCTTTTTTCTGAAAATGCAAGAAGGGCCGAATGATTTCTATCTCTCCTACTACTTGCTTCTCCTTAATTCCTGATAGATAGCGCAAACGAGTGCCTCGAATCAAACGCATCAAAATCGTTTCCACCTGGTCATCAGCATGGTGGGCAGTAACTAAGGCTGTCGCACCTGTCTTTTTCATGATCTCTTGAAAAAAATCATAACGAAAATGTCGAGCACGCGCTTCTGAAAATTCTCCTGAAAAATCGCTGATATAAATAGGAAGCTCTGCTTCAGCAGCCAACTTCCTTAATTCCTGTTCTTCCCAATCTGATTCTACTCTCTGCTTATGATTCACATGAGCTAGAATCAATTCAATTTCTAACTCTTTTTGATAAGTAGATAATACCTTAAATAGAAACATAGAATCTAACCCACCAGAAAGAGCTAGCACCACCTTAGTATGCTTTTTGAAATATCCCTTCTTGAGAAAATGATTTAAAAAATCTTGTTCCCTCATTTTAGAACCTCATAAACATCCTTGGATATCTGAGAAATTGTATCATAATCAGAATTCTTAGTGAAAATAGAAAGAATAAATGGAGAATCTGCGTAGACAACACCCGTATCATGCTTAAATTCGTCCGCATCCCCAATTTTATGAGCTACCTTCACAGAAACACCTTTGGCAATTCGCTGATTATCAAAATCTGTTTTAGTCAAAGACTCTAGCACAAATCCATTTTGATTATAAATGGCTTCCATAACCTTCCCAGCCATCTTGGAAGAAATCAATTTTTCTTTTGGATCCCAATCATCTCCCATAATAGCAGACATCTTAGACTTAAATGTGGCATCAGATTGGTTTGAAATGTAATAACCCAATATATTATGAGCTACATTATCAGATTCTTTAGATACTTTTGTGATTAAGTCCTTGAGAAAATACTCTTTATTATCCTCTTTTTTAGGGAGGCTACCACTTCCCTCTGGTTTATAAGAACCTGGAAAATCATTGACTGCAGATACGTATTTTACAGTCGTATCTAACTGATAAAGACCCTCATTTATTTTTTCTTGCGCATAGTAGAGATAAGGGAGTTTCAAAACGCTAGCTGCATACATCTTTTCATCTTGATTGATACCAGCTTCTTTTCCAGTAGTCAGTTGCTTAACGTAAATAGAGAATGAATCTTTCTGATATTTTTCCGATAACATTTCTTGGACTTTACTCATCCGATTATCTTCTTCAGAAGTTGATTCTTTAGCTACCCATCCAACCTGATCAATATGTAGAAATTCTCTTCCTTCTACAAACATGGTCTTGTCAATCGATACTTGCGAATAAGCTGATAAGGATGATTTCACTTCTTTTAAGTCATAAGGACTATTATACAGTTTAAAGTCAGATTCTAACCATACTTTTTTTATTGTAGGAGTTACCTCTGACTGGTCATATAAAAATCGTTTGTCTGCAGCTATAAATTGATGGTTAGATAACTTAAATACCGGAATTCCTTGTTTATTTAAGCGCCACTCAGTTATTTGAAAACTTGTTTTGGGAGTCAATTTTCCAGATTCCACTACTAAATCTTCATTCGCATAAACAGGAACCTCTCCATAAACCATGGGAGAACTTAATTTTTCTCTAAAATAAATACCAAAGTCAGATTGTGAAAGGTAATAAATTTCTTTCGAAGTATAGACTACTTCTTTTTCTGTACTAACAACTTTTGAAATGGTCAAAAAACTTGGTAGCAACAAAATAATTAAGAATTTACGCATTCTTCCTTTCCTTTTCTTCTTGTAAACGCAATAATTGATTTTTATCAGCCAACTCTTCCAGCTTTTCATCTGATAAACTCAAAAATTTCTCAATTACGTCTAGTAAATTTTCCATTTTATCACCTTTGAAGCAAGTCAGGAATCGTATAAACTATTTCCCTCGACTTAGAATAATAGTACTTCGCTCGTGTATATTTGGCAGCATAATCCTCATCTTTCAACTTGGTAGCAAATTCTGTCTCCTTATCCTTTTCATCACTCAAGGTTTGATACTGAGTTTGCAAGTCTGCTAATTGCTGACGTCTTTGGAGTAATTGCTGATAGCTCTGCGCTAAATTAAAAGTTGGCAAGATAAATAATAGCATAATCAAAATCAATACCCACCCCATAAAACGATTCCGTTTTTGTCGTTCTTTCATCAGGTAGCGACGACGTTGATATTCATTTTGAATAAAAGAATTATTCAATTGTACAATATTTTTAGACATTTTCTTCTACCCGTGTTTCACTGATAATTTCATACATGCCTGCTGCATCTTCTTTTTTTGTACTATCTTTCATCTCTAGTACTTTTACAAGTAGCAACTTGTTTCCAAAACGAATTTCAACTTGGTCATTAACTTTCAAATCCGTTGAACTTTTGGCCAAGATTCCATTCACCTTGATTCTGCCTTTATCTGCTACTTCTTTTGCGACTGTACGACGCTTGATAATTCGCGATACTTTTAAATATTTGTCTAATCTCATCCTTATTACCTCAACTTATTATTGTACCATTTTTATCTATTTTATAGAAGAAAAATATCAAGTGGAATTTTCTTTCTTAGACTCTTTTATCTCTAATAAACTTTCTCCAAAAATCAGCAGACCTTCTAAAATTTCATAATCTTTCTTATTTTGGACATCAAATACAAGCTCCATTAATCCCTTATTCTCAGCGATGCCTGCTTTTAAGTTCGTTGCGGATAAAGCTTTAAAATAATCTTGAGCTAAAAACAGTCGTTGAGTGACTTTTTCAAATTGAACTGTAATCTTATTCTCTTTTCTTTCCACACGTTGAACAAAGACCTTGTCCAAATATGATTTGACTAAACCAATCTCTAAAAGATAAGCAACCACATCTGGGTATTCTCCAAAACGGTCCATCAGCTCTTCTTGTAACTCCTCATAATTGACACGGTTGTCAATTTGACGAATTTTTTTATAAATTTCAATCTTATGTCGTTGGTCTGAAATATAAGTATCAGGAAGATAGGCATCAATTTGCAAAATCAACTCAGCATTCCCTTTGGTTCTTGTGTTAGCGTTACCGTTTCGTTTAGCAATAGCTTCCTCTAATAACTGCGAATACAATTCAAAACCAACAGAATCAATGAAACCAGACTGGGATTTTCCTAGGAGATTCCCTGCTCCACGAATCGAAAGATCTCGCATAGCAATCTTAAATCCGGATCCCAATTCTGTAAATCCTTTGATGGCTTCTAATCTCTTCTCAGAGACTTCACTGATTGATTTTTCTGGACGATACATGAGATAGGCGTAAGCAATACGATTACTACGACCTACTCTTCCTCTTAACTGATACAAGGTTGACAAGCCCATATGATCCGCATTTTCAATAAATAAAGTATTGGCATTTGGAATGTCCACCCCTGTCTCAATAATGGTAGTCGTCACCAAGATATCGTATTGTCCCTCAATAAAGTCTAATAGAGTATTTTCCAACTGGATTTCACTCATGCGACCATGAACATAACCAATCGAAGCCTCTGGAATTAACTCCTGTAATTCTGAAACCTTCTGGTCAATCGTGTCAACTTTATTGTAAAGATAGTAAACTTGACCTCCACGCTCCATTTCACGCAAGACAGCATCACGAATCACACTATCATTCTTTTCTAAGACATAGGTTTGCACTGGATAACGATTAGTCGGCGGAGTTTCAATAACAGACAAATCTCTGATTCCCAGCATAGACATGTGAAGGGTACGAGGAATTGGCGTTGCTGTCAAGGTCAGGACATCCACTTGTTTTTTCAGTTCTTTCAAGGTTTCCTTATGCTTGACACCAAATCGCTGTTCTTCATCAATAATCATCAAGCCCAAATCAGCAAACACAACATCTTTTGACAAAACACGATGTGTTCCAATCAAAATATCAACTTGACCGTTTTTCAATTTTTCAAGTGTTTCGGTCTGCTCTTTTTTACTTCTAAAACGACTCAATACATCAATATTAACTGCAAAATTTTGGAATCGTTCCTTAAAATTTGTATAGTGCTGTTGCGCTAAAACCGTCGTCGGAACTAGAACGACAACCTGTTTGTGATCATTGACTGCCTTAAAGGCTGCACGCATAGCAACTTCAGTCTTTCCAAAACCAACATCCCCAACTAAAAGTCGATCCATTGGCTGAGAAGCCTGCATATCTCTCTTGATTTCCTCAACACTACGAAGTTGATCATCCGTTTCAACATAAGGGAAGGCATCATCAAAAGCATGTTGATCCTCATCATCAGCTGAGAAAGCAAAACCCTTCAACTGGCTGCGTTCAGAATAAAGTTTAATTAAATCGTCAGCTATATCCTCTACCTGGTTCTTAACTTTTTGCTTTGCTTTTTTGAAATGACCATCATTTAATTTATTGAGTTTTGGAGCTTTCCCATCACTTGAAATATATTTGGAAAGTAGATGAATCTGTTCCACTGGGATAGAGATTAGATCCCCGTTTTGGTATTGAACACTGACATAATCACGGTGAATCCCTTTGATTTCAATTGTTTCAATCCCTAGATACTGACCAATTCCATGGATATGGTGAACAACATAATCTCCTTTTTCAAGTTCATTGTAATCTTTTAATCTCTCTGCGTTTGAAACATGTTGTCTTCGAAAACGACGTTTCAATTTCTTTTGAAAAATCTCATGTTCAGTTATCACCAGAATTTTTTCATCTACAAAATGAAAACCATGTCTGAGATTGCCCTCGATTAAGTTTACAGATTCTTGACAGATTCTTGACTTATCTCTAGAATCCAATTTAATATGATATTCCTCTAACACATCCTCCAATGTTTTACTTCCCATTGAATTGCTAGACTGCAGAATAATGGTGTAATCCATTTTTTTGTATCGTTCAATTTCTTCTTTTAGAAAAGAAAATTGATTGAAAAATTCCTGCATAGGATATTGATTGAATTGATAAATTTTGTCAAATTTGAGATTTCCTAAACCTTTTTGAAGATTAGAGAAAAAGGTCACTGGACTTTGTTTTTTATAGATTTGTTCAATATCAGCAAAATACTGCATATCAGAAAATGCTTTACTATTCTGTAATTCTTCTGTAAAGTACTGCGCTAATTCTCTTTCAAAGACTTCATACTGATTCATCAATTTCTGGTAATCATCAAAGAATATTGGGGTATCTTTTTCAATATAGTCAAAAACAGTCCATATCTTGTCATAACACAAAGATAAAAATTTCCGAGAATCTGCATGACTTTGTTTTTGGTGAAAACTTGAAAGAATTTCTTCTAAGTATGATTTTAAAATAGGTGATAAAGTTTTTGAAATTTGTTTCTCTAAAGCTGACTGACCTCGTTGATAATCCTTTTCTCTCAAAAGCATATCACTAGCTGGAAAAATGGTGAGTTCTGTCTGATTTTCTTTTGATAGTTGTGTTTCTACTTCAAATGACCTAATACCATCAATTTCATCACCAAAAAACTCAATTCGGCAAGGTTCTAACTGGGATATTTCAAAAATATCTAAAATATCTCCTCGCAGACTAAATTCACCCTGAGTTTGTACTTGAGTAACTTTTCGATAGCCTATTTCCTTTAACTGATGGATAAGCGCGTGTTGGTCATATTCTTCACCAACTGTTATTTTTACAATACTATCTTTGAATACATTTGGAGACGGTAAAATCAATCGACTTGCTGCGATATTACAAACTAAAATCCCTTTCTTAGATGAATCAGTCAAAAAACGCAAGGCTTCAACCCGTGAAATGATTTTTTCTTGTGAAGACATCAAAAACTCGACCATAGGGGAGTCATCTACCAAAAATGGATAGACAAGTTCCTCACCCAAGATAGAGATAAGATCACTAACAAGTCCTTCTGCTTCTCCATAAGTTGACGTCAATAACACAATCTTATCTTCCTGTCTCAAACTACTAGCAATTGCTAAAGCTTTTGTAGAAGTTGACAATCCTAACATTAATTGTCTTTTCTTATCTGTCAGATTTTGATGCCATTTTTTTATCTGATTATTTTCTGAGAATAAATCTAATAAGGTCACCATTTATCCGTTATACCTCTGCATCGTTTTCTCAAAATTTTTCTCTTGTAAATAGTAGTTTACAGAATCGTCAACCTTGTCAATAGACTGTAAAATACCGATATAATCATTCTTATCAAAGGTACTCAAAACATGGTGAACAACTGACATGCCATTTTTAGGTCTTCCGATTCCAATCTTAACACGATTAAAGGTTTGGGTTCCAATATGTTGAATAATAGACTTGATACCATTATGACCACCTGCGGAGCCCTTTGCTCTTAAACGAATCTTTCCAACTTCCATGTCAAGATCGTCGTAAATGACGAGTAAATCTTCAATATCCAAACCATAGTAAGTCAATAAAGCATGAACTGCTTTCCCACTTTCATTCATAAATGTCGTTGGTTTGACAAGATAAATTTTTTCTCCATTTAGGAAAAAGGATGCTAGATCAGCTTGAAATATCTTATCGTGTGTAAAAGTAACATTCTGTTTCTTCGCTAGTTGGTCAATCAACATAAAACCAACATTATGTTTGGTTTCAAAATATTTATCCCCTGGATTTCCCAAGCCTACAAGTAATTTAGTCATTTATTTTTCCTTTCAAAAGCCAAAAGGGTTGGAATTTTTTTCCAACCTAATTGACACTATTTATTAATTTTTTAGACATTAAAGCGGAATTCCATGATATCGCCATCTTGAACGATATATTCTTTTCCTTCTTCACGCAAGCGTCCAGCTTCTTTTACGGCCTTTTCAGATCCGTATTTCACTAAATCCTCATATGACATGGTTACTGCACGAATAAATCCTTTTTCAAAGTCTGAGTGGATAATCCCAGCTGCTTGAGGAGCCTTCATACCACGTTTGAAAGTCCAAGCGCGAACTTCTTTTTCACCGGCTGTGAAGTAAGTTCCCAATCCAAGCAAGTGGTAAGCTGCACGCGTCAACTTATCTACACCTGATTCTGTCAAACCAATGGCTTCAAGAAACTCTTTTTTATCTTCATCGTCCAATTCAGAAATTTCTTCCTCAGCACGCGCAGAAATGACGACTACTTCAGCATTTTCTGTCGCTGCAAATTCACGAATTTGTTTGACATAGTCGATAGAGTCAGGTTCTGAAACCACATCCTCGTCAACATTAGCAACATAAAGAACTGGTTTAGTTGTCAAAAGGAAAAGACCTTTGACAACTTTTTGTTCTTCATCTGTAAATTCGATGGTGCGAGCTGATTTTCCATCTTCAAGGACTGGTTTAATCTTTTGAAGAACATTAAACTCAGCTACTGATTCTTTATCTTTTTGCGTACGTGCCATCTTTTCTACACGCACATAGCGTTTATTGACTGATTCTAAGTCAGCAAGAATCAATTCCAGATTAATTGTATCAATATCTGCAAGTGGATCCACAAAGGAGTCTTCACGTCCTTGCTCGCGCATGACATTTTCATCATCAAAAGCACGAACTACGTGAACAATCGCATCTACTTCACGAATATTGGCCAAGAATTTATTCCCTAGCCCTTCTCCTTTTGAAGCTCCTTTTACAATCCCTGCAATATCTGTAAATTCAAATGTTGTTGGCACTGTCTTTTTAGGAGTAATCATTTCAGTCAATTTTTGTAGGCGTTCATCTGGAACTTCCACCATTCCAACATTTGGATCAATAGTCGCAAATGGGTAGTTTGCTGCCTCTGCTCCTGCTTTTGTAATTGCATTAAATAGTGTTGATTTACCAACGTTTGGCAAACCAACGATACCTGCTGTTAAAGCCATATTTTCTCATTCTCCGTTTTCATTTCAATCCCTAATATTATAACACAAAAAGGGAAAACTTGCTAACTCTCTAACTAAGGGATTTCAGTCAATAATTTTATTCATTTTTCGATCAAAATCATAGCGTCCCATCATGACAACATGGTCACAATTGCTACATTTGATTTTGATATCTGCTCCTACACGTGTAATTTCCCAACGATTTGCTTTTTTACCAGTTGACTTGATAGTACAAGCATGTGGTTTTTTCATCTCAACAAAATTTCCAACTTGATACATACTATTCTCCTTTTCTTTTTCGATTATATCATAAAAGAGGCGAGCTAGGCTCAACCTCTTTAACTTAATTTGTACGAACTGGGGTGATGAGCTGCATGAAGTCCTCGTCAGTATCTGCTGGCACAAGAGTAAATGGACGAACAGCTGAGATAAAGCTAATGGTCACCTTTTCGCTATTTAAAGCTTTAAGAGAATCAATCAAGTAAGTTGGGTTGAAACTAATGGTCAAATCTTCACCAGTAACCTGATCAGTATCGATTTCTTCGTTTACTTTACCAACTTCTGGAGAGTGAACATGGGCACTAACAACCCCACCTTTAATTTCAAGCTTCACAGTGCCATTTTGAGTCGCACTTG
This sequence comes from Streptococcus mitis, assembly GCA_001914195.1. Taxonomy (GTDB): domain Bacteria; phylum Bacillota; class Bacilli; order Lactobacillales; family Streptococcaceae; genus Streptococcus; species Streptococcus mitis_F. Next base: position 58,506 of record MKYF01000042.1, on the reverse strand, counting down.
ATAAAAGACGAGCACGTTCCATTGACTGACGTAAGTTTACCACATCAAAAGTAATTGTAGTGTTAAAGTCTGTTGGAATCAAACGATCTGTATCAGGATAGTTACCTTCTAACAAACGTGTATAAAAGCTAATATTTTCGCTTCTAAAGAGGATTTGGTTATTGGCAAAGAAAATCTCTACAGTTTCAATATCGTCTGTAAATACTGCTGAAAATTCGCGTAGAGAACGGCTAGGAATCACGACATCAAAATCATCACTATTTTTTTCAAGAGTTAATTTTTTCTGACTTAGACGATGAGAGTCTGTCGCAACTGTTTTTAGCTCTTTGTGTTGGCTCAATACGAAGTGAACTCCTGTCAAAATTGGACGACTCTCTTGTGTACTTGCAGCAAAAGCTGTTTCATTGATAATTTTCTTAAGTAATTTTATTTCAAGAACCAAAGGAGTGCTTGCTGAAATTTCTTGGATTCGTGGGTACTGTTCGCTATCTTTTCCTTTTAGGGTAATTTCTGATTTTCCACTGGTTAAAACAATTTGATTTTGTTCAATTTCTTTAAAATCAAGAGTCACATCAGGTAGACTAGATACCACATTGATGAAGAAAGAAGCTTCAAGAAGAATTGAACCTAAAGAAGTAATTAACAAACCAGCATCTTCATTTTTTTGAGAAATAAAATTTTCAATTGAAATTTGACCATTTGAACCAATTAAAGTAACACCTTCATTGGTTACGTCAATTTTGACAGTTGATAAAATAGGAATGGCATTTTTAGAGCTAATAGCTCTTTTAGTTGTATTTAAGGCTTGTAGAAATAAATTTTTATTAATTGAAAAATGAATCATGGATTCTCCTTTATTTATTTTTAGTATTAGAAGGATAATAGTAATAATAGAGTCTGTGAAATCTGTGGAAAACAGACTTAAAGTAAGTCATATCAAGATTTTTGGCTTGTTTAAAAAATGTGGATAAAAAAGATAAAAAAGCGAAAGTTATCCACAAGTTATTTGATTTTCTTTTTGATTGATTCAATTTCTAAACGTAAATTATCGTCTTCATCAATCAAAGATTTAATTTTTGCATGGGCATGAATGACTGTTGTATGATCTTTTCCACCAAATTCCTTCCCAATTTTTGGAAGACTATTATCTGTTAGTTCTCTAGATAAATACATGGCTACTTGACGAGCCAAAACAATATTTTGAAGTCGTCTGCTTCCCTTCATTTCTTTGACGCTAACACCATAAAAGTTACCAACTTCATTTTGGATTTTGTCAATTGGGATGACGAGCATTTGGCTAACATCTTGTTTGCGAGCTCTAATAGCTTCTGCAGCAATATCAATAGTGATATCTTTGATTTTTTTTACTCTGGCAATTAAAGTGATGTCGTTGATGGCTCCCTCAAGATCTCGAACATTTGAATCAAATTGCCCAGCTAGGTATTCTAGAGTATCACTTTGGAAATTGTAGCCTAAATGTTCTGTTTTACTTTGTAAAATAGCAATACGTGTTTCAAAGTCAGGGGGGGTGATAGTTTGTGTCAATCCCCAACTAAAGCGCGTGACAAGCCTCTCCTCGAGACCTTCTAGATGTTTTGGACTTCGATCACTCGTTAGGACAATCTGTTTTTGCTTGTCATGAAGGGCATTAAAAGTATTGAAAAATTCTTCTTGAGTTGCAACTTTTTTTCCGCTAAGTGACTGGATATCATCGATTAACAAAAGATCAAGACTACGGTAGGTCTTTTTGAACTTTTCCATTTCTCCAAGTCTTAGGTGGTCAAGAAAGTCATTGATAAAGCTTTCGGCAGGGATATATTTAACACGCGCATTCGGAATATTTTTTAGAATTTCATTTCCAATAGCGTTTAATAAGTGAGTCTTACCAAGTCCCGGTCCTCCATAGATAAAAAGAGGGTTATAGGTCAGAGCCAAATCTTCAGAGACAGCTAAAGCAGCTGATACAGCCCAAACATTTCCATCCCCTTGAATAAAATTATCAAAGGTATACTTCTCTTTTAATCCAGTATCCGAATAAGGAATAGATGATAACTTTGGACTATAGTCATATAAAGTTGAATTTGTAGCTTCTTCAACTTGTGAGATAGTCGTATCTTGAGGTTTTGTGAAAATATAGTGGGGAGTTATTTCAGCATCATAAATCTCAAAACCAGCTACTACAATGATATCTTTTAGTTGTTTTTCCCAGACCATTTCCATTTCAGATCGTGGTAAAAATATAGTAGCAACATTTTCCTCTACCTTGATGAGTTCAGCTTGAATAGCATAGAAATCATACATGGATCGAGTCAGTCTTTCTTGCGCAAATTCTAAGATACGATTCCAAAATTGTTTTTCTTTCAATCCGTTCTCCTCCTTTACTACTTGTTTAAAAGTTTAATGCTAGACTTATTTTACCATAGATAGTAAGAATTTTCCACAAGCTGTGAAAAATAATCCACAATGTTATCAAGTTTTATCCACAGGTTGGGGATAAAATTAAAAACTATTGATTTATTAAGCTTTTTATCGAAAAAAATAGTGGATAACATTGTGAGATAAAAAAATAAAAGAACAGCCTTATTTCAGGCTGTTGATAATTCTACTATATTCTTCTTGATTTGAAAAAGGAATAATGATTTTTCCACTATCTTTTTTAGACAGTTTGATTTCTACATCTAATCCGAGTAGTTTTTTTAACTGTTCTTCTTCATTTTGTATGAAATGATCAGTTTTTTGCTGTTTCTTTTGTTTTTTATCTGTCAGAAGAGCTTCTAACTTCCTTACAGAAATGTCTTCTTCTATAATTCGTTGAAAGAAATAGTCTTGTTGTTCCTTATTCAACCCAACTAGAGAACGCGCATGGGCTTGTGATAGTCTGCCAGTTTCTACTTCTGATAGGATCGGTTCTGGCAAGGAAAGTAAACGAATGGAGTTGCTGATGTAAGGACGAGACTTGCCCATTTTATCTGAAATTTCAGCATGGGTAAATCCTTTCTCTACGAGAGATTCATAGGCGCGTGCTTCTTCTATTGGATTCAAATTTTCTCTCTGTAAATTTTCAATGATGGACTGGACCATCATCTCTTGGTCTGAAAGTTGTTTAACAACAGCTGGGATAGACCTTAGACCAGCTAAAAGTGAAGCACGATAGCGTCTCTCTCCTGCAAGGATTTCATAACCAATAACAGGAGATTGACGAACAATAATCGGTTGAATGACCCCATTTTCTCTGATAGACTGTGCTAGTTCATGTAATTTTTCTCTATCAAATTCTTTTCGAGGTTGATAGGGATTTTTTTGTATATCCGTGATAGAAATCATTTCAAATTTTTCCATGATTCTACACTAACACATCTTTTCTATTATGTAAAGGTTTCTTTACATAGATGTCAATTAAGATTCTAAATCACCTGAACTCTTGTCAAGTTTAATAGATGTAGTTTCTTCTTTACCGTTACGATAATAAGTTATCTTAATGGTGTCTCCGATAGAATGATTGTAAAGAGCGCTTTGTAAGTCTGTTGATGAAGCAATATCTTTGTCGTCCACTTTTGTAATAACATCGTATTTTTCAAGGTGACCATTGGCAGGCATATTACTTTGTACAGAACGAACAACTACACCAGAAGTTACACTGCTTGGAATATTAAGTCTTCTAATATCACTTGTATTAATATTTGAGAGATTGACCATTTGGATGCCCAAAGCTGGACGCGTCACTTTTCCGTTCTTTTCTAACTGTTCAATAATATTGATAGCATCATTTGCAGGGATTGCGAAACCAAGGCCTTCTACAGATGTTCCTCCATTTGTGGCAATTTTACTTGAGGTAATTCCGATAACCTGTCCTTGGATATTGATCAGTGGACCACCAGAGTTACCTGGGTTAATAGCAGTATCAGTTTGGATGGCTTTTGTAGAAATGGCTTGTCCATCTTCAGATTTTAAAGATACATTTCGATTGAGACTAGATACGATACCCTGAGTGACAGTATTTGCATATTCAGAACCCAATGGGCTACCAATAGCAATAGCAGTTTCTCCTACGGTTAACTTACTAGAATCACCAAACTCAGCTACTGTTGTAACTTTTTCTGAAGAGATTTTGACGACAGCAATATCAGAGAAAGTGTCGGCTCCAACAATTTCTCCAGGCACTTTAGTTCCATCTGATAAGCGAATATCTACTTTACTAGCACCATTTATAACGTGATTGTTGGTGACAATGTAAGCTTCTTTGTCATTCTTTTTATAAATAACTCCAGATCCTTCACTAGAGATTTGCTGGGAATCTGTATCAGTATCATCATTGCCAAATACGCTATTTTGTCTGTTTGCCGAATAAGTAATAACAGAAACAACAGCATCTTTTACTTTATTAACAGCCTGAGTGGTTGAATTTTCGTTTTTATAGGCAGTCTGTGTAATAGTGCTGTTGTTGTTCGAGCTACTTACACCACTTTTTTGAGTTAGTTGAATTATTGAAAAACTACCCAAGGCTCCACTAAAAAAGCTAATGACGATAACAACTAATAATTGAAACCATTTTTTATAAAATGTTTTTAAATGTTTCATATTTGCCTCCATATGTTTGAAATTACTGAAAGTATAAACTGACTAGCTTAATTATAACTTAAACACAAAAGTTTTTCACAGATTGTGGATAACTTTTGAAAATCTGTGGTTTTCTAGGTGAAAATTAACCTTTTATTTTGTGAATAAGATGTGAAAAAATAGAGAATATGTTAGAATAGAGTCATGAAAATTAAAGTTGTAACAGTTGGGAAACTGAAAGAAAAGTATTTAAAAGATGGTATTGCAGAGTATTCAAAACGAATTTCTCGATTTGCTAAGCTTGAAATGATTGAGCTAGCAGATGAAAAAACACCAGATAAGGCCAGTGAATCAGAAAATCAAAAGATTTTAGAAATAGAGGGTCAGAGAATTTTATCAAAAGTTGGTGACCGTGATTTCGTTATTGTGTTAGCCATTGAAGGGAAAATGTTCTCCTCAGAAGAATTTAGTAAGCAGTTAGAAGAAGCTCCTATAAAAGGATTTTCTACTCTTACCTTTATTATTGGAGGGAGTCTGGGGTTAGCACAGGATGTAAAAAAGAGAGCCAATCTTTCTGTCAGTTTTGGCCGTTTAACCTTGCCCCATCAGTTAATGAGACTAGTCCTTGTTGAACAAATCTATCGCGCTTTTACGATTCAGCAGGGATCGCCCTATCATAAATAGAAAATTGACTTTTAATTGAATTTTTGGTAGAATGATTGTGTTAGGTCTCATAGCTCAGCTGGATAGAGCATTCGCCTTCTAAGCGAACGGTCGCAGGTTCGAATCCTGCTGGGATCAATATAATAGCAAAGCTGGGAATTTTCCCGGCTTTTTTCTTAAAAAAGTACACTTGAGGAGAAAAAAATGACAGTTGAGAGAATTTTATCTAAAATGAAATTCCATTTTGTATAATGGTTTTTGTAAGTTAGCTTACAAGAAAAAAACATTAAGGAGATTTTATTATGAAAAACACAGTTAAATTGGAACAGTTTGTAGCCTTGAAGGAAAAAGACTTGCAAAATATTAAAGGTGGGGAAATAAGAAAAACAAGTAATAGTTTACTTAATTTCTTTAAAAGAAGATAAAGGAGTAGAGAATGGATTTTTTTTCAGTAGTAGATTTTATATTATATTTTTTAATTATTAGTCACAGTTATAATTTAATTTGTAAAGGTCAAATAAAAACAAAGGAATTATGCTTTTTTGGTGTTTATACATTACTAGTAGGAACAGTACTTGACCTTCCTTTTTATCTTCTATATTTAGATAGTTTAGGGATTGTAACGTTTTTATTTCCTTTGGGATTATATTTCTATTTTCGATGGATTAAACAGTATGAGAGGGATAGAGGACTATTCCTAAGTTTACTACTATCTCTTTTATATGAGAGCACTCATAACTTTCTGTCCGTAACTTTCTCCTCTATAACAGGAGACAATTTTGTTTTACAATATTATGGTCTATTCTTTTTCGCTGTAACGGTGTTGACTTATATCGTTATCGTAACAATCATTCGTTACTTCCATTTGGAACTGAACTATTTTGACAAAGATTACCTTTATCCTTTCTTGAAAAAAGTATTTTTTGCTTTACTACTGCTACATATTGTATCTTTCGTTTCAGATATGGTAAGTACGATTAAACATTTGAATAGTTTTGGAAGTATTTTATCATCTATTGTCTTTATTTCTCTCCTTTTGACCTTCTTTGCAATGAATTCTCATAAAGTTCAAATGGAGAAAGAGATTGCGTTGAAGCAGAAGAAATTTGAACAGAAACATTTACAGAATTATACAGATGAAATTGTCGGTCTGTATAATGAAATCCGTGGTTTTCGACATGATTATGCTGGGATGCTTGTCAGCATGCAGATGGCAATTGACAGTGGTGATTTACAGGAAATTGACAGAGTTTACAATGAAGTTTTGGTCAAAGCCAATCATAAACTGCGTTCAGATAAGTATACTTACTTTGATTTGAACAACATAGAAGATTCAGCTTTACGAAGTTTGGTTGCTCAGTCCATTGTCTATGCAAGAAATAATGGTGTAGAGTTTACACTGGAAGTAAAAGATACGATTACCAGGCTCCCAATTGAACTATTGGATTTGGTTCGTATCATGAGCGTTTTATTGAATAATGCTGTCGAAGGTTCAGCTGATAGCTATAAAAAGCAGATGGAAGTAGCAGTTATTAAGATGGAAACTGAAACAGTTATTGTGATTCAGAATTCATGTAAAATGACGATGACTCCTTCAGGAGATCTGTTTGCCTTAGGATTCTCCACCAAGGGAAGAAATCGCGGAATTGGATTAAATAATGTGAAAGAACTACTAGATAAGTACAACAACATCATTTTAGAAACAGAGATGGAAGGCAGTACATTTAGACAAATTATTAGATTTAAGAGGGAATTTGAATGAAAGTTTTAATTTTAGAAGATGTTATTGAACATCAAGTGAGACTAGAAAGAATATTGGATGAAATTTCGAAAGAATCGAATATTCCAATATCATACAAGACAACGGGAAAAGTCCGTGAATTTGAAGAATACATTGAAAACGATGAAGTAAATCAGCTTTACTTCCTAGATATCGATATTCATGGAATTGAGAAAAAGGGATTTGAGGTTGCTCAGCTCATTCGTCATTACAATCCTTACGCTATTATCGTCTTTATCACCAGTCGATCAGAGTTTGCGACTCTAACCTATAAATACCAGGTATCAGCCCTAGATTTTGTTGATAAGGATATCAATGATGAGATGTTCAAGAAGAGAATTGAGCAAAATATATTCTACACGAAGAGTATGTTACTTGAAAATGAAGATGTTGTAGATTATTTTGACTACAATTACAAGGGAAATGATTTAAAAATCCCTTACCATGATATTTTGTATATTGAAACGACAGGGGTCTCTCATAAATTGCGCATTATTGGTAAGAATTTTGCCAAAGAGTTTTACGGTACCATGACAGATATTCAGGAAAAGGATAAACATACCCAGCGATTTTATTCTCCTCATAAGTCATTTTTGGTAAATATAGGCAATATCAGAGAAATTGACCGAAAGAATCTAGAAGTTGTTTTCTATGAAGACCATCGCTGTCCTATTTCAAGGTTAAAAATTAGAAAGTTAAAAGATATTTTAGAGAAAAAATCTCAAAAATGATTGACAATTAGTAAGAAATTGATATAATGGTTATATCTGCTACAGATAGAAGGTCCGTTGGTCAAGGGGTTAAGACACCGCCTTTTCACGGCGGTAACACGGGTTCGAATCCCGTACGGACTATTTTATCCGCCATAGCTCAGTTGGTAGTAGCGCATGACTGTTAATCATGATGTCGTAGGTTCGAGTCCTACTGGCGGAGTATAGATAAAAGGGAACACAACTGTGTTCCTCTTTTTATATCAATTTGCATCACCAAGCATCTTCATAAGGAAATCTGTTATTTCTTGAGGACTTTCTTTTTTTCCATGTGCAATCCAAGTTTGACAGACACCAAAAAGTGCATGAGTTAGATAGATGCTACTATATTCTAATTCAGTGGTATTGAGATTCAGTTGCATAAATTGCTTTTGTAAATCTGTACTGAGCATGATATGAAGTTTATTTCGTAAGAAATTTTGGATTTCTTTAGTCCCATTTTCAGAAAGAAGGACAGCCAGAAGTGGTTCTGATTCTAGATATTCAAACACTTCTAAAATAGCATCTCTTTTGTGATGAGCATGTTTTTGAAAAATATATTCAAATGTATGGAATAGCTTGCTTTGATAGTGCTCAATCATATCATACTTATCCTTATAGTGAGTATAGAAGCTGGAACGACTAATTCCGGCTTTTTCTGCTAACTTGACAGTAGAAATTTGATCAAATGGCTGTTCCATCAGTAATTGTACCATAGCATTTTCAATAGTTCGCTTTGTTTTTAAGCGTTTGTTACTTTCTTGCATATTTCCTCCTTGTAAACAAATTAGACTATCTGTCTAAAAATAGATTTTTTATCTTGTAATTTAGATTTTTTAATGTATAATCTATTATATCAAAATTTTAGACAATATGTTTAAAAAAGGAGAAGATATGTTTAAAGAATGGAAAGCAATTTTTAAAAAACCAACCTTTATTATTGTTATGATAGGGATTTCTCTTATTCCAGCTCTGTACAATATCATATTTTTGTCATCAATGTGGGATCCATATGGGCAAGTGTCTGACTTACCTGTGGCAGTTGTCAATCATGATAAAGAAGCTTCCTATAACGGTAATACCATGGCTATAGGAAAAGACATGGTCTCCAATTTAAAAGAAAATAAAAGCTTGGATTTTCATTTTGTAGATGAAGAGGAAGGAAAGAAGGGATTGGAAGATGGCGATTACTATATGGTAGTGACTTTACCAAGTGATTTATCTGAAAAAGCAGTTTCTATTTTAACGAATCATCCAGAGAAAATGCAAATCGATTATCAGACTTCAAGTGGTCATAGTTTTATTGCTAGCAAGATGAGCGATTCTGCGATGACACAATTAAAGCAGAATGTGTCTACAAATGTAACTGAGACCTATACTAAAGCTTTATTTGATAAGATGGTCGAATTAAAGGATGGTATGAGTCAAGCGGCTTCTGGTAGTGAAAAATTAACTGATGGAGCTAATCAATTAGTGACAGGAAGTCAAACATTGACTACTAACCTACACTCTTTAGCAGATTCAAGTTTAACATTTTCAAATGGAACGGAGCAGTTTACTAAAGGATTATCTGCTTATGTTTCTGGTGTTGAACAACTTCATCTTGGCTTAGGGAATTTTAATAGTGGTTTAGTTACATATACTGGTGCAGTGAGTCAATTAGATAGGGGATTAGGTCAATTATCTTCTAAAAGTCCTGAATTAGTAGGAGGAATCAATCAATTATATACTGGTGTAGAGGCCTATACTGGCGGTGTTTCTCAGCTCAATACTGGTCTTAATCAATTTTCATCTGGTGTTAGTGCCTATACAAACGGAGTGGGAAATCTTGCAACAGGAGCTAATCAGTTATCTAGTCAATCAGCTACACTTCGAATGGGTGTGGAGCAATTAAGTGAAGGGATTCAACAACTTTCTAGTAAGTTAGATGCTTCGTCTGGGCAAAAAGATCAAATTAATCAATTATTTTCTGGTTTGAATCAGTTAAATCAAGCTATTCAAAATATTGATGTTGGAGATACAAAACAATTGTCTTCTGTTTTATCAAGTATAGTTTCTCTTTCTAATCAAATGTTAGCAAGTGCTCAGTCTGAAAAAGCAACTACATTAGCCAATATTCAATCAACAGCAGCTTATCAATCCTTGACAAGTGAGCAACAAGCTGAGATAAGTGCTTCTGTATCTCAAAATTCGACTGATAGTATTCAATCGGCTCAGTCAATTATAGCTTCAGTACAAGGTTTACAGGGAAGTTTAGAAAACTTACAAAATCAATCTTCAAATCTTTCGACGTTAAAAAATCAAGCTAATCAAGTATTACCTATTGCTTCTACTTCTTTGACAGGATTGTCAAGTGGATTAACAGAAATACAGGGAGCAGTGACGAGTAAATTAGTTCCTGCTAGTCAGTCGATTACATCAGGTGTAAAGGCATATACTACAGGTGTTGATAAAGTTTCTCAGGGTGCAAGTCAACTAAGTGAAAAAAATTCCATCTTGACAGGTAGTTTGGATCAACTAGTTTCAGGCTCAAACACCTTGACACAAAAATCTTCTAGTTTGACAGCAGGAGTTGGTAAATTAGCTGAAAAAACTCCAGAATTAGTATCTGGTATTGAAAAATTATCAACTGGTTCCAATCAATTGAATCAAAAGAGTCAAGAATTGATAGCAGGAGTTGATAAATTACAATCTGGATCTGGTCAATTAGCAGACAAATCCAGTCAGTTACTTTCAGGTGCTTCTCAATTAGAGAATGGAGCTAATAAATTGGCAGATGGATCTGGGAAACTTGCAGAAGGTGGAACAAAGTTAACTTCTGGATTGGAAGATTTACAGGCAGGAGTTGCTTCTTTAGGACAAGGACTAGGTAATGCTAGTGATCAACTCAAATCAGCATCAACAGAATCTAAAAATGCAGAGATTTTGTCAAATCCACTCAATATTTCAAAAATAGACAATGATCAAGTTCCTGTAAATGGGATTGCTATGGCTCCTTATATGATATCAGTCGCTCTCTTTGTCGCTGCATTATCAACAAATATGATTTTTGCTAAATTACCTTCAGGTCGTCATCCTGAAACTCGCTGGGCTTGGTTCAAATCTCGCTTTGAGATAAATGGAGTTATAGCTGTTTTAGCCGCTGTCTTAGTCTATGGTGGCGTTCATCTTATTGGTTTAACTGCTAATCATGAGATGAGAACATTTATTCTCATTATCCTAACAAGTTTAGTATTCATGTCTATGGTGACTGCTTTAACAACATGGAATAGCCGTGTAGGAGCTTTCTTCTCTCTTATTTTGCTATTATTACAGTTAGCATCAAGTGCAGGTACCTATCCACTTGCTTTGACAAATAATTTCTTTAGAGCTATTAATCCTTGGTTACCAATGAGTTATTCAGTTTCTGGATTACGACAAACCATCTCTATGACAGGAAATATTCATCATCAAGTCATTTTCCTTGCTGTGATATTAGCCCTATTTACTGGTTTAGGTATGCTAGCCTATCGACCTAAGAAAATGGAAGAAGATTAAAAAAATCGACCAACTGGTCGATTTTTTTATGTCTTAGATGACTTTCGTTTGTGATTATAGATTCCAAATAGTAAAAGAGAAGTAAAGGAACAGATTGCTCCAATAACAAAACCATTGGGAATAAAGGAAAGTGTAATAGTTCCTTTTCCCTTAGGAACGTCAACTTTCATAAAGCCAGTTTGAGCTTGTTTAATTTCTATTTTCTTCCCATCTTGGTAGGCAGACCAGCCTTTGTCATAAGGAATGGTGAAGAAAATGGACGTATCTTGTTTAACATCATATGTAGCAAAGACCTTGTTTTTAGAAGTTGATACTGTGACAGGTTGTTCTTTAATTTTTTGAATTGCCTCAGTGAAAGTTTTGGTATCTAAACGATAGAAGGTAGGAGATTCAAATGATACTTGTGAATTTCCAGGGAAACTAACATTGATATGGAAAGTTTTTTTCTCTTTTGTATAGCCTAGATTAAAGAAGGAGAAGACATTATCAGTTGTAAAAGTTTTCTTTTCTCCATTTACAAGGATGTCAACCTTTTTTTGTTTGTCATTAGAAAAGTGAAGGTTTGTGAAAGAAAGATAAACTTGGCTGTTTTCTGGCACTTCAATTTGATACTGGATTGTTGCATCCTCATTTGAAGAACTTGTAACACTAATCAAATCATTAGTATTTTCAGTTTTTTCATAGGGTATTGGAGAAAAATAATCAAAATTGACGTCAGCAAGTTGATTTAAAAACGAGTCCTGATTATCTAAAGTGTGTTCATTAAACTTGACATCATTGTAAACAGATTGACTAGCAAAAGCAATCGGAAGAGAGAATTGATTTTCATATAGGGCAAGATTATCTTTTTGATAGATATCTTTAAAACCATACTTATCAATAGGACTGTCTGAGATATTGTACTGGATGCCAAATAAACTATCAGCTAAAATACTATTATTTGCATAACGGAGATTGAGATTGGTTCCAGAGGATTTAAATCCCAGTTTATCCAAAGTAGAGCTTGCTGAACGATTTCGAACAGATGAAAATTGAGAGATTCCATTGTAGTTGAATTTCATACTGTCATTTCCTGTCTGAGTCTCTAGTTTCTCAGTACGAGTAAATGGATCCTCAATATATGTTGAGAAAGATTCCATAGCTGGGATATCTCTACTATATGCACTTCGAGAAGCAAATCCCCATTCCTTTGCAATTCCGTCCATTTGAGATGAAGCATTTAAACTCATTTCAACCATTATAAATAAAGAGATTAGAATGGCAAATAGATTTACAGAGATAAACTTTTTGATAACTGCAAGGAGTAAAAGCGAATAGACAACCAAAAATTCAAGAGTAAGCAGAATATTCAAATCTGTTAAAAAAGAATAATGCGATTTTAGATAGATGGTAGCTAAAAATCCTGTTACTAGGAGAAAAAGCGAAACTAAAAAATTCCAGACTTTAAGTTCTTTCAGACGATTTAAGACTTCCGCTGTTGTGTAAATTAACAAGGTAGAAAAAATCCAAGCATAGCGATGTAAAAACATGTTTGGAGTATGCATGCCTTGCCAAAATAAATCAAGCGCTTCTATATAAAAGCTTGCAATTAGAAATATAAAGAAGATTGCATAGATCAGTTTCACGTGAAACTTAATAGATTTCAGCGTAAAAAATAAAATGGTCAAAATAAAAGGAAGTAGTCCAACAAAAATCATTGGAATAGCTCCATACTTTGTTGTGTCAAAGGAACCAATGAATTGCTTAGCAAAGAGATCAAGATACCAGCTACTTTCAGTTTGAAACTTTGTAATTTCAGTCAATTTTTCCCCATGTGTCTGTAAATCAAACAGAGTGGGAAGAGTCATAATCAAACTAGCCATACCAGCTAAAAAGGAGGTGACAACAAAATCAAGAAAAGATGATTTTCGAGTTTTAAAGTCCCAAGAAATTTGACAGAGATACCAGAAAATAAGAAACAATGCTGTCATATAGCCAAAATAATAGTTTTGGATAAATAAGATTGACAGACTTGTAAAGTATAATGAGGATTTCTTTTCAGTTATCAGTAGGTGTAAACCAGTGATAATGAAAGGAATCAAGATAAAAACATCTAGCCAGGTTTTTATCTCTAATTGACTGACAGTGAAACTCATCAGAGCATAGGAAGTAGATAAAGCTAGTTTTAAAGGCTTAGGAATCAATTGAAATAATTTATTTAAACTAAAGTAAGTTGACAAACCAATCAATCCAAATTTTAAGAGAGTTGTCAGATAGACAGCATCTGGCATATTCGTTAGATCAAAAAAGTAAACTAGAGGTGAAAGGAAACTACCCAAGTAATAACTAGATAGGGCATAGAAATTCAATCCGAGGCCACTTGTAAAGGTGTAAAACAGACTACCATTTCCATGTAGGATATTTCTTAGAGCTATATCAAAAATAACGTATTGATGAAAGCCATCTCCTAATAGTGGAGATGTATCGCTATTCCAGTAGATACCTTGAGATAGATATACTCCTATCATAATGATTATGGGAATGATAAAAGAAACAAAATAGGTCCAATATGTTTTAAAAAATAATTTCATGTTACCTCATAAAATGTTAGAAAACTCAGCTGGTTAGCCCAACTGAGTTTTGAAGTTTTTAGTCTTTCCAAAGTTCTTTAACTTTTGCTTGTACTTCTGCATTTTCTAGGAATTCATCATAAGTTTCATCGATACGGTCAATAACGCCATTTTTAGACAAGACAATAATATGGTTGGCTAGAGTTTGAATAAACTCGTGGTCATGACTGGCAAAGATGATTGATTCTTTGAAGTTTTTCAATCCATCGTTCAAGCTTGAGATAGATTCTAAGTCCAAGTGATTGGTTGGATCATCGAGGACAAGGACATTTGATTTTAAGAGCATGAGTTTTGAAAGCATGACACGGACTTTTTCTCCCCCTGATAAGACATTTACAGGTTTGTTAACTTCATCTCCAGAGAAGAGCATACGACCAAGGAAGCCACGTAGGAAAGTATTGTCATCTTCTTCTTTACTTGCAAATTGACGCAACCAGTCAAGAATTGATTCTCCCCCTGCAAAATCAGCTGAGTTATCTTTTGGCAGGTAAGATTGACTAGTTGTAACTCCCCACTTGACAGTTCCTTCATAGTCAATATCTCCCATGATTGCACGAATTAATGCAGTCGTTTGGATATCATTTTGTCCAATAAGAGCTGTCTTATCACCTGGACGCAAGATAAAGCTGATATTATCTAAAATAGTCTCACCATCAATCTTTACAGTTAGATTTTCTACTGTCAAGAGATCATTACCGATCTCACGTTCTGCTTTAAAATTAATAAATGGATATTTACGACTAGATGGCACAATTTCTTCAAGTTCAATCTTGTCAAGCATTTTCTTACGTGAGGTTGCTTGTCTTGATTTAGAAGCATTGGCAGAGAAACGAGCAACGAATTCTTGCAATTGCTTAATTTTTTCTTCTGCTTTAGCATTACGGTCTGCTAGCAATTTAGCAGCAAGTTCAGAAGATTCCTTCCAGAAGTCGTAGTTTCCGACATAGAGTTTGATTTTTCCAAAGTCAAGGTCGGCCATGTGGGTACATACTTTGTTTAAGAAGTGACGGTCATGGGATACTACGATAACTGTGTTATCAAAGTCAATCAAGAAATCTTCTAACCATGTAATTGATTGGATGTCCAAACCGTTGGTAGGCTCGTCCAATAGAAGAACATCTGGTTTACCAAAAAGTGCTTTGGCGAGGAGAACCTTTACTTTCTCACCATTGGCCAATTCGCTCATATTTTGGTAGTGCAATTCTTCTGGAATGTTTAGGTTTTGAAGTAATTGAGACGCTTCACTTTCTGCCTCCCAACCTCCAAGTTCGGCAAATTCACCTTCGAGTTCGGCTGCACGTACTCCATCCTCATCTGAGAAATCTTCCTTCATGTAGATAGCATCTTTTTCCTTCATGATGCTATAAAGTTTTTCATTTCCCATGATAACGACATCAATGGCACGTTCATCTTCATAGTCAAAGTGATTTTGACGAAGAACAGAGAGACGTTCATCTGGACCAAGAGAGATGTGACCAGTTGTAGGTTCGATATCTCCAGCTAAAATTTTTAAAAAGGTTGATTTTCCGGCACCATTAGCACCGATTAATCCATAAGTATTTCCTTCTGTAAATTTGATATTGACATCATCAAAAAGTTTGCGATCACTAAAACGTAGTGAAACATCAGATACTGTAAGCAATGTTTTTCTCCTATATGTGTAATATATTTATTCTACTAGAAAATACGGAAATATTCAAATTTTTATCTGTCAATTTTGTGTAAATTATATTTACAATTTCCTTTACACAAAAACATCAATAGCAAGGTTGATTTATTTTGATAAATTGCGGTTATTTCATTAAAAAAATGCTATAATTGAAGGGACTATATCGAAGGAGAATAAAATGACTAAACCCATTATTTTAACAGGAGACCGTCCAACAGGAAAATTGCATATTGGACATTATGTTGGAAGTCTCAAAAATCGAGTATTATTACAGGAAGAGGATAAGTATGACATGTTTGTGTTCTTGGCTGACCAACAAGCCTTGACAGATCATGCCAAAGATCCTCAAACCATTATAGAGTCTATCGGAAATGTAGCTTTGGATTATCTTGCAGTTGGATTGGATCCCAGTAAATCGACAATCTTTATTCAAAGTCAAATTCCAGAATTAGCTGAGTTGTCTATGTATTATATGAATCTAGTTTCATTAGCACGTTTGGAGCGCAATCCAACTGTCAAGACAGAGATTGCTCAGAAAGGCTTTGGAGAAAGTATTCCGACAGGCTTTTTAGTCTATCCAATCGCTCAAGCAGCTGACATTACTGCTTTCAAAGCTAATTATGTTCCTGTTGGGACAGATCAGAAACCAATGATTGAGCAAACTCGCGAGATTGTTCGTTCTTTTAACAATGCATATAACTGTGATGTCTTGGTAGAACCGGAAGGTATTTATCCAGAGAATGAGAGAGCAGGTCGTTTACCTGGTTTAGATGGAAATGCTAAAATGTCTAAATCACTCAATAATGGTATTTATTTAGCTGATGATGCGGATACTTTGCGTAAAAAAGTAATGAGTATGTATACAGATCCAGATCATATTCGAGTGGAAGATCCAGGTAAGATTGAAGGAAATATGGTTTTCCATTATCTAGATGTTTTTGGTCGTCCAGAAGATGCTCAAGAAATTGCTGAAATGAAAGAACATTATCAACGAGGTGGTCTTGGTGATGTGAAGACCAAGCGTTATCTACTTGAAATATTAGAACGTGAACTGGGTCCTATTCGTGAGCGTCGTATCGAATTTGCTAAGGATATGGGAGAAGTTTATAATATGCTTCAAAAAGGTAGTGAAAGAGCGCGTGAAGTTGCAGGTCAAACCCTATCTGAGGTTAAAGGAGCAATGGGACTTCATTACTTTAACTAGCTTTATTTTACAAGAAACTATCATTTCTATCTCGAAGAAAAGATAGTTTTTTATTTACCCCTGTAACATTTGACAAATTTTTATAGAATGGTATGATAGATACAATATAAAAAGAGTCAAGCTCAAAAAGAAAGAAAAGAGGAAACTTCGAATGTCTAATTGGGACACTAAATTTTTGAAAAAAGGTTTTACCTTTGATGATGTATTGCTTCTTCCAGCTGAAAGTCATGTGTTGCCTAACGATGCAGATTTAACAACTAAATTGGCAGATAATTTGACTTTAAATATCCCAATTATTACCGCTGCCATGGACACAGTAACAGAGAGTCAAATGGCTATTGCTATTGCTCGTGCAGGTGGTCTCGGAGTTATCCATAAAAACATGTCAATTGCTCAACAAGCAGACGAGGTTCGCAAGGTAAAACGTTCTGAAAATGGAGTTATTATTGACCCCTTCTTCTTGACGCCCGAACATACAATTGCTGAAGCAGATGAGCTTATGGGACGTTACCGCATCAGTGGTGTTCCAGTTGTTGAAACACTTGAAAATCGTAAATTGGTTGGTATTTTGACAAACCGAGATCTTCGTTTTATTTCAGATTATAATCAACCAATTTCAAACCATATGACTAGTGAAAATCTTGTTACTGCTCCTGTTGGGACAGATCTTGCAACAGCTGAGAGTATTCTTCAAGAACACCGTATTGAAAAACTTCCTTTGGTAGATGAAGAAGGTCGTCTTTCTGGTTTGATTACTATCAAAGATATTGAAAAAGTTATTGAGTTTCCAAATGCTGCTAAAGATGAGTTTGGTCGTCTTCTAGTTGCAGGTGCAGTAGGTGTTACTTCAGATACATTTGAACGTGCAGAGGCTCTTTTTGAAGCAGGAGCGGATGCGATTGTTATTGATACTGCACATGGTCATTCTGCAGGTGTCTTGCGTAAAATTGCTGAAATTCGTGCTCACTTCCCAGATCGTACTTTAATTGCTGGAAATATTGCAACTGCTGAAGGTGCACGTGCACTTTACGAAGCAGGTGTAGACGTTGTCAAGGTTGGTATTGGACCAGGTTCTATCTGTACTACTCGTGTGATTGCTGGTGTTGGTGTTCCACAGGTAACAGCTATCTATGATGCTGCAGCCGTTGCGCGTGAATATGGTAAAACGATCATTGCTGACGGTGGAATCAAGTATTCTGGAGATATTGTAAAAGCACTTGCGGCTGGTGGAAATGCAGTTATGCTTGGATCAATGTTTGCTGGAACAGACGAAGCACCAGGTGAAACTGAAATCTTCCAAGGACGTAAGTTCAAGACTTACCGTGGTATGGGATCAATCGCAGCGATGAAAAAAGGTTCAAGCGATCGTTACTTCCAAGGTTCTGTCAATGAAGCAAATAAACTCGTTCCAGAAGGAATTGAAGGTCGTGTTGCTTATAAAGGAGCGGCAGCCGATATTGTCTTCCAAATGATTGGCGGTATCCGATCTGGTATGGGTTACTGCGGTGTAGCTAATCTTAAAGAGTTGCATGATAATGCTCAATTTATTGAAATGTCGGGTGCAGGATTGAAAGAAAGTCACCCTCATGATGTTCAAATTACAAATGAGGCACCAAACTATTCTATGTAAAAGAAATAAAAAGAACTCCCGTGAAAATAGGAGTTCTTTTACAATGTTGTCAATTTTTGTTTACAGTAACTTTACCATCCTGAATAGTGAGGATGCTTAGATTTTCTGGTAGATTTTGAAGATGGTCTAAGCTTGTTGTTGTGATAAAAGTTTGGATTGACTGAGAAATCGTTTCTAATAATTTTAGTTGTCTGGTATTGTCAAGTTCGCTCATAACATCGTCAAGTAGTAATATTGGAGATTCTGTAGTAATACTTTCCATTAACTCGATTTCTGCTAATTTTATAGAAAGGACGAGACTACGATGTTGGCCTTGACTCCCAAAACTAGCGTCCATCCCATTTATATAAAAAGAAATATCATCTCGATGAGGACCGACACCAGTATTCTTTTTAAATAAATCTCTGGATCTACTTTTTTCTAAAGCAATTTTGAAAGATTCGGATAAGTCTTCTTTGTCAGTTATCTTGACAGAAGATTGATAAGATATTGACAACTCTTCAATCTGATTAGAGAGTTCAAAATGTTTCTTACGCGCAAATGATTCTAGTTTTTTTATGAAATCTAAGCGGTGATTCATTACACGACATCCATAATCAACTAGCTGATCATCCAACACAGAAAGGAAGGTGTCATCTATTTTTTGAGCTGATTTTAGGTAAGTGTTTCTTTGTTTTAGGATGTGATTATAATTGGTTAAATCTGATAAATAGATTGGCTTAATTTGTCCAAGTTCCATATCAATGAACTTCCGTCGAACCGAAGGTGCTCCTTTAATTAGTTGTAAATCTTCAGGAGCAAATAAAACAACATTCATTTGTCCCACATAATCTGAAAGGCGCGCCTGTTTTAAGTGATTAACTTTTGTCACACGGCCTTTTTGTGTTAGTTCGATTTCTAGGGGAATGGATCCAGTTTTTTTCTGAACGAGACCTGAAAGATGAAGTTGTTCCTCATCAAAATGAATGAGATTTTTATCTGTTCGAGTTCTATGACTACGCGTTAAGGCTAAAAAATAGATAGCCTCTAACATATTTGTTTTTCCTTGTGCATTACGTCCTAAAAAGACATTCAATTTAGGATTAAAGTCTATTTTCGTCTCTTTGTAGTTACGAAAAGTCTTGAGAGATAGGTTTTGTAGCCACATGATTATCTACCAGGGAATCGCGGAGCTTGTTTGCTTTTAGGTGATGAAGCAGGTTTGGATTTGTCTTTTTTTACTCCCTTATTCATCTCTTTGACGAGTTTAGCGATTCGTTCTTTTTCAACTTTATCAGCTTGGTATTCATCTTGTTCTTCAGAAGTAGGTTGTGTCAACAAGATGTCAATGTCCATGTCAGGGATGTCAACTTTATCGCCAATACGAAGTTTTTTACCACGACGACTTTCTAATTCCCCATTAAAGTAAACAGAATGTTCAGAGAGAAATGATTTGATAGCTCCTCCGCTATGTGTAATTCCAAGTTCTTTGAGTAGTGCTTGGAGGGTAATAAATTCTTCAAATAATTTGTATTCCATAATTCACCTCAATCTTTGGTATTATACCATATTTTCCTAAAAATAGTGAGAGAAACAGGGAGAAATGTAAGCGATTTTTATTTCAAAAGTGTTACAGGGAACAAGAAAATTTCAGGTTTTCGTGATATAATAGAAGTCTGTATATAAGGAGGTAAATCATGGAGTTAGTGCATGGAATTTCAACACATTTTATCCAATCAAAGAAGTTTAAAACGAACAAAATCACCGTGCGTTTTACAGCTCCATTATCCCTCGAGACGATTGCAGGTCGCATGTTGAGTGCGAGTATGCTAGAGACTGCTAATCAGATGTATCCCACTTCTCAAGATTTGAGGAGACATTTAGCCAGTCTATACGGCACAGATATGTCAACTAATTGTTTCAGAAGAGGGCAAAGTCATATTGTAGAATTGACATTTACCTATGTTCGTGATGAGTTTTTAAGTAGGAAAAATGTGCTAACTTCTCAGGTTTTGGAACTAGTAAAAGAAACTCTTTTTTCCCCCGTAGTAGTTGATAATGGGTTTGATCCGGCCTTATTTGAAATTGAGAAAAAACAATTGCTAGCAAGTTTAGCAGCTGATATGGATGATTCTTTTTATTTTGCACATAAAGAATTGGATAAATTGTTTTTTCATGATGAACGTCTTCAATTGGAATATAGTGATTTACGAAATCGTATTTTAGCTGAAACTCCACAAAGTTCTTATTCTTGTTTCCAAGAATTTTTGGCCAATGATCGAATAGATTTCTTTTTCCTAGGTGATTTTAATGAGGTTGAAATTCAAAATGTATTAGAATCATTTGGCTTTAAAGGTCGAAAAGGAGATGTGAAGGTTCAGTATTGTCAACCTTATTCCAATATCCTTCAGGAAGGCATGGTCCGGAAAAATGTGGGACAATCCATTTTGGAATTAGGTTATCATTGCCCTTCTGAATATGGTGATGAGCAACATTTACCCATGATTGTAATGAATGGTTTACTTGGTGGATTTGCTCACTCTAAACTATTTACAAATGTCCGTGAAAATGCTGGATTAGCTTATACTATTTCAAGTCAGCTTGATTTGTTTAGTGGATTCTTGAGGATGTATGCTGGCATTGATCGAGAAAATCGGAATCAGGCTCGAAAAATGATGAATAATCAACTGCTTGATTTAAAAAAAGGATATTTTACAGAGCTTGAGCTAGAGCAGACCAAGGAAATGATTCGTCGGTCTTTGTTGCTTTCTCAAGATAATCAAAGTTCATTGATTGAACGTGCTTATCAAAATGCCTTGCTTGGAAAATCTTCAGCAGACTTTAAAAGTTGGATTGTAAAACTAGAGCAAGTTGACAAAGAGGCTATTTGTAGAGCAGCTAATAATGTGAAACTACAAGCGATTTACTTTATGGAAGGAATAGAATGACAAAGGTTGTTTTTGAAGAAAAATACTATCCAGCTGTAAAAGAAATAGTTTATCGGACTCGTTTGTCAAATGGATTGACAGTAGCTCTTTTGCCTAAAAAGGAATTTAAAGAGGTTTACGGGAGTGTAACTGTACAATTTGGTTCGGTAGATACGCTTGTCACAGAAGTTGACGGAGATGTAAAAGAATATCCTGCAGGAATTGCTCATTTTCTTGAACATAAATTATTTGAGAGAGAAGATGCTAGCGATTTGATGTCAGCTTTTACGAGTCTAGGTGCAGATAGTAATGCCTTTACAAGCTTTACAAAAACAAGCTATCTTTTTTCAGCAACGGATCATTTTTTAGAAAATTTAGAGTTACTTGATGAATTGGTAACATCAGCACATTTTACTGAAGATTCCATTTTAAGAGAGCAGGATATTATTCAGCAAGAACGAGAAATGTATCAAGATGACCCAGATTCGTGTTTATTCTTTTCAACTTTAGCGAATTTGTATCCTGGTACACCTTTAGCAACGGATATAGTTGGAAGCGAGGAGTCCATTTCCCAAATCAATTTAACTAATTTGCAAGAAAACTTTACAAGGTTTTACAAACCTGTAAATATGTCTCTGTTTTTAGTTGGTAATTTTGATGTGGAAAGAGTACAGGACTATTTTGAAAGCAAAGAACTGAAAGATTTAGATGTTCAGGATGTAGCAAGAGAAAAGTTGCTTTTACAAGATGTAAAGAAAACGGACAGTATGAGAATGGAAGTATCTTCTCCTAAACTAGCGATTGGGATTAGAGGTAAGCGAAAAGTTGCTGAAGCGGATTGCTATCGACATCATATTTTATTAAAATTATTGTTTGCAATGATGTTTGGTTGGACTTCGGATCGTTTTCAAAAGTTATATGAATCAGGTAAAATAGATGCTTCCTTATCTCTTGAAATTGAAGTAACAAGTCGTTTTCATTTTGTTATGTTGACAATGGATACGAGAGAGCCAGTTGCTTTATCTCATCAGTTTAGGAAGGCTATTCGTAATTTTACAAAGGATTTAGATATTACAGAGGATCATTTAGATATTATCAAAAGAGAGATGTTTGGAGAATTTTTCAGTAGCATGAACTCTCTTGAATTTATTGCAACGCAATATGATGCTTTTGAACATGGTGAGACAATTTTTGATTTACCAAAGATTTTACAGGAAATTACTTTAGAGGATGTCCTTGAAGCAGGGCATCACTTAATAGATGAAGGGGATATAGTTGATTTTACAATATTCCCATCGTAGTAACCTATCATAATAGACACTAGAAAGAAGGGATGACAAGTATGAGGAAAAAAACAATTGGTAAGGTTTTACGATTAGCTAGAATCAATCAGGGATTGAGTTTAGATGAATTGCAGAAAAAGACAGAAATCCAGTTAGATATGTTGGAAGCAATGGAAGCAGACGATTTCGATCAACTTCCAAGTCCTTTTTACACGCGTTCTTTCTTGAAAAAATATGCATGGGCTGTTGAGTTAGATGATCAAATTGTTTTGGATGCTTATGATTCGGGGAGTATGATTACTTATGAGGAAGTAGATGTTGATGAAGATGAGTTGACAGGTCGTAGACGTTCAAGTAAGAAAAAGAAGAAAAAAACATCCTTTTTACCTTTATTTTATTTTATCCTTTTTGCTTTATCGATTTTAATTTTTGTGACCTATTATGTTTGGAACTACATTCAAACTCAACCAGAGGGGGCTTCTCTTTCTAATTACAGTGTGGTTCAATCAACAAGTTCAATAAGTTCAACTAGCTCTGTTCCCCACTCTTCAAGTAGTAGTTCATCTAGCAGTTCTTCTAGTGTAGAATCAGCTATAAGTGTATCAGGCGAAGGAAATCATGTAGAAATCGCTTATAAGACAAGTAAGGAAACAGTTAAATTGCAATTGGCAGTTTCAGATGTTACAAGTTGGGTCAGCGTTTCAGAAAGCGAACTTGAGGGCGGTGTAACCTTATCGCCAGAGAAGAAAAGTGCAGAAGCAACAGTTGCAACTAAAAGTCCTGTAACAATTACGTTAGGTGTTGTAAAAGGTGTTGCTTTGACAGTAGATAATCAGACTGTTGATTTATCGAAATTAACAGCTCAGACTGGACAAATCACTGTAACCTTTACTAAAAATTAAGGAAAAACGAATGAAAAAAGAACAAATTCCCAATCTCTTAACAATAGGTCGAATTCTCTTTATACCTATTTTTATCTTTATTTTAACGATAGGAAATTCGATAGAGAGTCATATAGTGGCAGCTATTATCTTTGCTGTTGCCAGTATTACCGACTATTTAGATGGATATTTAGCTCGTAAATGGAATGTGGTCAGTAATTTTGGTAAATTTGCAGATCCTATGGCGGATAAGTTACTAGTTATGTCGGCTTTTATTATGTTGATTGAGTTAGGTATGGCTCCGGCTTGGATTGTTGCAGTTATTATCTGTCGAGAGTTGGCTGTGACAGGTTTAAGGCTTTTATTGGTTGAAACTGGTGGAACGGTTTTAGCAGCGGCAATGCCTGGAAAAATTAAAACTTTCAGTCAGATGTTTGCCATTATTTTCTTGCTATTACATTGGACTTTGCTTGGTCAAGTTCTACTTTATGTAGCCTTATTTTTCACTATCTACTCTGGCTATGATTATTTCAAGGGTAGTGCCTATGTATTTAAAGGGACATTTGGTTCGAAATGAAATCAATAATTGATGTAAAAAATCTTTCTTTTCGCTATAAGGAAAGTCAGGAATATTACGATGTGAAGGATATTACGTTTCACGTGAAACGTGGAGAATGGCTTTCGATTGTAGGGCATAATGGTAGTGGTAAATCAACGACGGTTCGATTAATTGATGGCTTACTTGAAGCAGAATCCGGAGAGATTGCAATTGATGGCCAACGGTTGACTGAGGGGAATGTTTGGAGTATACGTCGTCAAATCGGTATGGTTTTTCAAAATCCAGACAATCAATTTGTTGGAGCGACTGTTGAAGATGATGTTGCCTTTGGTTTGGAAAATCAGGGCCTTTCTCGTCAAGAAATGAAAAAGAGAGTGGAGGAAGCTCTAGCTTTAGTTGGCATGTTGGACTTTAAAAAGAGAGAGCCAGCGCGTCTATCGGGTGGCCAAAAGCAACGTGTAGCTATTGCAGGTGTTGTAGCCCTAAGACCAGCTATTCTAATCCTAGATGAAGCAACAAGTATGTTGGATCCTGAGGGGCGTAGAGAACTGATTGAGACAGTAAAAGGAATTCGAAAAGACTATGATATGACGGTCATTTCCATTACACATGATTTGGAAGAAGTTGCCATGAGTGATCGTGTGTTGGTCATGAAAAAAGGGGAAATTGAATCAACTAGTAGTCCAAGAGATCTTTTCTCTCGAAATGATTTGGATCAAATTGGATTAGACGATCCTTTTGCCAATCAATTAAAACATTCTTTGAGCCAGAATGGCTATGATTTGCCTGAAAATTATTTGACAGAAAGTGAGCTAGAGGATAAGCTATGGGAATTGCTCTAGAAAATGTGAGTTTTACATATCAAGAAGGTACTCCCTTAGCTTCAACAGCTTTGTCGGATGTTTCTTTGACGATTGAGGATGGTTCTTATACGGCCTTAATTGGGCATACAGGTAGCGGGAAATCAACTATTTTGCAACTCTTAAATGGTTTATTGGTGCCAAGTCAAGGAACTGTACGAGTTTTTGATACCTTAATCACCTCGAATTCTAAAAATAAAGATATTCGTCAAATTAGAAAACAGGTTGGCTTGGTATTTCAGTTTGCTGAAAATCAGATCTTTGAAGAAACAGTTTTGAAGGACGTTGCTTTTGGACCACAAAATTTTGGAGTTTCTGAAGAAGATGCGGAGCAGATTGCGCGTGAGAAACTGGCTCTGGTTGGAATTGATGAATCACTTTTTGATCGCAGTCCGTTTGAGCTATCAGGTGGACAAATGAGACGTGTCGCCATTGCAGGCATACTTGCCATGGAACCAGCTATATTAGTCTTAGATGAGCCCACAGCAGGCCTAGATCCCCTGGGGAGAAAAGAGTTGATGAATTTGTTCAAAAAACTCCATCAGTCAGGGATGACTATTGTTTTGGTAACGCATTTGATGGATGATGTGGCTGAATATGCGAATCAAGTCTATGTGATGGAAAAGGGACGTTTAGTGAAGGGTGGTAGACCGAGTGATGTCTTTCAAGATGTTGTTTTTATGGAAGAAGTGCAGCTGGGAGTACCTAAAATTACGGCCTTTTGTAAACGGTTGGCTGATAGAGGCGTGTCATTTAAACGATTATCGATTAAGATAGAGGAGTTCAAGGAGTCGCTAAATGGATAGTATGATTTTGGGGCGTTATATCCCAGGGGATTCGATTGTTCACCGGTTGGATCCACGTAGCAAATTACTGGCTATGATGCTACTGATTTTGATTGTTTTTTTGGCTAATAATCCCTTGACGAATTTAATTCTTTTTATAGCGACAGGGATATTTATTGCCTTGTCAGGAGTATCTCTTTCATTTTTTATTCAGGGCTTGAAATCTATGTTTTTCTTGATTGCCTTCACAACTATTTTTCAACTGTTTTTCATTTCTAATGGGAATGTTTTATTTGAATTTTCGTTTATGAGAATCACAGATTATGCTTTGCAACAAGCTGGGATTATTTTTTGTCGTTTTGTATTGATTATTTTCTTTTCAACTTTGTTAACCTTAACGACCATGCCCTTAAGTTTGGCCTCAGCTGTCGAAGCTTTGTTAGCGCCTTTAAAGCGTGTGAAAGTTCCAGTTCATGAAATTGGATTGATGCTGTCCATGAGTCTACGTTTTGTTCCGACCTTGATGGATGATACGACGCGGATTATGAATGCGCAGAAAGCACGTGGAGTGGATTTTGGTGAAGGAAGCATCGTTCAAAAAGTAAAGGCGATGATTCCCATTTTGATTCCTCTTTTTGCGACAAGTTTAAAACGTGCGGATTCCTTGGCTATCGCTATGGAAGCGCGTGGTTATCAGGGTGGAAAAGGCAGAAGTCAATACAGACAATTGAAATGGACTCGAAAGGATACGCTGACCATTCTTGTTGTTCTCGTACTTGGTTGTTGTTTATTTTTCTTAAAATCTTAGTAGATTTCAGGAATCGATAAAAAGTTACTGTAACAGTTTTTGATATAAAGGTAGGGATATGAACCGTTTTAAAAAATCAAAATATGTCATTATTGTTTTTGTCACTGTTCTGCTTGTGTCGGCTCTCTTAGCGACGACTTATTCAAGTACAATTGTGACAAAATTAGGAGATGGAATCTCATTGGTTGATAGGGTTGTGCAAAAACCTTTTCAGTGGTTTGATTCTGTCAAATCAGATTTGGCTCATTTGACACGAACATATAATGAAAATGAAAGTTTGAAGAAACAGATTTACCAGTTAGAAGTTAAATCAAATGAGGCGGAAAGTTTAAAGACGGAAAATGAACAACTGCGCCAATTGCTTGGTATGAAGTCCAAGTTGCAAGCTACAAAGACTTTGGCAGCAGATGTTATTATGCGTTCTCCGGTATCTTGGAAGCAGGAATTGACCTTAGATGTAGGTAAATCAAAAGGGGCTTCTGAGAACATGTTAGCTATTGCAAATGGTGGCTTGATTGGGAGTGTTTCAAAAGTAGAGGAGAACTCTACTATGGTCAACCTTTTGACAAATACGGAAAATGCTGATAAGATTTCTGTTAAAATTCAACATGGTTCTACTACAATTTATGGGATTATTGTTGGCTATGACAAGGAAAATGAAGTTCTAAAAATTAGTCAATTAAATAGTAGTAGCGATATTAGTACAGGCGATAAGGTGACAACGGGTGGATTAGGAAACTTTAACGTTGCGGATATTCCTGTTGGTGAAGTGGTTGCCACAACGCATAGTACAGACTATTTGACACGAGAAGTAACTGTTAAATTGAGTGCAGATACTCATAATGTGGATGTGATAGAATTAGTGGGGAATTCATAATGAGACAGTTGAAGCGGGTTGGAGTGTTTTTATTGCTTACTTTCTTTGTTCTAATTGACGCCCATATTAGCCAGCTTCTGGGCTCATTTTTCCCCCATGTACATTTGGCTAGTCATTTTCTTTTTCTATTTCTATTATTTGAGACGATAGAAGTATCAGAGTATCTCTACCTAGTCTATTGTTTTGTGATAGGCTTGGTTTACGATGTTTACTTTTTCCATCTAATAGGGATTGCAACTCTCTTATTTATCTTATTGGGAGCCTTTCTTCATAAATTTAATAGTGTTATTTTATTGAATCGTTGGACAAGAATCTTGGCTATGATTGTTATGAGTTTTCTATTTGATATGGGAGCTTATCTCTTTGCATTAGTGGTAGGTTTAACTCTAGATAGTCTGCCGATTTTTATCGTTTATAGCCTAGTACCATCCATGATTTTAAATCTTGTGTGGATGCTTATTTTTCAGTTTATTTTTGAAAGATATTATCTATAAGAAAGAAACAAAAATGTAACAAAGGCGTAATATTCATTAGGCCTTTTTTTGGTATACTAGTATTGTCTTTAAAAGAAGGAGTATCTACGTAATATGAAGAAAAAAATCTTAGCGTCACTTTTATTAAGTACAGTAATGGTTTCTCAAGTAGCTGTTTTAACAACTGCGCATGCAGAAACGACTGATGACAAAATTGCTGCTCAAGATAATAAAATTAGTAACTTAACAGCACAACAACAAGAAGCCCAAAAACAAGTTGACCAAATTCAGGAGCAAGTATCAGCTATTCAAGCTGAGCAATCTAACTTGCAAGCTGAAAATGATAGATTACAAGCAGAATCCAAAAAACTTGAGAGTGAGATTACAGAACTTTCTAAAAACATTGTATCTCGCAATGATTCTTTGGAAAAACAAGCTCGTAGTGCTCAAACAAATGGAGCTGCAACTAGCTACATCAATACGATTGTAAACTCAAAATCAATTACAGAAGCTATTTCACGTGTAGCAGCAATGAATGAAATCGTATCTGCTAACAACAAAATGTTGGAACAACAAAAAGCAGATAAAAAAGCAATTTCTGAGAAGCAAGTGGCAAACAATGACGCAATTAATACAGTAATTGCAAATCAACAGAAATTGTCTGATGATGCGCAAGCTTTAACAACGAAACAAGCTGAGTTGAAGGCTGCAGAATTAAATCTTGCTGCTGAAAAAGCTACAGCAGAAGATGAAAAAGCAAGTTTGCTAGAGAAAAAAGCAGAAGCAGAAGTAGCAGCAAAAGCAGCAGCAGAGGCAGAAGCAGCTTACAAGGCAAAACAAGTAAGTCAACAACAAACAGTTGTTGCTTCTGGAAATACGACTTTTGCAGCACAGGTTCAAGCTGTAGCTTCTTCGGAATCAGCAACATATACTCCTGTGGCAGTCAAACAACGCCCAACATACAGTACAAACGCTTCAAGTTATCCAATTGGAGAATGTACATGGGGAGTTAAAACATTAGCACCTTGGGCTGGAGACTATTGGGGTAATGGAGCGCAGTGGGCTACAAGTGCAGCTGCTGCAGGATTCCGTACAGGTTCAACACCTCAAGTTGGTGCGATTGCATGTTGGAATGATGGTGGCTATGGACACGTAGCGGTAGTCACTGCTGTAGAATCAACAACACGTATCCAAGTGTCAGAATCAAATTATGCTGGTAATCGCACGCTTGGAAATCATCGTGGGTGGTTCAATCCGACAACTACATCGTCAGGTTTTGTAACATATATTTATGCAGATTAATTTACAGAGGGACTCGAATAGAGCCCTCTTTTTCATGTTTTACCGTGACAATCCCTATTAAAAATTATATCAAAACAGCTTGAAAATATTGAAAAAGTATGGTAAAATGAAACTTGTCGTGTGAACGATAATACTCATTCTTGATGAATTGTGAAACAGTTGCTCTTGGGTCGTTTTGCAAGTTGAAGTCAAGAAGAGGAAAAAAACAAAAAGGAGAAATACTCATGGCAGTAATTTCAATGAAACAACTTCTTGAGGCTGGTGTACACTTTGGTCACCAAACTCGTCGCTGGAACCCTAAGATGGCTAAGTACATCTTTACTGAGCGTAACGGAATCCACGTTATCGACTTGCAACAAACAGTAAAATACGCTGACCAAGCATACGACTTCATGCGTGATGCAGCAGCTAACGATGCAGTTGTATTGTTCGTTGGTACTAAGAAACAAGCGGCTGATGCAGTTGCTGAAGAAGCAGTACGTTCAGGTCAATACTTCATCAACCACCGTTGGTTGGGTGGAACTCTTACAAACTGGGGAACAATCCAAAAACGTATCGCTCGTTTGAAAGAAATCAAACGTATGGAAGAAGATGGAACTTTCGAAGTTCTTCCTAAGAAAGAAGTTGCACTTCTTAACAAACAACGTGCACGTCTTGAAAAATTCTTGGGTGGTATAGAAGATATGCCTCGTATCCCAGATGTGATGTACGTAGTTGACCCACATAAAGAGCAAATCGCTGTTAAAGAAGCTAAAAAATTGGGAATCCCAGTTGTAGCGATGGTTGACACAAACACTGATCCAGATGATATCGATGTAATCATCCCAGCTAACGATGACGCTATCCGCGCTGTTAAATTGATCACAGCTAAATTGGCTGACGCTATCATCGAAGGACGTCAAGGTGAAGATGCAGCAGCAGTTGAAGCAGAATTTGCAGCTTCAGAAGCTCAAGCAGATTCAATCGAAGAAATCGTTGAAGTTGTAGAAGGCGACAACGCTTAATTCATATAATTAGTAATTACCTAGGAGGGCGGGGCTTAGCCCGGCTCTCCTATTTTTAAAAAATATAGGAGAATCAAAATGGCAGAAATTACAGCTAAACTTGTAAAAGAGTTGCGTGAAAAATCTGGTGCCGGAGTTATGGACGCTAAAAAAGCGCTTGTAGAAACAGACGGTGACATCGAAAAAGCGATTGAATTGCTTCGTGAAAAAGGTATGGCTAAGGCAGCTAAGAAGGCTGACCGTGTTGCTGCAGAAGGTTTGACTGGTGTTTACGTTAACGGTAATGTTGCAGCAGTTATTGAAGTAAATGCTGAAACTGACTTCGTTGCGAAAAACGCTCAATTCGTTGAATTGGTAAATACTACAGCTAAAGTTATTGCTGAAGGAAAACCTGCTAATAATGAAGAAGCACTTGCTTTGACAATGCCTTCAGGTGAAACTCTTGAAGCTGCATACGTATCTGCAACAGCGACTATCGGAGAAAAAATCTCATTCCGTCGCTTTGCTTTGATTGAAAAAACAGATGCACAACACTTCGGAGCATACCAACACAACGGTGGACGTATCGGTGTTATCTCTGTAATCGAAGGTGGAGACGAAGCACTTGCTAAACAAATTTCAATGCACATCGCTGCTATGAAACCAACAGTTCTTTCATACAAAGAATTGGATGAGCAATTTGTTAAAGATGAGTTGGCACAATTGAACCACGTTATCGACCAAGACAACGAAAGCCGTGCAATGGTTAACAAACCAGCTCTTCCACACTTGAAATATGGATCAAAAGCACAATTGACTGATGAAGTGATCGCTCAAGCTGAAGCTGATATCAAAGCTGAATTGGCTGCAGAAGGCAAACCAGAAAAAATCTGGGACAAAATTATCCCAGGTAAAATGGATCGCTTCATGCTTGACAACACTAAAGTTGACCAAGCTTACACACTTCTTGCACAAGTTTACATCATGGATGATAGCAAGACAGTTGAAGCATATCTTGAATCAGTTAACGCTTCAGTAGTTGAGTTCGCTCGCTTTGAAGTTGGTGAAGGTATTGAGAAAGCTGCAAACGACTTTGAAGCTGAAGTTGCAGCTACAATGGCAGCAGCCTTGAATAACTAATTATAGAAAGGAAGTAAATTTGCTTCCTTTTTTCTATGCAGTCGTTCCTTATAGGGAGAACTTTCTATTTTCAAGGTAAAAATAAAAAGCCCTATAATAAGGGCCAATTGTATTTAGGAGACTAAACTTCAAATTCATAGAGTGCTGTAGAGAGATAACGTTCACCGTTATCTGGTGCTAGAGCAAGGACTTTTTTACCTGTACCTAATTTTTTGGCAACCTCGATGGCT
Source organism: Streptococcus mitis (assembly GCA_001914195.1). GTDB lineage: Bacteria > Bacillota > Bacilli > Lactobacillales > Streptococcaceae > Streptococcus > Streptococcus mitis_F. The sequence continues at coordinate 27,021 of MKYF01000042.1, read as the reverse complement.
CCGTAGATAGCTGCAGCTGAAGAAATCCCTATAAGGAAACCTTCTTTTCCACCAATTTCACGGCCGAGTGCTAGAGCATCGTCTGACGTTACACGAACGATACCATCATAAGCCTTTGTATCCAGTGTATCAGGAATAAATCCAGCTGATATACCTTGAATTTTGTGAGGACCAGGTTTTTCACCAGATAGAATAGCAGATTCATCAGCTTCCACTGCATAAACTTGAATGTTTGAATTTGCTGATTTGAGTGCATGAGAAACACCAGAAATCGTTCCACCGGTACCTACTCCAGCAACAAAGGCATCTAGTCCATCTTTACCGAAAGTAGCTAGTATTTCAGCTCCTGTTGTTCTTTCGTGTACTTCTGGATTTGCTGGGTTGTCAAATTGAAGAGGAAGGAAACCATCACGTTCAGCAGCGATTTCTTGAGCCTTAGCAATAGCACCTTTCATTCCTTCGCTACCAGGAGTAAGGACGAGTTCAGCACCATAGGCTTGGATAATCTTACGTCGTTCCACACTCATAGTTTCAGGCATAACGATAACAACTTTATACCCTTTAGCAGCCCCTACCCATGAAAGTCCAATACCAGTGTTTCCACTTGTTGCTTCAACAATAGTAGAACCAGATTTCAGAATACCGTCTTGTTCAGCTTTTTCAATCATGCTAAGAGCAATACGGTCTTTTACAGAAGAACCAGGGTTAAATGCTTCAAGTTTTACATAGACATCTGCAGCACCTTCTGGCACAATGTTGTTGAGTTTAACAATCGGAGTTTGACCGATTAGTTCAGTAATGTTGTTATAAATAGACATATGAATACCTCTTTGTATAAGATATCTCTAGTATAACGCTATCCATACCATTTGTAAAATATAGAAATCCTATCGAAGTGATAGGATTTTTTTATATCACAGGTCTAAGCCATTGATTTTCAAGTGATTGTGATAAGCTAATTCTAGTAAATAGGTGTAAAGGAGAACGCTATCCGTTTTCTTTTTGAATTGCTTCATTTTCTAGTAAGTCTTGGTAAGCACCTTTTTATGTTGCTAATTAAAGTAGCGGTGAAACACTGTATTATCTATTGTTTACACTAGGTTTACAGGAACCTCAACTTCGCGTAAACCTTGATCAGATAAAGTGACTTTTCCATTAAAAAATTCCACAAGTGAAGCTTTAATAGTTTCTTTTTCTTCTTTATCAACATAAATCATCGTATCGACTTGATCTGTAAAGTTTGTATCCAGTTCCATGAGATTATGTTCCTTAAGGAAGTTACTGTACTCTTGATACTGAGCGTAAGACATTTGAATAGCAATGCCAGCCTGTTCCTTTATTTCAATGATGCCAATTTCTTTGACAGCTAAGGCGACACTACCTGCGTAAGCACGAATCAATCCTCCAGCGCCTAGTTTAATGCCACCAAAGTAGCGTGTCACTACCACACAGACATTGGTGAGGTTGTGATTTTCTAGTACCCCTAGCATGGGAACGCCAGCAGTACCACTGGGCTCACCATCATCACTTGTACGTTTAATTTCACTACGTTCCCCAATAATAAATGCAGAGCAGTTATGCGTCGCTTTGTAGTGTTCTTTTTTGATGGTGGTAATGAAGTCACGAGCCTCTTCTTCGCTATAAACACGCTTGGCATGACAGATAAAGCGTGATTTTTTGATTTCTTCTTGGACTTGTCCGTCCTCTTTAATTGTTCTAAATTCCATGATCTAATTGTACTAAAAAATCATCTAAAGCGCTAGGTTTTTACGAATAAAGAAGTATGAAAGTAAATCCAAATTATCTTGGTCGCTTGTTTACTGAGAATGAATTAACAGAAGAAGAACGTCAGTTGGCGGAGAAACTTCCAGCAATGAGAAAGGAGAAGGGGAAACTTTTCTGTCAACGTTGTAATAGTACTATTCTAGAAGAATGGTATTTGCCCATTGGTGCTTACTATTGTCGGGAGTGCTTAATTATGAAGCGAGTCAGGAGTGATCAAGCTTTATACTATTTCCCACAGGAGGATTTTCCGAAGCAAGATGTTCTTAAATGGCGTGGTCAATTAACTCCTTTTCAAGAGAAGGTGTCAGAGGGACTGATTCGAGCAGTAGACAAGCAGGAGCCAACCTTGGTTCACGCTGTAACAGGAGCTGGAAAGACAGAAATGATTTATCAAGTTGTGGCTAAGGTGATTAATAGGGGTGGTGCAGTGTGTTTGGCTAGTCCTCGCATAGATGTTTGTTTGGAGCTGTACAAGCGCCTGCAAGATGATTTTGCTTGCGAGATATCTTTACTACACGGAGAATCAGAGCCGTATTTTCGAACACCACTAGTTGTTGCGACGACCCATCAGTTATTGAAGTTTTATCAAGCTTTTGATTTGCTGATAGTGGATGAAGTAGATGCCTTTCCTTATGTTGACAATCCCACTCTTTACCATGCTGTCAAGAATAGTGTAAAGGAGAATGGACTGAGAATCTTTTTAACAGCGACTTCGACCGATGAGTTAGATAGGAAGGTTCGAATAGGAGAACTAAAACGATTGAGCTTGCCAAGACGATTTCATGGAAATCCATTGATTATTCCTAAGCCAGTTTGGTTATCGGATTTTAATCACTGTTTAGAGAAAAATCGGTTGTCACCAAAGTTAAAGTCTTATATTGAGAAGCAGAGAAAGACAGCTTATCCGTTACTCATTTTTGCATCAGAAATTAAGAAAGGGGAGCAGTTAAAAGAAATTTTACAGGAGCAATTTCCAAATGAGAAAATTGGCTTTGTATCTTCTGTAACAGAAGATAGATTAGAGCAGGTACAAGCTTTTCGAGATGGAGAACTGACAATACTAATCAGCACGACAATCTTGGAGCGTGGAGTTACCTTCCCTTGTGTGGATGTTTTCGTAGTAGAGGCCAATCATCGTCTGTTTACCAAGTCTAGTTTGATTCAGATTGGTGGACGAGTTGGACGAAGCATGGATAGACCGACAGGAGATTTGCTTTTCTTCCATGACGGGTTAAATGCTTCAATCAAAAAGGCAATTAAGGAAATTCAGCAGATGAACAAGGAGGCGGGACTATGAAGTGCTTATTGTGTGGGCAGACTATGAAGGCTGTTTTAACTTTTAGTAGTCTCTTACTTCTGAGGAATGATGTCTCTTGTCTTTGTTTAGATTGTGATTCTACTTTTGAGAGAATTGGAGAAGAGCACTGTCCAAACTGTATGAAAACAGGGTTGTCAATAAAGTGTCAAGATTGTCAATTTTGGTGTAAAGAAGGAGTTGAGGTCAGTCATAGAGCGATTTTTACTTACAATCAAGCTATGAAGGATTTTTTCAGTCGGTATAAGTTTGATGGAGACTTTCTTTTAAGAAAAGTGTTCGCTTCATTTTTAAGTGAGGAGTTAAAAAAGTACAAAGAGTATCAATTTGTTGTAATTCCCCTAAGTCCTGATAGATATGCTGATAGAGGATTTAATCAGGTTGAAGGTTTAGTTGATGCAGCAGGCTTTGCGTATCTGGATTTATTAGAAAAGAGAGAAGAGCGAGCTAGTTCTTCTAAAAGTCGCTCAGAGCGTTTGGAGACAGAATTTCCTTTCTTTATTAAAAGTGGAGTCACTATTCCTAAAAAAATCCTACTTATAGATGATATTTATACTACTGGAACAACTATAAATCGTGTGAAGAGACTGCTGGAAGAAGCGGGTGCTGAGGATGTGAAAACATTTTCCCTTGTAAGATGAGGAAAAAATTTGCAAAAATAAAATGAAAGCGTTATAATGAAATCAGAAAAACAAAAATGTTTAGAAAGAAGGTACTCATATGATTAAATATAGTATCCGTGGTGAAAACCTAGAAGTAACAGAAGCAATTCGTGATTATGTAGTTTCTAAACTCGAAAAGATCGAAAAGTATTTTCAAGCTGAACAAGAGTTGGATGCTCGAGTTAACTTGAAGGTGTATCGTGAAAAAACTGCTAAAGTGGAAGTAACGATTCCGCTTGGCTCAATTACTCTTCGTGCAGAAGATGTGTCTCAAGATATGTATGGTTCAATTGACCTTGTAACCGATAAAATTGAACGTCAGATTCGTAAAAATAAAACAAAAATCGAGCGTAAAAATAAAAATAAGGTAGCAACTAGTCAATTATTTACAGATGCTTTGGTGGAAGATCCAAATGTTGTCCAATCTAGAGTTGTTCGTTCAAAACAAATTGATTTAAAACCAATGGATTTGGAAGAAGCTATTCTACAGATGGATTTGTTGGGACATGATTTCTTTATCTATGTGGATGTTGAAGATCAAACAACTAATGTGATTTATCGTCGTGAAGATGGCGAAATTGGCTTGTTAGAAGTTAAAGAATCTTAATTTCAATATGTGTAAAGGAAGGTTTACTGAATTGTAAACCTCCTTTTTCTTATAATTGATAGAATTACTGATTACACTTTTAAAAAGTCGCTTTTTGGTGGTTATTATGGTATAATGGGTGCCAAGAGGTTTGGAATGAAAAAATTTTATGTAAGTCCTATTTTCCCCTTAATATTAGGAATAGTGGCGTTCGGAGTGCTATCTGTGCAACTTGTTTTTGTAACGAATACACTGGTAACGCTATTTCTTTTGCTACTTATTTTGGGTTCATATATTTTATTATTCATCCATCAGAGAGACTACTACTCAAGGAGTGAAGTAGAACAAATCCAGTATGTAAACCACCAAGCTGAAGAAAGTTTGACAACCTTGTTAGAACAGATGCCTGTCGGAGTTATTAAATTAGACTTATCGTCAGGTGAAGTTGAATGGTTTAATCCTTATGCTGAATTGATTTTGACTAATGAAGTGGGCGAGATTGATGTGGCATTAATTCAAACAATTATCAAGGCATCGGTAGGGAATCCAGGTTCTTATGCTACCTTGGGTGAGACCCGCTATTCGGTTCATATGGACAAGGTGTCTGGAGTTCTTTACTTCTTTGATGTGTCTGGAGAATACGAAGCGACTGTTGAGTTAGTTACGAGTCGACCTGTGATTGGGATTGTTTCTGTTGACAACTACGATGACTTAGAAGATGAAACATCAGAGTCTGATATCAGTCATATTAACAGTTTTGTAGCCAATTTTGTTTCAGAATTTGCTGGTAAACATGCCATGTTCTCCCGTCGAGTAAGTATGGATCGCTTTTATCTATTTACGGACTACACGGTGCTTGAGGGATTGATGAACGATAAATTTTCTGTTATTGATTCTTTCAGAGAAGAGTCGAAACAGAGACAGTTGCCCTTGACCTTAAGTATGGGATTTTCTTATGGTGATGGAAATCATGATGAAATAGGGAAAGTTGCTTTGCTCAATTTGAACTTGGCTGAAGTGCGTGGTGGCGACCAGGTGGTTGTCAAGGAGAATGACGAAACGAAAAATCCAGTTTATTTTGGTGGTGGATCTGCTGCCTCAATCAAGCGTACAAGGACACGTACGCGCGCTATGATGACAGCTATTTCAGATAAAATTAGAAGTGTAGATCAGGTTTTTGTAGTTGGTCACAAAAACCTTGATATGGATGCTTTGGGTTCTGCTGTAGGTATGCAGTTATTTGCTAGTAATGTAACAGAAAATAGTTATGCTCTTTATGATGAAGAACAAATGTCGCCGGATATTGAACGAGCTGTTTCATTCTTAGAAAAAGAAGGAGTTACAAAGTTGTTGTCTGTTAAGGACGCAATGGGGATGGTGACCAATCGTTCTTTGTTGATTCTTGTAGACCATTCAAAGACAGCTTTAACTTTATCGAAAGAATTTTATGATTTATTTACCCAAACCATCGTCATTGACCACCACAGAAGGGATCAGGATTTTCCAGATAATGCGGTTATCACTTATATCGAAAGTGGTGCAAGCAGTGCCAGTGAGTTGGTGACGGAATTGATTCAGTTCCAGAATTCTAAGAAAAATCGTTTGAGTCGTATGCAAGCAAGTGTCTTGATGGCTGGTATGATGCTGGATACTAAAAATTTCACCTCACGAGTGACTAGTCGGACATTTGATGTTGCTAGCTATCTCAGAACGCGCGGAAGTGATAGTATTGCTATCCAAGAAATCGCTGCGACAGATTTTGAAGAATATCGTGAGGTCAATGAACTGATTTTACAGGGGCGTAAATTAGGTTCAGATGTACTAATAGCAGAGGCTAAGGACTCGAAATGCTATGATACAGTTGTTATTAGTAAGGCAGCAGATGCCATGTTAGCTATGTCGGGTATTGAAGCGAGTTTTGTTCTTGCGAAGAATACACAAGGATTTATCTCTATCTCAGCTCGCAGTCGTAGTAAGCTGAATGTACAACGGATTATGGAAGAGCTGGGAGGTGGAGGCCACTTTAATTTGGCAGCAGCTCAAATTAAGGATTCAACCTTGTCAGAAGCAGGTGAAAAACTGACAGAAATTGTATTAAATGAAATAAAGGAAAAGGAGATAGAAGAATGAAAGTAATCTTTTTAGCAGATGTCAAAGGAAAAGGTAAAAAAGGCGAAATTAAGGAAGTACCAACAGGGTATGCACAAAACTTTCTTATCAAAAAGAATCTAGCAAAAGAAGCGACTGCTCAAGCTGTAGGTGAACTTCGTGGTAAACAAAAATCTGAAGAAAAAGCTCACGCTGAGATGATTGCAGAAGCAAAAGCAATTAAAGCCCAACTAGAAGCAGAAGAAACTATTGTAGAATTTGTTGAAAAGGTTGGTCCAGATGGCCGTACTTTTGGTTCTATTACCAATAAGAAGATTGCAGAAGAACTGCAAAAGCAATTTGGAATTAAGATTGATAAACGTCATATTCAAGTACAAGCTCCGATTCGAGCAGTTGGTTTGATCGATGTGCCAGTGAAAATCTATCAAGATATCACAAGTGTGATCAATCTTCGTGTGAAAGAAGGGTAAATTTACACTTTCTTGACAAGATTGTAAAAGGAAGGGAAGTCTGATGGCAGAAGTAGAAGAGTTACGAGTACAACCTCAAGATATCTTAGCTGAGCAATCCGTTTTAGGGGCTATCTTTATTGACGAGAGTAAGCTTGTTTTTGTGCGAGAATATATTGAGTCTCGGGACTTTTTTAAGTATGCCCATCGATTGATTTTCCAAGCCATGGTTGATTTATCCGACCGTGGCGATGCTATAGACGCAACAACGGTTCGTACCATTCTTGATAATCAAGGTGATTTGCAGAATATTGGTGGCCTGTCTTACTTGGTTGAGATTGTCAATTCTGTGCCAACTTCTGCTAATGCGGAGTATTATGCTAAGATTGTCGCAGAAAAGGCTATGCTACGGCGATTAATTGCCAAGTTGACAGAGTCTGTCAATCAAGCTTACGAGGCTTCGCAACCAGCTGATGAAATTATTGCTCAGGCAGAAAAAGGACTGATTGATGTCAGTGAAAATGCTAATCGAAGTGGATTTAAGAACATTCGAGATGTATTGAATGTTAACTTTGGAAATCTGGAAGCTCGCTCTCAACAAACGACTGATATTACAGGTATTGCTACGGGCTATCGTGATTTGGATCATATGACGACTGGACTTCATGAGGAGGAGTTGATTATCCTAGCAGCCCGTCCGGCGGTTGGTAAGACAGCCTTTGCCTTGAATATCGCTCAGAATATTGGAACTAAGTTGGACAAAACAGTTGCTATCTTTTCGCTCGAGATGGGTGCAGAAAGTCTAGTAGACCGTATGTTAGCTGCAGAAGGTTTGGTAGAGTCTCACTCTATTCGTACGGGTCAATTGACTGATGAGGAATGGCAAAAATATACCATTGCTCAAGGGAATCTAGCTAATGCAAGTATCTATATCGATGATACGCCAGGGATTCGGATTACAGAGATTCGTTCTCGTTCTCGTAAACTGGCTCAAGAAACTGGAAATCTTGGTTTGATTTTAATAGACTATTTGCAGCTTATCACGGGAACTGGTCGGGAAAATCGTCAACAAGAGGTTTCAGAAATTTCACGTCAGTTGAAAATCCTAGCCAAGGAACTGAAAGTTCCCGTAATTGCTCTGAGTCAGCTTTCTCGTGGTGTAGAACAACGTCAGGACAAGAGGCCAGTCTTGTCTGATATTCGTGAATCTGGGTCTATTGAGCAGGACGCTGATATCGTAGCCTTTCTTTATCGCGACGACTACTATGAGCGTGGTGGTGAAGAAGAGGAAGGCATCCCAAATAATAAGGTAGAAGTTATTATCGAGAAAAACCGTAGTGGAGCTCGTGGAACGGTGGAATTAATTTTCCAAAAAGAATACAATAAATTTTCAAGTATATCAAAAAGGGAGGAAATAAGATGACAGATGCATTTACAGATGTAGCTAAGATGAAAAAAATTAAAGAGGAAATCAAGGCGCATGAGGGTCATGTAATCGAAATGACTTTGGAAAATGGGCGTAAGCGCCAAAAAAATAGATTGGGTAAGCTAATTGAAGTTTATCCATCCTTATTTATCGTGGAATTTGGGAACGTTGAAGGAGATAAACAAGCTAATGTTTATGTTGAGTCCTTTACTTACTCAGACATTCTTACAGAAAAGAATTTGATTCATTATCTTGACTAAAGTGAGAAATTTTCTCACTTTTTCTTTTTTCTCCGAATAGTTTAAGTGAAGGCAATCTTCGATTTATATTATTTTCAAGGAGGAAGAATGAAAGTTTTACCATTCAAAGTAACAGAGACAGGATTTTCTTTGAGAAAATCAGTTAAAAAGGTTGTTCCTTTTTTAGCAGTAGGATTGATGCTAGTAGCGAGTGATAGTGTATATGCCTATTCTGGAGAAAATGGATCGATTGCGCGTGGGGATGATTATCCTGCTTACTATAAAAATGGGAGTCAGGAGATTGACAAGTGGCGGATGTATTCTCGTCAGTGTACTTCATTTGCAGCCTTTCGCTTGAGTAATGTCAATGGTTTTGAGATTCCGGCAGCTTATGGAAATGCGAATGAATGGGGCTATCGTGCTCGTCGTGAAGGCTATCGTGTAGATAGTGTACCAACGATTGGATCTATTGCTTGGTCTACTGCAGGAGGATATGGTCATGTTGCCTGGGTTTCAAATATAATGGGGGATAATATAGAAATTGAGGAATACAACTATGGTTATACAGGATCCTACAATAAACGAATTATAAAAGCGAATACAATGGCAGGATTTATTCATTTTAAAGATTTGGATGGAGGGAATGTCGTAAGTAGTAGCAACGTATTCAATAGTCAACCTTTGTCTTCTTCAGGAGGAACACATTATTTTAAGAATAAGTCAGCTATAAAAAATCAACCTTTAGTTAGTGCAACTTCAATTGCATATTATTCTCCAGGTGAGAGTGTTCATTATGATCAGGTACTTGAAAAAGATGGGTACAAGTGGTTGAGTTATATATCTTATAGTGGAAGTCGTCGCTATATTCAGTTAGAGGAGGTTGTGTCATCGCAGAATCAAACAGAAGGTAGTTCCAATGATGTTCTGACTGTTGGTTGGAAAAAAATAAATGGTAGTTGGTATCATTTCAAATCAAATGGCTCTAAATCAACGGGCTGGTTAAAGGATGGTTCTAGCTGGTATTATTTGAAATCATCTGGTGAAATGCAGACAGGTTGGTTAAAGGAAAATGGGGTTTGGTATTATCTGGATGGTTCAGGAGCAATGAAAACAGGATGGTATCAAGTGTCTGGTAAGTGGTATTATTCTTACTCTTCAGGTGCCTTAGCTGTCAATACGACGGTGGATGGCTATAGAGTAAATAGTGATGGAGAACGAGTATAGAAAATTGGAGTAGGAAATTTTTCCTGCTCTTTTCTGTAAGCAGTTTCCTTGACATTTTTTTTATTTTGCGCTATCATATGTCCATATAATATATGGGAGTCTGTGTACAGTCTGAGAGGAAGTGTTAAACTTCGACCGCACCTGATCTGGGTAATGCCAGCGGAGGGAACGATACTTAGTCTATTCTTGACCTTTTTCCATATATGGTAAAGGTTTTTCTTTTTGTAAAAAGGAAAACGAGAAGAGGAGGTTGTTATGAAAGCAAGCATTGCCTTGCAAGTTTTACCCCTATCGCAGGGGATTGATCGGATAGCTGTTATCGATCAAGTCATTGCTTATCTACAAGCTCAAGAAGTGACCATGGTGGTGACACCATTTGAAACGGTCTTGGAAGGGGAGTTTGATGAGCTCATGCGCATTCTCAAAGAAGCGCTGGAAGTGGCAGCGCAGGAGGCAGATAATGTCTTTGCCAATGTCAAAATAAATGTAGGAGAGATTTTAAGTATTGATGAGAAACTTGAAAAGTATACTGAGACGACACATTAGTCTATTGGGTTTTCTAGGAGTCTTGTCAATCTGGCAGTTAGCAGGTTTTCTTAAACTTCTCCCCAAGTTTATCCTGCCGACACCTCTTGAAATTCTCCAGGCCTTTGTTCGTGATAGAGAATTTCTCTGGCACCATAGCTGGGCGACCTTGAGAGTGGCTTTATTGGGACTGATTTTGGGAGTCTTGATTGCCTGTCTCATGGCTGTACTTATGGATAGTTTGACTTGGCTCAATGACCTGATTTACCCTATGATGGTGGTTGTTCAGACCATTCCGACCATTGCCATAGCCCCTATTCTGGTCTTGTGGCTAGGTTATGGGATTTTGCCCAAGATTGTCTTGATTATCTTGACGACAACCTTTCCAATCATTGTCAGCATTTTGGACGGTTTTAGGCATTGTGACAAGGATATGCTGACCTTGTTTAGTCTGATGCGGGCCAAGCATTGGCAAATCCTTTGGCATTTTAAAATTCCTGTCAGTCTGCCTTACTTTTATGCAGGTCTGAGGGTCAGTGTCTCTTACGCCTTTATCACAACAGTGGTATCTGAGTGGTTGGGAGGCTTTGAGGGTCTAGGTGTCTACATGATTCAGTCCAAGAAACTGTTTCAGTATGATACCATGTTTGCTATTATTATTCTGGTATCGATTATCAGTCTTCTCGGTATGAAGCTGGTCGATATTAGTGAAAAATATGTTATTAAATGGAAACGTTCGTGAGATAAGAATGTTTCAAAAAAGAAAAGAGGAAATCAAAATGAAAAAAACATGGAAAGTATTTTTAACGCTTGTGACAGCTTTTGTAGCTGTTGTGCTTGTAGCCTGTGGTCAAGGAACTGCTTCTAAAGACAACAAAGAGGCAGAACTCAAGAAGATTGACTTTATCCTAGACTGGACACCAAATACCAACCACACAGGGCTTTATGTGGCTAAGGAAAAAGGTTATTTCAAAGAAGCTGGAGTGGATGTTGATTTGAAATTGCCACCAGAAGAAAGTTCTTCTGACTTGGTTATTAACGGTAAGGCACCATTTGCAGTGTATTTCCAAGACTATATGGCTAAAAAATTGGAAAAAGGGGCAGGAATTACTGCCGTTGCAGCTATCGTAGAACACAATACATCAGGAATCATTTCTCGTAAATCTGACAATGTAGCTAGTCCAAAAGACTTGGTTGGTAAGAAATACGGGACATGGAATGACCCAACTGAACTTGCTATGTTGAAAACCTTGGTAGAATCACAAGGCGGAGATTTTGAAAAAGTTGAAAAAGTACCAAACAACGACTCAAACTCTATCACACCGATTGCTAATGGAGTATTTGATACTGCATGGATCTACTATGGATGGGATGGTATCCTTGCCAAATCTCAAGGTGTAGAGGCTAACTTCATGTACTTGAAAGACTACGTTAAAGAATTTGACTACTACTCACCAGTTATCATCGCCAACAATGACTATTTGAAAGATAACAAAGAAGAAGCACGTAAAGTCATCCAAGCTATCAAAAAAGGTTACCAATATGCCATGGAGCATCCAGAGGAAGCAGCTGATATCCTCATCAAAAATGCACCTGAACTCAAGGAAAAACGTGACTTTGTCATCGAATCTCAAAAATACTTGTCAAAAGAATACGCAAGCGACAAGGAAAAATGGGGTCAATTTGACGCAGCTCGCTGGAATGCCTTCTACAAATGGGATAAAGAAAATGGTATCCTTAAAGAAGACTTGACAGACAAAGGCTTCACCAACGAATTTGTGAAATAATGACAGAAATAAGACTAGAACACGTCAGTTATGCCTACGGACAAGATAGGATTTTAGAGGACATCAACCTGCAGGTGACTTCAGGAGAAGTTGTTTCTATCCTAGGTCCAAGTGGTGTTGGAAAGACCACCCTCTTTAACCTAATCGCTGGGATTTTAGAAGTTCAGTCAGGGAGAATTGTCCTTGATGGTGAAGAAAATCCCAAGGGGCGCGTGAGTTATATGTTGCAAAAGGATCTGCTCTTGGAGCACAAGACGGTGCTTGGTAATATCATTCTGCCCCTCTTGATTCAAAAGGTGGATAAGGCGGAAGCCATTGCCCGCGCGGATGAAATTCTTGCGACCTTCCAGTTGACAGCTGTACGAGACAAGTATCCTCATGAACTCAGTGGTGGGATGCGTCAGCGTGTAGCCTTGCTCCGAACTTACCTTTTCGGGCACAAGCTCTTTCTCTTAGATGAAGCCTTTAGCGCCTTGGATGAGATGACTAAGATGGAACTCCACGCTTGGTACCTTGAGATTCACAAGCAGTTGCAGCTAACAACCTTGATCATCACGCATAGTATCGAGGAGGCCCTCAATCTCAGCGATCGCATCTATATATTGAAAAATCGCCCTGGGCAGATTGTTTCAGAAATTAAACTAGATTGGTCTGGAGATGAGGACAAGGAAGTCCAAAAGATTGCCTACAAACGTCAAATCTTAGCAGAATTAGGCTTAGATAAGTAGAAAAAGAGGGAGTTGGTGAAGATTATCCTTTACCAGCGCCCTTTTTCTTTTAAAAATGAGAAAATTTCGGTATAATAGTCAAAGATAGTCAAGGTTTAAAGAGAGGTGGGTTTGTAATGAGATTTAAAAATACATCGGATCATATTGAGGCCTACATCAAGGCGATTTTAGATCAATCTGGTATTGTGGAGTTGCAACGGAGTCAGTTGGCCGATACTTTTCAGGTTGTTCCTAGTCAGATTAACTATGTGATCAAGACACGCTTTACGGAAAGTAGAGGCTACTTGGTTGAAAGTAAGCGTGGTGGCGGAGGCTACATTCGTATAGGACGGATTGAGTTTTCTAGTCATCATGAAATGCTCAGGGAGCTGCTTTACTCAATTGGTGAGCGGGTCAGTCAAGAAATTTATGAGGATATTCTCCAGCTTTTGGTTGAGCAGGAATTGATGACCAAGCAGGAGATGAATTTGCTAGTATCAGTAGCTTTGGATCGTATTCTAGGAGAAGAAGCTCCAGTTGTTCGAGCAAACATGCTACGACAGGTCATACAAGAGGTAGATAGAAAAGGGAAGTAAGATGAACTATTCAAAAGCATTGAATGAATGTATCGAAAGTGCCTACATGGTGGCTAGCCATTTTGGAGCTCGTTACCTAGAGTCTTGGCACTTGTTGATTGCCATGTCCAATCACAGTTATAGTGTGGCAGGGGCAACTTTAAATGATTATCCATATGAGATGGACCGTTTAGAAGAAGTCGCTTTGGAACTGACTGAAACGGACTATAGCCAGGATGAAACCTTTACGGAATTGCCGTTCTCCCATCGTTTGCAGGTTCTTTTTGACGAAGCAGAGTATGTAGCGTCAGTGGTCCATGCTAAGGTGTTAGGGACAGAGCACCTCCTTTATGCGATTTTGCATGATGGCAATGCCTTGGCGACTCGTATCTTGGAGAGAGCTGGCTTTTCTTATGAAGACAAGAAAGATCAGGTCAAGATTGCTGCCCTACGTCGAAATCTAGAAGAACGTGCAGGCTGGACTCGTGAAGATCTCAAGGCTTTACGCCAACGTCATCGTACAGTAGCTGACAAGCAAAATTCTATGGCTAATATGATGGGCATGCCGCAGACTCCGAGCGGTGGTCTCGAGGACTATACGCATGATTTGACAGAGCAAGCGCGTTCTGGCAAGTTGGAACCAGTCATCGGTCGGGATAAGGAAATCTCACGTATGATTCAAATCTTGAGTCGAAAGACCAAGAACAATCCTGTCTTGGTTGGGGATGCAGGTGTCGGAAAAACTGCTCTGGCACTTGGTCTTGCCCAGCGTATTGCTAGTGGTGACGTGCCTGCGGAAATGGCTAAGATGCGCGTGTTAGAGCTTGATTTGATGAATGTCGTGGCAGGGACACGCTTCCGTGGTGACTTTGAAGAACGCATGAACAATATCATCAAGGATATTGAAGAAGATGGCCAAGTCATTCTCTTTATCGATGAACTTCATACCATCATGGGTTCTGGGAGTGGAATTGACTCAACTCTGGATGCGGCCAATATCTTGAAGCCAGCCTTGGCGCGTGGAACTTTGAGAACGGTTGGTGCGACAACTCAGGAAGAGTACCAAAAACACATTGAAAAAGATGCGGCCCTTTCTCGTCGATTCGCTAAAGTAACGATTGAAGAGCCAAGTGTGGCCGACAGCATGACCATTTTACAAGGCTTGAAGGCGACTTATGAGAAGCATCACCGTGTGCAAATCACAGATGAAGCGGTTGAAACAGCTGTCAAGATGGCCCATCGTTACTTGACGAGTCGTCATTTGCCAGACTCTGCTATCGACCTCTTAGATGAAGCAGCAGCAACAGTGCAAAATAAGGCTAAGAATGTAAAAGCAGACGATTTAGGTTTGAGTCCAGCTGACAAGGCCTTGATGGATGGCAAGTGGAAACAGGCAGCCCAGCTAATCGCAAAAGAAGAGGAAGTGCCTGTCTATAAAGACTTGGTGACAGAGTCTGATATTTTGACTACCTTGAGTCGCTTGTCAGGAATTCCAGTCCAAAAACTGACTCAGACTGATGCTAAGAAATACCTGAATCTGGAAGCTGAATTGCACAAACGTGTCATCGGTCAAGATCAAGCTGTTTCAAGCATTAGTCGTGCCATTCGCCGCAATCAGTCAGGGATTCGCAGTCACAAGCGTCCGATTGGCTCCTTTATGTTCCTAGGACCTACGGGTGTCGGAAAAACTGAATTAGCCAAGGCTCTGGCAGAAGTTCTTTTTGACGACGAATCAGTTCTTATCCGCTTTGATATGAGTGAGTATATGGAGAAATTCGCAGCCAGCCGTCTCAACGGAGCTCCTCCGGGCTATGTGGGCTACGAAGAAGGTGGGGAGTTGACTGAGAAGGTTCGCAATAAACCCTATTCCGTTCTCCTCTTTGACGAGGTAGAGAAGGCCCACCCAGATATCTTTAATGTCCTCTTGCAAGTCTTGGATGACGGTGTCTTGACAGATAGCAAGGGACGCAAGGTTGACTTTTCAAATACCATTATCATCATGACGTCAAACCTTGGTGCGACAGCCCTTCGGGATGACAAGACTGTCGGATTTGGGGCTAAGGACATTCGTTTTGACCAGGAAAATATGGAAAAACGCATGTTTGAAGAGCTGAAAAAAGCTTATAGACCTGAGTTTATCAACCGTATTGATGAAAAGGTGGTCTTCCATAGCCTGTCTAGCGACCATATGCAGGAAGTAGTGAAAATTATGGTCAAACCTTTAGTGGCAAGTTTGGCTGAAAAAGGTATTGACTTGAAATTACAAACTTCCGCACTGAAATTGTTGGCCAATCAAGGATATGACCCAGAGATGGGGGCTCGTCCACTTCGCAGAACCCTGCAAACAGAAGTGGAAGACAAGTTGGCAGAACTTCTTCTCAAGGGAGAATTAGAGGCAGGCAGCACACTTAAGATTGGTGTTAAAGCAGGCCAGTTAAAATTTGATATTGCATAAAAACGAGGTCGGGACAAAGTTCCCGACCTCTTTATTTGCCTTTATTAGTTTGATTTGCTGTTGCGACTGTTTTAGGGATGGCTATTTTTCTTAGAATTGCTCATGATGCGAATGAATAAATCTTTGTATTTATATTTTAAATAGGTTTCATGTAAGTACAATAAAGCTATATCTACAATCATAAAAATGGTTATTAGGTAAAATAAATCAAATGTAGTCTGAGCGTAGCGAACTGCAGACTGATAAGAACAGAAAGCTCCCAAAATCACTCAAGGAAGATACTTGTAATACTTATTTAGCATAAGAATGCACCTCCTATATTCTATTTCAATGTTATTATATTCCTTTGTACTTAAAGTTTTAAGCGATTACACAAAACAAATTCAAATTTTTAATAGAAAAATCTCCTGTTTTTCTATTTTATTACGAATAGAAGAGTAGGAGGAGTAAATGTATCTAAAGTATTTAAGATTTTTAAAATAGTTTAGATAAATTGTTGACATGTTTAAAACGCAATGTTACAATTATATTACAAAAAGATTTCTTTATATTTCTAAAACATTACAAAGGAGTAGAAAAATGAAAAAGAAAACCTATATCAAATTGATGGCAGCAACTGTATTGGCTTCTACCTTGCTATTGGGAGCTTGTGGAAATAAAAAGGAAACAACTCAAGTAAGCAGTTCTGTTAAGACAAGCCAATCATCAGGTTCTAAAGCAGTTTCTGCTAGCAAAGAAAGCAAGACTCAGAAGTCCTCAAGTTCAGTTTCATCTGAAAAGGCCAAGGCGTCTACTGACCAGTCTGTAGCAACACCAACACCAGAGCAAAGACAAGGTCAAGAGGTGTCTAATCAACAGGCAGCTAGTCAACAAACGCCTGCTCAGACTCCTTCAACTCAACAGGCTCCTCAAGCCCAGTCTAACCAATCAAGCTATGACCCAACAACTGACCGTAAACTTCAAGACAAGCAAGCAGAGCAGAATAAACGCTACAAGGGTGTTTTAGCCATGGTAGACGGTGATTTCTCAGCAGCAGCAGGCAACTGGAAGGGAGCAAATGGCGAAACCATCACAGTTTCATCAGGTGGTCAATTTACAGTAGAATCTGCTGATGGAAAGAAAGAAAATTACTCTATCAGAGGCTACTCTTATACTCTTGATGGTGGCAAGTATAATGCCAAAATCGGTGGAGGGAGAGTCATCCAGATTACAACAGGAGCAGATGGTAAGGTTTCCAGTGTTGCTTTGAATCAATAACAACCCTCAGTATTTGAATATTTACAATAAAAGAAAATCCGTCAGCTCAAATAAGAGTTGACGGATTCTTTTATATTTATACTTGGGTTAAAAATTCTTCTGTAGTAAGAATTTGAGCAAACTCATCTTGTAGAGAAAGGAGATTAATCTCATGGATAGTCTCAGGAGAGATGGCCTGACCGTTTTTTTTAGATAGGGTAAAACTGGCAGTAGCATCTGCTAGTAAAGTGACTTCAAAACCAAGATTTGCTGCCATTCGTGTCGTAGTAGATACACAATGAGGCAGGGTCAAACCAACAACGACTAAATGATAAATCTGATTTTTTCGTAAATATGTTTCAAGATTTGTTCCAATAAAGGCGCTATTAACCGTTTTTTGAAAGACAGGTTCGGAAGCAACTGGTTCAAATCCACTTTTAAACTCCTGATTTTGTTTGTTATGAAATTGCGACTGGGGATTGTCAGATATGTGTTGAACATGTAAGACTGGAAGATCGTGTTTACGAAAGTATGCCAGTACCCTCAACGCTTGATGTTCAGCTTGAGGGTTGTTTCGTTCTCCCCAGATAGGGTTATCAAATGCTTTTTGCATATCGATAACCAGTAGAGCAGTATGAACCATTTTAAGCCTTATCCAACTGCAAGAGAGCCTCAATCTCTGCCAGAGTGCTAGCTTGTGAAATAGCTCCACGGAGTTTGGCTGCGCCAGATGTTCCACGGAGGTAGTGAGGAGCGAGGCCACGGAATTCACGAACTGCGACGTTTTCCCCTTTGAGGTTAATCAAGCGTTTCAAATGTTCGTAGGCGATTTTCATCTTGTCTTCAAAGGTCAAATCAGGGAGGATTTCTCCTGTTTCAAAGTAATGGTTGATTTGGTTGAAGAGGTAAGGATTTCCCATAGCAGCGCGACCAATCATGACAGCGTCAGCCCCGACTTCTTCGATACGCTGTTTGGCTTCTTGGACCGTACGGATATCACCATTTGCGATAAATGGAATCTTGGTCAAAGCTTGAGCTACGTCGTGTAAGGTCTCAAGGTCTGCATGACCTGTATACATTTGTTCGCGGGTACGGCCATGCATGGCGAGGGCAGAAACGCCTGCAGCTTCAGCAGCGAGGGCATTTTCTACTGCCAGAGATGGGTCGGCCCAGCCAGTGCGCATTTTTACAGTAAGTGGGATATCAAGGACAGATTGGACCTTGTTGATGATAGAGTAAATCTTATCTGGATCCTTGAGCCACATAGCGCCAGCTTCGTTCTTCACGATTTTGTTAACTGGGCAGCCCATGTTGATATCGACGATATCGGTCTTGGTGTTTTCTTGGATGAATTCTGCTGCACGTGCTAGGCTGTCTTCATCACTACCAAAAAGTTGGATAGAAACAGGGTTTTCGCCTTCATCGATATGAAGCATGTGCAGGGTTTTTTCGTTGTTGTATTGGATTCCCTTGTCGGAGACCATTTCCATGACAACGAGTCCAGCTCCGAGCTCTTTTGCGATAGTACGAAAGGCTGAGTTGGTCACGCCAGCCATAGGTGCTAAAACGGTACGATTGGGAATCTCAACATTACCAATCATAAAGGGTGTGTTAAGATTTGTCACGAATGAGTTCCTCCAGGTCGTTTTCATCAAAGTTGTAAGTTGTTTGGCAGAATTGACAAGTGATTTCTGCCCCATGGTCTTCCTCTTTCATTTCCTGTAAGTCTGAGTTTGGAAGGCTAGCAAGAGCGTTCATAAAGCGCTCATGGCTACAGTCACATTGGAAACGAATTTCTTCTTCAGAAAGACGCTTGTAGGCCTCGTCCCCGTAGATAGCCTTGAGAAGGGCTTCGATATGGTCTTCACTTTCTAGAAGCATTGAGATAGCTGGCATTTCTTGGATGCGTTTTTCAAAGCGAGCAATCTCTTCTTCCTTGGCTCCCGGCAAGACTTGAACTAGGAAACCACCTGCAACCTTGACCTTATCTTCTTCATCTAAAAGGACATTGAGACCGACTGCTGAAGGAGTCTGTTGGCTTTCAGTCAGGTAAAAGGCCAGGTCTTCACCGATTTCTCCAGAGATGAGAGGAGTCATAGAGTTGTAAGGATTTCCAGTGCCGTAGTCTGTGATAACGAGGAATTGACCGTTTCCAACAAAAGGTCCGACTAGGACTTCACCAGTTGCAGTCTTTTTGATGTCAACACCAGGATTTTGAACATAGCCTTTGACGTTCCCCTTGGTATCAGCGACGGTGATGATAGCACCTAGAGAGCTAGATCCCAGCACCTTAACTGTAAGTTTGGTATTTCCTTTTTCATTGGCTGCGAGAATCTGGCTAGCGATAAGAGTTCGACCAAGCGCTACAGTTGAGCTAGCTTGGGTTTGGTGTTTTTCTTGAGCATTGCGGACGGTTTCTGTGCTGTCAAGGACAAAAGCACGAAAGGCTCCGCTTTCTGATATAGTTTTAATAATTTTATCCATAGCTACTATTTTAGCATAAAAATGCCCAAAGGGGGAGCCGTGTGTTTGCTGATTTTCAGGATAATGGACCAGGAAATCAGCATGAAAATAAAAAGAGAAACAGATTATTTCAGCATTTGTAAGATTTATGCTATGCTTAAGGTAGAAAATGAAAGGGGTAACAAATGTATTTAGGAGATTTGATGGAAAAGGCTGAATCTGGCCAATTTTCAATCCTTTCCTTTCTATTACAAGAGTCTCAGACGACTGTCAAGGCTGTAATGGAGGAAACAGGATTTTCAAAAGCAACCCTAACTAAATATGTCACCCTGCTCAATGATAGGGCTATGGATAGTGGATTAGAGCTGACTATTCACTTAGAAGATGAAAATCTGCGTCTATCAATCGGTGCAGCTACCAAGGGGAGAGATATTCGGAGCTTGTTTTTGGAGAATGCTGTTAAATACCAGATTTTAGTCTATCTTCTCTACCACCAACAGTTTTTAGCCCATCAGCTGGCTCAAGAATTGATGATTAGCGAGGCTACGCTTGGTCGTCACTTAGCTGGTTTAAATCAGATTTTGTCAGAATTTGATTTATCCATCCAAAATGGACGTTGGCGAGGTCCAGAGCATCAGATTCGCTATTTCTATTTCTGTCTTTTTCGCAAGGTCTGGTCTAGTCAGGAATGGGAAGGTCACATGCAGAAATCAGAGAGAAAACAGGAAATTGCTACACTAGAAGAAATCTGCGGTGCAAGTTTGTCTTCGGGGCAGAAATTAGATTTGATTCTCTGGACTCACATCAGTCAACAACGTCTTCGGGTCAATGCTTGTCAGTTCCAAGTGATAGAAGAGAAAATGCGAGGGTATTTTGACAATATTTTCTACCTTCGTTTGCTGAGAAAGGCTCCGTCCTTTTTTGCTGGACAACACCTTCCTCTAGGAACTGAGGATGGGGAGATGATGATTTTCTTCTCTTTCCTCCTATCTCATCGCATTCTTCCTCTTCATACTATGGAATATATCCTTGGTTTTGGAGGGCAGTTGGCCGATTTGCTGACACAATTGATTCAAGAAATGAAGAAGGAGGAGTTGCTGGGTGATTATATAGAGGATCACGTTACCTATGAACTCAGTCAGCTTTGTGCTCAAGTCTATCTCTATAAGGGCTATATTTTACAGGACCGCTACAAGTACCAGTTGGAGAATCGTCATCCTTATTTGTTGATGGAACATAATTTTAAAGAGATAGCAGAGGAGATTTTTCATGCTCTACCTGCCTTTCAACAGGGGACGGATTTGGATAAGAAAATTCTCTGGGAATGGCTCCAGTTGATCGAATATATGGCTGAAAATGGTGGTCAACATATGCGGATTGGTCTGGATTTGACATCTGGTTTTCTTGTCTTTTCAAGAATGGCAGCCATTTTGAAACGGTATTTAGAATATAATCGTTTTATTACCATTGAAGCCTATGAGCCTAGTCGGCATTATGATTTGCTGGTTACCAATAACCCGATTCATAAGAAGGAACAAACACCAGTCTATTATTTAAAAAATGACTTGGATATGGAGGATTTGGCAGCGATTCGCCAATTATTATTCACTTAAAAGGCTTGGTGCTTCCAGGTCTTTTTGTGAAATTTACACAATCTCCTCACATTTTTTTTAAAATTAAAAAAAGTTGATAAACAAGAAAGCGCTTTATTTTGTATACTAGTTACTGTAAAGAGGAGACATCCTCAAGATCTTTATCAGGAGGACAGCACATGTCACAAGAAAAATACATCATGGCCATTGACCAGGGGACTACAAGTTCTCGTGCCATTATTTTCAACAAAAAAGGAGAAAAGGTCAGCTCGAGTCAAAAAGAGTTCACTCAGATTTTTCCTCAGGCAGGTTGGGTTGAGCACAATGCCAATGAAATTTGGAACTCTGTTCAGTCTGTTATTGCTGGAGCTTTCATCGAAAGTGGTGTCAAGCCAAATCAAATCGAAGCAATCGGGATTACCAACCAGCGTGAAACAACGGTTGTCTGGGATAAGAAAACAGGACTTCCTATCTACAATGCTATCGTTTGGCAGTCACGCCAGACAGCACCTTTGGCTGAGCAACTAAAAAGCCAAGGTTATGTGGAAAAATTCCATGAAAAGACTGGTTTGATTATTGATGCTTACTTCTCTGCTACCAAGGTTCGTTGGATTTTAGACCATGTAGAAGGAGCTCAAGAGCGAGCAGAAAAGGGTGAATTGCTCTTTGGTACCATCGATACTTGGCTGGTTTGGAAATTGACTGACGGTTCGGCTCACGTGACCGACTACTCAAATGCAGCTCGTACCATGCTTTATAACATTAAAGAACTCAAATGGGATGATGAGATTTTAGAAATCCTCAATATTCCTAAAGCAATGTTGCCTGAGGTTCGTTCTAACTCTGAAATCTACGGTAAGACAGCGCCATTCCATTTCTATGGTGGACAAGTGCCAATCTCAGGTATGGCTGGTGACCAACAGGCAGCCCTCTTTGGACAGTTGGCCTTTGAACCTGGTATGGTTAAAAATACTTATGGAACAGGTTCTTTCATCATCATGAATACTGGTGAAGAAATGCAGTTGTCTGAAAACAATCTTTTGACAACCATTGGTTACGGAATTAACGGCAAGGTTTACTATGCCTTGGAAGGTTCTATCTTCATCGCAGGAAGTGCTATTCAGTGGCTTCGTGACGGCCTTCGCATGGTAGAAAACTCACCAGAATCTGAAAAATACGCTCGTGATTCGCACAACAATGATGAAGTTTATGTCGTTCCAGCCTTTACAGGTCTAGGTGCTCCATACTGGAACCAAAATGCTCGCGGTTCTGTCTTTGGTTTGACTCGTGGAACAACTAAAGAAGACTTTATCAAGGCGACTTTGCAATCTATCGCTTATCAAGTGCGTGACATCATCGACACCATGCAAGTGGATGCTCAGACAGCTATCCAAGTCTTGAAAGTAGACGGTGGTGCAGCTATGAACAATTTCCTCATGCAGTTCCAAGCTGACATTTTGGGAATCGATATCGCACGCGCCAAAAACTTGGAAACAACGGCCCTAGGAGCAGCCTTCCTAGCAGGTTTGTCAGTAGGCTACTGGAAAGACTTAGATGAGTTGAAACTATTGAACGAGACAGGAGAACTCTTTGAACCATCGATGAACGAATCTCGCAAGGAACAACTCTACAAGGGCTGGAAGAAGGCTGTAAAAGCAACCCAAGTCTTTGCGGAAATTGACGACTAATACTGGAAGAATAAAGCGACTCAGTTAGAAAGTGTGTAAATATGGAATTTTCAAAGAAAACACGTGAATTATCAATTCAAAAAATGCAGGAACGTACCTTGGACCTCTTGATTATCGGTGGAGGAATCACTGGTGCTGGTGTAGCCTTGCAGGCGGCAGCTAGTGGTTTAGATACTGGTTTGATTGAAATGCAGGACTTCGCAGAAGGAACATCCAGCCGTTCAACAAAATTGGTTCACGGAGGTCTGCGTTACCTCAAACAATTTGACGTAGAAGTTGTATCAGATACGGTTTCTGAACGTGCAGTGGTTCAACAAATCGCACCACACATTCCAAAACCGGACCCAATGCTCTTGCCAGTTTACGATGAAGATGGAGCTACTTTTAGCCTCTTCCGTCTTAAAGTAGCTATGGATCTTTACGACCTCTTGGCAGGGGTTAATAACACGCCAGCTGCCAACAAGGTTTTGAGCAAGGAAGAAGTCTTGGAACGCCAGCCAAACTTGAAGAAAGAAGGTTTGGTAGGAGGTGGGGTTTACCTTGACTTCCGTAACAACGATGCACGTCTCGTGATTGAAAACATCAAACGTGCCAACCAAGATGGTGCCCTCATTGCCAACCACGTGAAGGCAGAAGGCTTCCTCTTTGACGAAAGTGGCAAGATTACAGGTGTTGTAGCTCGTGATCTCTTGACAGACCAAGTCTTTGAAATCAAGGCCCGTCTGGTGATTAATACAACAGGTCCTTGGAGCGATAAGGTACGCAATTTGTCTAATATGGGAACCCAATTCTCACAAATGCGTCCAACTAAGGGAGTTCACTTGGTAGTGGACTCAAGCAAGATCAAGGTTTCACAGCCAGTTTACTTTGACACAGGTTTGGGTGACGGTCGTATGGTCTTTGTTCTCCCACGTGAAAACAAGACTTACTTTGGTACAACTGATACAGACTACACAGGTGATTTGGAACATCCAAAAGTAACTCAGGAAGATGTAGATTATCTACTTGGCATTGTCAACAACCGCTTCCCAGAAGCCAACATTACCATTGATGATATCGAAAGCAGCTGGGCAGGTCTTCGTCCATTGATCGCAGGCAATAGCGCTTCTGACTACAATGGAGGAAATAACGGAACCATCAGTGATGAAAGCTTTAACAACTTGATTGCGACTGTTGAATCTTATCTCTCTAAAGAAAAAACGCGTGAAGATGTTGAATCTGCTGTCAGCAAGCTTGAAAGTAGCACATCTGAGAAGCATTTGGATCCATCTGCAGTTTCACGTGGTTCGAGCTTGGACCGTGATGACAATGGCCTCTTAACCCTTGCTGGTGGAAAAATCACAGACTACCGTAAGATGGCTGAAGGAGCTATGGAGCGCGTGGTTGACATTCTCAAAGCAGAATTTGACCGCAACTTTAAACTGATCAACTCTAAGACTTACCCTGTTTCAGGTGGGGAATTGAACCCAGCAAATGTGGATTCAGAAATCGAAGCCTTTGCGCAACTTGGAGTGTCACGTGGTTTGGATAGCAAGGAAGCTCATTACCTAGCAAATCTTTACGGTTCAAATGCACCGAAGGTCTTTGCTCTTGCTCATAGTCTGGAACAAGCGCCAGGACTTAGCTTGGCTGATACCTTGTCCCTTCACTATGCAATGCGCAATGAGTTGGCTCTTAGCCCAGTTGACTTCCTCCTTCGTCGTACCAACCACATGCTCTTTATGCGTGATAGTTTGGATAGCATCGTTGAGCCAGTTTTGGATGAAATGGGACGATTCTATGACTGGACAGAAGATGAGAAAGCAACTTACCGTGCGGATGTCGAAGCGGCTCTCGCTAACAACGATTTAGCAGAATTAAAAAATTAAGAAAAAATAAAAGAGGTGGAGGGCAGGACTCCTTGTCGCCCGTCCCTTCTTTTTAATGGAGACAGAAAGATGATGAATGAATTATTTGGAGAATTTTTGGGAACTTTAATCCTGATTCTTCTAGGAAATGGTGTTGTTGCTGGTGTGGTTCTTCCAAAAACTAAGAGCAACAGCTCAGGTTGGATTGTGATTACTATGGGTTGGGGGATTGCAGTTGCGGTTGCAGTATTTGTATCTGGCAAGCTCAGTCCAGCTCATTTAAACCCAGCTGTGACGATTGGTGTGGCCTTGAAAGGTGGTTTGCCTTGGGCTTCCGTTTTCCCTTACATCCTAGCTCAGTTCGCAGGGGCTATGCTGGGTCAGATTTTGGTTTGGTTGCAATTCAAACCGCATTATGAGGCAGAAGAAAATGCAGGCAATATCCTGGCAACCTTCAGTACTGGACCAGCCATCAAAGATACTGTATCAAACTTGATTAGTGAAATCCTAGGAACTTTTGTATTGGTATTAACAATCTTTGCTTTGGGACTTTATGACCTTCAAGCAGGAATCGGAACATTTGCGGTGGGGACTTTGATTGTCGGTATCGGTCTATCACTAGGTGGGACAACAGGCTATGCCTTGAACCCTGCGCGTGACCTTGGACCTCGTATCATGCACAGTATCCTTCCAATTTCAAACAAGGGAGACGGAGACTGGTCTTATGCCTGGATTCCTGTTGTGGGACCTGTTATCGGTGCAGCCTTGGCCGTTCTTGTATTCTCACTTTTCTAAGATATTAAAACTCAATTATTCATACCTCAATAAACATAACTTACAAAAAACGACCAAAATAAGGAGTACTTTCTCACTTCATTTTGGTCGTTTTGATTTTTTAAGTTTATATACTGGTATTGATTACTATTTCAGTAAAAAGGCAGAATCTTTCACTGGTTCCTTCCTCAATTTTTTGTTCTTGAATTTTATTTATTGTGTGAACAATTTTGCCTCATTATTGGGATTCAGTACTAAGAGTCAGTTAGATTTTTTATTTTAAGAAATTAGATAATAGAAGTATTTATAGTTTTTAAATTATGATATAATGAATAAAGCTAACTATTCTTGGTAATATGATAGGAACTAATCTTAAAAAGATAAATCAAGAGATGAGAAAAAGAAAAAAGGAGTTTGGCTGGTATGAATTATTTCGAGGGGAATGAGTTTTTCCTTCTTTTGTTTGTAGTTTTACTAATTGGTTTTGTAGTAAACTTTTTTGAAAAACGTAAGGACTACTATATTTTGGTGCTCTCCCTCTTATTTGCAGGAGCTATTTATGGCAAGAGTAGAGCAATGATTGTCTATTTACTTGCCTTTGTCATTTACCAATATTTTCTGGTTTTCATAGCACAGAGGATAGAAACAAAGCGGCTGAAACCTCTGGTTTTCCTTTCTATTTTTCCTTTGGTAATCAATAAAGTCTTTGCCCTGACTTCTCTGCATTTGTTGGCCTTTATTGGAATTTCTTACATGTCCTTTAAGACCATTCAGATCATGCTGGAGATATCGGATGGCTTGATTAAAGAAAAGATTAGCATAAAAGACTACCTGCAATTTTTACTTTTTTTCCCTACAGTTAGTGCTGGTCCGATTGATCGGAGTAGGAGATTTTTAAAAGAGATAAACGAGGTCATGCCTCGAAAAGAGTATCTAGAGTTGGCAGGGGACGGTGTTTATCGTATCGTTTTAGGTCTACTTTACAAGGTTGTTTTATCAACCTATGTTTATCAGATTTTGCTCGCTCTAAGCAATACGGGTACAGTCGTCTACTCAATTAAATATATGTACCTCTATACCTTGTATCTGTTCTTCGACTTTGCAGGCTATAGTCTAATGGCCGTTGGAAGTAGCAACATTCTAGGTATTCAGACACCGATGAACTTTAACAAACCTTTCTTGAGTGTTGATATCAAGGATTTCTGGACCAGATGGCATATCACCTTGTCGACCTGGTTGAGAGATTTTGTATTTTCAAGAGTATTGATGCAGGTTATCAGGAAAAAATGGTTTAAAAATAGACTACACAATGCAACCTATGCCTATATGGTCAATATGTTGGTCATGGGTTTTTGGCATGGCCTTAGTGTTAGCTACATTGTTTATGGTTTTTATCACGGTGTCTTGATGGCTGGATTTGAAGTGTATCAAAAGAAAAGCAATTTTTATAAGAAAAATAAAAATAAAGATTGGTATAAGCTAGTCCACTGAAAAAATAGGTCTCTTACTTTTAATGAAATGAAAACCGAGGAATCTCTCGTTAATTTGAGCGAGTTCCTCGGTTATTTTGTATTTAT
>MKYF01000018.1 GCA_001914195.1 Streptococcus mitis | reverse complement strand
TCTCAAGTTGCTACGGTTGCCGCTATTAGGCGGTCAACCTAGTAGACTTACTAATTCATTCGTCGAATATTATCGATTCGACTCTCTCCTGTCGCAACTTTAGAAATAACTTGGGTACGAAACGTGTCTCAAGTTACTACGGTTGCCGCTATCAGGCGGTCAACCTTGTAGACTTACTAAGTCGTTCGTCGAATAACATCGATTCGACTCTCTCCTGTCGCAACTTTAGAAATAACTTGGGTACATTACATATCTCAAGTTACTAAAGTTAAAAGCAAGCATTATTTTACATAACTTATATTATGTAAATTTATTCTTTGTTATAAGTTTTACGGATGGCATCTTTGATGCTTTCAACTGTTGGAATCATTGCATTTTCTAGGTTTTGTGCATAAGGCATCGGCACATCTTCTCCTGCACAACGGCGGATTGGTGCATCTAGATAGTCAAATGCTTCTGATTCTGAAATAATAGCTGAAATCTCTCCGATATAACCACTTGTTTTATGGGCATCATTGACCAGAACAACCTTACCAGTCTTCTTAACTGAGTTAATGATGATGTCCTTATCAAGCGGAACAAGGGTACGTGGGTCCACAATTTCAACAGAAATTCCTTCTTCTGCTAATTCTTCAGCAGCTTGAACCACACGGCGAAGCATTTTTCCATAAGTAACAACTGTTACATCCGTACCTTGGCGTTTGATTTCCCCAACTCCAAGTGGGATCGTGTAGTCTGGATCAACTGGCACTTCCCCTTTTTGGTTAAATTCTGACTTGTACTCAAGAATAATAACAGGGTTATTATCACGGATAGAAGACTTAAGCAGTCCTTTCATGTCTGCAGGTGTTCCAGGTGCTACAACCTTAAGTCCAGGAATGTGAGTAAACCAAGACTCTAGTGATTGCGAGTGCTGGGCTGCAGAACCAACTCCGTTACCAGCAGCGCATCGAACGGTCATTGGAACCTGACCTTTACCACCAAACATGTAACGTGTTTTCGCAGCTTGGTTGACGATATTGTCCATGGCAATAACCGAGAAATCCATGAAGGTCATATCGACGATTGGTCGAAGGCCTGTCATGGCTGCTCCGGCTGCTGCACCTGAAATGGCAGCTTCAGAAATTGGACAATCACGAACACGTTCTGGACCAAATTCTTCAAGCATTCCAACAGAAGTACCGAAGTCTCCTCCAAAGACACCGACGTCTTCTCCCATCAAGAATATATTTTCATCGCGACGCATTTCCTCAGACATAGCAAGGATAATGGTGTCACGGAAGGACATTGTTTTTGTTTCCATTTTATCTCTTTCTCCTTAGTCTGCGTAAATATCTTCAAATGCTGATTCAAGTGGTGGGAATGGACTTTCTTCCGCAAATTTAACAGAAGCTTCTACGGCTTCCTTTACTTGCGCTTGGATTTCTTCCAATTCTTCGGCACTTGCAATGTTATTTTCAATAAAGTAATTGCGGAGGTTTTCGATCGGGTCTTTTTGTTTCCACAATTCCACTTCTTCACGTGTACGATATTTACCAGGGTCAGATGATGAGTGACCAAGCCAGCGATAAGTTACACTTTCAATCAAGACTGGACCATTGCCACCACGAACATGATCTACAGCTTTCTTAAATCCTTCATAGACATCGATGACATTGTTTCCATCTTCGATAAACATTCCAGGAATTCCATAAGCAGCGCTACGTTGATGGATATGCTCCACATTGGTCATTTTCTTGATATCCGCAGAGATTCCATAACCGTTATTAATGCAATAGAAAATGACTGGCAGGTTCCAGATAGAAGCCATGTTTACTGCTTCGTGGAAAACACCTTCATTGGTCGCACCATCTCCAAAGAAGCAGACAACGATTTTTCCGGTATTTTGCATTTGCTGACTAAGAGCTGCACCGACAGCGATTCCCATACCACCACCTACGATACCATTGGCACCAAGGTTACCAGCATCAAGGTCGGCAATATGCATAGATCCACCTTTACCTTTACAGGTTCCAGTGTATTTACCAAGGATTTCAGCCATCATTCCGTTGAGATCAATTCCTTTGGCAATAGCTTGTCCGTGACCACGGTGGTTTGAGGTGATCAGATCATCTGGATTGAGAGCCAACATAGCCCCCACGTTAGCTGCCTCTTCTCCAACAGAAAAGTGCGTCATTCCTGGCACTTTTCCTTTCTTTACTAATTGCGCAATTTTTAAGTCCATGCGACGGATTTCTTCCATCTTACGGAACATTTCTAGCAAAAGATTTTTATCTAAAGTTGACATCTTCTTGCCTTTCTAACTTTCTTCTTACCTTACTATTCTACCGTTTTTGGTAAAGACTGTCAAAGTTTTTCTCAAGTAAATTTCACAAAATAAAAAAGAAAACCCCATAGGAATAAGGGATTTCCTTATCAAGAATATTTTTTCACAAACTTTTTAGCGTTTAGATTTTACTAAAGATTCAAATCTCTTCATAATCACAGTTAGACGCCAACGGTAGAGAGCCCCACTCACGATTAAACT
This sequence comes from Streptococcus mitis, assembly GCA_001914195.1. Classification (GTDB taxonomy): domain Bacteria; phylum Bacillota; class Bacilli; order Lactobacillales; family Streptococcaceae; genus Streptococcus; species Streptococcus mitis_F. The sequence continues at coordinate 71,547 of MKYF01000018.1, read as the reverse complement.
AATAATCAAACCAATCCAGTAAGAATAAGCTCCAAAATCTGTTAGGAAATCAAATACCATAGCCACTGGTATTGCTACGCCCCAATAACCAAGCAAACCAAGGTAAAAAGGAATAACTGTATCCTTATACCCCCGCAAAATTCCCTGAAGCGGTGCCGCAAAGGTATCTGCTAACTGAAAGAAAAGACTATAAGTTAAAAAGCGCGCTGTCAAATCGATAAATTCTGGGTCGTTACCATAAAGACTGGCCACATTTCCCCTAAAAATGTAAAGGAAGGTTAAGGTGAAGGCCGCAAAAATGAGGGCTGTCCATCTTCCTAGACCAATATAGGTTTTCGCATCATCAAATCGCTTGGCTCCCACTTCATAGGAAACGACAATAGCCATAGCCGATGAGATACTCATAGGGAAGGCGTACATAAGACTTGAAAAGTTCATAGCTGACTGGTGACTAGCGATAATCAAGGACGAAAACTTAGCCATAATCAAGCCAACCACGGAAAAGATAGCTACTTCCGCAAAGACAGTTCCCCCAATAGGAAGACCTAAACGAACTCCTTCCTTGATTTTATCCATATTAAGCGGAATTCGTTTCTCAAGATGTAGAGCCTTGAGCTTCTCCTGTTTAAATAAAACCAGAACAGAAATCCCAAGCAAGACCCAGTAGGCCAAGGAAGTACCTAAACCAGAGCCCGCACCCCCTAATTCTGGAACACCAAAGGCCCCGTAAATCAAGAGATAGTTAAATCCACTATTCAAGGGAAGTAACAAAAGCATGAGGTACATGGACAGTTTGGTCAAGCCCAGCGAATCCAGCAAGGAACGAATGACACTAAAAAGCAATAAAGGGATAATCCCGATAGATAAAAACCAGAGATAGCGAACCGCTACTGCCGCCACCGGCGCTTCTAGTCCGATATGATTCAAGATTGGTGGTGCCAAGAAAAGCATCATCCCCAGCAAGACTACGGATAGGCCCAAGGCCAAATAAATAAATTGGTAAAAATCAGACGCAACTTCTTCCTTTTTTCCTCGTCCAAGATGGTGACCAATGATGGGCACCAGGGCTGACACAATCCCTGTTAGAAAGGTAAAGAAAGGATTCCAGATACTGGTTGCCATAGACACACCAGCCAAGTCCATGGTATTGTATTGACCTGTCATAGTCGTATCAACAAAGGAGGCAGAATAATTGGCAAATTGATAAATCAGGATAGGGAAAAATATCTTTAAAAATAAGATAAACTTATCTTTAAAATGATGGGTCTGGTACATATAGGCTCTCTATTCTTTTTGTATACAGAGCAGACTCCCACCTAGTTTTGATAGACGATTTGTCCCTTACAGATGGTATATTTAACCTGCCCTTTTAAGGTTTCACCGATAAATGGTGAATTAGCTGCTTTAGAAGCAAAATGGGAGTCCACAAGGCGGTCAGCCTTAGCGTCAAAAATAGTGATATCTGCTGGACCATTCTCAGCCAAGTAACCTGCTTCAAAGTTATAAAGCTTGGCTGGGTTGTATGTCATCTTTTCAAGTAATTCCATCAAGCTTAACTCTCCAGCTTCCACCAAATAGGTCAAGCCAAGAGATAAGGAGGTTTCTAAACCAGTCATACCAGATGGCGCTTTGGTAATATCCTCAACATTTTTTTCATCTGTATGATGAGGCGCGTGGTCTGTCGCAATAACTGTGATAACGCCTGATTTAAGACCTTCGATAACAGCACGACGGTCTGATTCCAAACGAAGTGGAGGATTCATCTTAGCATTGCTTCCTTGTGTCAAAAGGAGAGCTTCCGTCTTAGAGAAATGCTGTGGCGCTACTTCTGCTGTGACTTGCGCACCCAATCCTTGAGCAAACTCCACTACTTTAACACTTTCTTCCTTAGACAAGTGCTGGATGTGAACATGAGCCTTAGTTGCATAGGCAATCATGACATCACGCGCCATCATAGCATACTCAGCTACCCCAGTAGCACCGCAGATATGGAAATGTTCTTTAGCGATATTTTCATTAAAGCCAAGAACACCGTTCAAACCTGGATCTTCTTCATGAAGACTAATAAAGGTATTAAGCTTTTTAGCTTCCTCCATGGCTTCCTTGACAACTTTACTACTTTCAAGCGGAATACCGTCATCGGAAAAACCAACAGCTCCAGCTTCTAAGAGCGCCTTAAAATCAGTCAAATCTTGGCCATTAAAGTTTTTAGTAATGGTCGCAACCGTCTTGACATTGATTTTTTCCTTGGCAGCTGATTGTAGAACTTCTTGCAAAGTCTCCACGTCCGAAATGGTTGGACTGGTATTAGCCATCATGACGACAGTAGTAAAACCACCTGCAGCGGCTGCTAGGGCACCGGTATGAATATCTTCCTTGTGGGTCTGACCAGGTTCACGGAAATGAACGTGGATATCAACCAAACCAGGAGCAACTACAAGACCAGTAGCATCAATTATCTCTGCTCCTTCTTCTTTAATCTCAGGCGCAATTTTGATAATTTTCCCATCTTGAACTAAGACATCACACACTTGATCCAAACCAGACTTGGGATCCATTACACGACCATTTTTAATTAGTAGCATCTGCTTTCTCCTTTATTCATAGAAATCAACTTGGGTATCCAACAATTTATCCCCATCATAAACAAACTTGGCTGAAAAGAAGGGTTTATCCTCTAAAAGCCACTCAACAAAGGTATGGTCACCTTCCCAAGTAGGCTTGCTCAAAACCTCGTCATAGGGAACCCATTCTAGCGTCCCCTCGTTGCAGTCAATCAATTCACCCTCAAACTCTGTCACCTTAAAAACGTAGGTGTACCAGTCTAAATCTGGCGTAAATTCGGGAAAAGTGATAACACCTTTTAGAACTGGCTTGGCTTTGAGCCCTGTTTCCTCAAGGATTTCACGCGCTGCGCATTCCTGTGGAGTCTCACCACGCTCCAGCTTACCACCTACACCAATCCATTTCCCTTCATGGACATCATTTGGCTTCTTATTACGGTGGAGCATGAGCAGTTCTTTTCCGTTATCAATGTAGCAAATCGTCGCTAACTGAGGCATATTTTCTCCTTATCTAAGCCAATCGATTGGCTCTTGTCCTGTCTCTTTTAAGAATTCATTGGCCTTAGAAAAAGGCTTAGAACCCCAAAATCCTCTGTAAACAGATAACGGACTGGGATGGGCTGATTCGATAATCAGATGGTGAGGATTGGTAACCAAGACCTTCTTCTTACGTGCATAGGCTCCCCAGAGTACAAAAACGACTGGTCTATCTAGATGATTGACCACCTGAATCACAGCATCCGTAAAAGGCTCCCATATCTGACCAGCATGACCATTGGCCTGTCCAGCAGGAACCGTCAAACAAGCATTAAGAAGCAAGACTCCTTGCTCAGCCCAAGACGTTAAATCATGGGATTTCTTAACGCCGATATCATCTGATAATTCTTTCAAGATATTTTGCAAGGATGGCGGAGCTGGAATAGAATCAGGTACAGAAAAACTCAAACCCTGCGCTTGACCTGGACCGTGATAGGGATCTTGCCCTAGAATCACCATCTTAACCTCTTCTAACGGTGTTGACACTAGAGCCTGAAAAACCTTTTCCTTTGGCGGATAAACAGTCCCCTGAGCATAAACCCGCTCCATAAACTGATTGATTTTCCCGAAATAACCTTCAGGTAATTGCTCCTTAATCAAAGCATGCCAAGACGAGTGTTCCATAGCCGACTCCTTTGTTTTTACTGCCTCTATTATAGCAAAAAGTGGCTATCTAAACCACTTTTTACAGTTTATCTAAACAATCCAGCAAGTCTTGGTAAGAATGGACTTCGTAGGTTGGCTGGGCTTGTGTGGGATTTTCGAGGTGATGAGGATTGTACCAAATAGTGTCAATCCCCGCATTATTGCCACCTTGGATGTCGGCGGTTAGGGAATCTCCAATCATCAGCGTCTTTTCTTTGCTAAAACCTTCAATCTGCTGACCAATTTTTTCATAAAAGAGAGCATCCGGCTTTTGTGTTTGCAACTGTTCTGAGATAAAGAATTGATTGAAATAAGGTGCTAGACCAGATTGAGCCAAACGCCCTGTCTGGATAGCAGTAATGCCATTTGTCGCAGCATACAAGTCATAATCTCGCTCGATGAGGATATCCAAGAGTTCATGAGCTCCCGAAAGAGTTTGCCCCTGCTGAGCGAGATAAAATTGGTAACGCTGAGAAAGTAACGTACCATCTTTCTCCAGTCCAAAATGAGCAAATAAACGAGAAAAGCGCGTGTTAACCAAGTCTTGTTTACTGATTTTCTTTTGCTCCAAGTCCTTCCATAGAGCCTTGTTCATAGGAACGTAATAGTCTTTATAAGCCTGAATATCTGCAACCCCTTCTTCTTTTAGAAGTTGCGTTAAAGCCACATCCTCAGCAGCATCAAAATCAAGAAGAGTGTGGTCGAGATCAAAGAGTAGAAATTTGTAGGACAATTTGAGGTTTTCCTTTCTAAGATAAACAAGTTTCACTTCATTCGGTTGTTTAATGTAAAAACTTAAAAGTAATATAGTACCACAAAGAATAATAGTTCTAATGGATTAACTAACCCATACTATTCTAGTGAATTATAGAAAAATCTTCTATAAATTCGAGCAATAGTTAAAATACCTACAAATATGACTCCCGAAATAGATAACACTATTTTCACAAAATTCATTTCAGAGCCTATTACATAGATATGAAAAAGAGGGGCTAGTCCTACACATAGAGACAATAGATAACTACTAAATCTTATCTCACCAATTCCTGCAAAAAAATGTTTCATTTTAAATATTCTCCTTTGAAGCCCCTAACGTTTAAAAATAATGACTGCTTAAAATTAAACAGCTCTAAAATCTAAATATTTGTCAGAGATAAGCTATACTAAGATTATTTTTCAATCACAACCTTCTTGCTCTTATGGTTTAATTATATTATAACACTATAAAATTTTCAATTTAATTGATATTTACCATTTAATCATATTCGATGAGTTGTATTTTACAGATTAATATTATTTAGCCTTCTTTTTTAGTCACTGTTTAATTCTCAAATTCCCTTTGTTTATACAACCATAATCATAATATTATTGAAAAACAACTTGAGATTAAAGATTTTCATCCTCTTTTTATTGTGGTAGCATTACACACTCAACTCAACTAATTTATAAAATTCACCTTTCCTATCCATCAAGTTATCAAAAGAACCATCTTCAACAATAACTCCATTTTTCATAAAAAGAATTCTATTATATTTTTTCAACATGCTCTTATTTAATTTATGCGTAACAACAAGAACCGTCAAATCTTGAATTTCTAAAATTGAATTTTCAATTTCAGTAGTAACTTTATTATCTAAAGACGAGGTAGCCTCATCTAATAATAAGATTGGTGTTTTTCGAATTAAAGCACGCGCAATACTAAGTCTCTGTCTTTCTCCCCCAGATAGATTTGATCCATTCTCGCCACATAAAGTTTGTAGACCTAATTCATTTTCTAAAATATAACTTTCTAAACCAGACTGCTGTACAGCTTTTTTTATATCATCTTCAGTAAAGGATTGACTAAGGGTAATATTTGCTTTTAAAGTATCATCAAAGATATAAACATCTTGCTGAACAATAGTCATTAAGTTATAAAGGATCTCTGCTGAAATAGCTTGCAAATCTTGATTATCAATTGAGATATACCCACTTGTTACATCATAGAAACGCAGTAATAGATTGAGTAAAGTTGATTTTCCACTGCCTGACATACCTACTATTGCAATTTTTTCCCCCTTTTTGATCTGCAAAGATAAATTATTAAAAATCTTTTCCTCAGCATTAGGGTAAGAAAAGTCTATATTTGAAAAAGAAATAACATCATCGAAATATTCTTTCGTTTCACCAGTCTGAAGTTCTGTTACATCTTTTACATCAAATGCATCTAGTGTTGCCTGACCTTCACGGAATTTACTCATTCCCATACCAATTTCATTTAGTGGCATTACTACAAAATTGACTAGTTGAACAATAGCTGTAACACTCCCAATTGTGGTATGCCCACCGAAGACCAGATACATTCCTCCACCAAAAGCTACTAAAAAAACAATCATCCCTGAAAGTTGAGAAATAACATTAGCTAAAATATCAAATTTCCCTTTGATGAAATATATCTCATCCAATTTTTCGCTTTCGTTTTTGTAATCTTGACGGATAGCCTCTTTCACATTAAAACTCTTTATAACTAGAAACCCTGCTAAAATATCTTTAACCTTAGCTAAATATTTCTGATCGGCTATCATAGAACTATTTTGTAGAGAGGCTGATTTTTGTCCAATAAATCCTGAAATCATCATAGGAATCATGCTAGCAATGATAACTAATAAGGTCAAAAACCAATTACCTGTAAACATGGCTACTAGTGAGAAAATCATTAAGGAAATATTTTTTGAAATATTAAAATACTGGTGCAAATAATCCTGCTCAATTTTCTTCATGTTCTCAGTTAATATTGAAATAAATTTCCCTGATTTTTCCTTAGAAAATTCTCTATAATCCCTATCTAAAATAGATTTAAACACCTTATTTTTGTATCTTGACATAATCTGCCTAACAAGTTTATTTCTTAATCGAAGGGATATAAAATTAAGACTGGCATAGATAAATATTACGATAGCGCCTATTAGTATCGCTTGGGTTAGAGCTTCCCTATTTTGGGACATTCCACTATCAATTATAATTTTAATAGAATAAGCAAAAGCAATATTAGTTAAAGGAACTAGTATATTAAAAATCATGAAAGTATAAAAAGACTTCTTATGGTACTTTGTCAATTGTTTCATTCCTAATCTACCTCATAATTCTTAAATTTCATTTAGAAAATGTGACATAAAATATTCTTCTAAGTCAATATTCTCTCTCCTAAGCTCTTTCATAGAGACCTGTTCTAGCATTTCTCCATTTTTGATAACACCAATCTTATCTGCTATCTGTGAAATTTCCGATAATATATGACTCGATATTAGTATTGTAATTCCATGCTCCTTAGAAAGAGACAACAAAAGATTTCGAATTTCTTGAATTCCTATTGGATCTAAACCATTGATTGGCTCATCTAAAATTAACAATTTAGGTTTTGTTAGAAAGGCACGAGCTAAACCAAGCCTTTGCCTCATTCCTAACGAAAACTCTTTTACTTTTTTAGTCGTATTCTTTAATCCGACCATTCTTAAGGCTCTTATTATATCTGATTCAATAATATTTTTCCCCATATACTGAGCGTGAATTTCTAAAATTTCTTTTGCAGTGCAATTATCATAAAAAATTGGTGTTTCAATAACGCTTCCAACCTGACTTAGGATTTCTTCTCTGTGTTCTTGTAGATTTTTCCCAAAGATTTCAATACTACCAGATGTAACAGTTGATAAGGATAACATGCATTTCATTAAAGTTGTTTTCCCTGCGCCATTTGGTCCTAAAAATCCATAGATTTCTCCTTCAGAAATTTGTAAGTTAATACCACTTAAAATTTCTTCTTTATCAATTGTTTTAAAAACTTCTTTTATTTCAACAATATTTCTCATTTCTATCTCTCTTTCTATATCTAGCTTTAAATGCAAGGATTTTTCTTCAGGAGCATAAATACCAATTTATCCAGCTCTTCTTTTAAAGTAATCATTAAAGAATTATCATTTTACTTCCATTAAATTCAGCTATACTACTTGATATTAATATCTTGTCTTGAAATAGTATAAATTGAAAATGAAGTAATCATTAAACTTATGAAACTTGCAAATATCAAAAAGAATAAGTTATCAGCAATATTATTAGATAAACTTCCTGGACTTACATTTGAAAGTAATGCTGCTAAACCAAGTCCTGTAAGCATTGTTATAGCTATTGAATGCCTAATCATACCTAAAACAAAAGGTAGTATTCCGATTAATACTGTTCCAACCGTAATTCCAGCTAAGTTAATCATTTGATTAGCTACTGGGATATAATTTGATTCAGTTAAAACTGCTACTAATTTAATTAATAATTGAATAACTAAATGTGCAGTAAAATGAGCAATAAATGATATCAGAATTACTGTAAGCACTTTTCCCCATAGTAACTTTATTTTAGAAACAGGGTAGGAAAACAGCTGAAAAATTGTTCTTCGTTTAAATTCATCAATAATAATCGTAGACAATAAATAAGCTTCAAAAATCAAAAATGCTGCTTTGGTAAATAAAGATGCAAACAATGATGTTGCAATTGCCCAACTTCCCCATTTATCAGTAATTTTAATATTATTGGCACTCTGTCCAACAAACTCTCCTAGTTTATTATCAGTACCTAACCCCATGATTATGATTCCTGTAATACCTAATATTATCAATATAGTACCCAACCAAGCAAAAAATAATTTTGATTTTGAAACTTTATTTAATTCAATTTTAATAAGCGACAACATAGATTTATCCTCCAAAAATTTTGTTAATGTTAATTACACTATTCAAAAAGAACCTTACATACTTATGGTATGTTAAAATTCAAAAAACAAACATACTAAAGGTATGTATAATAGAATTTTTAATACCATATCTAGAGTATGGTATTTTTTAAAATATCAATACTTAAAATTTATTTGACACCTTTTAAGTGATCAAATAATTGGAAAATTACTTCCATCATTTCATCAGTAATCAACTGCACTCCCAAACCTTCAAAAGTTAGTTTAATGAACTTCATTTTACTCTTTAATTCTTCTACTGAATAAATAGAAATTTGGAATCCAATCCAAATATTCAAAGTTAAAACAATCAAATCAGCTAGCTCTTCAGGATATTCTGTTTTAATTGATTTATCTTTAACACCTTCGAAAATTTTTTCTCTAATCCCTGGTAAAAAATCAGAAAATAAACTTAAATACTGCTCTCCTAACAAACGTGGACTTCTTAGCATAATTGAGACAGAGTATACTAATCTTTGTTGTTCTAAATTAGAGAACGCATCCATCAAAGAATTTTGTATTTTTTCTAATGCAGTATCTCCTCTCCAATTGTAATTTAAAATTTCATGATTATTTTCGCTAATGATTGATTGCAATATTTCATCTTTAGACTCGAAATGATGATAAATAACACCTTTCGTCAACCCACCTAACCCATCGATTATATCTTGTATTGAGGTATTATCAAATCCTTTTTCTAAAAATAAATCTTTCGAAACTTCTAAAATTTTTTTTCTAGTTTCATGTGAGTTTCTACTCCTTGCCATTATAACTCCTTTCTAACATACTAACGGTACGTAATCTCATTATAATGCAAGAAACTAATAATGTCAAGATTCTTTTTATCCTCTCTAATTTTCAAAATTCATTGGTAAAACACTATCCTATACAATTGACAGCTCAAATCTTTCAGAATAGAACAATCCTAACTATCGAACACCCTAACTTCATAAATATATATGTAATTCTAGACCTAGAATTCCTATAAACTAAATGTTTTCGTACTATTCTAAGTAATTGATTGCCTTAAATTTTAATTTTTAAAGAATTCTAAAGCTAGAATAGTCCCATCACAATCAGTTTTGAATTATTATACTCAATGAAAATCAAAGAGCAAACTAGGAAACTAGCCGCAGGCTGTACTTGAGTACGGCAAGGCGACGTTGACGTTGTTTGAATTTGATTTTCGAAGAGTATTAACAATTTAGAAACGCTATGATTCCACTCCTTTTACATTAAAAAGGAACTGCATAAAGCAATCCCTTTCTGATTTTGAAATTATTTACTTAAAATTTGATAGTTGAGATAATCAATAGCCCACCTATAAAAAGAGTTATAGTAAAATTCCTTATTTATTGATTTCAAGCTCCAACAACTGTGTTTGAATAACTGACAGTTCTGCACCAGCCTGAAGAAGAGCAGCTGCAGTATAGGCACCTTCTACAATTGGAACCCTGTTGATGATGATACTTTTATCACTGAAATCAGCCACCATTTCTAAGTTCATTTTAGCAGAACCTAGGTCAAAAAAGGCTAATAAAGTATCTGCTGGATTTTCGGAAACAACCCTATCTACTTGATCAAAACTTGTTCCAATTCCTCCATCTTCGGTTCCTCCTACATAAGTAATCGGGACATCTTTAGCTACTTCACTAATCAGTTCAACAAGACCTTGTGCAATGTGTTTGGAATGTGAAACGATAACAAGACCAATACTTCCCATTAAACCACCCCAGTTTCTAAAAGAGCAGTAAAGAGTAATCCTGATGAGAATGAACCAGGGTCAATATGTTCAAGAGAACGTTCTCCTACATAAGATGCTCTTCCTTTAGTTGCAAGTAAATCTTTGGTAGCATTCACTACCTTATCAATAACCTCTTGAGTCAATTGGCCAGCAGACAAGGCAACAATAACAGGAGTCCAAACATCAACCATTGTCTTTTCTCCAACTTCTGCTTTCCCACGTTTGACAATCATATCCAAACCACTTTGTAAGATTTCCTCTATTTTCGAATTAGAATCAGCCTTAGACATTCCCATAAAAGCAGAGCCATACAAGGGACCAGAAGCACCACCTACCTTACTCAGTAATTGCATTGAAACAAGTTTAAAAACATCACTACTTGTCTCAAATTTCTTGCCTTCTAAGTTTTCCATAACTGCAGCCATTCCACGCGCCATATTTCCACCGTGGTCTCCATCACCTATAGGAGTGTCTAGCTCACTAAGATAATCTTTCTGTTCTTGAATCTTTTCATTAAAAAGCTTCATCCATTCAAGAGCTTGTTCAGCATTCATGCGACATTTCCTCCTTGAATTTTACCAAGCTGGTGTAGTAACAGGTGCATTTAGAGCATCCAACCACTCATCATCTGCCAAGCGAATCAATGTTAATGACAAACCAGCCATATCAATTGAGGTCATATAGTTTCCAATTTTCTTAAATGCCAACTCAACACCTTTTTCATGGAGTAATTTAGCCACATCATTTGCAAATACGTATTGCTCCATAAGAGGAGTGCTTCCTAAACCATTGATGAGAAGGCCATAGCGTTCTCCAGCTTTAAGTTGAAAACCTTCAGATAATTTTTCAACCAATTCTGAAGCCAATTGTGCTGAAGGTTGCATTTTCTCTTTCTTATATCCCGGTTCACCGTGGATACCAACTCCATATTCAAATTCATCATCTTCTAGAACAAAACCTGGTTTCCCAACTTCAGGAACGGTTGCTCCAGACAGGGCCAGCCCAATTGTTTTAATTTCTAACACAAGTTTATCGGCCAAGTCCTTCATTTCAGATAATGATTTACCAGAACGAGCCGCATCTCCCAAAATTTTATGGACTAATATAGTACCTGCGACACCTCGACGACCTTGGGTATAGAGACTATTTTCAACCGCAATATCATCATCGACTACAACACTTGCTACATCAATACCTTCCATTTCAGCAAGTTCTTGTGCAATTTCAAAGTTCATGATGTCCCCAGAATAGTTCTTGATGACCATGAAAACTCCAGCACCTTCATCAGCCGCCTTAATGGCTTCTAAAATTTGGTCCGGAGTAGGGGAAGTGAAGACTGCTCCACAAATGGCAGCAGACAACATTCCATCTCCTACAAATCCAGCATGACTTGGTTCATGTCCTGAACCTCCACCTGAAATGAGTCCAACTTTTCCTGTCTTTTCTGCCTTTCTAACAATGACATCAAAACCATCTAAGCGTTGAACCAAGTCATCATGCATGAATGACAATCCCTGCAACATTTCATCAACAACTTGTGTCGGTTCATTTATAATTTTTTTCATGAGAAACTCCTTTCGGCATGTACCTTTGTTTTCGCTTTCATTATATATTTTTTATCGCTGGATGATAAGGGACAGATTCTATTATTTGTCCCCTTTTAAACCCGTTTAAAACATTTTTTTGGTAAAATGAAGTAAGTAAAAGAAAGGTTTCCTATGGCATCATCACTTATTACAAAAAAACGGATTGCCAAGGCATTTAGAGACCTATTAGCTACTAGAGAATTTGACAAAATCTCCATTGTAGATATCATGGAATCAGCTGGCATTCGTAGACAGACCTTTTATAATCACTTTCTTGACAAATATGAACTGCTAGACTGGATATTTGAAAATGACTTAACCGAGTATATCACCAATAACTTGGACTTCATTTCAGGCCAAAAACTATTACAAGAATTATTTTTTTATTTCGAACAAGAGCGTGATTTTTATATTCAACTTTTTGATATTCAAGGACAAAATAACTTCTATGACCACTTTATCAGCTACTGTCGCTTGCTTGTATCAAAAATTTTAAAAGAATACGGTCAGATTGATATCGATTCATCTGCTTATACTTGTTTTTTGCTAGACTATCATTCACATGCTCTAGCAGAAATCGTGAAGGCTTACGTCAATAAAAAAAGTCCAGTTCCACAACCAGACTTTCTAATCATGACAATTATTGGAAAGAGACCACAATGACATTTATTTCAAATCATAAACAGAAAATTATTTCAAGTTACATTTCAGCAACTGTCAGCAGTCATCCTGAATTAGAAAAACACCCTACCTTACCATTAGTCTATCAAAAAAATCGCAATCCTCATCAAGTTCCAATATTGTCGGGTGGAGGTTCCGGTCACGAACCTGCGCATATTGGATATGTGGGAGAAGGAATGCTTACCGCTGCTATCTATGGCCAATTATTTACTCCACCTACAAGAACTGAAATCTTAGAGTCCATTCGTTTTTTAAACAATGGTCACGGTGTCTTCATCATTGTAAAAAATTTCGAAGCAGACATCAAAGAATTTAGCTCAGCCATTAACACTGCTAGACAAGAAGGGATTAAAGTTGGCTATAGTCTAGCGCACGACGATATTTCAATTGAACCTAACAATAGATTTCAAATTAGAGGAAGAGGGCTTGCAGGTACAATTTTGCTTCATAAAATCCTAGGATATGCAGCTCAAAACGGTGCCGACATAGAACAACTAACTGATTTAGGTCATGAACTTGCTCCCGAAATCGCAACAATTGGCTTTGCAACGAAAGCTGCTAGTCTCCCCCAAGACACCTTTCCACTATTTAACTTGGAAGAAGGAAATATTTCTTATGGTATTGGGATACATGGCGAAGAAGGCTATCGTATCGTCCCATTCCAATCATCGGAAATCCTTGCAAATGAAATTATAAGTAAATTAAGATTGCACTATCATTGGAAAAAGGGTGATCATTTTATATTGCTTGTAAATAATCTAGGCACTACTACCAACCTAGAAATGGGTATTTTTATCAATGATCTCCTTCAACTCTTAGAAATTGAAGGAGTCACTATTACCTTTATAAAATCAGGAACATTTATGACCAGTTTGGATATGGCAGGTATATCCGTAACTCTTTGCCCCGTAAAAAATAAACAGTGGTTAGAAGCGCTCAATGCTCCAACGACAGCTTTTGCATGGTAATTTGCTTGTATAACTCAAAAGGGCTACATCACTTGATAGCCCTTTGTTTTTATCTTATACTCAATGAAAATCAAAAAAGCAAACTAGGAAACTAGCCGCAGGCTGTACTTGAGTACGGCAAGGCGACGTTGACGCAGTTTGAATTTGATTTTCGAAGAGTATTACGTTTAAAAGAACTCATTCTTGCAATTTCAAATAGTCCATCTATACCTTACAATTCTTCCGATGAGCTTTGAGTTTTTTCAGAGACCAATCATAGTGGCTTGACGTGCTACTAACAAAATAGGAACCTAGACTTGTCCCACCCGTCCACTTATAGATACCTTTGATAAAGAGTTCGTCATTGATAAAAACTTCTATCAACTCTAAAACCTCTCTATGTGATTGTTCTAAGAGTCTAGTCGCTTCCTCTAAGGAGGTTTTCTGGTGCTTCTTCCAAAAAACGACATTCATTTCTCCATAAGTTTTCCAATTATAAGGTTCAGGAAGAAAAGGTCTTTCGTGACCTTTTTGATTAGAATGTACCCAAGTCAAAAGTAACTGCTGCCATTCATAAAGATGGATCAAGACATCCCGTAGATTTTTATCCCTTTTCCAGTGAGCTTCTTTTTTCTTTGGGTCCCTTGAAAAATCAAATGGAGTCTGTAGCTCATCTTCACTTAGTTGGGAGATGAAACGATTGAGCTTTTCATAGTTTTCCTTAGAGGCCAGCATTAGCTCCTCTTTTGTTTTCGGTCTAGGCACAGGAGTACTCCCTTCATATTACTAGTTATTATTAGAGATTTTTTATCCTTTAAATCTCTATAACTTATCCTTTAATTTCTCAACAAAGAGATAGGCTGCTGGACAGGTCAAAGTATTCTTAATCGTCAAATGGTTGATTTGATGGATCTTTTTGCGATCTGTATGGGGGAACTCTCGACAGGCCTTTGGACGAACGTCATAGATGGAACAAAGATTATCTCCTCCTAGAAAGGGACAAGGCATGGATTTAAAAACCTTATCCCCATCTTCATCTACCTGCAGAAACTCCGCTTCAAAAGCTGGTAATTTCATCTTAAAATACTTAGCAATCCGTGTGATATCCGCTTCTTTAAAGTCAGGTCCCAATGTCTTGCAACAGTTGGCACAGGCCGTACAATCAATCTCCGCAAAGACTTCTTGGTGAATCTGCTGGGCTATCTTATCTAGATTTTTTGGTGGCTTTTTCTTTAAATTAGCTAAAACTTTTCGATGCTCCTTCTGCTTTTGTAAGGCTAGCTGGTGGTAGTACTCAATATCAATTTCTTTAGACATGGTTTCTCTCTTATTCTAATTACTTTCCCCTATTATACCATGCCTCTGAACCATTGAAAAGTGGACTTTACAAGACTATATTATTCCCGAATGTATCAAAAAACCTTGCAACTAGGTTACAAGGTTAATGACATTAATCAAAGTTAACGTATTCTTTTTGAAGTTCAAGGACTTCTTCCATTGTTGAACACTCTGTAAGGGCACGGTTAGCGTACTCTTCCATCTTAGCAGTGTCCAATTTTTTCATCAAGCTACGTGTACGAAGTACTGATGTTGCTGACATAGAAAACTCATCCAAGCCCATTCCGACAAGAAGTGGAACAGCTTTTTGGTCACCAGCCATCTCACCACACATACCAGCCCATTTACCTTCAGCATGAGCTGCCTTGATAACATTGTTGATCAAGCGAAGGATTGATGGGTTATATGGTTGGTAAAGGTATGAAACTTGCTCGTTCATACGGTCTGCTGCCATTGAGTATTGGATCAAGTCGTTTGTACCAATTGACATGAAGTCTACTTCTTTTGCAAATTGATCTGCAAGCATCGCTGCTGCAGGGATTTCAATCATGATACCAACTTGGATGTCATCCGCAACTGCAACACCTTCTGCAAGAAGGTTTGCTTTTTCTTCTTCATAAACTGCTTTAGCTGCACGGAATTCTTTCAAAAGGGCAACCATTGGGAACATGATACGCAATTGACCATGAACAGAAGCACGAAGAAGGGCACGGATTTGTGTACGGAACATTGCATCTCCAGTTTCAGAAATAGAGATACGAAGGGCACGGAAGCCAAGGAATGGGTTCATTTCGTGTGGCATATCAAAGTAAGGAAGTTCCTTATCTCCACCGATATCCATTGTACGAACAACTACTGGTTTACCATTCATTCCCTCAAGAACAGCCTTGTATGCTTCATACTGCTCATCTTCAGTTGGGAAGTCTTGAGAATCCATGTACAAGAATTCTGTACGGTAAAGTCCAACAGCTTCAGCACCGTTGTTGTTAACACCTTCAACGTCTTTTGGAGTACCGATGTTAGCTGCCAACTCGAAGTGTTTACCGTCAGCAGTCACTGTTTGAGCATCTTTCAAAAGTGCCCATTCAGCTTTTTGTTTAGCATAAGCTTCACCAGCTGCTTTAAATTCTGCCGCTTGTTCATCTGTTGGGTTGATAATCACTTCACCAGTGATTCCGTTAACGGCAAGGATATCACCGTCTTTCACTACTTCAGTGATGTTATTTGTTCCCAATACAGCTGCAATTTCAAGTGTACGTGCCATGATAGCTGAGTGGCTTGTACGTCCACCGATGTTTGTTACAAAAGCTTTTACAAAGTTTTTGTCCAATTGAGCTGTATCAGATGGTGTCAAGTCATGCGCAATCACGATTACTTCTTCGTTGATAGAAGCTGGGTTTGGCAATTTCTTACCAAGAAGGTTTGCCAATACACGTTTTGTCACGTCGCGGATATCCGCTGCACGTTCTTGCATGTATGGGTTGTCTTCCATACCTTCAAAGATAGTGATGAACATGTCAGTCACTTCTTTAAGACCTGCTTCTGCATTTACTTTCTTAGCACGGATTGTTTCTTTAATCTGACCAATCAATTCTGGGTCAGAAAGAACCATCAAATGAGCGTCAAAAACTTGAGCCGCTTCTTCACCAAGCGTACCTACAGCTTTCTCACGGATAAGAGAAAGCTCGTTTTGAGAAGCTTCAAGAGCTACATCCAAACGAGCCTCTTCTGCGTTTGTATCTTCGACTGAAATAGTCTCGAATGACAAATCCGGTTGAACGAGTAGATATGCTTTTGCAACTGCAACACCGTCAGATGCCGCGATTCCTTTAAGCATTTCTGTCATTTTCCTTATGCCAATCCTTCTTTTTCCATTGTTTCTGAGATTGCAGCGATAGCGTCATCTGCATCTGCACCTTCAGCTGAGATAGTTACGTCAGCACCTTGGCCAACACCAAGACTCATAACACCCATGATTGATTTAAGGTTAACTGATTTACCTTTGTACTCAAGAGTGATATCTGAAGCAAATTTGCTAGCAGTTTGTACCAACAATGTTGCTGGACGTGCGTGAATACCTGTTTCTGCCACTACGTGGAAATCTTTAGAAGCCATAGTTTGACTCTCCTTTTGTTCTTTCTTTTTTGAGTTATATGTGATAACCCTTACAATTTGGTATTATATCATCTTCTAGGATTTTTTTCAAGCATTTTATGGGATTTATTCGATTTCCTTTCAGATAACTTCCTGAAAATCTTCTATTTTAGATAACAAAACACAGGATATAGTTTTCCAAAAAACTACTTGTAGGATAATCATCACTATTTCACAAAACAAACACTACATATTGTGTTTTGTTGCCTTGAGTAGAAAAATTGACCACTATATTTAGTTTCAAATCATTGACAAAAATTTATTTTCTGATATACTAAGAAAGTAATCTATTTTGAAAGAGGAGTTACACAATGGTAACCGTTTATTCTAAAAATAACTGTGTCCAATGTAAAATGACCAAACGTTTCTTGGACAGTAATAATGTCGCTTATCGCGAAATCAATCTTGATGAGCAACCTGAGTACATCGATCAAGTTAAAGAGCTCGGTTTCAGCGCGGCTCCTGTTATCCAAACACCAACTGAAGTCTTTTCAGGTTTCCAACCAGGAAAACTGAAACAATTAGCATAATCTTAGTACATCATCCAGAAGAAACTGCTTCTAGGGCTAACTTAGAAGCCTTTCTTTTGTAATTAGATAAGGGAAATTTTATGGGATTAAAACATCTTGAGGACGTGACTTACTTCCGTCTCAATAACGAAATCAACCGTCCTGTCAATGGACAAATCATGCTTCATAAAGATAAGGAAGCCTTGGATGCTTTCTTTAAAGAAAATGTCGTTCCAAACACTATGGTTTTTGATTCAATTAAAGATAAAATCAACTACCTCATTGAACACAACTACATCGAAACAGCCTTTATCAAGAAATACCGTCCAGAATTTTTGGAAGAATTGCATCAATTTATCAAAGAACAAAACTTCCAATTCAAGTCTTTTATGGCAGCTTATAAATTTTACAATCAATATGCCTTGAAGACAAACGACGGTGAATATTATCTTGAAAGTATGGAAGACCGTGTCTTCTTTAACGCCCTTTATTTCGCTGATGGGAATGAAGCTGTTGCAATCGATATTGCCAATGAAATCATCCACCAACGCTACCAACCTGCTACTCCTTCCTTCTTGAATGCTGGACGTGCTCGTCGTGGTGAATTGGTATCTTGTTTCTTGATTCAAGTAACTGATGACATGAACTCTATTGGACGTTCTATCAACTCTGCCCTTCAACTTTCACGTATCGGTGGTGGTGTGGGAATTTCCCTCAGCAACCTTCGTGAAGCTGGTGCTCCTATCAAGGGCTATGAAGGAGCAGCTTCTGGTGTCGTACCAGTTATGAAGCTTTTTGAAGATAGCTTCTCTTACTCAAACCAATTAGGTCAACGTCAAGGTGCCGGTGTTGTCTACCTCAACGTCTTTCACCCAGATATCATCGCCTTCCTTTCCACTAAGAAAGAAAACGCCGATGAAAAAGTTCGTGTCAAGACCCTTTCACTTGGTGTCGTGGTACCCGATAAATTCTACGAATTGGCTCGTAAAAATGAAGAAATGTACCTCTTCAGCCCATATTCTGTAGAACTTGAATATGGTGTGCCATTCAACTATATCGACATCACTGAAAAATACGATGAATTGGTCGCAAATCCAAATATCCGCAAGACAAAAATCAAGGCGCGTGATTTGGAAACTGAAATCTCTAAATTGCAACAAGAGTCTGGTTACCCTTATGTCGTCAACATTGATACGGCTAACCGTGCAAATCCTGTTGATGGTAAGATTATCATGAGTAACTTGTGTTCTGAGATTCTTCAAGTCCAAGAACCAAGCTTGATCAACGATGCTCAAGAATTCCTTCAAATGGGAACGGACGTTTCATGTAACCTTGGTTCAACCAACGTAGTCAACATGATGACTTCACCTGACTTTGGTCGTTCTATCCGTGCTATGGTTCGTGCCCTTACTTTCGTTACAGATAGTTCACACATCGTAGCTGTTCCTACCATCGACCACGGAAATAGCCAAGCTCATACCTTTGGTCTTGGTGCCATGGGACTTCACAGCTACCTTGCCCAACAATTGATTGAATATGGATCGCCTGAGTCTGTTGAATTTACAAGCATCTACTTTATGCTTATGAACTACTGGACCTTGGTAGAATCAAACAATATCGCGCGTGAACGTGGTATTACCTTCCATAACTTTGAAAAATCAGACTATGCTAACGGAAGCTACTTCGACAAGTATGTGACAGGCGAATTTGTTCCAAAATCAGACCGTGTTAAAGAACTCTTTAAAGATGTCTTTATCCCAAGTGCTGCTGACTGGGCTGAACTTCGCGACAAGATTCAAGCAGATGGACTTTACCACCAAAACCGTCTAGCTGTTGCTCCAAATGGTTCGATCAGTTACATCAATGACGTTTCTGCTTCTATCCACCCGATTACGCAACGTATCGAAGAACGTCAAGAAAAGAAAATCGGTAAAATCTACTATCCTGCTGCTGGCTTGTCAACAGAAACCATTCCTTACTACACTTCTGCTTACGACATGGATATGCGTAAGGTGATTGATGTCTATGCTGCTGCAACTGAGCATGTGGACCAAGGACTTTCACTCACCCTCTTCATGCGTAGTGACATTCCAAAAGGTCTTTACGAATGGAAGAAAGAAAACAAACAAACGACACGTGACTTGTCTATCCTACGTAACTATGCCTTTAACAAGGGAATCAAGTCTATCTACTACGTCCGTACCTTTACAGATGATGGTGGAGAAGTCGGTGCTAACCAATGTGAAAGCTGTGTGATTTAATCTTTGCTTGAGGAAACTACATTTTCTCAGATAAGTATTCATTCACCCTGCTAAACTAAACTGGAATAAGCATCTATACTATGGAAAAACAAAAAAGTCGGGCTTCCGACTTTTTGTGCGAAACTACTCTAGGATTATGATAAAATAGAGATATTGTGAGTTCGCAATACTAAACACAGAAAGAGATTTCAAATGGAAACTTACTACAAAGCCATTAACTGGAATGCCATCGAAGATGTCATCGACAAATCAACTTGGGAAAAACTGACAGAGCAATTCTGGCTCGATACACGTATTCCTTTGTCTAATGACTTGGATGACTGGAGAAAGCTATCAAATGTAGAAAAAGACTTGGTTGGAAAAGTCTTTGGTGGTTTAACACTTCTCGATACTATGCAATCTGAAACTGGGGTTCAAGCCCTTCGCGCGGACATCCGTACACCACATGAGGAAGCTGTTTTCAATAACATCCAATTTATGGAATCTGTCCACGCTAAATCTTACTCATCAATCTTTTCTACCTTGAATACTAAGGCTGAGATTGAAGAAATTTTCGAATGGACCAATACCAATCCTTACCTACAAAAAAAGGCTGAGATTGTCAACGAAATCTACCTAAACGGTAGCCCACTTGAAAAGAAAGTTGCCAGCGTCTTCCTTGAAACTTTCCTCTTCTACTCTGGTTTCTTCACTCCCCTCTACTATCTTGGTAACAACAAACTAGCCAACGTTGCGGAAATCATTAAATTGATTATTCGTGATGAATCTGTTCACGGAACCTACATTGGTTACAAATTCCAACTTGGTTTCAATGAATTACCTGAAGAAGAGCAAGAAAAACTCAAAGAATGGATGTACGACCTGCTCTACACTCTCTACGAGAACGAAGAAGGTTATACAGAAAGCCTCTATGACGGTGTTGGCTGGACTGAAGAAGTCAAGACCTTCCTTCGCTACAATGCCAACAAGGCACTCATGAACCTGGGACAAGACCCACTCTTCCCAGACTCAGCAGATGATGTCAACCCAATCGTTATGAACGGTATCTCAACAGGAACATCTAACCACGACTTCTTCTCTCAAGTCGGAAATGGTTACCTCCTTGGTGAAGTTGAAGCCATGCAAGATGATGACTACAACTACGGTTTGGACTAATTCAATTATCCCAGAACTGATAACAAATATCATGGTTTGTTTAAAACAACCATGATATTTTTGTTTTTTGTTTTCTTTTGTTTTTTAAATTGATTGATTGAATACTTTATGATAAAATAGTAATAGAAATAGAGGTGATAACGATGTTAAAGCAGGAAAAACTAGATAATATTCTAGAAACGGTAAATACAAAGGGAACTATTACTGTAAAAGAAATCATGTCTCGCTTGGATGTGTCAGATATGACTGCTAGACGCTACTTGCAAGAGTTGGCAGACAAGGATCTACTTGTTCGGGTTCACGGGGGAGCTGAAAAAATTCGCACAGGTTCTATTTTAAATAATGAACGTTCCAACATTGAAAAACAAAGCTTACAAATCGCAGAAAAACAAGAAATTAGCCGTTTTGCAGGCCATTTAATTGATGAGGGTGAAACTATTTTCATCGGCCCAGGGACAACCTTGGAATCTTTTGCCCGTGAACTTCCAATTGATAATATTCGTGTTGTAACAAACAGTTTACCAGTCTTTCTCATCCTAAACGAACGAAAACTAACAGATTTGATTTTAATTGGTGGAAACTACCGCTCTATCACTGGAGCCTTTGTCGGAACACTAACCTTGCAAAACCTAGCCAATCTCCAATTTTCTAAAGCCTTCGTTAGCTGTAATGGTATTCAGGACAATGCAATTGCGACCTTTAGTGAAGAGGAAGGTGAATCACAACGCATCGCCCTCAATAATTCCAATAAAAAATACTTACTAGCTGACAATAGTAAGTTCAATAAATTTGATTTTTATACCTTCTACAATATCTCTGATATTGATACCATCGTTTCAGATTCTAAACTGAGCAAAGAAACCTTCGACCAACTTTCGAAACAAACAAAAATTATTCTTTCTAAACCATAAAACTGAGGATTGATAAAATATAAAATGCGTCATATCAAGAAAATAAGAATCTTGATATGACGCATTTTTGGATGAAGATTTTTACAAGGAGTTTCCTAGATTCTTTATGATTGTTGAAACGGCATAAAATCTGAATCAAAGGAGATATTATCCCGTTCTTCAGGACTGATAAAATTTAAAAAGATATTTTTAAATTCTTCCAGCTCATAATCTGAATGACAAATCCATTCTTTACCAGTCGAGACATACCATTTCCCAAGACTTTTCAGTTCTTTATTCGTCAAACACGGTATTTGAGAACATTTATTAAAATTGATAATATAAACTTTTTCATAAATTGATTGGATAAAATCTTTGAACATCTTTTGCCTCACTAGAATTCTATATCTAATTACTAATTCTACTAGTCTATAATCTGACTTTCCGCTACTTTCTTGTACCAGTGAGCTGATTTCTTAGGATAACGTTCTTGAGTTTCAAAGTCTACATAGAAAAGACCGTAACGTTTCTCATATCCGTTTGACCATGAGAAGACATCCATTAATGACCAAATGAAGTAACCTTTTACATTAGCTCCATCTGCAATAGCATCGGATAATACTTCCAAGTGTTGCTTCACGTAATCAATACGACCATCATCGTAAACAGTGTTATCAACGAACTCATCTTTATATCCAAGACCATTTTCAGTGATGTAAATCTTCTTGTAGTTCGGATAATCTTTCTTCACGCGCATGATTTGGTCATACAAACCTTGAGGGTAGATAATCCAATCCCAGTCTGTACGTGGCACATAATCCGGAGCTACACGACGACCTACACCTTTGATTTGGTATTTAGAGCTTCCTTTCTCACCCTTACCATTATGGATAATTTCAGTTTCTCCATCAAAGGCTTCCATCCAGTCACTCATATAGTAATTAATTCCAAGGAAGTCATTCAAGTCTTTTGCGGCTTCTAATACTTCGAAATCTTCTTCACGAAGATCTAAGCTACCACCATTGACTGATAAGATATGGTTGACACCTTCCATCGTTTCATCTGAATAGCGTCCAAGATAAGTTGCATCCAAGATAAATTTATTGTGGATGATATCTTCCAACTCAGCAGCGCGAACATCTGCTGGATTTTTAGGATCCAAAGGATACTTGGTTGGCAGTGCGTGAACAACACCAATTTCACCTTTATATCCTTTATCTTTATATAGCTTTACAGCACGCGCATGAGACACCATCATATTGTGGTGCGATTGGAAAACTTTGGCAAGGTCGTACTGAATTCCTGGAGGGAATTTACCAACCAAGTATTGACCATCACCAATTGGCCCAATTTCATTAAAGGTTGTCCAATAGTTGACTTCTGGAAATTCTTCAAAACAGAAGGCAGCATAATCTACAAAGTGTTCGATATTTTCACGGTTTAAGAAGTCTCCATTTGAGTGGAGAGCTTCTGGCGTGTCAAAGTGATGAAGAGTTACAAAAGGCTCAACATGACGTTTGTGACACTCTGCAAATAGATTATGATAAAACTCAACACCTTTCTGATTTACTTGGCCATAACCCGTCGGGAAAATACGTGACCAGGCAATAGAAATTCGAATACCATTGACACCATACTCTTCTGCTAGCTTGAGGTCAACTGAATATCGATTGTAAAAATCACTGGCTGGTTCTGCAGTGTACCAGTAGTTATCTTCAAGATATTTATCCCACGCTACTGGTCCTTTACCATCAGTATGTGTAGCACCTTCTGCTTGATAAGCAGCTGTTGCGCCACCAAAAATAAAGTCTTTTGGAAGTGTTTTTGTCATTTTTTTCACCTATTTCTTGATTTAAATAAAGTAAAAGTGAGAGGAGTCAGTGAGCCATCCTTCTCCATCTCACTTCTTGTACCAAGTCACCGAATTGTGACATGAGGAGGTAAAAACAATATCTTTTTACCGACGAATTAATAAGGCGATTAGGAAATTCGCCATAGCGATTTCCGTAACGAGAGGAGACTGTTTCACAGTCCCTATCGTTAATCGAATTGCGCTTGTACAAATGCAAGAGCACCTTTTCCATCACGAGTTAATTTGATGTATTGAGCGCCTTCTGTCTTGGCAAGTTTAATACCGAGTTTATCTGTTTCTGCTTTCATATCTTCAAAGTTTGAAGCAACCTGAGGAGCAAGGATAACCAAATCAAACTCTGGCAACATTTCACGGTGAGCACCATAGCCACCTGCTGCTGCTTTCACAGGGACATTGTATTCTGCTGCTGCCTTATTCAAAGCATTTGCAAGGAGACCACTTGTACCTCCACCAGCACAGAGAACGAGGACATTTGTTTCTTCAGTGATGGTATTTTGTGCTGCATCGACACCCGCTTTTTCAAGAATAGCATCCGCTTTTGCAGTGTTGAAGTTTGCAGCAACTTTTTCTTTTAATTCATCGTTAGCTTTACCAGAACGCTCTTCTTCAAGAATTTGTTCATCATAGACTTTAAGGAATGGATAGTAAATGACTACGTCAACCACGATTAGAAGGGCAGCAAGAATGAATGATAGAACTTGGAAGTTCGTACCAAGAACTAGACCTAGTGGAGCTGGGGTTGTCCATGGTAGATTAGCAGTAAATGAATTCATTCCAAGAGTTTCAATGAAGAATTTAAAGATCCAAACGTTTGCAATTGGTGCAAAAATAAATGGAATGAAGAAGATTGGATTTAATACCAATGGAGCACCGAACAAGATTGGTTCATTTACACCAAAGAATGTTGGAACTACTGAAGCACGTCCGATTGCACGGTTACGTTTAGATTTTGTTAACCACATGAACATGAATGGAACAACCAGTGTCGCACCAGTACCACCCATGGTAACGATAAACATTTGTGTACCAGAAGTAAGGATCTTGTCTGCATGCATTCCTTGTTGGAGAAGGTTCAAGTTGACTTCAGCATTTGCATAGGTAATAGCTGCGATAGCAGGTTCAACGATAGATGGACCATGGATCCCAACAAACCAGAAGAAGGCAAAGGCACCAAAGATAATGGTAATACCAAGATAGCCATCAGCTGCAGAGAATAACGGTGCAAAGAATTTACCGATTGATTCAGCTACGCTTGCACCCACAAAATGACGAGCTAGTAAATCAAGAGCATAAAGAGAAACCACTGAGAGAGTGAATGGAATCACATCTTTAAAGACTTGTGAGATATTTGGTGGAACTTCGTCAGGCATACGAATAGTGACGTTGTTCTTAACACAAACCTTATAGATGGCTACAGTAACAAAGGCAGCAAGGAAGGCTGAAAGCAAACCTTTTGTCCCCAAGAATCCAGTAGCTAGACCATTTTCGATAGGATCAGCTGCCAACATCAACAAACCAACAATCGCTGCTAACAGTGTTGACATATAGTTGATTTGATTTGTTTTCTCCATGCTACGGTTTACTGAGTCGGTCAATGACTTAGCCGTTGTACCAGCTACCAAGAGAGCAAGAATACCCATAGAATAGCTGTAAGGTTTCATCAGAAAAGCTACAACTTCATCAGACCATTTAAAGCCCCATGAGTTTGGTACAAAGGCGATTAAGATAAAGATACTTGAGAAGAGAATAACAGGCATACCTGCAATGAAACCATCACGAATAGCACGAAGGTAGATATTACGAGATAGTTTCTCAAAGAAAGGCTTTCCTTTCTCAATAAATGCAATGAGTTTATTCATTACTTAACTCCTCTCTTGTAAAGTTCAATTAAGTGGTGCATCAAATCTTTTAACAAGATAGTTGTCATCAAGTGGTCTTGGCCATGCATCATGGTCACACTATAAGCTAAGTCTTCACCAGAAGCTTCCTTAGTCAATAGACTTGTTTGCGCGTGGTGAGCCTCTGCAATACAGCTACCAGCTTCCTCGACCAGAGCGTTCGCTTTTTCAAAATCACCAGATTCAGCAGCCTTCAAGGCTTCCAATAGTTTTGAACGAGCGTCGCCAGCATAGGCTACGATTTCAAAACCTAACAATGTTACTTCTTCTCTATTCATGATAGAATTCTCCTTATATAGTTTTAAATAAATTTTTATGACAATAAACGTTGGATATGTAGAACAAGATAAACTCGTTCACTTTTATACAAATCAAGACCCGTATGTTGTGTAATCACATCATAGATCTTGGAACCAATCTCGAACGCTTTTGGATAGGATTGTTTGATATGGTCTTCCATGTCCAGAAGTGATTGGTTATCATCTCTAGATCTGTCTAAATAATCCAAGAAATAATTCAAATGAATCATAAAGCGATCATAGAAATGGTTATTCTCTTTAGTTCGTTGAATTGCATATTCATTTAGAACTTCCTCAACATTCTTGAGAATTTCTTTCCTCTTATCAATCGACTCCACAAGTTCCACTTCATTTTCACCTTCGGCATTAATGAAATGATAAGCAATCCGAATAATTTCGTCCTCAGGAAAATGATCTGCTAGCTTCTGACGGTAAATTTCAAATGCTTCATTTGCGATTTGAAAAGCGACAGGATACTTAGTGGAAATATCTGGCAGATTACTATCCTTGTATCTTCCTTGTGCTAGAGCTTGGTAAGAACAGTAAATATGATCTGTCAAGGTTACATAGAGATACTCTTGAATCGGATAATGATATTTCTTTGATAGCTTATCAATGATTTCGTAGGTCACTGTGATAAAATCAAGCGGAACATCTTTGAGGAGAGCCATAAAGTTTTCTCTTGACTCTTCGGTCTTCATCCGAAAGATTTTCTCAACCTGCTGTTCAGAAATCAAATCTCCCTTCTTCTTTCCAAATGTAATCCCCTTACCAATCACAATCACTTCTTCTCCTTTATCATTTCTGACAAGCGAGACATTGTGATTCATTGGATTTAGAATTCGATACATGTCGCCCTCCTTTTATATCTTAAAGGTATATGAGTACAAAAAATGACCACAAATGAACTAGAAAATCAGCCGATTTCTAATTCACCTGTGATCATGCCTAATATTACTTAGTAACACTCACCTTGTATTAACTTGTGATTTAAGTATAGCACAAGTAAGTTATTTTGTAAACCTTTACATACAACTTTTTTTAAAATTTTTAGATTCATGTTCCTAAACTAGGAGGACTTTCTTACACGCGTTCTTTCCATGAAGTCGCTGTTGTTTGAAGAACTTTGTTCAATTCATCAATGTTTTCAAATCCAGTTGTGCGAAGCCAGTCGCGTGCTGCTGCTTCACCATCTTTGATGTAAGCTTCAACTGATCCAGCCCATGTAGCACGGCCACAAAGAACTCCGTTAAAGTTTGCACCTGATTCATTTCTGGAATCTCTTCTATCCCGATAAAACGAACTTCTTTTTTAGACTTGTGACGCTGGTATAATTTACCAATCAGATTACCCGTTGCAGAGCCTAGCTCATAACATAAGGAATGGTCACGAATAAAAAAATCGCTTAGATGACAAACAAGGTCATGTCCTTCATCATATAAAGGAATGGATTGTCTAACATGCTCATCAAAATGTTGAGCTACACCATTACCAAAACTCCATTGTGTTCCATTTTGAATAACAATATCATTTCCAACTTCCATAGACTACTCCTCTTCTCCCTTGACTTTCCAGTTTACTAATACCAATGCTAACACAACCATCGAACCCCCAAGAACCAAATTTAATGTAAACGGCTCATGTAAGCCCATAATAGAAAAGATAGTTGAAAATACTGGAACTAAAAACAAGAAACTGCTAGCTACTGTTGCTCCCCTTTGTCCTAGACTATAAAACCACAGTCCAAACGAACCAACAGACGCAGGAATAATTAACCATATAAACCAAACCCAGCCCCAAAATCCTAAATTTAGAAAGTTATAACTTTCATGCACAGGTATTGAGAATAAGTAAAGGAATACCCCACCTAATAACAATTGCCAAGCTGTAAATATCCATGGACCGTTATCAAAAGGAATTTTCTTGGTGACAACTGTATTGATTGACCAACAAAATGAACCAAGTAAAGCAAACAAAGCACCTAAACTAAACGCAGATACATCTAGTCCAATACAAGTAACAACTCCAGCCACACCTAATATTAAGGCACTTATCTTCTGAATAGTCAATGTATCTTTTAACAAAAAATGTGCTAAGAAAGCTAACCAAAGAGGATTCGTAAATAAGATAATGGAAGACATCGATGATGACACATCATGAGCTAGGGCAAGATTAAGAAATCCCATGGTTCCAGCTGTCTGTAAGAGCCCGATAGTCACAACCAATATAAACCCCTTTATCTTGCTACCTTGACTTTTAGGGATGATAGTCCCTCCCTTGCCAAATAAAAACGATAATACCAACATCACTAACCCAGCAATAATAAATCGAACACCCCCAAGTAATAATGGAGGAGTCTTTTCAACTACTATGAGATATTTCCCAGTTGGAAAAGACGACCCCATAAAAAGTGTGGTAAGTAATATAGAAATCAAAAAAATAAAATTTGAACCTCGTTTCATTTATTTCCCCTTCTTTCAAAAGATATTGATGATATTTTTTGTCTTTTATTCTACTCTTTTAAAAATGAATGTCAAGAGATTTATCAAAAAATTCCAAGATTATTTTTTTAAACTCCTATGTATTGAGAAAAAAACAAAAAAAGGCTATACTGGTAATTGTGGATAATGATTATCTTTTTATATGGAGGTACAAACATGCGATTGTCATCAGGTTGGGAACAGTCAGTCTATGTCTTACTCATGTTAAATCAGCTCCCTGAAGGAAAGTATATCAATACAATTTCCTTAAGTGAACGGCTAGAAGTTTCAGATTCTTATTTGAAAAAAATTATAAAACTATTAGACAACGAGGGATTGGTTAAATCCGTTAGAGGGAAAAATGGAGGCATTGCTCTTTCTAAACCTCTCAGTCAAATCACCTTTTACGATGTATTTGTAGCTATAGAAGGAAAAAATCGAATCTTTGAAAGTCAGAATCTTCTAAAAAAATTCTTAGGCAACGAGGAAAGTAAAAAAGCTAAAAGATGCGTCGTAACCAGCTCTCTTGATATTATTGAAAACACTTTAGTTGCAACCCTGACTTCTATTACACTCAGCCAGGTAGCCCATCAATCTGAGATTAACTATGATTTAACCGATATCAGAAATTGGGTCAATAAATGCCAAAACTAGCTGAAGAAAAAATTCTTCAACTAGTTTTTATAAATCCTTGACAAATAATTTTACAAGGACTATACTATATTTGAAGATATAATATATCTTCTATATCGTCAACAATGGTATTTCATTGCATGCTTTTGGATAGCTAAAGAAAGAAGGTTCTTATGAAAGTTATTTTAGCTACTGACCAAGATGGTTTCCAACTGAAAGAAACCGTCAAACACTATCTGCTTCATTCTGGTTATGAAGTAATTGACCTCAACTCTACACAAGGTTCTGCGGATTTCGTTGATTCTACTATCAATGCTATTACAGAGTTTAGAAAATATAAGCAAGCTCGTGCTATTCTTTTTGACAAGTTTGGACATTCTTTTATGCCTGCTAATAAGTTTAAAGGTATTATCTGCGCCGCTGTTTACGATGAACACTCTGCCATGATGACTATTCGACACAATTCTACTCCAATCATTACAATTGGTTCTGGAATTACAGGTGATATTTTAGCAGTTGAAATAGTCAAAGCCTTTCTTGAGCACAACTATGATTCTGGTCGTCACCAAGTTCGCATTGATATGCTGAACAAGCTCTGCTAGGAGGTATTCCCATGAAAATTGCTCTCGGTTGTGATCACATTGTAACAGATGTGAAGATGAAGATTTCAAAACACCTAAAAGAACAAGGCCATGAAATCATTGATGTTGGTACTTATGATTTCGTCCGTACTCACTATCCTATTTATGGTCGCTTAATTGCAGAGGAGGTCGTCAATGGACGGGCTGACTTTGGAGTTGCCCTTTGCGGTACAGGTGTTGGAATTGCTGTATCTGCTGATAAAGTTCCTGGAACTCGAGTTGTACTTGTCGGAGATGTTGCGACTGCTCGTTCCGCTCGTGAAAATCTCAATGCTAATATTGTTGCTTTCGGTGGTGCAATCCTAGGTATCAATTTCATTAACAACATCGTAGATGAATTTATCAATACCAAGTACAAACCAAATCCTGAAAAAGAGGAATTGATTGCGAAAATTGATAAACTATCTGAAGTGAGCCCAGATGTAGCTGCCAATGATCATATCTTCGATGAAGAGAATGCCAAGTGGGATCGTGGGGAATATCACGATTAACTTGTATTCCAACTTCTATATTTTTTCTAACCTTGAGAATAGCTAACTCAAGGTTATTTTGACATCAAAAAAAGTCTAGAGATATTTCTATCCCTAGACTGAAGTTTTTTTCGCAATTTGAGTGCTACACGCGTTCTTTCCATGAAGTCGCTGTTGTTTGAAGAACTTTGTTGAGTTCGTCAATGTTTTCAAATCCAGTTGTGCGAAGCCATTCACGAGCTGCTGCTTCACCATCTTTGATGTAAGCTTCAACTGATCCAGCCCATGTTGCACGGCCACAAAGAACTCCGTTAAAGTTTGCACCTGATTCATGAGCAAATACAAGAGTATCTTGGAAAAGTTTAGCTGATACACCAGCACTCAAGTAAATGTATGGCAAGTTAGTTGCTTCATCTTGAGCTTTGAAGAAGACTGCTGCTTCTTCACGTGTATAAACTACTTCACCTTCAGCGAAGCCTTCAACATATTTAATGTTAACAGGAACTTCTACTTTCAAGACATCAATGTTAAAGCGTGGGTCTGAGAAGACTTTCATAGCACCGATAACTTTGTGTGGTTTTACTTTCGCGTATTCTACAGAACCTGCGTCAGCAATTTTTTCATCGTAAGCAAGAATTTCAAGGAAGAATGGGATATCTTCAGCCACACATTCAGAACCGATACGTTCGATGTAAGCTTGTTTTTCTTGGTTGAGTTCGTCTGAGCTATCTACATCATAGTAAAGCAAGAATTTAACTGCATCTGCACCTTCTTCTTTAATACGTTTTGCAGACCAAACATCCAAGCAGTCTGGCAAGCGTTTTGTGCTTGTTGTGTCATAACCTGTTTTTTCATAAGCAAGGAGGAGACCAGCTTTTTTATCAAGAGCTTTAGTTGCTGGAAGTCCATACTCAGGGTCAAGAAGCATAGATGAAGCGTATTTAGTCAATTCATCTGCAACCAAGACTTTCAGTTCTTCCATTTGAGCCACAGTTGGTTCTTCTGTTTGGTGTTGAGCCATGAGGCGTTTCAAAGCACCACGTTGGTCAAAAGCAAGAGCTGAGATGATTCCATTTTCATCAGAAAGTTTTTCTAAGCGTGCACGTTTTTGTTCTGTTAAAGCCATTTTATACCTCTTTTACTATTAATTGATCATATAGAGCTTGATAGTTAGCCATGTTGACATGGCCAGTCATTTTTTCTTGAGCATTGAGCATACCAAGGACATTTGCCTTGATGAGTAATTCTGCATCCGATTCTTTGTGAAGAAGTCCTGAAGAAATTCCTGCTACAGTAGAATCTCCAGAGCCAACAGGATTTACTACCTGAATTCTAGGAATATCTACCTTGTAGAAAGTGTCACCATGTTTGGCAAAAGCACCGTTGGCACCGAGTGAAACGATAATCCATTCAATACCTGCAAACAAAGGTTCTTGAAGGACTTCTTTTAATTCATCCAAATCCTCAGAAACTTCTCTTCCTAGAAGCTGGGACAATTCCTCATTATTTGGTTTGATGACTGTTGGTTTATGTGGTGATTCAAGAACCGCCTGAAGAGCCGCACCAGAGCAGTCCAAGACTAGAGGCTTGCCAGCTTGATTAGCAAGTTCTACCAAGCTCGCATAGTAATCAACTGGAAGGCCAGCCGGCAGACTACCTGAGATGGCTACTACTTCAACTGACTCTAAGAGTTTTTTGAAATGTTCCAAAAAGTCTTGACCTTCCTGTTCCAATACTTCAGGACCTTTTTCAAGAACTTCTGTTTGATTGTCACCGTGGAGAATAGCAATACAATTCCGAGTTTCTCCCTGAATTGAGAAAAAATCTTTCTTAACATTATCATCGATATTTGCAACTAAAAACTCACCAAGTTTGCCACCAACTAAACCAGTAGCAAGAACAGAATCACCAAATTCTGAAAGTACTCGAGTAACGTTTAGTCCTTTACCACCAGCAGTTTTGGTTACATCCACCACACGATTGACAGTATCAATCTTCAACTCATCCAAGGGATAGGAAATATCGATGGATGGGTTCATTGTGACTGTTAAAATCATAGGTTACCTCTTAGTCGTGGTATTCTCCGCGATCCCATTTTTCAAGGAATTCAGTGAAGAAGTTTGCGTCTGTTTGTCGATCATTGTGACTTTCAACGTGTTCAATTTTCGCAATCAATTTTTTGTTTTCTTCAGATGGTTTGTATTCAGCATGGATGAAAGCTTCGATGATATCACACATAAGCAATTCACCAGTAATTTTACCACCAAAACCGATAACGTTGGCGTTCAATTGTTCTTTAGCATAAAGGGCTGTTGTCATATCACGAACCAAGGCAGAACGAACACCAGGAACTTTATTTACAGCGTTGTTGATACCAACACCAGTACCACAGATACATACTCCAAGATCAGCTTGACCGCTAGTTACAGCTTCACCAACTTTTTTACCAAAGATTGGGTAGTGAGTACGTGTGTGGTCATATGTACCAAAGTCAATGACTTCATATCCTTTTGATTTCAAAAATTCTGAAACCGCCATTTTTTCATCTGTTACGATGTGGTCACATCCAATTGCAATTCTCATTTTTAACTTACCTTTCTTACTGTAATCTAATTAGCACATTTTGTTCAACATGTCGACACGAATTTGGTGACGTCCACCATCGTATTTTCCGTTAACAAATCCTTTAGCGATGTTTTTAGCCAATTCATCACCAACAAGTTGTGCACCCATAGTGATCATACGTGAGTTGTTGTGGCCACGAGTCATATAAGCTGAACGTTCGTCAGATACTTCTGCAGCAACCATTCCTTTAATTTTAGTTGCTACCATGAAAGGACCAGCTCCATAAGCATCAATCACAATACCAAGATTTTGCTCTTCTTTGTTTACTTCTGCAGCGACAGCAAGAGTCACATCAACAAAGTCTTGACCTTCAGCTGTAACATCCACAACGTGGAAGTTTTCTTTTTCCAAGAAGTCTTTCACAACTTCTTTCAATCTCAAACCTGCAGCATCTGCACCGATAACAATAGACATATTGTATACTCCTTTTTATTTTTCTAGGCTAGTAAAACCTTTTATAGTTAGCAGTTTACCTACAAAAGCTTTCTAGCAGTTTATTGACAAATTGGATTGAATGAGATGAATGACACCTTATTCAAGTTTAGGAAACCAGTTTCCTAGAAATAATCCTTCTCCACGAAAGAAAATATAACAAGCGATTATTTGTTTGTTACAAACATCATTTGTTGCTTACAAACATAATATACTCCTATTTACCGAAAAAGTCAACAGTTAATGTTTGTTTTTGAGGTTTTTTATCTAAAAGATTTCGATATCAAAACCAATTTGATCCACTTGACCAGGTTCTAGGAGACGAACATTCTTCTTATCTTCTAGATGATCTCCTTCTTCAAGAGATGTTGACAAGCCAGACCATGGTTCAAAAGCAATGAAAGGACCTTTATTCAAAGTTGACCAGATAATGAGATTTGAGAACTCTGCAAAGTGCACTTTCAACCCTTTATCATGTTTACGAGAACGAAGGGCAATTGTTCTAGATTGTAATTCATCCAAAGTAACTGCATCTGTACTGAAAAGATCATAGCTGAGGTCTACTTCTTTTTGCCCCTCTAGCCATGGACTTCTATCTTGGAAATCCAACATACCTGTTGCTGGGAAAGGACGTGGAACAGAGCAAGTCTCTTCTTTCTCAAACTCTAAATAGTAGTCTTCATAGACTTCATCATCCAGTAGAGGACAATTAAAGCCTGGATGTCCACCAATAAAGTAAGGCATGACCTTGCTAGCTTCTTTATTGAAAATCTTGTATTGAGTCCGTACTGTCTTACCAGTAAGGATATAAGTGATTTCTAGGCGGAAATGATAAGGGTAGTTTTGATAGCTATTCTCATCGTCTTCAATTGCAAAAGTTACACTCTTGTCTGTCTGTTCAACTAATTCAAATTCTTTCTTACGAACCAAACCATGACGAGGAATCTTTCCTTGGCTTTCTTGTCCCTTCTCATCTATATAGAGTGCTGTATCCTCTCTCAATGAACCACAGATGGGGAAGAGAACAGGAGCTTGTCCACTCCAATAAGTGGCATCCCCTTGCCACAAATACTCAAGTCCCTCAGCATCTTTTATAGAAGAAAGAGCCCCACCAAAACTGTTAAATTGAACTCTTAATTGTTCTGATTTTAATTCAATTACCATTATTTTCTCCGATTTCTTGACAGTTTATAAAAAACTAGGCTGTCACTCCTAAAAGGTATGACAACCTAGTTTCAACAATTTACACTCTGCGAAAATCCAATTCAAACTTCGTCAGCGTCACCTTGCCGTACTTTAGTACAGCCTGCGGCTAGCTTCCTAGTTTGCTCTTTGATTTTCATTGAGCTTACATTTTATAGGAGCGCATTATTTTGCTTTTGCTGCGTACTCTTCGTTACGTTTGATCATTTGTTTTCTGTACCAAGCAAAGATACCGATATAGAATACAAGGAAGACTACAGCACCAAGGATTGCTTTGATATCACCTGTTGTAGTGTTACCAATTGTCCAACCAAGAAGTTTTTCGATTGGTCCTTCAAGAGTTGAGTGAGTAATTAATTGAGTTTCGCTCACACCTGCTGGGAAGGCACCTACACCTTTAGCAAGTTCTGTTGCAAATGGTGCGATAAGTGTACCTGAAAGAAGGAAGAGTGGCAACAAGAGTGTTCCGAAGATGATCATACGGAGCAATTTACCACGAGTTACAACCAAGAGAGCTGGAGTAACACCCATAGCGATGATACCTGCAAGTGGCAAGATACCATTTCCGACTTTTGAAAGAAGTACTGCTTCAACCAACATGATTGGTGCAAGTACGTTAGCACAAGCCCAAATTTCAGCACGACCAGCGATGAATGGCCAGTCAAGACCGATGTTGAATTTACGTCCTTGAAGACGTTTAGTAGCAACGTTTGTAATACCTTGTGAAAGTGGTTCTACTGCTGCGATGAACCAAGAACCGATAAGTGAGAAGAGTTCCAAAGAAACACCGGCAGTCAAACCAAGAGACAACCATCCTCTGATAACAAGACGCCATTTATCTGCATCTGCAACCCCTGCAATTGGATGTGGAGTTCCCATAATACCGATAACAATACCAAGAATGAAACCGATGAAGAATTTAGAACCCCAGAAACCGATTTTCTTGTTCAATTTAGCAGCATCAAAGTCATATTTATCAAGTCCTGGGAAGAATTTTTCAAAAATCTTATCCAAAACCATAATAACTGGGTTCATCATGTAGTTCATGTGAGTTGATGTCATTGGTGATGAACTTGGTGCGTTAAGAAGGTCATCAAATGTAGGTTTCATCAAGTCAGAGTTGATAATTTTCAACACACCAACAAGGACGATAGCTGCTGTAGCAATCAAGAGTGAAACCCCTTGGCTCACACCATTGTTGTCTGCATACCATTTAATCAAAAGACCTGTGATAGACAAGTGCCAGATATCAAAGATATCAACGTCAAGTGTATCAGTTTTCTTCATGGCTAGCATCACTATGTTGACAATCAACATAATGAGCAAGAAGTAAAGTGTCCAAGCAGATCCCCAAGTAATTGTTGCAAGTGGTGCCCAACCAACGTCAGTGATACTCAATTGGATACCAGTGTTTTCAACAAATTTTGCTAGCGACGCTGAGAAAGCAGTGTTTAGCATACCGATGATAGCACCGATACCTGTAAGAGCGATGGCAAGTTTGATACCACCTTCAAGCGCTTTGGAGAATTTCACTCCAAAAAGTAGAGCCAATATTGTCAAAATGATCAACATGATGACAGGTCCACCCATATCTAAGATAGGCGTGAAAAATTCTTTGATTAGGCCAAAGATTGCATCCATAACAGTTCCTCCCTTTTTTATGTTATATGAATGTTAACAAATTGATAATTAGCTTAATCCGTGTTCTTTGATAGCTGCTTCAATATTGTCAAATACTGGAGCACTCATAGCTGGAATACGGAATAAGATTGGTCCAGCTTCGATAACTGGAATACCTGGGTCAAAACCAAGATCTGTAGCAGCAATTGGTGTGAAGATGTCATAACCTTTGATAAGATCTTCGTTAACGTCTTTGACCATGACTGCATCACAGTGAACATCAAAACCACGGTTTGAAAGTTCTTCTTCAAGAGCACTTTTAATTTGGTGGCTTGAGTTAACACCTGCACCGCAGGCAGCAAGAATTTTAATCATATGGATTTCCTCCGATTTAATATTTTTAATAGACAAGATTAAGCGATTGCTTCAGCTATATAAGCATAGAGGGCTTCTGGTTCAGAAATTTTTGATAGGTCTTCAAGATGACCATTTCCAGTAAAGAAGTCCATCAACTGAGCAAGAATGTTTGTTTGACTTGAACTTGAGTTATTAATGATAAAGAAGAGTAAAGATACTTCTACTTCCTTATCTGGTGCAATCATATTGTGGAAAGTCACTGGTTTATCTAATCGAACGACCACAACTTTTTCAGCTAGATTATGAACAATATCTGTATGAGGAATAGCCACATTCGGCAAATCCTTACCCAAAAATTCCATATCTAAGCCAGTTGGAAATGACTTTTCACGCGTGATCAAGGCTTCACGATAGGTTGGAGTTACGATTTCTCGTTCTTCCAATAAAGTTGCAACTTGATCAAAGAGATGTTCTTGATTATCCGCTTCTAAGCAAAACACAAGGTTTTTGTCAAAGAAATGATCTAATCCCATAAGGTTTTCCCTTCTTTCCATTAACTTTATGTTATAAGTATAACACTATATGAAACCGTTGTCAACGATTTTCTGTTCTTTTTTGTCTCTTTTTTTATATTTTTGTTGTTTTTATGATTTGTTGCAAAAAAACAAACATATAAGCAAACATTTCAAACATTTTTTCTGTTCTAGAAACTAAAAAAGCAGACCATTTAAGCCTGCTTTACGATTGATTCTTATATAAATTTCCTATGAAGAAGGAAAGGTATTTCTGATAATTTATTCTTCATCCATGCTCAAGACACTGAGGAAGGCTTCTTGTGGAACTTCTACTGATCCGATAGCTTTCATGCGCTTCTTACCTGCTTTTTGTTTTTCAAGGAGTTTGCGTTTACGAGAAACGTCACCACCATAACACTTGGCAAGTACGTTCTTACGAAGGGCTTTGATATCAGTACGAGCCACAATCTTGTGTCCAATAGCCGCTTGAATTGGCACCTCAAATTGTTGACGAGGGATGATTTTCTTGAGCTTATCAACGATGAGTTTTCCACGTTCGTAGGCAAAGTCCTTGTGAACGATAAAGCTAAGGGCATCCACCTTGTCTCCATTGAGAAGGATATCCATTTTCACTAGCTTAGATGGGCGGTACTCTGACAATTCATAGTCAAAGCTTGCATAACCGCGAGTTGAAGACTTGAGTTTATCAAAGAAGTCGAAGACGATTTCAGCCAATGGAATTTGATAGATAACATTGACACGGTTATCATCAATATAGTCCATAGTCACAAAGTCCCCACGCTTACGCTGAGCTAATTCCATGACTGCTCCAACAAACTCTTGCGGTACCATGATTTGCGCTTTAACATAAGGTTCTTCAATGGTCGCAATCTTAGTTGGGTCTGGGAACTCAGACGGGTTAGACACATCCATAGACTCGCCGTCGGTCAAGTTGACCTTATAGATAACAGATGGAGCTGTCATGATGAGGTCAATGTTAAACTCACGCTCTAAACGCTCTTGGATAACATCCATATGGAGAAGTCCAAGGAATCCACAACGGAAACCAAATCCAAGTGCCTGAGATGTTTCTGGCTCAAACTGAAGACTAGCATCATTCAGTTGCAATTTTTCAAGGGCTTCACGCAGGTCGTTATACTTGTTTGACTCAATTGGATATAGACCCGCAAAGACCATAGGATTCATCTGCTTGTAACCATGTAAGGGCTCTGCCGCAGGATTGGTTGCCAAGGTAACGGTATCACCCACACGAGTATCCTGAACCGTCTTGATAGAAGCTGCAATATAACCAACGTCCCCAGTCGCAAGGAAATCACGACCAACTGCTTTCGGTGTAAAAATACCAACTTCTGTCACATCAAAGGTCTTGCCATTGCTCATAAGCTGAATCTTATCGCCAGGTTTAACCACCCCATCCATGACACGAACTTGGAGGATAACCCCACGGTAAGCATCGTAAACAGAGTCGAAAATCAAGGCCTTAAGTGGCGCCGTCACATCACCCGTTGGTGCTGGTACTTTTTCTACGATTTGCTCTAGAATTTCTTCAATACCGATACCAGCCTTGGCAGAAGCCAAAACTGCTTCACTAGCATCCAAACCAATGACATCCTCAATCTCTGTGCGAACACGCTCTGGATCTGCAGCTGGCAGGTCAATTTTGTTAATGACTGGCATGATTTCCAAATCATTATCCAAGGCCAGATAAACGTTGGCAAGGGTTTGAGCCTCAATCCCTTGAGCAGCATCGACCACTAAAATCGCTCCCTCACAGGCAGCGAGCGAACGTGAAACTTCATAGGTAAAGTCAACGTGCCCCGGCGTGTCAATCAAGTGGAAAATATAAGTTTCCCCATCTTTTGCAGTATAATTGAGCTCAATGGCATTCAACTTAATGGTAATCCCACGTTCCCGCTCTAGATCCATGCTATCCAAAAGCTGGGCCTGCATTTCACGACTTGAAACGGTCTCTGTTTTTTCCAAAATACGGTCTGCTAGAGTTGATTTCCCGTGGTCAATATGAGCGATAATAGAGAAGTTACGGATCTTCTCCTGTCGTTTTTTCAATTCTTCTAAGTTCATGATTCTCTTCCTTTCAGGGTATCTATTTATTATAAATTGTTTTTGACTTTTTGACAAGATCATACCCTGCTAGGAGTACTAATCTTCAGCAACAAAGCCGTCATTTTCGATAAAGTGGTGTTCTGTCATTCCTTGGTCTGTAAAGACAATCCCATGAAGGACACCACCATAGACAGCTCCTCCATCCATCCCAATCTTGCCATCTTCTGTAGTCCAAAGCTCAGCTGTGCCTCGCTCTTGCTTTAACAAACCATAGACCGGTGTATGGCCAAAGACAATGATTTTTCCAGTATGATTTTCTGCTTCGTGGAATGGTTTTCTAAGCCAGACTTTTTTATAATCTGTGGTTTCATGCCAGTCGTCTATGGTCAAATCAATACCTGCGTGAACAAAGATATACTTATCTGTCTCTACCACAAATGGCATTCGACGAATAAATTCGACCAAATCTGCCGCTTCAGTAGCGACACGCTTGGCATCTTCTACTCCATCAACTGGTGCATCCAAGGGACGACCTAGGATAGAGTTAATGGTTGTATCTCCACCATTGCGACGATAATGGTCATAACTTTCTTCTGGGTCATCGAGCCAAGTCAAAAACATATACTCGTGGTTTCCTGATAGACAGATGGCCCCTTGATTGTCCACTAAGTTCTTGACCATTTCAAGAACACGGCGACTATCCTCACCACGGTCAATCAAATCCCCTAGAAAGAGCAACTGGGTCTGACCATCCCAGGTTTTGAGAAGGTCTTCCAGCATCCCAGCTTTTCCATGAACATCTCCAATTACATAATAGTCTGTCATCTTATTTCTCCCTGTTTCTCAACAATTCTCTGGCTTGCGTCAGGGCAGCTTCTGTCACATCATCACCTGCCAGCATCTTGGCAACTTCCTCCACTCGCTCTTCAACCGTCAAAAGACGAACAGTCGAAACCGTTGAATGCTCATTGCTAATCTTCTCAATAAAGAATTGATAATCCGCAATCGCAATCACTTGTGGCAAGTGGGAAATAGCCAGAACCTGACCATGATGGCCAATCTTGTGAATCTTCTGTGCGATGGCCTGAGCTACACGACCTGAAACTCCCGTATCCACCTCATCAAAGACAATGCTGGTCTTACCTTCTTTACGTGAAAAGGCAGACTTGATAGCTAGCATAAGACGGGATAATTCCCCACCAGATGCAACCTTGACCAAGGGTTTAAAGTCTTCGCCAGGATTGGTTGAAATGTAAAACTCAACCGTTTCATTGCCCTCACGGCTAAATTTGCCCTTGCTAAAACGAACCTGAAACTGGGCTTTTTCCATATAAAGGTCTTGCAGTTCTTGTTTAATCTCAGCTTCCAATTGCTGAGCCAAATCATGACGAGCAGATGCAAGCTGGCCTGCCAAATCAACAAGGTTGACTTCCAACTTCTTAAGCTCTGCTTCCATGTCCTCAGACGAAAGGTTATTGCCTGTCAAGAGATTATATTCTTCTGTAATTTTAGCAAAATAAAGCAAGACATCATCCACAGTCCCACCATACTTACGGGTAATAGTGTGAAGAAGGTCCAAACGATTCTCGACCTGCATAAGACGATTGCCGTCAAAATCAAGATCCTCGATAATAGCTTCCAAACGTTTGCTAATATCTTCTAAGACATAGTAGGTCTCAGACAGAGAGCTTGAAATTTCACGGTATTCAGGATCGTACTCTTCAACACTTTCCATGTCATTCATGGCCGAACGAACATTAGCCAGACTTGAAAAGTCTTCATTGTCCAACATACTATAGGCATTGGTCAGCGTATCAGCAATGTTTTTATGATTGAGAAGTTTATCACGCTCTTGATTGAGAGCCAGATCTTCTCCAGCCTGCAAGTTTGCTGCCTCAATCTCTGCCATTTGAAATTCCAACATTTCGATACGTGCCTTGTGTTCCTGTTGGTTTTTCTTGACTTCCAGAACCTGCTTACGCATTTTACGGTAGGCATCAAAACTCGTTTGATAGGTTTCTTTCAAACCCCAAAAAGCTACATCGCCGAATTCATCCAACATTTGAATATGAAGTTGAGGGCGCATTAACTCTTCTTGGTCATGCTGACCATGAATGTCCACAAGATGTTGCCCAATAGCACGCAAAACAGACAGATTGACCATCTGGCCATTGACACGACTAATACTACGACCATTTTGCAGAATTTCTCGACGAATGATAATTTCATCACCCAATTCTAAACCTTGCTCATCGAAAATTTCCTGCAAAAGGCGACTATTCTCAACTGAGAACAGCCCCTCAATCTCTGCCTTTGGCGCACCATGACGAATAACATCTGTCGTAGCACGAGTCCCCAACATCATATTCATGGCATCAATGATAATCGACTTCCCTGCACCCGTTTCACCAGTCAGGACAGTCATCCCCTTTTCAAAATTGAGGGAAATAGCCTCAATAATGGCAAAGTTTTTTATCGAAATTTCAAGTAACATATAGACCTACCAATTTTTTACTTGTTCAAAGATTTCCTCAGCTAGACTTTCACTTCTGGCAATGACTAAAATCGAGCTATCATCAGCCAAACAGCTAAAAATCTTGTCCGCAAAAGTCTCGGTTAACTGAGCTTTTACAAAAGCTGTATTTCCTGGAATAACTTGGAGATTAATCATCTTGTCCATCAATACAGCTGACTCAATATTGTCTTCAGCCAGTTGCAAACTTTTTACGATTGATTTTGATAATTCATAGACATAGGTGTTATCTCTCAAAGGAATTTTGACAATACCTAGTTCTTTGATATCCCGTGATACCGTTGCCTGAGTAGCAGTGATTCCTGCTTCTTTCAAATATTCTACAATTTCTTCTTGCGTGCCGATTTGATAATCTGTCACAAATCGTCTAATTTTTTCAAGTCTCTCTTTTTTATTCATTTTTAAATTGACTATGCGCCCTCTCTACTACTTCTTCAATTTCAGCAAGAACTTGATTGCTTGCTGATTCTTCTTTTTTCAAATACGCTAAAAATTCAATATTTCCATGCCCACCTTGGATGGGAGAAAAATCCAATCCAAGGACTGAAAAGCCTTCCTCTACTGCCATAGCTGTGACAGATTCAAGGACATTCTGATGGACCTTGGCATCGCGAATAATTCCATTTTTCCCAATCTGCTCACGGCCTGCTTCAAATTGGGGCTTAACTAGAGCCACAACCTGGCCTTGATCAGCTAACACTCGGTGCAAGGCCGGTAAAATAAGGCTGAGGGAAATGAAACTCACGTCAATACTGGCAAAGCTCGGTTCCTGCTCAAAATCAGTCTTTTCAGCATAGCGGAAATTAAACTGCTCCATGCTGACAACCCGTGGGTCTTGGCGTAATTTCCAAGCCAACTGATTGGTACCAACATCAACTGCAAAGACTAACTCAGCACCATTCTGCAACATGACATCGGTAAAACCTCCAGTAGAGGCACCGATATCAATCGTTGTAGCTCCTTCCACTGACAAATCAAAGACCTGCAAGGCCTTTTCTAATTTCAAGCCACCACGGCTGACATACTTGAGTTTCTCCCCCTTGAGTTTTAGCTCGGTGTCATCTGGAATTTTCTCTCCTGGCTTGTCAAACCGTTCTCCATTAAGGACTGCTACGACTAGACCAGCCATGACACCACGCTTGGCCTGCTCTCTCGTTTCAAACAAGCCCTGTTTATAAGCTAGTACATCCACTCTTTCCTTAGCCATTGATCCTCAAACTTTCTACTACACTTACAATTGATTCTGTTTCAAAGGGAACCTGATGAGCAATTTCCTCTAGTTTTGCATTAGCTTGATCCAAGATTTGGTTACAAAAGGCAATGGCCTCTTCCAAGCCCAACAAAGCAGGATAGGTTGATTTTTCAGCCTGTAGATCTTTTTGTGGTGTCTTGCCAATTTCCTCAAAACTAGCTGTCACATCTAACACATCATCTCTAACTTGAAAAGCAAGCCCAATCAATTCACCTACAGTTTTAAGTTTTGCCTGCATTTCAGGTGCCAATTCGGCTATAATAGCAGCTGCTTGGAAAGGAAAGGCTAGTAGTTTTCCAGTCTTATTAGCATGAATGGTCTGAAGTTCTTCCAAAGACAAATGCTGGTGT
Source organism: Streptococcus mitis (assembly GCA_001914195.1). Classification (GTDB taxonomy): domain Bacteria; phylum Bacillota; class Bacilli; order Lactobacillales; family Streptococcaceae; genus Streptococcus; species Streptococcus mitis_F. Next base: position 28,511 of record MKYF01000018.1, on the reverse strand, counting down.
TCACCTTCCATGTCTAAAACCTGGCCTGCTACCATGCCCAGACTTCCTGAAGCAAGAGATAAGTTGGCAATCAAGTCCACCTTGATTTGACTTGGCAAATCTGCCTGCGCTATCAAGGCATACGGATCTAGGAACAAAGCATCTCCAGCCAAAATGGCCATAGCTTCACCGAATTTCTTATGGTTGGTCAAACGCCCTCGACGGTAATCATCATCATCCATGGCAGGAAGGTCATCGTGAATCAAACTCCCTGTATGGATCATTTCCAAGGCCGCAGCTACCTGTGCGTGAGCAGGTTTAATGGCGACCTGCAAGGCTTCCAAAACTTCTAACAAGAGAAAGGGTCGAATACGCTTGCCACCAGCATGAATGGAATAGAGAACAGATTCTCGCAAACTAGAGGCAAACTGCTGGTCTCCATAAAAGTCTTCCAAAGCAGACTCAACAAGAGCTAATTTTTCTTGCTTTTTCATTCAAAATCACTTTCTGTTCCGTCTTCTTGCATAACCTTGACCAAAGTCTTTTCAGCCTTGTCTAGCGTAGCTTGGAGCTCTTTTGACAAGACCATGCCCTTTTGAAAGGCAGCAATCGCATCTTCCAGAGCAATCTCACCATTTTCCAAACTTTGGACAATGGTCTCCAGTTCTGCTAGATTTTCCTCAAATTTCTTTTGTTTTGACATCTTTAACCTCTAATTCTACTTGACCATCTCGCATCAAAAGCGTCACTTGGTCTTTTTTCTTCAAACTCTCAACCGAATCTACAACGGACTCTTCTTTTTTGACAATAGCATAACCTCGCGCCACAATTCGGCTGGTATCCAACATCAGTAAGGCTTCTGAAAGTCGCTTCACTTCAGCAACCTTGGCATCATAAACCAGAGCCATTTGGCTACGGAGGAGCTTATCCAACTGACCTAGACGGTCTTGATAACGTTGGATTTTAGTAACAGGTGATAATTGAACCAGTCGATGCGTCCTTGCTTGGACCAATTGCTTGTTATCAGAAATCCGTGTTCGTAAACTTTGTTTTAAGCGCAGTTGCAGTTGATCCAAGCGTTGCATATAGCCATCATACAAACGCTCTGGCTGTCTAAAGATAACAGACTGACTGCATTTTTTCAAAGCTTCTTGTTTCTTAGATAGGACATTTCGAACTGCCGTTGCCATCCGTTTTTCCTGATTTTGCAAATGAGCTAATAGATCCAACTTGGTCACAGGTGTTGCCAGTTCAGCTGCCGCTGTCGGCGTCGCAGCGCGGCGATCTGCCACAAAATCTGCCAAGGTCACATCCGTCTCATGCCCCACACTAGAGATAACTGGCAAACGAGATTCAAAAATAGCTCGTACCACAATTTCTTCGTTAAAGGCCCAGAGATCCTCTATGGAACCACCACCACGACCAATAATCAGCAAATCCAAATCGTCACGTTGATTGGCACGCGCAATATTTCGAGCAATTTCCTCCGCAGAACCTTCACCTTGAACCTTAGTTGGATAAAGTAAGATATCGACACCTGGAAAGCGCCTGCTGACGGTCGTGATAATATCTCGAATAACGGCACCACTACGGCTGGTCACTACACCAATTCTCTTAGAAAATTGGGGCAGAGCTTGCTTGAAGCGTTCTTGAAACAGGCCTTCTTCTGTCAATTTTTTCTTGAGTTGTTCAAACTGAATCGCAAGCGCCCCAACCCCATCAGGCTCAGCCTTTTCAATGATGATGGAGTAGCTACCGCTCGGTTCATAGACCTGTACACGCCCAATCACATTGATCTTCATCCCTTCTTCCAGGTCGAAACCTAATTTCTGATAAATTCCAGACCAGATGGTCGCTTGAATGACTGCGTGATCATCTTTTAGGGAGAAATATTGGTGAGTAGGTCGTTTACGAAAGTTGGAAACTTGACCAGTTAAATAGACCCGTTCCAAGTAAGGGTCTTTATCGAATTTCATTTTCAGATACTTAGTCAAAGTTGTTACCGATAAATACTTTTCCATCTCCACCTACTATTCATTTTCTTGCTCTTTCATGGGTATTATTATACCAAAAATATGCCTAAAAATCTCCATTTATGTACCATTATGAAGGAAAAATAGAAAAAGGAGGCAAGGCCTCCACATCTGATTATTTGCTGTTTCGAGCTTCTTCCAAAATCTTTGCAATCTTGGTTGTCAACAGGTCGATAGCCACTGTATTGCTGACCCCTTCAGGAATGACGATATCCGCATAACGCTTAGTTGGCTCGATAAACTGATGATACATAGGTTTAACCACGCCTAAGTACTGGTCAATAACGCTATCAAGACTACGGCCACGCTCTTCCATATCACGCTTGATACGACGAATAATGCGCACATCATCATCCGTATCCACAAAAATCTTGATATCCATCAAATCGCGCAGGCGCTTGTCCTCCAAGACCAAAATGCCCTCAACGATAAAGACATCTTGAGGCTCCTGACGATAAGTCTTGCTGCTTCGTGTATGCTCTGTATAGTCATAAGTCGGAATATCCACTGGACGCCCTGCCAACAATTCCTTAATCTGCTCGATCATCAAGTCTGTATCAAAGGCAAAAGGATGGTCGTAGTTGGTTTTGACACGCTCTTCAAAGGTCAAATGAGACTGATCCTTGTAGTATGAATCGTGCTCAATCATGGAAATCTTTTCATCAGGAAAATGCGATAAAATGGCTCTTGAAACACTGGTCTTACCTCCACCAGAACCACCTGTCACTCCGATAATGATTGGTCTATTTTGCATGCTATCCTCCGTTTTTTTATCCGTCGTCTATTCTATCACATTTTTTGCAAAATTTATAGTCTGATTTGGATAGTCTAGGGGAAACAACACTCCTTACACCCCAGTTAGACTAGCTAAAAACCTTCCTTGGCTTGTAGAGATTGTCCCGTTTTTCTAGAATAGCTAACAATTTATCTCCTTCAAAAGCAGCTAATTCCTTATCCGACTGTTCTAACTCAATAAAACGACCAAAGCGTACTTCTGTAGCCTCTTCTTGAGTTAGGAAAACTTTGACAAGGTCGCCTGTACCAATCTCTAGAGGATGGAGAAAGTCCAGTTGACCAGCCTCCACTTTTTCAGTGATCTCTTCCAAGGTAAGAGCGTCTTCTAGCTGTAAACCGGCTGCACTAGTTCGAGTCAGTTGAGACATATGGGCCGCATAACCAAGCTTGTCTCCCAAGTCAACCGACAAGGTACGGATATAGGTTCCCTTACTGCATTTAACACGAAAAGTAAATCGTGCAAGTTCGCTCTCATAAGAAATCGGACTTGTTCGCTCAAAGCTATAAATAGTCACCTGACGTTCTGGACGCTCCACTTCCTGACCAGCTCGCGCATACTCATAGAGCTTGCGACCATTGACCTTAACCGCAGAGTACATAGGCGGAATCTGAGTAATAGGCCCAATCAGACTCGCAATTGCTTCATCGACAATGGTTTCATTCAAAGGCGACAAAACAGGTGTCTCTGCGACCACTTCCCCACTGGCATCCTCGGTCGTCGTGGAATAGCCCAGAGTGATTTCCCCCTCATAGACCTTGCCCTCATCCTGCATAAACTCGACCATGCGTGTCGCCTTGCCAACCGCAATGGGCAAAACACCCACCACATCCGGATCCAAGGTTCCACCATGACCAATTTTCTTGGTTCCCAAAATCTTACGCAGTTTAAAAACCGCATCATGCGAGGTCATCCCCGCTTCTTTTTTTAAGTTGATAATACCGTTCATTTTTGCTTTCTCACTCCCCCTTCAGCGCTTCAAACTTTGCTTTCATAGTTGGATTTTTACGGGTCAATTTTTTAACAGAAACATCTTCTAATTTGTTGTTAGCTAGACGGAGTTGGTTTTCAGATGTGGTTAGGAATTTCTTAACCTCTTCCATGCATTTGATGGCCTTGTCGATTTCATCGATAGCTTTACCAAAATTAGTCGAAGCAGAGTTGTAGTTTTTGGCAAAGGCTAGTTTAAAGGCATCCAAGTCTTCCTCAAAATGCGTGATATCGATATTTTGCTCCCGAACTAAGGCCAACTCCTGCTTGTATTTCAAAGAATTAAGCGCAGCATTTCTCAAAAGCCCAATCAACTGGATAAAGAACTGAGGGCGAACCACATACATCTTTTCATACTCGTGGCTGACGTCAACAATCCCTGTGTTAAAGTAGTCGTTATCAGCCTCAAGCATGGTCACTAAAACCGCATACTCACAGTTCTTTTCACGACGGTCCTTGTCCAATTCCTTATAAAAATCTGCATTCTTATGTTTTTTCTCTGTTCCGTCCGCTTCATTTTTCATCTCAAACATGATAGAAATGATCTCAACACCATTTTCATCACATTCACGGAAGATAAAGTCTCCCTTAGATCCACGCGCAGAAACCTTGTTATCCTTCTCAAAGTAAGCATTTGGAAAGGCAAAGCTGCGGACCTTGTTAAACTCACTCTCTGCATACTGTTCTAGACTTTCACCGATTGCCTTGGTAGATTGTTGTGCCTTAAAATTCTTGTAAAACTCGACTTGTTCACTGGCTGCTTTAAGCTGGGCTTCGTAGTTTTGCTTAACTGAAGCAAGAGAAAGCTCGTTTTCTTTTTCTTGCAAGAGAAGCTGATTTTTAACCTGGTCCCGTTCTTTTTCTAGGTCAGAAAGAGTCTTTTGCAGTTGATTTTCATGCTCTAAACGCAAGGTCGCCAATTGGTTTTCCAAGGCCTGCACTTCCTTGTCCTTTGCTAATAAGGCCTCATGGCTTGTCTGTTCAACCTCTTTCTTGGCCAATTCTTTTTCTGTATCAAAGTTTTGGATTTGACTCTGCAATTGCGCGATTTCTTGGTCTTTTTGAGCTAGTTTAGACTGTTGCTCATTCATTGCCTTTTGCTCAGCCAAGGCCAGTTCCTGCTTCATGCGATCGTGCAATTCCTTATCAAACTCTGCCGTTCTTACTTGGGACAAGAGTTCGGCATACTGACTTTCATTTACTGTAAAGACTTCCCCACAGTTGGGGCATTTGATTTCGTTCATATCGTTCCTCTTTCTAGACTTCTGTAACCATTATATCATGCCTGAGGGAAAATCAAAAACAGTGAGTCGAAACCCACTGTTTATCTTCTTTTCCTTAAATTTTTTCCAAGGCCAAGCGCAAGTCTTCAATCAAATCCTCTACATTTTCAAGTCCGATAGACAAGCGGATTTGGTTTGGTGTTACACCAGCTGCTTCCAGGTCTTTTTCTGACAATTGACCGTGAGTAGTTGTTGCTGGATGAACAACAAGCGATTTAGCATCTGCTACGTTTGCTAGGTCAGAAAAGATTTCCAAATTATCAATTACCTTGCGTGCTTCTGCCTCCCCACCTTTGACATGGAAGGTAAAGATTGAACCCACACCTTTTGGTAAATATTTCTCAGCCAAGGCATGATAAGGACTATCTGCCAATTTTGGATAGTTAACTTTTTCTACCTTAGGATGGTTGACAAGGAAATCAACAATTTTCTCTGCATTTTGTACATGACGTTCCACACGAAGTGAAAGGGTTTCAAGTCCTTGAAGTAACAAGAATGCATTAAATGGCGACAAGGCCGCACCTGTATCACGAAGCAATTGAACACGGACAGCGATAATAAAGGCTGCCGCACCCACATCACGAGTATAGCTCAAGTTATGATAACTTGGATCTTCCTCAACAAATTGAGGGAATTTCCCTGAAGCCTCCCAGTCAAAACGACCACTGTCAACAATCACTCCTCCAATAGTCGTACCATGCCCACCGATAAACTTAGTCGCAGAGTGAATGGCAATATCTACACCGTGAGAAAAGACGTTAATCAAATATGGTGTGGCAAAGGTATTGTCCGAAATGAGTGGAATCCGGTGTCTATGCGCAATCTCAGCCAATTTTTCCAAGTCAGGAATGTTAATCAAAGGGTTACCCAAGGTTTCAATCAAAACAAGCTTGGTATTGTCATTGATAGCTGCTTCCACTTCCTCCAAATTATCTACATCCACAAAGGTTGTTGTGATACCATAACGAGGAAGGGTTTCTTTCAAGAGATTGAAGGTTCCACCGTAAATAGTTGATGCTGCTACCACATGGTCACCAGCATGGGCAAGCGCCAAAATCGTATAAGTCACTGCAGCCATACCTGATGCTGTTGCAAGAGCTCCGACACCACCTTCGAGAGCTGCAATTCTTTCTTCAAAAGCAGCCGTTGTAGGATTTGTAATACGAGTATAGATATTACCTGGTTTTCTCAAGGCAAACAAATCGGCACCTTCCTGCGTATCATCAAAAACAAAGGATGTTGTCTGATAAATCGGCACTGCACGAGACTTAGTTGCTGGATCCACAACTTGACCAGCATGTAGTTGTAAGGTTTCAAATTTAAAATCACGAGTCATAAAACGACCTCCAAATAGTTTGATTAAGGATATTGTAGCACCTTAAGTTATAGTTTACAAATATTCGTTTTCTATATTTTGATATAAGAAATAGCTATTACTCTATTTTAAAAACGAAAAAAGCACGAATCAATCGTGCTCATTTTCTTAATCTACGTAAGTATCTTCATTTTTATTGAGGAAGGCATATGGAAGACCCATCAAGAGGCCTCCTCCGATAAAGTTTCCAACAAAGGTTACACCCCAGTGACGAAGCATATTCCCAACACCGAAGTTAGCAATTGAATCAGCAGCAACACTGAATTTTACAATCGCGAAAGAAGCAAAGTTCGCCGCAATGTGCTCGTTTGTTAAGAATACAAACATGTAAATAGCTGACAACACAAGCCAAAGTTTGGCACCACCATCTTTGACCAAAACAAATGAAAGAATCGCAATATTTACGAAAATATTTGCCAAAATCGCCTCAAGCAAGATTAATTCATTTGAACGGCCTAACTTCATCTCAACAACCCCTGAGATGAAACTATCGTGAGTCAGATTTGCATAGGCTGCCGAATGAGCAAAGCCCCAACCTGCTATCAAAGCCCCGATAAGGTTAAACAAGGTACAGTAAAGTAAAATCTCAGCTGTCTTTCTCCAAGAGATTTTTTTCAAGAAACTACCAGCAGTCAAGAACATCATGTTTGATGTTACCAACTCGGCATTCAAGAAAACAATGTAAGCCAAGCCCCAAGCAAAGACAAATGGGAATAGGAAGCGTCCACTACCTGGTGCAATTTTATTAATCAAGTCAGCCCCAACTGCACCAGCAGCTGTACTGAAGGTTAAAAATGCACCTGCGAACATAGAACGAATCGCATACTTAAATTTGCTTTGACTATAAAGACTTTCTTTCTTCTTGCAAGCAAATTCAATCTTTGAGATAAATTCTGAAGAAACCATAATAAACTCCTAAAAATTTTTTACCTGATAATTATATCACAAACGTTAAAATTAAGGAAGCGTTTTCTGTATTTCATAAAAGTTTATTCTTATGAAAAGCTTAAAAAATCAGTGAAATCCAAGATTTCACTGATTTGTTTTAATAAAATTGTTTATATGGTTGATTGAAGGCTGTCAGAATTTCATCAGATGTTTGTGAATATTCTTTTGTTTCTTTCAAATCGCCTTTTACAATAATACGTTCTGTAGCAGCAAGGTCTTCACAAGTTACTAATGTAATCTCATTTACCCCATCTCTATCATCAACTTCATCAACACGATCCGGTGTAACACGTTTGACTTCACGTATTTCATAAGTATAAACTTTATTTTTATCGGTTAGATAAATCTTCATACCATTTTTAGCGTTATCCAAAGGAGAAAATAACATTTTATTAGCATTATTGACACCAAAAATATGATGACTAGCTAGACTATAATTTCCTTTCCCCATCACTTGATCGCGTTTCATCGTACCAGCACCATAGAAGAGATTGACATTATCAAGCCCTTTAAAAATTGGCAGATTCATTTCTAATTCAGGAACTGCAATTCCGCCGATAACTGGTAATTTTTGAGCATCCCATTGAGAAGCTAGAACCGCTTCAGAAGAGATAGCTTTGACAGAATCAAAATCAAAATTTCCTTCTGTATCCTGATTTTCTTCTATTTTTTCTTTTGATACCTGACTAACTTGGTACTTATTGGTATTCCAAACTATGAAAATATCACGAATTTTAGCATTAAAAATCAAAGCAATTGATAGTAGTATCAGAAACCCTGCCAGGATATTTGTCAGCAGATTTTTTCGTTTGTTTTTCTTTTTATTATTTTTTTGAGACATTATGCTTCACCTTCTGTTTCGTTTTCTGTCCCAACTTCTTCTTTTTCTGCCGCTGCAACCGTAGTAAAGGTTACAATTTTAGCATCTTGATCCAGGCGCATTACTTTAACTCCCATAGTTGAGCGTCCTGTTTGTGAAATATTGGCAACATTGGTTCGAATCATGACACCTGTATCAGTGATAATCATCAAGTCTTCATCACCTTTCACAGTCAAGAGACCTGATAGAGGACCATTTTTTTCAGCCACATTAGCCGTCTTCATCCCTTTACCACCACGACCTTTTGTTGGATATTCAGTCGCGACTGTACGCTTACCATATCCTTTTTCTGTGATGATAAGAACCTCGTCTTGATCAGTAATTACGCTAGCACCAACTACTGTGTCTCCCTCACGGAGATTCACACCTTTCACACCTGTGGCGATACGACTCATGCCGCGAACGGCTGATTGATTAAAGCGAACTGCATAACCAAACTTGGTACCAATAATAATATCCGTCTCTTCTTCTGTTAGTAATACATTAATTAACTCATCTTCATCTTTGAGGTTCAAAGCCTTGAGACCATTCTGACGAATATTAGCAAATTCCTTAACACTCGTTCTCTTGACAATACCGTGACGGGTTGTAAAGAAGAGATAAGCATCATCACTGCGTTCAGACTCAACATTGATAATAGTCTGAATACTTTCGCCTTCATCCAATTTCAAGAGATTAACTACTGGTAGCCCTTTGGCCGTCCGACCATACTCAGGAATTTCATAACCTTTAAGACGATAGACACGTCCTTTATTTGTGAAGAAGAGCAGGTGATCATGGGTGCTAGTTGACACTAACTCACGAACAAAATCATCATCCTTAACACCTGTACCTTGAACACCACGACCACCACGTTTTTGAGCGGTAAATTCGCCTTGGTCCAGACGTTTGATGTAACCCTTATTAGACAGTGTAATTAAGACATCCGATTCTTCAATCAAATCTTCATCTTCAAGACTCAAGACTTCACCGACCATCAATTCAGTACGACGCTTATCACCAAATTTACGCTTAACTTCGTCTAATTCATCTTTGATGATTTGAGAAACACGTTCTGGCTTAGCAAGAATATCTGCTAAATCCGCAATCAGAGCCAAGAGGTCATCATACTCAGACTGAATCTTATCGCGTTCCAAACCTGTCAAACGACGAAGGCGCATATCAAGAATGGCTTGACTTTGACGTTCAGAAAGCTTAAACTTGCTCATCAACTCAGCTTGTGCCTCCGCATCTGTTTCACTAGCACGGATGATACGAATCACTTCGTCGATATGGTCCAGTGCAATCAAGAGACCCTCTAATATATGGGCGCGTGCTTCTGCTTTTTCCTTATCAAAACGAGTACGACGAACAACCACTTCTTTTTGGTGTTCGATATAAGCATCCAAAATCTGGCGAAGAGACAAAATCTTGGGTACACCATTTTGAATCGCCAACATATTAAAACCAAAGTTGGTTTGCATCTGGGTCATCTTAAAGAGGTTATTGAGGATAACATTGGCTGAGGCATCGCGCTTGACTTCAATAACAAATCGAACCCCTTCTCGGTTAGATTCATCACGAACTGCTGTGATGCCCTCAATGCGTTTTTCCTGAACCAAACGAACAATATGCTCATGCACCTTGGTTTTGTTGACCATGTAAGGAAATTCCGTTACAACAATGCGCTCACGGCCAGTCTTAGTTTCTTCGATTTCAGTACGAGAACGAAGGACAATAGAACCTTTACCTGTTTCATAAGCCTTATGAATGCCTGATTTCCCCATGACAAGGGCACCTGTTGGAAAATCTGGACCAGGCAAGACTTCCATCAAGTCCTTGGTAGTCACTTCAGGATTGTCCATGACCAGCTTCACAGCATCAATGGTTTCACCCAAGTTATGAGGGGGAATATTGGTCGCCATCCCAACGGCAATACCAGTTGCTCCATTGACCAAAAGATTTGGAAAACGAGCTGGCAAGACCAAGGGTTCACGTTCATTGGCATCATAGTTATCGACGAAATCAACCGTATTCTTATTGATATCACGAAGCATCTCTAGAGCAATCTTGCTCATACGTGCCTCAGTGTAACGCTGAGCGGCAGCACCATCACCATCCATGGAACCAAAGTTCCCATGTCCATCTACAAGCATATAACGGTAGCTCCACCATTGAGCCATACGAACCATAGCTTCATAGATAGAGGAATCCCCGTGTGGGTGGTATTTACCCATAACATCCCCTGTAATACGAGCAGATTTTTTATGAGGTTTGTCTGGAGTAACACCCAATTCATTCATTCCATAGAGAATCCGACGGTGAACAGGTTTCAAGCCATCTCGAACATCAGGAAGAGCCCGCGCTACGATAACACTCATGGCGTAATCGATAAAGCTCGTCTTCATCTCCTTAGTCAGATTGACATTCACTAAATTTTTATCCTGCATTAATAAATGCCTCATTTCACAATTAGTAATTAATAATATTATACCACAATGTCCACTATATTTCAGGTATCCACACCAGCTAAAACGTTTACATCAAGAACTCCAAGGCATATTCGTGACAAAGCTTTTTAAAAGTGATAGAATTAAAATAACTGGGGAAATCCCTGAATAAAATTAAGGAGATGTTTAGAACAATGACTTCAACTAAACAACACAAAAAAGTTATCCTTGTCGGAGATGGTGCTGTAGGTTCATCTTACGCTTTTGCACTTGTTAACCAAGGAATTGCACAAGAGCTTGGAATTATCGAAATTCCACAATTGCATGAAAAAGCTGTTGGTGACGCGCTTGACCTTAGTCACGCCCTTGCCTTCACTTCACCTAAAAAAATCTATGCAGCTCAATACTCTGACTGTGCAGACGCTGACCTTGTTGTGATCACTGCAGGTGCACCTCAAAAACCAGGTGAAACTCGTCTTGACCTTGTAGGTAAAAACCTTGCTATCAACAAATCAATCGTAACTCAAGTTGTTGAATCAGGTTTCAAAGGTATCTTCCTTGTTGCTGCTAACCCAGTTGACGTTTTGACTTACTCAACTTGGAAATTCTCTGGATTCCCTAAAGAACGCGTTATCGGTTCAGGTACTTCACTTGACTCAGCTCGTTTCCGTCAAGCACTTGCTGAAAAATTGGATGTTGATGCTCGTTCAGTTCACGCCTACATCATGGGTGAACACGGTGACTCTGAGTTCGCTGTTTGGTCACACGCAAACATCGCTGGTGTAAACCTTGAAGAATTCCTTAAAGACACTCAAAATGTTCAAGAAGCTGAATTGATTGAATTGTTCGAAGGTGTTCGTGATGCAGCCTACACAATCATCAATAAAAAAGGTGCAACATACTACGGTATCGCAGTAGCCCTTGCTCGTATCACTAAAGCAATCCTTGACGATGAAAACGCAGTACTTCCACTTTCAGTATTCCAAGAAGGTCAATACGGAGTTGAGAACGTCTTTATCGGTCAACCAGCTGTTGTTGGGGCACATGGTATCGTTCGTCCAGTAAATATCCCATTGAACGACGCAGAAACTCAAAAAATGCAAGCATCTGCTAAAGAATTGCAAGCTATCATTGACGAAGCATGGAAAAATCCAGAATTCCAAGAAGCTTCTAAAAACTAATTTAACTATAGACAACTCCTTGATCATCAGGGAGTTGTTTTTTATCTATATTACAGTAGATTGAAATAAAATATGAACAAATTAATTTCTAGAAATGTTTTAGAAGCCACGGCGTACTATTCTAGCTGCAATCCACTATAAGAACTAAACATTTTATAAAATTTTCGTTCAAAAAACAACATCCCTTTAAAAGCTATCATGTCATGGCTTGGGCATGAAGATAAAAAGACTACCAATCGGATTTATACTCACATCACAAAAAGTATGGAACAAGCAGTAATTGATTAACTTGGTACCGTCACATAAAATCACAAGCAAAAAGTTTTGCCTCCTGCATCAAAAAGAGCCCATCATACAGGCTAGAAAGCTTGATATGATAGGCTCTTTTTCTATTAATTAACGTACTGTACGGATACGCATTGTGTTCGTACGAACAGCTTCTCCAACTGGTACACCAGCTACGATAACGATATCGTCACCAGATTGTACAAGTCCTGCTTCAACTGCTTTACGTTCAGCGATTTCAAACATATCGTCAGTTGATGATGGAGCATCTGTCAACATTGGGATAACACCCCAGTTCAACATCAATCCACGTTCTGTCAATTCGTCGAATGTCAATGCTAAGATGTCAGCATTTGGACGGTATTTAGAGATCAAACGTGCAGTGTGACCAGTCTTAGTAAGAGTTACAACCAATTTAATGTCCATTGAGTTAGTAGCATCTTTAACAGCTGAAGCCATTACTTCTGTCTTAGAGTTACGTTCGAATGAATCTGAGTTCAAACGTCCGTATTCGTTAAGAAGAGTTTGAGCGTTCTTATCGATTGTAGCCATTGTAGCTACTGACTCAAGTGGGTATTTACCGTTTGCAGACTCACCTGAAAGCATTGTAGCATCAGTTCCGTCGATAACAGCGTTAAATACGTCTGATACTTCTGAACGAGTTGCACGTGGTTTTTCAGTCATTGTTTCAAGCATGTTTGTTGCAGTGATAACAACTTTACCTGCAGCATTGACTTTAGTGATGATCATTTTTTGGTAAACTGGAACCATTTCGAATGGTACTTCGATACCCATGTCACCACGAGCGATCATGATACCATCAGCAGCTTCGATGATTTCATCCAAGTTATCGATACCTTGTTGGTTTTCGATTTTAGCGAACAATTGAACGTGTCCGTTTCCAGTTTCTTCACAGATTGCACGAACTTCGTTCACATCTTTTGCAGTACGTACGAATGAAATCGCGATGAAGTTGATACCTTGTTCAAGACCAAAGCGGATATCGTCGTTATCACGTTCAGCAAGAGCTGGGAAAGGAATTTTAGTGTTAGGAATATTCACACCTTTTTGTTTAGCAATGATACCATCGTTTTCAACTTCAACTTCAAATTCACGAGTTGCATCATCTTTAGCAACCACACGAAGACCAAGTTTACCATCGTCAACCAAAACTTGACGACCAACTTCAACATCATCATAGATATCAAGAGCACCAGCAACGTTTAATGCAATCACTTCACGAGTTGATTTGATTCCTTGTTTAGTTGCAACACGGATTTTCTCACCAGTTTTGTATGAATACTCTTTAGCTTCACCTTCGAACAATTCTGTACGAATTTCTGGTCCTTTTGTATCAAGAAGGAAACCAACTTTTTTACCTGCAAGTTTTTCAGCAAGTTTAACAGTTGCCATACGCTCACCTTGTTCTTGGTGGTCACCGTGTGAGAAGTTGAAGCGGAATGTGTTAGCACCAGCTTCAATCAATTTAGCAATGTTTTTAGCTGAAGCTTCAACATCAAGTTTTTCACCCCAGTATCCGTCATCACCAAATTTTTTACCACCACGGATTTCTACCGCAGGACCCAAAGTTGCAACGATTTTTACACGTTTATTCATGATTTTTGTGACTCCTTTATATATATGACCTTTTTGGTCTTATTAACTAAATTGTAAATTATGACAAGCTCTTATTCAAGCTAGATAGCTCAAGGTCAGCCTTGTGTGGGTTGTTAACCACAATTTTACCATCTGCAGTAAGGCTAAACAATGCTCCTTCTTCTGCAGTTCCAAGGATTGGGTTTTCAACCATTTTCTCGTTACGGATACCAACCGCAACACCACCGATACCTTCTTTAAGAAGTTTAACAGCATGCGCACCCATGCGTGACGCCAATACACGGTCACGCGCAGTTGGAGAACCACCACGTTGGATATGTCCAAGTTCTGTTACACGAAGGTCACTTGTATCCCCAGCTTCTTTTAGTTTTTTACCAAATTCAGCTGCTGACATCACACCTTCTGCCAAGACGATGATGTTGTGTTTTTTACCACACTCATAACCACATTTAATGCTTTCTACGATATCTTCAATCTTGAATCCTTCTTCAGGAATGATGATTTCATCAGCACCAGTTGCGATACCTGCCCAAAGAGCGATATCACCAGCGTTACGTCCCATAACTTCAATAACAAAAGTACGACGGTGACTTGATGATGTATCACGAATCTTATCGATAGCGTCCATAGCGGTAGTAACCGCTGTGTCAAAACCGATTGTGAAGTCTGTACCAACGATATCATTATCGATTGTACCTGGAAGACCGATAGCTGGGAAGCCATGTTCAGTCAAACGCATAGCACCGTGGTAAGATCCGTCACCACCGATAACAACTACACCTTCAATTCCGTGTTTTTTCAATTGCTCGATCCCTTTAAGTTGCCCTTCAAGTTGAGCAAACTCTGGGTAACGAGCTGAGTGAAGGAAAGTACCACCACGAGAAATGATGTCTCCTACTGAAGCTGCATCTAGGGGATGAATTTCACCGGCAACCATACCAGCATATCCGTCATAGATACCAAACACTTCCATTCCTTCTGAAATTGCTTGACGAACAACTGCACGGATAGCAGCGTTCATACCAGGGGCGTCTCCACCACTAGTCAAAACAGCAATACGTTTCATATTGGTTTATGCTCCTTTTTCTTTTAACATTCTTATTGATTATACCACATTTGATTTTAAAATTCTTCTATTTTCCGTATTTTTAGCGATAAATCGTTTTCATAACTATTTCATTTAATTTCGCTTCTAATTCATTGGATTTAGCTACAAAATGATGAGGGGAAACAATTGTTTTCTGTTCTTCTTCATACCTGATAATGACTGGGATTGGACCTTTAAATTGTTCTAAAATACGTGAAATTTCTTGATCCGATTCATGATTTTTTACCTGTATCCAAAAGCGTTCAGCAACTGCTTCTCTTATTTCTTGTGCAATCATTTGCAGACGACCATCACGTGACTGGATTTTTCCTTTTATATAGTAGAAGGCTCCCTCTTTTATTTCCTTCCCAAGCTGACGATATAAGTCTGAAAAGAGAGTGACATCCAATTTTTTCTTACTGTCATCTACCTGTAAGAAAGCCATGTTTTCGCCCTTTTTGGTACGAATTACTTTTATTTTCTGAACTTCAACCAAAATAATAGCGTAGCTATTTTCTGACAAATTCCCAATTGGGGTAATCGGGTAAATAGCCTTACTTGCAATAGCTTGCAGTGGGTGTTTGCTGACACCTATTCCTAAAAGCTCTTGTTCCATATAGAATTTTTCTTGCTCCGTCCAGTCCTCCGAATCTTGCCAACTATAGATGGTCTCACCAAACAAGCTTCCTAACTCTTTCACAAATTCAAATAGATTAACTAAATTATTGAATACTTTTTGACGATTTTTTTCAAATGAATCGAAAAGACCAACTTTTACCAAAGGTTCTAGCAGAGGAAGTTTCAGAAAATTCTCAGGTAATTTAGCTATAAAATCTTCAATGTTAGAATAAGGTCTATTTTCAATAATCCAAAGCGCAAAATCCTTGCTGACTCCTTTAATCGATTTCAATCCTAGATAGATAGCCTTGTTGTCAATTTTATCGTGATAGGGAATGGTGTTGATGGACAGAGGCGCTACTTCAAAGCCTGCTTCTAAGGCATCTGTTAAGTAATCACTGTTGGCAGAATTCAACATGACCTGATAAAAGATGGCTGGATAATGCGTTTTGAAATAAGCCAACTGGAAGGCCAAGGCTGAGTATGCATAGGCATGTGACCTGTTAAAACCATAACCTGCAAACTTCTCCATGACATCAAAGACCTGCTCTGCCTTTTCCGTAGTATGACCAGCTTCTAATGCTCCCTGAATAAAGGAAGCCCTCATCTCATGCATGGCAGAGGCATCCTTTTTCCCCATAGCTCGGCGCAAAATATCGGCTTTCCCAAGACTAAATCCAGCAAATCGCTGAGCAACCTGCATAACCTGCTCCTGATAGAGCATAATGCCATAAGTTGGAGCCAAAATATCCTCCAGTACTGGATCCAGAACAGTCACTTCTTCCTGCCCATGTTTCCTAGCTACAAAATTATTGATATAATCACTAGCACCTGGTCGATTTAGGGAAGTAGTTGCTACGACATCTTCAAAACAGACTGGCTGCACACGCTTGAGCAGGCGAATAGCTCCAGGTTGCTCAAATTGAAAGATACCTTTTGTATTGCCAGAAGCAAATAAAGCCAGCGTTTCTTTGTCTTCCAAATCTATTGCTTCAATTTTCAAGTGAATATCTTCTATTTTAGCAAGTAATTCTTGCATCTTCTGGACAAAGGTCAAATTTCGTAGTCCCAGAAAGTCCATCTTCAAAAGCCCACTAGCTTCAACTCCATGAGCATCATACTGAGTCAGTGGAATTTCATCACCATGCTTTAGAGGAATGTAGTTGGTCAAGTCTTGGTCACTGATTACAACACCAGCCGCATGGACAGAGGTTTGTCTTGGATAGCCCTCTATCTTGCAAGCAATCTCAAAGGCTTTTTGGTATTCTAACTTACTATTAATTTGCTGACGAAACTGGAGGTTCCCCTCATAAGCCGACTTGAGATTGTCACGAAAACTGATTTTCTTGGTAATTGCAGACAATTCATACTCTGGCACACCAAAGCGTTTCAAGACATCTCGTAGAGCTTGCTTGGCTCCAAAAGTTGAAAAAGTAACGATTTGTGCAGCATGTTTACTGCCATATTTATTGCCAACATACCTGATAAAATCTGGACGATAAATATCAGGAATATCGATATCAATATCAGGCATGGTATAGCGCTCACGATTGAGAAAACGTTCAAAAATCAGATTTTTCTCTACTGGGTCAATCCCTGTAATGTCTAAAGCATAGGAAACCAAGCTACCAACTGCGGAACCTCGTCCCATTCCCATATAATAGCCATTCGAACGTCCAAAACGCAATAAATCCCAAACAACCAAGAAATAATCATCAAAGCCCATATCATGAATAACAGTCAATTCTTGGTCTAGACGGTCTTGATATTCTTTACTAGTCAATCCCTTCTGAGCAAGCCCAAGCTCAGCGCGTTCTCTCAACTCTTCTACTGCTGGCCTTGCTGGATTAAAACGAGGCAATTTTAGACTAATATCCAAATCATAAGAAATACCTGAAATAAGCTTTTCTAAGTTTTCCAAGGCTTGAGGAAAACGTTCTTGGAATAGTTTCTCTAAAGAACTTGCTGATATAAAGACATCTTGTCGCGAGCGCAAGGGAACTTCTCTGAGCGGTAGGTTTTCTTTGATTGCTGTTAAGACTTGCAGAGCTTCTCTATCCTTGCTTTCAAAGGCATTGACCCGATAGAGGGGCAAGATAGGATGATGAAATTCTCTGGCTAGTGTTTCCGGATAAACCCCTATATAGTAATCACAGCCTAGATTTAACAACTCCAGTCCATCAAAATAAGGCACAATGACCGCAATATCCTCCAGATACTGGGATAGAACTGACCAACTTTTCTCCCCCTGCATCTTGGCTGTTGAAAGTTTCATCAACTTCTGATAGCCTACACTAGATAGAGCTAAAAAGCGCAAATTCACTTCCTGAGCATCCACAAATACAGTCATTTCAAGTCCTAATAAAGGATGAATGCCATATTTTTTTGTAACCTCGAGAAAGTCAAAAGCACCATAAAGATTATCAATATCCATCATAGCCAGATGAGTGTAGCCGTATTCTTTAGCTGCTCTCACATACTTTTCGATTGAAATGACGCTCTCCATAAAACTATAGACTGTTTTTGTATCTAGTTGTGCGATCAATTTACACTTCTCCTCTATCCTTCTCACTATATTATACCATTTTCAAAAAGAGAAAGACAAAAGCAATGACTCCTATCTCTATTTTATATTTCAAATAAGGCATTTTGGATGAAAAAATAACAAATATATTTGCAGTAAAAATGTTTCTGTAAAATATTTTGAAGTTTTTATCCCAATAAATGGATATCTCTTTTAAAGAAGTGAGATAAATTCACTCAAAATTCTTGTTAGATATCGTTTAATTTATGAATGCTATAGAATATCACATATTATTTCATATAAATTGTATTCATTATTCTTTAATTAATTTCTTTCTCACTTAATAATTCCCTTTCTCCTATTTTTTTGATATAATAACCTTAATTATTATTTTACAAGGAGGTTTTATGCGCTTTAATCAATTCAGCTATTTATCACTTCCAAGAGATACTATTTTATATGAATTAAAAAAGTATGGATTTGATTTTCCATCTGAGTCAACAAATAAAAAGATGTTGGAGTCTTTTCTAAATCGTTTCTTTTTCACTTATCAAGACATCAACTATCCACTCTCCATCCTAGCAGCTGATAAAAAAACAGACCTGCTGACATTTTTTCAATCAGAAGATGAACTGACAGCAGATATTTTTTATACTGTAGCCTTTCAACTTTTAGGCTTTTCTTATTTGGTTGACTTCGAAGATAGTGACGTTTTCCGTAAAGAGACTGGTTTTCCCATTGTGTATGGTGACTTAATTGAAAATCTCTATCAGTTACTCAATACTCGCACCAAAAAGGGAAATACTCTTATCGACCAACTTGTTAGTGATGGTCTTATTTCGGAGGATAATGACTACCACTACTTTAACGGCAAGAGTTTAGCAACTTTTTCCAGCCACGATGTCATTCGAGAAGTGGTCTACGTTGAGTCTCGTGTCGATACTGACCAAAAAGGTCTACCAGACCTAGTCAAGGTCAGCATTATTCGTCCTCGTTATGAAGGACAAATCCCTGCCATCATGACAGCCAGTCCCTATCATCAGGGAACCAATGACAAGGCCAGTGACAAAGCTCTCTACAAGATGGAGGGCGAGCTTGAGGTTAAACCTGCTCATAAGATCGAATTAGAGGAACCTCAACTAAATCTCGTCCAACCTCAAGGCCAAGCTGAGCTTGTGTCAGAAGCTGAGGAAAAGCTAAGTCACATCAACTCTAGCTATACACTCAACGACTACTTCCTCCCACGAGGCTTTGCCAATCTCTATGTTTCAGGTGTTGGTACTAAAGACTCTACTGGTTTCATGACTAATGGCGACTACCAACAAATTGAGGCTTATAAAGATGTCATCAATTGGCTTAATGGCCGTTGCCGTGCCTTTACCGACCATACGCGCCAGCGTCAAGTCAAAGCTGACTGGTCAAATGGAAAAGTAGCCACAACTGGACTTTCTTATCTAGGTACCATGTCCAATGGTCTGGCGACTACAGGTGTCGATGGTTTAGAAGTCATCATTGCCGAGGCTGGCATTTCCTCATGGTACAACTACTACCGTGAAAACGGTCTGGTGACTAGCCCAGGTGGCTATCCAGGTGAGGACTTTGACTCCCTTGCTGAGTTAACCTATTCTCGTAATCTCTTGGCTGGCGACTATATCCGTGGCAATGAAGCTCACCAAGCTGACTTAGAAAAAGTAAAAGAGCAACTGGATCGCAAGACTGGCGACTACAATCAGTTTTGGCATGACCGCAACTATCTGCTCAATGCTGACAAAGTAAAGGCAGAGGTTGTCTTTACCCATGGTTCTCAGGATTGGAATGTCAAACCACTTCATGTTTACCAGATGTTCCATGCTCTACCTACTCATATAAACAAGCACCTCTTTTTCCATAATGGTGCCCATGTGTACATGAACAACTGGCAGTCCATTGACTTCCGTGAGTCCATGAATGCTTTGTTGACAAAGAAATTACTGGGACAAGATACAGATTTCAAACTTCCTACTGTTATCTGGCAGGACAATACAGCCCCTCAGACTTGGTTATCACTTGATAACTTCGGTGGGCAAGAAAACTTTGAAACCTTCTCACTTGGTCAAGAAGAGAAAGTCATTCAAAACCAGTACCCAGATAAGGATTTTGAGCGCTATGGTAAGACATACCAGACCTTCAATACAGAACTCTATCAAGGAAAAACCAATCAGATTACTATTGACCTTCCTGTGTCCAAAGATCTTCACTTGAACGGTCGCGCTCAGCTTAATCTTCGTATCAAATCCAGTACAAACAAGGGGCTCTTATCAGCCCAACTGCTAGAACTTGGACAAAAGAAATACCTACAACCTTATCCAGCTGTTTTAAGTGCTAGAACCATTGACAACGGTCGCTATCACATGTTGGAAAATCTTAACGAATTGCCTTTTCGTGAAAATGCACAGCGAGTCGTGACAAAAGGTTACCTCAATTTACAAAATAGAAATGATTTACTGTTAGTAGAGGATATTACTGCAGATGAATGGATGGATGTGCAATTTGAACTACAACCTACTATTTACAAGTTAAAAGAAGGAGATACTCTTCGTTTAGTCCTCTATACGACTGACTTTGAAATCACAATCCGTGACAATACCGACTACCACTTGACTGTCGATCTTGAACAGTCTACTCTTATCATACCTTGTTAAAAGGTATAATATATCAGACTTTCGATATGGAAGAATTCCAAGAACAAGGTCACTCCAAGACCCATTGACCTTCCTATAATCCATGATTTCCATTTGAACAGTCAAACTAAATATAAACTTCGTATCAAATTCAATCCCAAGATGGACTTAGGATAAGTCTACAGATGGAGTTAGGAGAGAAGCTACTCCCCCCTAACCAACATGTGTAACCCTCTAAACTACACGATACCACACTACATGTTGGACAATCTCTGTGAATTGCCATTTAGTGTAAATTCACAACAAGCCGTGACAAAAGGATACCCTAATTTAATGATTTACTGTTAGTAGAGAACAACGATGTAGATGAACAAATAAATTTCTCATTCATCTGCATCCAACTAGTGACAAGTTAAACGCAGGAGATTCTCTCCGTATCGTTCTAAATTACTACTGACTTTCAAATCTTCATACGTGACAATACCGCTTACCACCCGGCTGACGATTTTGATCAGTCCACAATTACAATACCTTACTAAAAAAGGAGTTAAATTATTATGAATAAATCTGAACACCGACACCAACTCATACGAGCTCTTGTAACGAAAAACAAGATTCATACTCAAGCTGAGCTACAAGCTCTTCTTGCTGATAATGATATTCAAGTTACACAAGCTACACTTTCGAGGGATATTAAAAGTATGAACCTCTCAAAAGTACGAGAAGAAGATAACTCTTACTATGTGCTCAATACAGGCTCTATCTCAAAATGGGAAAAACGCCTCGAACTCTACATGGAAGATGCCCTTGTCTTGATGCGCCCAGTTCAACATCAAGTTCTACTAAAAACCCTTCCTGGACTGGCTCAATCATTTGGTTCTATCATTGATGCTTTGAGTTTCCCTGACGCTATCGCTACCCTCTGTGGTGATGATGTCTGCCTTGTCATCTGTGAAGATGTAGAGGCAGCCCAACATTGCTTTGAAGAGCTGAAACGGTTCGCCCCACCATTTTTCTTTGGTGAATAAACAGAAACTAAACTCAAAAACTGCAGAACTCTCAAAATTTTAAACAGTAGTGAATTGATGTCAGCTAACATCTATCGAATACAATAGCTGATTCCTACTGAAAAGTGAGCTATGCAGTTTAATAAAACAAAAAAGAGAAATCTATCTCATACATAAGTACAAAAACTCCCCCTATAGTTTCTAGTGAAACACAAACATTCACTAGAAACTATAGGGGGAGTCTGCATATATCTAAAAGAAATTCTAAACCTGTTTCAGCTTGATATAGTGTTTGAATAAAATGTGAACAAATTTATTAGGGAATTCAAATCAATTTCATGCTTTAAAAGTCGTTTCGTACTATTTTAGATTCAATTAATTATACATCATAGATAATCCGCTTCAAAAATCTCTTCAAATCACGTCAGGTTCACATTTCCATATAAGAGAGAAATTTATTGTTGTAAAACTTTTCTTGGCTTGGTACCTTCAGCTGGACCAATGACACCTGCCATCTCAAGCTCTTCCATGAGACGGGTCGCACGGTTAAATCCAACTGATAAACGTCGCTGAATCATAGATGCGCTAGCTTTCTGGGTCTCAATAACTAGAGCCTTGGCTTCTTCAAAAAGCGGATCTCCACCAGATTCACCATCTGAAAATTCTCCGTCATTTTCAGAAACTTCTCCCGGATCAAAACTCTCATCGTAGTCCGCATCAGCCTGATCCTTGATGAAGTTTACGATGCGTTCAACATCATCATCCGAGATAAAGGATCCTTGCAGACGAACTGGATGATTTTCATCGATTGGTTTAAAGAGCATATCTCCACGTCCAAGCAGTTTCTCAGCTCCATTTTCATCCAAGATGGTGCGCGAGTCTGTACCTGATGATACCGCAAAAGCCACTCGAGATGGGACATTGGCCTTGATCAGACCAGAGATGACATCAACGGATGGACGCTGGGTTGCAAGAATCATGTGGATGCCGGCAGCCCGCGCCTTCTGCCCAAGACGAATGATGGCATCTTCCACTTCCTTGCTAGCCACCATCATGAGATCAGCCAACTCATCCACAATCACGACAATGAGCGGTAGCGGAACCTGCTTATACTCAGACTGGGCATTGAACTCTTCTACCTTGGCATTAAAACCTGCAATATTCCGAACTCCCACCTTGGCAAAGAGTTCATAACGATTTTCCATTTCATCTACAACCTTTTGCAGAGCCTTGCTAGCCTTACGTGGATTGGTCACAACTGGAATCAAGAGGTGGGGAATATCATTGTAAACAGACAACTCAACCATCTTGGGATCGACCATCATAAATTTAACTTGATCGGGTCTCGCCTTCATGAGAATGCTGGCGATAATGCCGTTAACAGCTACTGACTTCCCAGAACCCGTTGAACCTGCGACGAGCAAGTGGGGCATTTTAGAAAGGTCAAAAGCTCTTGCAGTGCCATTAACAGCCTTCCCTAAAGGAATTTCCAAGAGATTTTCTGCTTTCGTTTGAGATTGTTCCCAAAGTTCACGGAAAGACACAGTGGCAATCTCGGAGTTAGGCACCTCAATTCCGACTAGGGATTTCCCAGGAATTGGTGCTTCAATCCGAACATCCTTAGCTGCCAAGGCTAGAGCGAGGTCATCTGCTAGGTTGGAAATACGGTTGACCCGTACACCGACTGCCGGTTTGACTTCATACTTAGTCACGGATGGGCCAATTTCAGCCCGTTCTACCGTCACCTTGATCCCAAAGCTGGCAAAGGTTTCTTCCAAGATTTTGATATTCTCTCGGACAATTTTCTTCTCTTTAGACTGGTCTTTTGGTTTATCAGGGGCAAAGAGTTGTAAACTTGGAAGTTTGTATTCAAGGGCTTCCTTGGCTGAAAAATCAACCTGAACATCTTCGTCATCAGAGCTATCTTCCTCTTCAGCGAATTCAAGCTCTTGTTGAGGCAGGATGATTTCTGGTTCCACCCACTCTTCTTCAGGCATAGGTGGAATATCGTGCACAACTTCCTCTGTCAGAATTTCACCTGTTTCCATATCGACAGGAGGCATATCGAGTAAAGCTTTTTCAGCCTCTTCTTTTTCTAATCTAGCCTCTTCCTCAGCCTTTTGGCGAGCTTTTTCTTCTTGTTTGACAAGGCGTTCCTCTTTTCGACGCTCATGCCCTTCTCGCCATTTGGCAAAGCCTCTACTGAAAAATTCAGCAATATCGTAAACAGACCAAGGACTGATTAAGAGAGCGCCTGCTAAAATCAAGATAGAACCAATAAAGTAAGTACCGATATTTGAAAAAAGAAAGGCAGTTGGCATATAAAGAGCGACCCCAATCAAGCCCCCTCCAGCAAAACTGGTCGTTCGAAAACCAGTCAAATCCGTCACAACCTGAGCCATTGTCCCTTTTAATACCGACTTATCCAAACCATATTTCCAAACTAAGTAGGCCTCAAAAATCAAGAGCAAGCCAGCAAATATGGTGAAAAAGCCAGATAAGAGTCCTTCCTGTTTTCGTATCCACTTGAAGAAGAAGAGATAGAGCAGGATGCCAAATATTGCCAGATAAGCTAGGCTACCCACCAGCAAGCGAATTAAATTGTAAAGGGTTATACCTGCAGCCCCTAATTTAAAGGCTGCAAAAATCAATAAAAGCGCGATTCCCAACGAAATCAACATTCGTTGAATCGCTTCTTTTCTTTCGAGTTCTGCTTTAGACGGTCTCCGTCTTGTTTTACTTGTATTCTTGTTTGCCATTCTTCTATTATACCATATTTCACAGGCATTTCGGAAAGAGAAAAAGACTGCACCAAACGGTCCAATCTTTTCATTTTATATCTATTTTTTATGCTTGGGGTTTACGTAGGTAACCATATACCACACCACTTACGATTGCTCCTACCAAGACAGCAACGAGGTAAAGAAGAGCATTTGAAGTGAGGGCAATCACGAAGATGCCTCCGTGTGGCGCCATGAGTTTGATACCAGTAAGACCAACGAGGCCACCTGCTACTGCTGAACCAAGGATGAAGCTTGGAATCGCACGAGCTGGGTCAGCGGCACCAAATGGAATCGCTCCCTCAGTGATAAATGACAAGCCCATGATGATGTTTGTCAAACCTGAGTTACGCTCTTCCTTAGTAAATTTATCTTTGAAAAGAAGAGTTGCTACAAAGATTGCAAGTGGTGGCACCATTCCTCCAGCCATAACTGCTGCCATAGCCACAGAACCACCTGAAGAAACAGTAGCTGCAAGGGTACCTGTACCAAAGACATAAGCCGCTTTGTTGACTGGTCCACCCATGTCAACAGCCATCATTCCACCAAGGACGATACCAAGAAGGACAGCTGACCCTCCTCCAAGACCGGCAAGGAAGTCATTCATGGCAGTGTTGATTGCTGCCATTGGGATGTTAACAGCTAGCATGACAAATCCAGTCAAAATTGTTCCAAGAAGTGGCAAAAGAAGAATTGATTTAGCACCTTCAAGTGAACGAGGAACTTTAACGTGTTTCTTAATAGCAAGAACCAAAGCACCTGCGATAAATCCACCAACAAGGGCACCTAAGAAACCAGATGAGACACCTGCAAGAGTTGAAGTTGCTTCACCACCAGCGGCATAAGGAATTTTACCAAAGGCAAAACCTTCTTTGGCAATAGCACCAGCCACGAAACCTGCTACCAAACCTGGTTTTTCAGCGATAGAGTAGGCAACATAACCTGCAAAGACTGGAAGCATCAAACCAAAGGCAGCACCACCAATTTTCATGAACATAGAAGCTAGCTCATGGTAGGAACCAAGACTGCCAAGGTTTTCATTTGGAACACCCAAAGCACCATCAATCAAGAAGGCAAGGGCAATCATGATACCACCGCCAATAACAAATGGCAACATTTGAGATACACCACTCATCAAGTGTTTGTAGAAGGCACCACCAAGGCTTTGTTTTTCGTTAGAGGCTGTTGCGGCTTTGGCACCATTAGCGGCACGGTAGACTTCAGCATCTCCTGAAAGAGCCATGTTAATTAACTCTTCTGTCTTACGGATACCGTCAGCAACTGGACGATTGATCAATGGTTTGCCATCGAAACGATCCATTTCTACAGCCTTATCTGCTGCTATGATAACCGCTTTAGCCTTACGGATGTCTTCAGCAGTTAGTTGGTTACCAACACCGCTAGCACCGTTGGTTTCGACCTTAATTCCAACACCCATTTCAGCAGCCACTTTTTGAAGAGCTTCTTGGGCCATGTAAGTGTGGGCAATACCTGTAGTACAAGCTGTAACAGCAACGATAAAGTCACTAGAGTCATTGGTAGGTGCTTGAACTGGCTTCTCAGTTTTTTCTGAAGCTTGGTCAAAAAGTTCAATGACTTGGTCAGCTGATGTTGCTTGACGAAGTTTGTCAGCAAAACCATCTTTCATCAAGTATTGAGACAATTCTGCCAAGGCTGCCAAGTGAGTATCATTGGCACCTTCTGGAGCCGCAATCATGAAGAAGAGGTCAGTTGCTTGTCCATCTAAGCTCTCGTAGTCAACACCCTTGTTTGACTTGGCAAAGAGAACTGTTGCTTCTTTGACAGCAGCGTTTTTGCTGTGAGGCATTGCGATACCGTCACCCAAACCTGTAGAAGTCAAGGCTTCACGCGCCAAAATACCTTCTTTAAAGGTTTCAAAATCTGTTACATAACCGTGGTCTGTCAAACTTTTAATCATCTCGTCGATGACAGCAGTTTTTTCAGTTGCCTGCAAATCCAGCAACATGACATCTTTTCTCAATAGGTCTTGAATTTTCATCGTTTTTCTACCTCAACTTTTTCATATGTTTCTTTAATAAATTCTGCCGTTGCCAAGTCATCTGAGAAGGTAGTTGCTGTTCCGCAAGCCACTCCCCATTTGAAGGCTTCTACCGCGTCTTTTGATTTGACAAATTCACCTGTGAATCCGGCAACCATAGAATCACCAGCTCCAACTGAATTTTTGACTGTCCCTTTGATTGATTTAGCAAAGTAAGCTCCCTCAGATGTGACAAGAAGGGCACCGTCGCCAGCCATAGAGATAATGACGTTTTGAGCTCCTTTGGCCAGTAACTCACGAGCATATTTCTCGATTTCATCTAAACTTTCGAGTTTAACCCCAAAAATCGCTCCAAGTTCATGATTGTTTGGTTTGACCAAAAGTGGCTGATAATCCAAACTATCAATCAAGGTCTGTCCTTCAAAGTCACAAACCACTTGCGCATCCGTTTGACGCGTCAAGGCAATCAAATCCTTATAGATGACATTGCCTAGATTTTTAGCACTTGAACCAGCAAAGACAACTGTATCTTCTGCTGTTAAACTAGACAAAATAGCTTTCAATTCTTCTAACTGATCTGGTTCAACAGTTGGACCCGTTCCGTTGATTTCTGTTTCTTGGTCAGCTTTGATTTTAACATTGATACGAGTATCTTCTGCCACTTGGACAAAACGTGTTTCAATTTTTTCCTCTGCCAAAGTATCTGTGATAAATTTACCAGTAAATCCTCCGATAAATCCCGTCGCTGTATTTGGAATATCCAAGCGTTTCAAGACACGACTGACATTGATTCCTTTCCCACCAGCAAACTTATCATCACTGTCCATGCGATTGACACTACCGACTTGGACTTGGTCCAAACGAACGATATAGTCAATGGATGGATTGAGTGTGACTGTATAAATCATACTTCTATTACCTCCGTTTTCTCCTTAATAGCCTGCAAGAGCTCATGCCCTTGACTTGTGATAACAATAGCTCGTTTGAGTGGTGCTACCTTAGCAAAGCAAGTTTGTCCAATCTTAGACGAATCCACCAAGACATAGGTCTGTTTGGCATTCTCTAAAATAGCACGCTTCACAGCCCCCTCCTCCATATCAGGAGTCGTATAATAGCCATCGTCCACACCATTCATCCCGATAAAGGCACGGTCAAAGTGCAATTGGTTTATCTGGTTAAGAGCAACGCCCCCGATGCTAGCATCTGTTGCCATCTTGACACTTCCTCCAACCATGACAGTTGGAATCTGCTTTTCAACCAACTGTGCGGCATGGTGAATCGAATTTGTCACAACAGTAATATTCTTATTGACCAATTCATGGATCAAAAAAGCAGTTGTTGTTCCAGCATCGATAAAGATGACATCTTGTTCCTTAATGAGAGAGGCTGCTTTCTGAGCCAGCAACTTCTTCTCTTGAAGGTTTTTGACAGATTTTTCTTGAATGGTTTCTTCTTCCTGCAAGGAGTGGGGCAATTCTGCTCCACCATGCACGCGACGAAGCTTGTTTTCCGCTTCCAACTCATCCAAATCTCTTCGAACCGTTGATTCTGAGGTATCTAGCAAACTAACTAATTTTTCTAGAGAAACTACATGATGTTGATTTAACTCCTCTAAAATCAGTTGTTTCCGCTCTGTTTTTAACACTGAATCACCTCCTGTTATCGTTTACACTATTCATTCTATCACACTTTCTTTCAAAGTCAAGCATTTTTTTATCATTTTCTTTCAAAATCTATCATTTTTCTTATTTCTAGAATTTTTATTGCAAGATAGGGGCCTTTATGGTAGACTATTTGAGTAAGTATTGGAAGATTACTCAAGAGGCTTAAGAGGCCGTGTTGGAAACGCGGTAGGCGTGTAACAGCGTGCGTGGGTTCGAATCCCATGTCTTCCGTTTATTTTAAAAAAGATACCCAAGAAATCGAGTCCACTGAAAAAATAGGTCTCTTACTTTTAATGAAATGAAAACCGAGGAATCTCTCGTTAATTTGAGCGAGTTCCTCGGTTATTTTGTATTTATT
>MKYF01000043.1 GCA_001914195.1 Streptococcus mitis | reverse complement strand
ATCCACTGTGTACGTTGTCGTGATCGTGTCTTCTCCAGGAGTTCCTTCTTCTCTAACTGGATCTGAATCTTTGTCACGACTTGTGTCACCTTCGTAACGAACTGGAGATGGTACTTCTTTGGTCTCAACTGTTGGGTTTGGTTTAACAAGGAATGTTACTTCTCGTTCAATCTTATCTGGCGCATAGATTTTAATGTTATTTCCAATACCTTCAACAGTTTTAGTATATACTCCACCTGCACCGTAGAAATCTGCTACAGCTTTATATTTTACGATTCCTGATGTGTCAAATGTAGTTGTATTTTCTATAAAATTACCATCTTTAGACCACTTGAATGACATATTTGTTGGATAATACTTATCGTTTCCTGTCGAATTAGATTCCACTACTGCTTTTACATAGTCATGAGCATCTTTTCCATTACGTGAATTTGCAGTATCAACCAATTTCGTACCTAAAGTCACGATTTCTGGAGTATTTTTCACTTCTACATCTACAACCGTATATTTGAATTGATACTCTTGTTCATTACCTGATGCGTCTTTTACAAGGACTTTCCCGATATGATCTCCTAATGTAGCATTTGAAGTATCTGTGATTTGATCCCCTGTAAGTTGAACATCTCCGTTTGGTGTATCTGTGTTTTTAACAAATTCTCTTCCGCTTGGAAGACCAGAAGCTTTAACCTCAGTTACCTTTCCAGAATTATCACTTACTGTAAAGGTTGGATTGAAAGTTGCGCCACGGAAAATAACAAATTTGCTATTTTCATTGCTAGCATCTTTAGATAATTCGCTACCATTAAATGATACTTTTGGCTTTTCGCTTTCGTTTATAGTAACTGTCACGATTTTAGATGATTGAACTTTATTAGCATTCGGTCCAGTTTCTGATACTTTCGGTAATGTTACTTTTACATAACGAGTAGCTTCACCTTTTTCTGTCACTGTCTTATTCGCAAGTGGTGTACCATCTTGGTTTACCCACTCATAAGTTGTTCCTTCTGGTAAAGCTGCTGAGCCATTAACAGCCATTACAGCATCCTTAGCTTGAGAATCTGCCAAAGCTGTTCCGCTTTTCACCATAACACGAGTTGTATTGGCTCCTACATCAAATACTTCATGTGTAAATGAAGGTGTATAAGAAAGTTTTTCTGCTTCACTTGGGTTATCTGTAAATCTACCACGTGGATATTTAGCACCAAATGAGTACGTTTTTGTCCCAACGCCATCACTATTTAGCATATTCTTCATGTCAGCATCAGCATTTTTAAATTCTGCATCATTATCTCTCTTCACAACCCAGCTCATTCCTCCTGGAAGTCCTCCTGAATTTAGATAATAAGATGCCGGACTATCATTACGACCTACGCCTGCAAAATCATATACTTTAGTGACTGTCTCGAAATTCTTATAAACTTTGTAGTTAATGTCAATCGGAGTTGTTCTTGTATTATCTGCAAATACAACAGTTGCTTTTGCTGTTTTATTGTCCGATGGACTGCTTGTATCTAAAGTAACCTCTACTCTAGCATTATTTGGAACATCTATCTTACTAGTTCCATCTTGTAATTGTAGTAAGCTACGTTTTTCAGCATCTGTTAGAGTTTCACCTTGTATCAAGTTGATGGTTGGTTTTGCTACAGCTGTGTAGTTTACTATAATTGTATGTTCTTTAGTTACTGTTGCCCCTGCTGCATCTGTTGTTCTATAAGTAAGATTATAGGTACCTTGTTTAAGAGGTTTTGTTAAATCAACATTTTTACCATCTTTAGTAGCTGTTACATCCAAGTTATCCTTTGCTCTAGATCCTACAGTCTTATCTGCATCATCTTCAGGATCTGTTACTGTTACAAGTGTCTTTAGCTTGTCTTTAGTTAAAGTTCCATCTGCAACATAAGTGGCACGTGGATTGTTAATTGTTATTGTCGGATTTGTATTCGTTGCTTTCGCTGCAACAACCCATCCTCCATCATTAGCTGGATCTGCTGGGTTATTTTTCCCGTTTACATGGTGAGCACGGACTCTTACCACATTATCTCCAGTAATCTTGAATGGGAAATTAGTCTTTTTATGTGAATCCTTAATACGAAGAGTAATTTTCTTCTCAGATACATTATCTCCATTAGATACCGTTAGATCAGTAGTATCCGAACCCTTTTCTAGAACCCAGTTTCCGTTTTGCTGTTTAACAGCATACTCATAAACTGTTTGATTGCCATTTAAAACTTGAAGATAGAATAGTCCAGTATCGTGAGCTACTTTAACAGCCAGTTCACGTCCTGCTTGAACTGGAGTATCAATAGAGATGGCTTTAGCCAGTTGGACATCGACTCTAGAAGCTGGTGACTCTACTCCGTCTTTAGTTTGCGTAACAGAGATTGCATTCGGAGCTTTTATAGAGGCATCTTGCTTCGTATTTTGAGTTAATTTTTCATTATCTTTTAAGTTGTAAGTCCATCTTCCGTTATTATCAACTGTTGTTGTACCAGTTTTACCATCTTGCAATGTTACTGTAACCTTTGCTCCAGCTATACCTGTACCTGAAATTCTACGGTCAGTCGATACTAGGGTTCCATTGTATCTTGTTTCTGTAGTAATCGTCGGTGCAGACGGGGCAACATTAACAGGAACATCAATAATTTTATACGGTTGTCTCTTAGTTGCTTCTGGTGCATCATTGCCACTTTGCGCTGGAGGCAGAGTTACCTTCACCTTAAATGTTTGAACACCAGCTGTACTTGCTGTCGGAGTAATCTTATTTCCATGTGCATCAACCCATTCATAAGTTGTTCCAGCAGGCAGGTCAGGAGAACCATTTACTTTAGCAACGGCTGCACTAGCTTGTGCTTCTGATAGCGTTGCTCCTTGAGCTACAGTGACTTTTGTATCATTCGGTTTAATATCAAACACCTTATGAGTAAATGTAGCTGCATGCTCCAATTTATCAGCTGGTTGTGGGCTGTCAGTAAATCTACCGTAGTTATATTTACCACCAAACTTGTAAGTTGTTTCCCCTACTGGGTCTGCGTTAATCTTATCTCTCAAACCTGAAGCATCTATCTCTGCTTCATTACCTCGCTTAGCAAACCATTTCATTCCCCCTGGAATACCTGTATTGAGGTAATATTTTGATTCATCATCAGAACGACTTACGTTTTTAAAATCATAAACCGTACGAGCAATCGGGAAGGTCGGCAATACGCGGTAACTCAAAGTCACTGGAGCCAATCTTGTTCCGTCTGCGAGTACAACTGTCGCTTGAGCTTGCTTATTTTGATTTGTTTTAGAACTTGTATCTACAGCAACTTCAACTCTAGCATCTCTCGGAACATCAATCACATCATTTCCATCACGTAATTGAACCAAACTACGTTTAAGCTCATCTGATACAGTTTCACCTTGTACCAAATTGATAGTTTGTTTCGCTTGAGCAGTATAGCCTACCTTAATTGTGTGGTTCGCTGTTACTGTTGCCCCTGCTGCATCTGTTGTTCTATAAGTAAGATTATAAGTACCTTGTTTAAGAGGTTGTGTTAAATCAACATTTTTACCGTTTTTAGTAGCTGTTACATCCAAGTTGTCCTTTGCTCTAGATCCTACAGTCTTATCTGCATCATCTTCAGGATCTGTTACTGTTACAAGTGTTTTTAGCTTGTCTTTTGTTAAAGTTCCATCTGCAAC
The DNA here is from genome assembly GCA_001914195.1 of Streptococcus mitis. GTDB lineage: Bacteria > Bacillota > Bacilli > Lactobacillales > Streptococcaceae > Streptococcus > Streptococcus mitis_F. Next base: position 2,585 of record MKYF01000043.1, on the reverse strand, counting down.
ATAAGTGGCACGTGGATTGTTGATTGTAATTGTTGGATTTGTATTCGTTGCTTTCGCTGCGACAACCCATCCTCCATCATTAGTTGGATCTGCTGGATTATTATCCCCATTCACATAGTGAGCACGGACTTTTACCACATTATCTCCAGTAATCTTGAATGGGAAATTAGTCTTTTTGTGTGAATCCTTAATACGAAGAGTAATTTTCTTCTCAGAAACATTACCTCCGTTAGATACTGTTAGATCAGTAGTATCCGAACCCTTTTCTAGAACCCAGTTTCCGTTTTGCTGTTTAACAGCATACTCATAAACCGTTTTATTTCCATTTAAAACTTGAAGATAGAATCGACCAGTATCATGAGCTACCTTAACAGCTAGTTCACGCCCTGCTTGAACTGGAGTATCAATAGAGATGGCTTTAGCTAATTGGACATTTACTGTCGCAGCATCTGATTCTAATCCGTCTTTAGTTTGCGTAACAGAGATAGCGTTAGAGGCTTTTATAGAGGCATCTTGCTTCGTATTTTGAGTTAATGTTTCATTATCTTTTAAGTTGTAAGTCCATCTTCCATTATTATCAACTTTTGTTGTACCAGTTTTACCATCTTGCAATGTTACTGTAACCGTTGCTCCAGCTATACCTGTACCTGAGATTCTACGGTCAGTCGATACTAGGGTTCCATTGTATCTTGTTTCTGTCGTAATTGTTGGAGTTGCTGGCTTACTAACCAATCTGGTTCCACGTGCACCTACAATATATGATTGGTTAGTAGTTGGTCCACTCGTTACAGAGGCTGCATACACATTACCATTAGCAGCTTCTTTTTCTGTCACATTCCCTCTTAGTTTTACTCTAGCAGTCATATGTACCGCATAATCTGCATTTACATAACCTACTTCCATTCCAAGAGTATAGCTAACTCTACCAGTATAATTTCCATCCGTTTTTTTAACAATCGCATCTAAATAAGGATCGTTTGCATTATTTTTAAACACTTCTCCTTTTTGATTAGCACGAGTTACTCCTGATCGCGGATCATACAGAGATCTTCCATCATTACTAAAGAGGTGATCTTTCTGATCCCATGGATTTGAAATTGTAACTGTATCTCCAACCTTTTCAAAACCGCTGCCTCCATCAGAAAGCCTTCTACCACTAACATTTCGATAACGAGTGATTGTTACATTTTGTACTGTATTAGAACCATCCATAATATTAAAAGGTGGTTGAAAATAATAATGTTGACCATAAGATTTGTCTATCATACGTCTTCCATTATTATTGAAGTATACATCATAGACCATCCATTTACCTGAACTGTCTTGCTCATATCTTGATTTAATTACAGTCTTATCCTCTGTAAATTCAGAATCACCATTCCTTGTGTTTTGTCCACCGTTAGTATTTTTATCGACCGATGCAAAGTATCTAACGTTCTCCAATGCCCCAGAAGAGCTAATTGCTGTATAAGCTCTAAACTGTGTACCTCGAGCCATTCTCTGACCATTACGCGGATGGTGGGAACCTGAACCCAAACGTGTTGTAGCGTTTTTAACAGAAATAAACATTCGCTTCACAAGTTTGTTCATTTGTTCAACATCTGTTAGAGATACTGTAGTATTCTGAAGAACACCTTGAGCTAATACCATGACTTCATTGGCTTTTTTAAGAACTTCTTTCGTAGTATCATCTTCAGGAACTTCTGAAATTGCTACTTTCAATTGATCAACAGATACTTTCAAAGAATCTTTTTTAGCTGATACAGTTTGATTCTCTTCGCTTGCTCTTACTTCCGAAGAAGGTTGGCTCGCTGGTTTTTCAGTCTCAGTTCCAGTATTACTTTCTCGGACCTCACTTGATTCTTTTACCGCATTAGATAAAGTAGCTAAATCAGTAGACAAAAGTTCTTTTAGTTCATTAATATCTTTTTGAACTGCATCAGCTTCATCTAGTAACGCCTGAGCTCTCTGAACTCTTTCTTTTACAGAAGAAAGCACTGAGTCGTCAAGGTTTAATTTAGTTGAAAGAAGAGAATTTAATTCTTCAACTACTGTTCTTAACTGACTTTTATCAACCGTATTACTACCATTTTCAACAAGTGCAGTTTCTTTATTTTCTAAAGCATTATTGACTACTTCTGATTTATTTTCAGTAGGTTTCTTAATACCCACAGGCGAGTCGCCCTTATCGTTAGGTTGTACTACACCCGCCGTAGATTGTGAACTGCTTCCGCTTACGGTATCTGCGCTAACAACGCGCGCACCTAAAAACATCAGTGCTGCAACAGCAACTGAAGCGGCACCGAAACTATATTTACGAATAGAAAAGCGCAACACCTTTTCACGTTGATGACGCTTTATTCTATTGAGTGAATTTGATTTATTTTCCATTGTCCCTCCTGATGTTAAAACACAAAATCAAATTTAAAAGCAATATTCCCACTGGGAATAATAAACAATAAAAACTACTATGATGGATATTTAACATCACAGCTATCACAGCTATCACAGCTATCACAGCTATCACAGCTATCACAGCTATCACAGCTATCACAGCTATCACAGCTATCACAGCTATCACAGCT
>MKYF01000026.1 GCA_001914195.1 Streptococcus mitis | reverse complement strand
GTCGCTTTTCATTATAGGTTATATGGGACTTTTTTTCTACACAAAAATAGGCTCCATAATATCCATAGGGGATTTACCCACTACAAATATTATAGAGCCTTATTTCTTATCAATCCATTGATTAGCATTCCAGTTTATCCTATCTACTTTTTGACTTTTGTATGTTTCCCTAAAAATGGAGTTTTAGGTCAGCCTTTTGAAGAAAAAATTTTTAATGGAGTGAAAATTGGTAAATTTGAGCATAATATCTTGTAAAAAATTCTAAAATCCTATAAAATAAAAAGTAACGGAGGAATTTATGAATGTAAATCAGATTGTACGGACTATTCCTACTTTAAAAGTTAATAATAGAAAATTAAATGAAACATTTTATATAGAAACCCTTGGCATGAAGGCCTTGTTAGAAGAGTCAGCCTTTCTGTCGCTAGGTGATCAAACAGGTCTAGAAAAGCTGGTTTTAGAAGAATCTCCAAGTATGCGCACTCGTAAGGTGGAGGGAAGAAAAAAACTAGCTAGATTGATTGTCAAGGTGGAAAATCCCTTAGAAATCGAGGCCTTATTAGCTAAAACAGATTCGATTCATCAATTATATAAAGGTCAAAATGGATACGCTTTTGAAATTTTCTCACCAGAAGATGATTTGATTTTGATTCATGCGGAAGATGATAGAGCAAGCCTAGTAGAAGTAGGAGAAAAGCCAGAATTTCAAACAGATTTGGAATTAATTTCTTTAAGTAAATTTGAGATTTCTATGGAATTACACCTCCCAACTGATGTCGAAAGTTTCTTGGAAGTATCTGAAGTTGGGACATCCCTTGATTTTATCCCAGCTCAGGGTCAAGATTTGACTGTGGATAATGCCGTTACTTGGGACTTATCTATGCTTAAGTTCTTGGTTAATGAATTAGACATAGCAAGCCTTCGTAAGAAGTTTGAGTCTACAGAATATTTTATTCCTAAGTCTGAAAAATTCTTCCTTGGTAAAGATAGAAATAATGTTGAATTGTGGTTTGAAGAAGTATGAAGTGGACCAAGATTATTAAAAAAATAGAAGAACAAATCGAGGCAGGGATTTATCCCGGAGCCTCTTTTGCGTATTTTAAAGACCATCAATGGACGGAGTTCTATTTAGGCCAGAGTGACCCAGAGCATGGCTTGCAGACTGAGGCAGGACTTGTTTATGACCTAGCTAGTGTCAGCAAGGTTGTTGGGGTTGGCACCGTTTTTACCTTCTTGTGGGAAAACGGTCAATTAGATATTGACAGACCAGTAACCGATTTTTTAGCTGAGAGTGATTATCCAGACATCACTATTCGTCAGCTTTTAACTCACGCAACAAATCTTGATCCGTTTATTCCCAATCGTGATCTTTTAACAGATTCAGAATTAAAGGAAGGGATGTTTCATCTCAAGAGACGAAGCCATCCAGCCTTTCTTTATTCGGATGTCCATTTTTTGTTGTTGGGTTTTATCTTGGAAAGAATCTTTAATCAAGACTTGGATGTGATTTTACAGGAACAAGTTTGGAATCCTTGGAGAATGACGGAAACCCAATTTGGGCCTGTTGAGCTTGCTGTTCCAACCGTCAGAGGTGTCGAGGCAGGTCTGGTACATGATCCCAAGGCTCGCCTCCTGGGCAGACATGCAGGGAGTGCTGGTTTGTTTTCGACTGTAAAGGATTTACAAATCTTTTTAGAACACTATTTAGCAGATGATTTTGCAAGAGACTTGAGTCAAAATTTTTCTCCTTTGGATGACAAGGAACGTTCTTTGGCATGGAATTTGGAAGGAGATTGGCTAGACCATACGGGCTATACAGGTACCTTTATCATGTGGAATCGCCAGAAGCAAGAAGCGGCTATTTTCCTATCGAATCGTACCTATGAAAAGGATGAGAGGGCTCAATGGATTGTAGACCGCAATCAAGTGATGAATTTGATTCGCAAAGAAGAGTAAGGAGAGACATGTCAAACAGTTTAAAAGGGACTTTATTAACAGTTGTGGCAGGGATAGCTTGGGGCTTGTCAGGAACAAGTGGCCAATACCTGATGACACATGGAATTTCGTCTCTGGTTTTAACTAACTTACGACTTTTAATTGCCGGTGGAATTCTCATGCTCTTAGCTTATGCTACTGCAAAGGATAAAATGCTGGCCTTTTTAAAGGATAGAAAGAGTTTGCTGTCTCTTCTTATTTTTGCTCTAATTGGTCTCTTCCTCAACCAATTTGCCTATCTAACTGCTATTCAGGAGACCAATGCAGGAACCGCGACGGTGCTTCAGTATGTTTGTCCTGTTGGGATTTTGATTTATAGCTGTATCAAGGATAAGGTGGCGCCGACACTGGGAGAGATTTTTTCTATCATATTAGCTATCGGAGGAACCTTCCTGATCGCCACTCATGGGCAGCTGGACCAGTTATCTATGACACCTGCAGGTCTGTTCTGGGGTCTATTTTCTGCACTAACTTATGCACTTTATATCATTTTGCCCATTGTCTTGATTAAGAAGTGGGGGAGCAGCTTGGTCATTGGTGTGGGAATGGTCATAGCAGGTTTGGTCGCCCTTCCTTTTACAGGGATTCTACAGGCCAATATACCGACTAGTCTTGATTTTCTCCTTGCGTTCGCAGGCATTATCCTTATTGGAACTGTCTTTGCCTATACAGCGTTCTTAAAAGGAGCTAGTCTGATTGGACCGGTTAAGTCAAGTTTGTTGGCTTCAATTGAGCCAATCTCTGCGGTTTTCTTTGCCTTCTTAATTATGAATGAACAATTTTATCCCATTGATTTTCTTGGCATGGCAATGATATTAATTGCAGTAACTCTGATTTCTTTGAAAGATTTACTCTTAGAAAAATAAAAAAGACTCTTTGTCCGTGACAGAGAGTTTTTATGTAGTAATCTAATTGTTCTCAAGATAAAATTCAAAACGTTCGCCTACATATTGACTTTTTACATATTCAAATGCAGTACCATCTTCTAGGTAGGAAACCTGAGTCAAACCAAGAATAGCATGTCCTTTTTCAACTTCCAAATAGTGAGCAATTTTTTCTTTAGCAAGGCGAGCATAGATAGTCTGCTGTGATTTACCGATGCGGTAGCCATGTTTTTGCAAAGTTTGGAAGAAATGACTGGTGATTTCTTCCTTTTTAAAGTCCTTAATGAATTTTTCAGGAATAGAAGCAACCTCATAAACCAGAGGAACTTTGTCGGCATAGCGAACACGTTCCATTCGGATAATGTTTTCGGTTGGAGAAATTCCTAACTTAGCAACTTCTTGCTCATTGGGAATGGTTTTTCTGTAGGAAATGAGTTGACTAGAGGGAATTTTGCCTTGGGACTTAACAATTTCAGTAAAACTGGTTGTCCCTCGCATCTTTTCTTGTACCCGAGTACCGGAAACAAAGGTGCCGCTTCCTACACGACGCTCTAAAACGCCTTCTTCGACTAATAGAGATACGGCTTGGCGGAGGGTCATGCGACTAACCGCAAACTGCTCAGCTAAATCTCGTTCACTGGGAAGTCTCTCACCAATGGCCCAACGGTGCTCGTCAATATCCTTTTTAATCTGATTGTGGATTTTCATATAAGCAGGTAGCATATTTTTCACTTCATTTCTATCTTTTCTCTATTGTACCCCAATAAACTAGAAAAAGTCAAACTTCGCCTTGTTTAGTTGGTAATTCGCCCTTATTTGTGATAGAATATTGAAAAAAGATATTTCTTTTGAGAAAGGAAAAAGATGAGCAACATTTCAACTGATTTGCAAGATGTAGAAAAAATCATCGTGCTGGACTATGGTAGCCAGTACAACCAGCTGATTTCACGCCGTATCCGTGAGATTGGAGTTTTTTCAGAACTAAAAAGCCATAAAATTTCAGCTGCTGAAGTTCGTGAAATCAACCCTGTAGGAATTATCCTTTCAGGCGGACCAAACTCTGTATACGAAGATGGTTCATTTGATATTGACCCAGAAATCTTCGAACTGGGTATTCCTATTTTGGGTATCTGCTACGGTATGCAGTTATTGACCCATAAACTTGGAGGAAAAGTTGTCCCTGCAGGTGACGCTGGAAATCGTGAATATGGTCAATCAACTCTAACTCACACACCATCAGCTCTTTTTGAATCAACACCTGATGAACAGACTGTTTTGATGAGTCATGGTGATGCAGTTACTGAAATTCCTGCTGATTTCGTTCGTACTGGAACATCAGCTGACTGCCCTTATGCAGCCATTGAAAATCCAGATAAACACATTTACGGTATCCAATTCCACCCAGAAGTTCGTCATTCTGTATACGGTAATGACATCCTTCGTAACTTTGCCCTTAACATCTGTAAAGCTAAAGGAGACTGGTCAATGGATAACTTCATCGACATGCAGATCCAAAAAATCCGTGAGACTGTCGGTGATAAACGTGTCCTTCTTGGTTTATCAGGTGGAGTTGACTCATCTGTCGTTGGAGTTCTTCTCCAAAAGGCTATTGGCGATCAATTAATCTGTATCTTCGTGGATCATGGTCTTCTTCGTAAAGGAGAAGCGGACCAAGTTATGGACATGCTTGGTGGTAAGTTTGGTTTGAATATCGTCAAAGCAGATGCTGCTAAACGTTTCCTTGACAAACTTGCTGGCGTTTCTGACCCAGAACAAAAACGTAAAATCATCGGTAACGAATTTGTCTATGTCTTTGATGACGAAGCAAGTAAGCTCAAAGATGTGAAATTCCTTGCTCAAGGTACCTTGTATACAGACGTAATTGAGTCTGGTACGGATACTGCTCAGACTATCAAGTCACACCACAACGTGGGTGGTCTTCCAGAAGACATGCAATTTGAACTGATTGAACCACTCAACACTCTTTATAAAGACGAAGTTCGTGCCCTTGGTACAGAGCTTGGTATGCCAGACCATATCGTATGGCGCCAACCATTCCCAGGACCAGGACTTGCTATCCGTGTTATGGGTGAAATCACTGAAGAAAAGCTAGAAACAGTTCGTGAGTCAGACGCTATTCTTCGTGAGGAAATTGCTAAAGCAGGTCTTGACCGCGATATCTGGCAATACTTCACTGTTAATACAGGCGTTCGTTCAGTTGGGGTTATGGGTGACGGTCGTACATATGACTACACGATTGCAATCCGTGCTATCACCTCTATCGATGGTATGACTGCTGATTTTGCCAAAATTCCATGGGAAGTACTTCAAAAAATCTCAGTACGTATCGTAAACGAAGTGGATCATGTTAACCGTATTGTCTACGATATCACAAGTAAACCACCTGCAACAGTTGAGTGGGAATAGTCATCTAAGGACTCATTTATGTATTTTTACTAGCCAGTATCTTTGGATACTGGTTTTTGCTTTCCTAGACTTTTTAACCACTTGTTAAAACTAGGTTAATTTTCGATAGTTTAATAGTTATTATGTAAAGCTTAAAAGATTAGAATTGTCAAAACAATCTGTCCAAGCTTGATTTTATCGCTTATTTACTATAAAATGAGAAGGAAAAACGTCAAACTTTTATATTGCAAATAGGAGAAAACATGACAAAAACATTAAAACGTCCTGAGGTTTTATCACCTGCAGGGACTTTAGAGAAGCTAAAGGTAGCTGTTCAGTATGGAGCAGATGCTGTCTTTATCGGTGGTCAGGCCTATGGTCTTCGTAGCCGTGCAGGTAACTTTACCTTTGAACAGATGGAAGAAGGCGTGCAGTTTGCTGCCAAGTACGGTGCCAAGGTCTATGTAGCGGCTAATATGGTTATGCACGAAGGAAATGAAGCTGGAGCTGGTGAGTGGTTCCGTAAGTTGCGTGACATCGGGATTGCCGCAGTTATCGTATCTGACCCAGCCTTGATTATGATTGCAGCGACAGAGGCACCAGGTCTTGAAATCCACCTCTCTACCCAAGCAAGTGCAACTAACTATGAAACTCTTGAGTTCTGGAAAGAACTGGGCTTAACTCGTGTCGTTTTGGCGCGTGAGGTTTCGATGGAAGAATTAGCTGAAATCCGCAAACGTACAGACGTTGAGATTGAAGCCTTTGTCCATGGAGCAATGTGTATTTCTTACTCAGGTCGCTGTACGCTATCAAACCACATGAGTATGCGTGATGCCAACCGTGGTGGTTGTTCACAGTCTTGCCGTTGGAAATACGACCTTTACGACATGCCATTTGGTCAAGAACGCAAGAGTCTTAAAGGTGAAATTCCAGAAGAATTTTCAATGTCAGCCGTTGATATGTCCATGATTGACCATATTCCAGATATGATTGAAAATGGAGTGGACAGTCTCAAAATCGAAGGACGTATGAAGTCTATTCACTATGTTTCAACAGTAACAAACTGCTACAAGGCAGCGGTTGATGCTTATCTAGAAAGTCCAGAAAAGTTTGAGGCTATTAAGCAAGACTTGATTGATGAGATGTGGAAGGTTGCTCAACGTGAATTGGCAACAGGTTTCTACTACGGTACACCATCTGAAAATGAGCAGTTATTTGGTGCTCGCCGTAAAATTCCTGAGTACAAGTTTGTCGCTGAAGTGGTTTCTTATGATGATACGACACAAACAGCAACAATTCGTCAACGGAACGTTATTAACGAAGGCGACCAAGTTGAGTTTTATGGCCCAGGTTTTCGTCATTTTGAAACGTATATCGAAGATTTGCACGATGCCAAAGGCAATAAAATCGACCGCGCCCCAAATCCGATGGAACTCTTGACAATCAAAGTCCCACAACCTGTTCAAGCTGGAGATATGGTTCGAGCTCTCAAAGAAGGTCTTATCAATCTTTATAAGGAAGATGGAACCAGCATCACAGTGCGTGCTTAATAAACATGTAGGAGACGAAAGTTTTCTAGCTACTTTCCCTTTAATCCTACTTACTAAAGAACATTAGGTTAAAGAAAATATATTAATTTCCATCCGAGATTTCATCTCGGATTTTTTCAATATTTTTCAGAAATGTCTAGATAATGGTCGGATTTATTACAAGTTTTTTACAAAGTTTTCTATATAATAGGCTTAAAAATAGTAAAATTGTAAATAATTTTCATTAAACGCTTTCAATGTTAGTAAAAAGTTGACAAATTCAATTTTTAGGACTAAACTAAGTAAGTAAATTTTAATTAAAAGGAGAATTCGTCATGAATTTAACATTTTTCGGTCTATGTCTTGCCTGTATGGGTGTATCTCTTGGTGAGGGTATGTTGATGAATGGTTTGTTGAAATCAGTAGCTCGCCAACCAGATATTATCGCTGAGTTTCGTAGCTTGATGTTTTTAGGGGTTGCCTTTATTGAAGGAACTTTCTTCGTAACTCTTGTCTTCTCATTTATTATTAAATAACGAAATATAAATTGGAGAAGGGAGAATGTTAGATGGAAGAAAGTATCAATCCAACCATCAATATTGGTCCTGTTACCTTTGATTTAACTTTGACAGCCTTGACTTTGCTGTCTGTGTTTCTGATTTTTGCATTTATCTATTGGGCAAGTCGTAATATGACCTTGAAACCCAAAGGTAAACAAAATGTACTAGAGTATCTCTATGATTTTGTAATTGGATTTACAGAACCTAACCTTGGTTCCCACTACATGAAAGATTACTCACTCTTTTACTTATGCTTATTTCTTTTTATGGTCATCGCCAATAATCTTGGTTTGATGGCCAAACTTCAAACAACAGATGGAACAAACCTTTGGACATCGCCAACTGCAAATCTTTCATTTGACCTTGTCTTGTCTTTCTGTATTATTGTGATGGCGCATATTGAGGGGATTCGTCGTCGTGGGATTAAACAATACCTAAAAGGTTTTGTAACTCCTGCATTTATGACACCGATGAATCTACTTGAAGAAGTCACGAATTTCCTTTCTCTTGCTTTGCGGATTTTTGGGAATATCTTTGCAGGTGAAGTAATGACAAGCTTGCTTCTCTTACTTTCACATCAGGCTATTTTTTGGTATCCAATCGCATTTGGGACAAACTTAGTTTGGACTGCATTTTCCGTGTTCATTTCTTGTGTACAGGCCTATGTCTTTACACTATTATCCTCTATGTACCTAGGAAATAAAATTAATGATGAAGAGTAGAAAGGAGTAACTGATGCACGTAACAGTAGGTGAATTAATTGGTAATTTTATTTTAATCGCTGGCTCTTTTATCCTTTTGCTAGTCTTGATTAAAAAATTTGCATGGTCTAATATTACAGGCATTTTCGAAGAAAGAGCTGAAAAAATTGCTTCAGATATTGACAGAGCTGAAGAAGCACGTCAAAAAGCAGAAGTATTGGCTCAAAAACGCGAAGATGAATTGGCTGGTAGCCGTAAAGAAGCTAAGACAATCATTGAGAATGCGAAAGAAACAGCTGAGAAAAGTAAAGCTAGTATTTTAGCAGATGCTAAACTAGAAGCAGGACGCTTAAAAGAAAAAGCAAACCAAGAAATTGCTCAAAACAAAGCTGAAGCTTTACAAAGCGTTAAGGGTGAGGTAGCAGATTTGACAATCAGCTTGGCTGGTAAAATCATCTCACAAAACCTTGACGGTCATGCCCATAAAGAACTCATTGATCAGTATATCGATCAGCTAGGAGAAGCTTAATGGACAAGAAAACAGTAAAGGTAATTGAAAAATACAGCATGCCTTTTGTCCAATTGGTACTTGAAAAAGGAGAAGAAGACCGTATTTTTTCAGACTTGACTCAAATCAAGCAAGTTGCTGAAGAAACAGGTTTACCTTCTTTTTTAAAAAAAGTGGCAGTAGACGAGTCTGATAAGGAAAAAACAATTGCTTTCTTCCAAGACTCTGTGTCACCTTTATTGCAAAACTTGATCCAGGTTCTGGCCTACAACCACAGAGCAAATCTTTTTTATGATGTGCTTGTAGATTGCTTGAACCGACTTGAAAAAGAAACAAATCGATTTGAAGTGATGATTACTTCTGCTCATCCTCTGACTGATGAACAGAAGAGTCGCTTGCTCCCTTTGATTGAGAAAAAAATGTCTCTGAAAGTAAGGAGTGTAAAAGAACAAATCGATGAAAGTCTCATTGGTGGTTTTGTCATTTTTGCCAATCACAAGACAATTGATGTGAGTATTAAACAACAACTTAAAGTTGTTAAAGAAAATTTGAAATAGAAAGTGGTGTTCTTTTGGCAATTAACGCACAAGAAATCAGCGCTTTAATTAAGCAACAAATTGAAAATTTCAAACCCAATTTTGATGTGACTGAAACAGGTGTTGTAACCTATATCGGGGACGGTATCGCACGTGCTCATGGCCTTGAAAATGCCATGAGTGGAGAGTTGTTGATCTTTGAAAACGGCTCTTATGGTATGGCTCAAAACTTGGAGTCAACAGACGTTGGTATTATCATCCTAGGCGACTTTACAGATATCCGTGAAGGCGATACAATCCGCCGTACAGGTAAAATCATGGAAGTCCCAGTAGGTGAAAGTCTGATTGGTCGTGTTGTGGATCCGCTTGGTCGTCCAGTTGACGGTCTTGGAGAAATCCACACTGATAAAACTCGTCCAGTAGAAGCGCCAGCTCCTGGTGTTATGCAACGTAAGTCTGTATCAGAACCATTACAAACTGGTTTGAAAGCTATTGATGCCCTTGTACCGATCGGTCGTGGTCAACGTGAGTTGATTATCGGTGACCGTCAGACAGGGAAAACAACCATTGCGATTGACACAATCTTGAACCAAAAAGGTCAAGATATGATCTGTATCTATGTCGCGATTGGACAGAAAGAATCAACCGTTCGTACGCAAGTAGAAACACTTCGTCAGTACGGTGCCTTGGACTACACAATCGTTGTGACAGCTTCTGCTTCACAACCATCTCCATTGCTCTTCCTAGCTCCTTATGCTGGGGTTGCCATGGCGGAAGAATTTATGTATCAAGGCAAGCATGTTTTGATTGTTTATGATGATTTATCAAAACAAGCGGTAGCTTATCGTGAACTGTCACTCTTGCTTCGTCGTCCTCCAGGTCGTGAAGCCTTCCCAGGGGATGTTTTCTATCTTCACAGCCGTTTGCTTGAGCGCTCAGCTAAAGTTTCTGATGAACTTGGTGGTGGATCAATTACAGCCCTACCATTTATCGAGACACAAGCAGGAGATATCTCTGCCTATATCGCAACCAACGTGATTTCTATCACTGATGGACAAATCTTCCTTGGCGATGGTCTCTTCAATGCGGGTATTCGTCCAGCCATCGATGCGGGTTCATCTGTATCACGTGTAGGTGGTTCTGCACAAATCAAAGCCATGAAAAAGGTTGCTGGTACACTTCGTATCGACCTTGCTTCATACCGTGAGTTGGAAGCTTTCACTAAGTTTGGTTCTGACTTGGATGCAGCAACACAGGCTAAGTTGAACCGTGGACGTCGTACAGTTGAAGTCTTGAAACAACCTGTTCACAAACCATTGCCTGTTGAGAAACAAGTAACCATTCTTTATGCTTTGACACATGGTTTCTTGGATACTGTTCCAGTAGATGATATTGTTCGTTTCGAGGAAGAGTTCCATGCCTTCTTTGATGCTCAACATCCAGAGATTTTGGAAACTATTCGTGAAACAAAAGACTTGCCAGAAGAAGCAGTCTTGGATGCTGCGATTACAGAGTTTCTCAATCAAATCAGCTTCCAATAAGAATAGAGGTGTCAGATGGCAGTATCTCTAAATGATATTAAAACAAAAATCGCCTCAACAAAAAATACGAGTCAAATCACTAATGCCATGCAAATGGTATCGGCTGCTAAGCTAGGTCGCTCTGAAGAAGCAGCTCGTAACTTCCAAGTTTATGCTCAGAAGGTTCGTAAACTTTTGACAGATATCCTTCATGGTAATGGAGCTGGTGGTTCAACCAATCCGATGTTGATTAGCCGTCCCGTGAAGAAGACAGGCTATATCGTCATTACTTCAGATCGTGGTTTGGTTGGAGGTTATAATTCTTCTATTCTGAAAGCCGTTATGGAGTTGAAGGAAGAATACCATCCAGACGGTAAAGGTTTTGAAATGATCTGTATTGGTGGAATGGGAGCTGACTTCTTTAAGGCTCGTGGTATTCAACCACTTTATGAACTACGTGGCTTGGCAGACCAACCTAGCTTTGATGAAGTTCGTAAGATTATTTCAAAAACTGTTGAAATGTACCAAAATGAACTCTTTGATGAGCTTTATGTTTGCTACAACCACCATGTCAATACGCTAACCAGTCAAATGCGTGTGGAACAAATGCTTCCGATTGTTGACTTGGATCCAAATGAAGCGGATGAAGACTACAGCTTGACTTTTGAATTAGAGACAGGCCGTGAAGAAATTTTGGAGCAGTTGTTGCCTCAGTTTGCAGAAAGTATGATTTACGGGGCTATTATCGATGCCAAGACAGCTGAAAATGCTGCCGGTATGACAGCCATGCAAACAGCGACAGATAATGCTAAGAAAGTCATTAATGATTTGACAATTCAGTATAACCGTGCCAGACAGGCGGCGATTACACAAGAAATTACAGAAATCGTAGCAGGAGCTAGTGCCTTAGAGTAGGCTCTAGTCCAGCTCGTATGAAAATGAACTTATACTCAATGAAAATCAAAGAGCAAACTAGGAAGCTAGCCACAGGCTGCTCAAAACATTGTTTTGAGGTTGCAGATAGAGCTGACGTGGTTTGAAGAGATTTTCGAAGAGTATTAGGACCTAGTTGAGCTAGGAACCGACAGTATCTTATATAGAATAGGAGAAGGAGATGAGTTCAGGTAAAATTGCTCAGGTTATCGGTCCCGTTGTAGACGTCTTGTTTGCAGCAGGGGAAAAACTTCCTGAGATTAACAATGCACTTGTCGTCTACAAAAATGACGAAAGAAAAACAAAAATCGTCCTTGAAGTAGCCTTGGAGTTGGGAGATGGTATGGTCCGTACTATCGCCATGGAATCAACAGATGGGTTGACTCGTGGAATGGAAGTATTGGACACAGGTCGTCCAATCTCTGTACCAGTAGGTAAAGAAACTTTGGGACGTGTCTTCAACGTTTTGGGAGATACCATTGACTTGGAAGCTCCTTTTACAGAAGACGCAGAGCGTCAGCCAATTCATAAAAAAGCTCCAACTTTTGATGAGTTGTCTACCTCTTCTGAAATCCTTGAAACAGGGATTAAGGTTATCGACCTTCTTGCCCCTTACCTTAAAGGTGGTAAGGTTGGACTTTTCGGTGGTGCCGGAGTTGGTAAAACCGTCTTGATTCAAGAATTGATTCACAACATTGCCCAAGAACACGGTGGTATTTCAGTATTTACTGGTGTTGGGGAACGTACTCGTGAGGGGAATGACCTTTACTGGGAAATGAAAGAATCAGGCGTTATCGAGAAAACAGCCATGGTATTTGGTCAGATGAATGAGCCACCAGGAGCACGTATGCGTGTTGCCCTTACTGGTTTGACAATCGCTGAATACTTCCGTGATGTAGAAGGCCAAGACGTGCTTCTCTTTATCGATAATATCTTCCGTTTCACTCAGGCTGGTTCAGAAGTATCTGCCCTTTTAGGTCGTATGCCTTCAGCCGTTGGTTATCAACCAACACTTGCTACGGAAATGGGTCAATTGCAAGAGCGTATCACATCAACCAAGAAGGGTTCTGTAACCTCTATTCAAGCTATCTATGTGCCAGCGGATGACTATACTGACCCTGCGCCAGCAACAGCCTTCGCTCACTTGGATTCTACTACAAACTTGGAACGTAAGTTGGTACAATTGGGTATTTATCCAGCCGTTGACCCACTTGCTTCAAGCTCACGTGCCTTGGCACCTGAAATCGTTGGAGAAGAGCACTATGCAGTTGCTGCTGAAGTAAAACGTGTCCTTCAACGTTACCATGAGTTGCAAGATATCATTGCTATCCTTGGTATGGATGAGCTTTCTGATGAAGAAAAGACCTTGGTTGCTCGTGCCCGTCGTATCCAGTTCTTCTTGTCACAAAACTTCAACGTTGCGGAACAATTTACTGGTCAGCCAGGTTCTTATGTTCCAGTTGCTGAAACTGTTCGTGGCTTTAAGGAAATCCTTGATGGTAAACATGACCACTTGCCAGAAGATGCCTTCCGTGGTGTAGGTTCTATCGAAGATGTGATTGCAAAAGCTGAAAAAATGGGATTTTAAGAGGTGATCTATGGCTCAGTTAACTGTCCAGATCGTGACACCAGATGGTCTCGTCTATGATCACCATGCCAGCTATGTATCGGTTCGAACTCTGGATGGTGAGATGGGGATCTTGCCACGACATGAAAATATGATTGCGGTTTTAGCAGTTGATGAAGTAAAGGTAAAACGTATTGATGATGAAGATCACGTGAACTGGATTGCAGTAAACGGAGGCGTTATTGAAATTGCCAATAATACCATCACAATCGTTGCGGATTCTGCAGAACGTGCTCGTGATATCGATATCAGTCGTGCAGAACGTGCCAAGCTTCGAGCAGAGCGTGAAATTGAAGAAGCACAAGACAAAAACTTGATTGATCAAGAACGTCGTGCGAAGATTGCACTGCAACGTGCCATTAACCGTATTAATGTCGGAAAAAGACTATAAGAAAAAAATGAACTTGAGTTACCAAGTTCATTTTTTATGTTTTCTTAAGGGGCAAAACTGATGCAGACCGCTTCTGGAACATGGAAGTCGTTGGAAAGTTCTGCTAGACGACCAGTTTCAGGATTGCGTTTAAAAACGGTTGCATTGTCAGAGTCTTGATGGACAGCAATGACAAATTCTTGGTCTGGTGTCAAATCAAAATCACGTGGAATCTGACCATGTGTCGGAACGATTTCTAACAACTCTAAACTACCGTCCGCAAGGATTGTATATACTGCGATAGAATCATGGCCACGGTTAGAAGCGTAGAGGTATTTACCGTCTTTAGAGAGACGAATAGCAGCAGTACCATTAAAACCTTCGTAACCTTCTGGTAGAGTTGAGATAACTTGCATGCGTTCAAATTCGCCAACACCATCGTAGATTAGAACTTCAATAGTGCTATTGAGTTCACAAATGAGATAAGCGATTTTATAGTGGTTATGGAAAACGATATGACGAGAACCAGCTCCAGGAATACTATTGTAGGTATAGAGCTTAGATAATTTCCCTTCTTGATCAAGGTCATAAGTGATGACTTGGTCAGTACCCAAATCACAAGTCACTAGATAGTGGTCAGGTGTTAAGTCTGTAAAGTGAACATGGGGGGAAGCTTGATTTTCATGTGGACCTTGGCCACTATGTTGATCTACATCATTAAGTAGAAGACGACCATCTTCCTGACGTTTATAAACTAGTACCTGTCCTTTATGGTAGTTAGCTGCGTAAACCAAATCACGCTTTTCATCCACAGCAACATAACAGTGGGGAGCTCCTTCTTCCACGACATGATTTAATAAGGTCCCATCAGTTTGATAGGCTGCAATCCCCCCTTTATCGTCTTGACTACCAACAGTGTATAAATGTTGGTGCTGGTCAAAGGCAAGGTAGGTCGGGCTTGGCTCAGCTGCAAAAAGTTCTAGATTTGAAAGCTGCCCAGTTTCTGTATCAAAGTCTGCCTTGTAAATCCCTTGGGAAGTACGACGTGTATAAGTTCCAAAATAAACAGTTTCTTTCATAACTTTACCTCTATAATAAAGATAAGACTATTATATCACAAAAATTGTAGTTGGAGAAACTCTCTAATACATAAATAAGTATAATAAAATATCAAATTTAACTTGAATTCCTTTTGAAAAGTGCTATAATAATCATATAAAAAATGCAAAGGAGTTTTTTATGAAAAAACGTGTTTTCTTAGCAGCAGGAGTTGCTGTACTTTCAGCAGCTGTTCTAGCAGCTTGTTCATCTGGTAATGGGAATAAGGAAGCAACTAAACCAGTTACTTATGCCTATGTATTTTCATCAGATCCTGCGAGTCTGGATTATACAGTTTCTGGAAATGTCAGCACTAAACAGGTCACAGGTAACGTTATTGACGGTTTGCTTGAAAATGACCAATATGGGAATCTTGTTCCATCAGTTGCAGAGGATTGGACAGTTTCCAAAGATGGTTTGACCTATACCTATAAAATCCGTCAGGGTATCAAATGGTATACCAATGAGGGGGAAGAGTATGGTGAAGTCAAGGCTCAAGACTTTGTGACTGGTCTGAAACACGCAGCAGATAAGAAATCACAGGCTCTTTATCTCGTACAGGATTCTATCAAAGGATTGGATGACTATGTAAATGGGAAAACAACAGATTTTTCTAGTGTTGGGGTAAAAGCAACTGACGATTATACTGTTGTTTATACTTTGAACCATCCAGAATCTTTCTGGAATTCAAAAACAACAATGGGAGTCCTTGCACCAGTTAATGAAGACTTTTTAGCTTCTAAAGGAGATGACTTTGGTAAACCAACGGATGTAACGAGCATTCTATACAATGGGCCTTATCTCCTCAAAGGTCTTACATCTAAGTCTTCTATCGAAATGACCAAAAATCAAAACTACTGGGATAAACAAAATGTCTTTATTGATGATATCAAGTTATCCTTCTTTGATGGTCAAGATGCAGACTCTCTAGGACGCGGTTTTGATGAGGGACACTATCCAGCTGCACCACTCTTTAAAAACTCTGCCAACTATGAACGTCTAAAAGAAAAATACAAGGATAATATTGTGTATGGTCAACAGCGTGGAGGAGTTTTTTATATCTCAACCAATATCGACCGTGTAAATTACAATCACACTGCTAAAACAAGTGATGCAGAAAAATCATCTACTAAGAAAGCACTTTTAAACAAAGATTTCCGTCAAGCCTTGGCTTTTGCGGTAGATCGTAAAGCAGGGATCTCTCAAGTATTTGGTGATGAAGTAGGACCTCGTAAGTTACGGACAAGTTTCACTCCTCCAACATTTGTTCAAGTAGGAGATCAAACATTTGGTCAAGTTACTAAGACAGAATTGGATAAATTGGATAATGTCTGGAAAGATGTTAGTCTTGATGATGCCCAAGATTCACTTCATAATGTAGACAAGGCTAAAGCTAAGTTTGAAGCTGCTAAGAAAACCCTTCAAGCTGATGGAGTACAGTTCCCAATTCATTTAGATTTGCCAATTTCTTCATCAAATCCAGATTTTATTCGTCAGGTTCAGTCTTATAAACAATCCATTGAGGAAGCCTTAGGCTCTGACAATGTAGTTGTTGATATTCAACAAGTTTCTGATGACGAATTGGGAAGTATGACTACTCTAGCTACTTCCAATGCAAATACTGACTGGGATATTAATGCAGTCAGTGGTTGGACTCCAGACTTTGCAGATCCATCGACTTATCTAGATGTATTTGATCCAACTTCAGGTCCAAGTCTCCTAAGTGCTCTTGGTGTGGCACCAGGAACAGACAATCCAGTTATTAAAACAGTTGGATTGGATAAATACAAAGAACTGATTGATGATGCAAATAGTGAGAAAACAGACCTTCAAAAACGTTATTCCAAATATGCTAAGGCCCAAGCTTGGTTGTCAGATAGTGCACTTGTTATTCCAGTATACTCTGATGGTGCTCAAATGCTAGTGACGAAAATGGTTCCTGGCAGTGGTGCAGGTGGCTGGGTAGGTGATAAGACCAATGAACATAGCTACAAGTATCTGAAAATCCAAGATAAGATTGTCACTACTAAAGAAATGGATGAGTTCCGCAAGAAATTTGCTGACGAAAAAGCCAAATCAAACGCAGATTATCAGAAGAACTTAGACCGTCATATTCAAGACTAATCGAATCTCCTCTTTTGAGGGGATTTTTTATGTCGCTGTCTCTATGTAAGCACTTTAAAAAAGAGTTATTTTGACCTAAAAATGGTATAATGAGAGAATGACAGAAAGGAATTATATATGGAACAAAAAGAGAAACATTTTAGCCTATCTTGGTTTTTTAAGTGGTTTTTGGATAACAAGGCCATTACGGTATTTTTAGTAACTTTGTTATTGGGACTGAATCTTTTTATTTTAAGTAAGATTAGTTTTCTATTTTCACCTGTTTTGGACTTTTTGGCAGTTGTGATGTTACCAGTCATTCTATCTGGTTTGCTATATTATTTATTAAATCCTATTGTTGATTGGATGGAGAAGCATAAGGTTAATCGTGTCATAGCAATCAGTACTGTTTTTGTGATTATCGCTATCTTTATCATTTGGGGCTTGGCAGTAGCGATTCCAAATCTGCAACGTCAAGTTTTAACATTTGCAAGAAATGTACCAATCTATCTTGAAGATGCTGATCGGGTTATTGATGATTTGGTCACCAAGCGTTTACCAGATGATTTCAGGCCTCAGCTAGAACAAGTTTTGACAAACTTTTCAAGTCAGGCTACAGTTTGGGCAAGTAAGGTTTCATCTCAGGCAGTCAACTGGGTGAGTGCCTTTATTAGCGGGGCTTCTCAAGTGATTGTTGCCTTGATTATCGTTCCTTTCATGCTCTTTTATCTCTTACGTGATGGGAAAGGCCTGCGTCACTATTTGACCCAATTCATGCCAACGAAATTGAAAGAACCTGTTGGACAAGTTTTATCAGATGTGAATCAGCAGTTGTCTAACTATGTTCGAGGACAAGTGACAGTGGCTATTATTGTTGCGGTGATGTTTATCATCTTCTTCAAGATCATTGGTCTACGCTATGCGGTTACGCTGGGTGTTACTGCTGGTATTCTAAATCTGGTTCCTTATTTGGGTAGTTTCCTAGCCATGTTTCCTGCCCTAGTATTGGGTTTGATTGCTGGGCCAGTCATGCTTTTGAAAGTAGTGATTGTCTTTATCGTAGAACAAACTATTGAAGGCCGTTTTGTCTCTCCATTGATTTTGGGAAGTCAATTAAACATCCATCCCATTAATGTTCTCTTTGTCTTGTTGACTTCAGGATCCATGTTTGGCATATGGGGAGTCTTGCTCGGTATTCCGGTTTATGCCTCTGCTAAAGTTGTCATTTCAGCGATTTTTGAATGGTATAAGGTAGTTAGTGGCCTATATGAACTAGAAGGAGAGGAAGCTAAGAGTGAACAATAGTCAACAGATGTTACAGGCTTTGGAGGAGCAAGATTTAGTTAAGGCAGAGCACTATTTCGTTAAAGCTTTAGAAAATGATCCAAGTGACCTTCTGTATGAATTAGCGACTTATCTAGAAGGAATTGGTTTCTATCCTCAGGCCAAGGAAATTTACCTGAAAATCATAGAGGATTTTCCAGAGGTTAATCTTAATCTAGCAGCTATTGCTAGCGAGGATGGTCAAATCGAAGAAGCCTTTGCTTATCTTGAGGAAATCCAAGCTGACAGTGACTGGTATATTTCGGCTTTGGCTCTGAAGGCAGACCTTTACCAGTTGGAAGGTTTGACAGATGTAGCGCGTGAGAAATTGCTGGAAGCCTTGAGCTACTCAGAGGATCCTCTCTTGATATTGGGCTTAGCAGAGTTGGATAGTGAGTTGGAAAATTACCAAGAAGCTATTCAAGGCTATGCCCAGTTAGATAATCGCTCGATTTATGAACAAACGGGTATTTCTACCTATCAACGAATTGGCTTTGCCTATGCCCAGTTAGGGAAATTTGAAACGGCTACAGAGTTTTTAGAAAAAGCCCTGGAGTTAGAATATGATGATTTAACAGCTTTTGAGTTAGCCAGTCTTTACTTTGATCAAGAAGAATATCAAAAAGCTGTTCTCTACTTTAAGCAACTTGATACCATTTCACCTGATTTTGAAGGCTATGAGTATGGTTACAGTCAGGCCTTACATAAGGAACATCAAGTTCAAGAAGCTCTGCGTATTGCTAAGCAAGGCTTGGAGAAAAATCCCTTTGAAACTCGTCTCTTACTGGCTGCTTCACAATTTTCTTATGAATTGCATGATGCTAGTGGTGCAGAAAATTATCTCCTTACTGCAAAAGAAGATGCTGAGGATACGGAAGAAATCTTACTCCGTCTAGCTACTATTTATCTGGAGCAGGAGCGTTATGAGGATATTCTAGACTTGCAAAGTGAGGAGCCAGAAAATCTCTTGACCAAGTGGTTGATTGCTCGTTCCTATCAAGAAATGGACGATTTGGATTCTGCCTATGAGCTTTATCAAGAATTGGCAGGAGATTTGAAGGATAATCCAGAGTTTTTGGAACACTATATTTATCTCTTGCGTGAATTGGGCTACTTTGAAGAAGCAAAAGTTAATGCCCAAGCTTACTTAAAATTAGTTCCAGATGATGTGCAAATGCAAGAATTGATTGAGAGATTGTAAGAATCCATTAGTTACAGAAAACTGCAAGTTATTACTAGAAGATAACTGCGGTTTTTTGTTTTAAAAAGGACAATTTTCAACTAATATATTCTCTTGAAAAAAGTTTCAACTAGGATTATAATATAAAATTATGAGTAATAGAGGAGGGAAATAATGCTTGATACGATAGCTCTACCGATTGAAGTCCGACATATTATTCTCATTTTATTGTCTTGTTTTTCTGGTTTTATCATTGGCTATGAAAGAAAATCTAAGCACAAGTAGGCTGGGAGAAAGACTCATATTTTGGTTGCCTTAACTGCAACTTTAATGATGATTTTATCAAAAGAAGCTTTCTTGGATACGCCTAATTATGATACTTCTAGGGTTGCGGCCCAAATTGTCAGTGGAATTAGTTTCATTGGCGGTGGTATTATTTTCATGAGGGATAAAAAAATCAGTGGTATCACCACAGCAGTTGGTATTTGGGTAACTGCAGGTATTGGGATGGCGATTGGAGCAGGTTTTGCTTTTCTAGGCTTATTGTCGTCTCTGTTCAGAAAAGTAGCTCCAAATTTTTGAAAATCGATACCCATTATCATATCAGAATGACTGGATTTGTAACCAATAAACCTTCAATAGATACCTTGAATATTCTCATTGAACAGAAGGGATTTTACAATCTAAATATTGACATGGATAGGAATGAAAGTGGTTATAATCTTACGATTAGAGCAAATCATGATAAGTCTATTTCTTACAAAAATATGGCTGAGGTTTTATGGTAATGTGACGAGAATTTTTATGTAAATCAGGTTAAGATTGTTTCATTAGAAGGATAGAGTTTTGTTTTCATAGCAAAACTCTGATTGGTGAATGGGGAAAGATACTTCTTATTCCCTATACTATGTATCAGGAGTAATTGACATAAAAGCATCAGATTAGCGTAGATAACATAATGAACTGGGGATATCTTGAAAACAAAGATTAGTTTATAAGTTTTGGAACCGTTTTCTGCCACAATCTTTCGGGAAAGTAGTTGCTAAAAGATGTAAAAATTGATAGAATAAGGATTGTCTAAAAAATTTTAAGGAGAATCTATCAAATGGATTTCACATGGGCAATTAAATATGCCACTGAATTTTTGGGAACTGCTATTTTGATCATTCTTGGAAATGGTGCAGTTGCCAACGTTGAACTTAAAGGTACGAAAGGTCACCAAAGTGGCTGGATCGTTATCGCTGTTGGTTATGGTATGGGGGTTATGATCCCAGCCTTGATGTTTGGTAACGTATCTGGTAACCACATCAACCCAGCCTTCACTCTTGGACTTGCAATCAGCGGTCTTTTCCCTTGGGCTCAAGTTGCGCCTTATATCATCGCACAAGTTTTGGGTGCTATCTTTGGTCAAGCCTTGGTTGTGGCAACACACCGCCCATACTACTTGAAAACTGAAAATCCAAACAACATTTTGGGTACTTTCTCAACAATTTCAAGTTTGGATAATGGTACAAAAGAATCACATTTTGCAGCAACTGTTAATGGTTTTGTAAATGAGTTTGTTGGATCATTTGTTCTTTTCTTTGCAGCCCTTGGAATGACTAAAAACTTCTTTGGTTCTGAAGTGCTTCAATACATGAAACAAATGGCTAGTCAAGCAGGTCAAAATGTTGATTTTTCTGATTTAGCAATCAAAGCCCAAGTAGCACCACATACTGCTTCAGGACTTTCAGTAGCTCACTTGGCACTTGGATTCCTTGTTATGGCCTTGGTAACATCACTTGGTGGACCTACAGGACCTGCCTTGAACCCTGCTCGTGACTTGGGACCACGTCTCCTTCATGCTTTCCTTCCAAAATCAGTTCTTGGTGAGCACAAAGGCGATTCAAAATGGTGGTATTCTTGGGTACCAGTAGTAGCACCGATCGCAGCAGCAATTGCGGCAGTAGCTATTTTCAAATTCCTTTATCTATAAGAAATTGAGTTCTCTATCTATTGTAATAGATTGAAGAAAAATTAAAAACGCATAATATGAACTGCACCCCAAAAGTTAGACAGAAAAATCTAACTTTTGGGGTGTTTTTATTATGAAATTAACTTATGATGATAAAGTTCAGGTCTATGAACTTAGAAAACAAGGATATAGATTAGAGAAACTTTCAAATAAATTTGGGATAAACAATTCTAATATTAGGTACATGATTAAATTGATTGATCGTTACGGAATAGAGTTCGTCAAAAAAGGAAAAAATCGTTACTATTCTCCTGATTTAAAACAAGAAATGATTCATAAAGTCTTACATGAAGGCTGGACTAAAGATAGAGTTTCTCTTGAATACGGCCTCCCAAGTCGTACGATACTTCTTAATTGGCTAGCACAATACAAGAAAAACGGGTATACTATTGTTGAGAAAACAAGAGGGAGAGTACCTAAAATGGGACGTAAGCCAAAAACGAGACCTGAAGAGAGGACAGAATTAGAACGTCTTCAAGCAGAAAATGAGTACTTGAGAGCGGAGAATGCCATTCTAAAAAAGTTAAGAGAACTCCGATTGAAGGAGGAAAAAGAGAAAGAAGAAAGACAGAAATTGTTCAAGAATTAATGACTGAGTTTTCGTTAGATATTCTTCTAAAAGCCATTAAACTAGCTCGTTCGACCTACTACTATCACTTGAAACAGCTAGATAAACTAGATAAGGACCAAGAGCTTAAAGCTGAAATTCAATCCATTTTTATCGAACATAAGGGAAATTATGGTTATCGCCGGGTTCATTTAGAACTAAGAAATCGTGGTTATCTGGTAAATCAGAAAAGAGTTCAACGCTTGATGAAAGTACTCAATTTACAAGCTAAAATGCGACAGAAACGAAAATATTCTTCTCATAAAGGAGATGTTGGCAAGAAGGCAGAGAATCTCATTCAACGTCAATTTGAAGGCTCTAAAACAATGGAAAAGTGCTACACAGATGTGACAGAATTTGCCATTCCAGCAAGTACCAAAAAGCTTTACTTATCACCAGTTTTTAGATGGCTTTAATAGCGAAATTATCGCCTATAATCTTTCAACTTCACCCAACTTAGAACAAGTAAAAACAATGTTGGAACAGGCATTCACAGAGAAGCACTACGAGAATACGATTCTCCATAGTGACCAAGGTTGGCAATACCAACACGATTCTTATCATCGCTTCCTAGAGAGTAAGGGAATTCAAGCATCCATGTCACGTAAGGGTAACAGCCCAGACAACGGTATGATGGAGTCCTTCTTTGGTATTCTGAAATCGGAGATGTTTTATGGTTATGAGAAGTCATTTCAGTCGCTTAAGCAATTGGAACAAGCTATTGTAGACTATATTGATTACTACAACAATAAACGAATTAAGGTAAAACTAAAAGGACTTAGCCCTGTGCAATACAGAACTAAATCCTTCGGATAAATTAATTGTCTAACTTTTTGGGGTCAGTACATTCTATTCAGATCTTTTTTGTTATCCTTGACATTACTGATGGTTCGTAAACCGTAGTTATAGACCCCATAAGTCACAAAGGGCAAGAAAAATGACAAAATAGTGTCGACTGAGTTGAAGTAACCATAGTCAGTTCGGTCCAAGACACGCGCGATGTAGGTACCAGTTAAGATGGGAAAAATAAAATTTAAGACATGAATTCCCATGTAAGATAGAGCATTTAATTTTATACTTTTCATTCAATTTACCTCGTTTTTCATTATATTATAAAGCTAGCTAATAAGAAATGAAGGGCAGTAAGTCAAGCAATCACTTTGAAATCTCAAAGTTTTATTTTAAGTTTTTTTAAGGAAACTATATTATTCTGAAGAACTCTAAAATTTCACAGCCATTTATTGGTAATGACTACAGAATTCCTAGTCATTACTAGAAATGGACTAGTTTCTTTGAATAATAGAACTCCTTAAACCTTCTATTCTAGAACGGGAGGGTCGGTATTTCTTTCATGATAGGACTAGATTGTGGTATAATAGAGAGAATAAGTTTTTTTAGTAAGACAAAGGAGAAAACAGATGATTTATGCAGGAATTCTTGCTGGTGGAACTGGCACACGCATGGGAATCAGTAACTTGCCAAAACAATTTTTAGAGCTAGGTGATCGACCTATTTTGATTCATACAATTGAAAAATTTGTTTTGGAACCAAGTATTGAAAAAATTGTAGTTGGGGTTCATGGAGACTGGGTTTCTCATGCAGAAGATCTTGTAGATAAATATCTTCCTCTTCATAAGGAACGTATCATCATTACAAAGGGTGGTGCTGACCGCAATACAAGTATTGAGAAAATCATTGAAGCCATTGATGCTTATCGTCCGCTTACTCCAGAGGATATCGTTGTTACCCACGATTCTGTTCGTCCATTTATTACACTTCGCATGATTCAGGACAATATCAAACTTGCTCAAAATCATGACGCAGTGGATACAGTGGTAGAAGCGGTTGATACTATCGTTGAAAGTACCAATGGTCAATTCATTACAGATATTCCAAATCGTGCTCACCTTTATCAAGGACAAACACCTCAAACATTCCGTTGCAAGGACTTCATGGACCTTTATGGATCTCTTTCTGATGAAGAGAAGAAAATCTTGACAGATGCATGTAAAATCTTTGTCATTAAAGGAAAAGATGTAGCCTTGGCCAAGGGTGAATACTCAAATCTGAAGATTACAACCGTAACAGATTTGAAGATTGCAAAAAGTATGATTGAGAAAGACTAGTAAAATGATTAATCAAATTTATCAACTAACTAAGCCTAAGTTTATCAATGTCAAATATCAGGAAGAGGCTATTGACCAAGAGAATCATATCCTTATCCGTCCTAATTATATGGCGGTCTGTCATGCGGATCAGCGTTATTACCAAGGGAAACGTGATCCCAAGGTTTTGAATAAAAAACTTCCAATGGCAATGATTCACGAGTCATGTGGAACCGTTATTTCTGACCCTACGGGAACCTATGAGGTTGGGCAAAAAGTTGTCATGATTCCTAATCAGCCTCCTATGCAGAGTGATGAAGAATTCTATGAGAACTACATGACAGGGACCCATTTCTTGTCTAGTGGATTTGATGGCTTTATGAGAGAGTTTGTTTCTCTCCCTAAAGACCGTGTGGTGGCTTATGATGCTATTGAAGACACGGTTGCAGCCATTACAGAGTTTGTCAGTGTCGGCATGCACGCTATGAATCGTCTATTGACCCTTGCTCATAGCAAGCGGGACCGAATCGCCGTTATCGGAGATGGAAGTTTAGCTTTTGTGGTTGCCAATATTATCAACTATACTTTGCCAGAAGCAGAGATTGTAGTTATTGGTCGTCATTGGGAGAAATTGGAACTCTTCTCTTTTGCCAAAGAATGCTATATTACTGATAATATTCCTGAAGATTTGGCCTTTGACCATGCTTTTGAGTGTTGTGGTGGTGATGGTACTGGACCAGCTATAAATGACTTGATTCGCTACATTCGTCCTCAGGGAACGATTCTCATGATGGGAGTTAGCGAATATAAAGTCAATCTCAATACTCGCGATGCCTTAGAAAAGGGCTTGCTCTTGGTTGGTTCCTCTCGTTCTGGTCGCATTGATTTTGAAAATGCAATCCAAATGATGGAAGTCAAGAAATTTGCCAATCGTCTCAAAAATATTCTTTATCTAGAAGAACCTGTAAGAGAAATTAAAGATATTCACCGTGTCTTTGCAACCGATTTAAACACAGCCTTTAAAACCGTGTTTAAGTGGGAAGTATAAGTCCTGGAGGTTAATTGTGGAGAAAATCATTAAAGAAAAAATTTCTTCCCTACTTAGTCAAGAAGAGGAAGTCCTCAGTGTTGAACAACTGGGGGGAATGACCAATCAAAACTATTTGGTCAAAATAACAAATAAGCAATACATTGTTAAGTTCTTTGGTAAAGGGACAGAAAAGCTGATCAATCGTCAAGATGAAAAGTATAATCTTGAACTACTAAAGGATTTAGACTTAGATGTAAAAAATTATCTTTTTGATATTGAAGCTGGTATCAAAGTAAATGAGTATATCGAATCTGCGATTACGCTTGATTCAACGTCAATCAAGACCTAATTTGATAAAATTGCTCCAATATTACAAACCATTCATGCTTCTGGCAAGGAATTAAGAGGAGAATTTGCTCCTTTTGAAGAAATCAAAAAATACGAATCCTTGATTGAAGAGAAAATCCCTTATACCAACTATGAAGCTGTTCGAGAAGAAGTCTTCTCCTTAGAGAAAAGACTGGCTGACTTAGGTGTTGACAGAAAATCTTGTCATATTGATTTGGTGCCTGAAAACTTTATCGAATCACCTCAAGGACGACTTTATTTGATTGACTGGGAATATTCATCAATGAACGATCCAATGTGGGATTTGGCTGCCCTCTTTTTAGAGTCTGAATTCACTCGTCAAGAGGAAGAAGCTTTCTTATCTCACTATGAGAGTGAGCAAACACCTGTCTCTCGTGAAAAGATTGCAATCTATAAAATTTTGCAAGATGCTATTTGGAGTCTATGGACAGTCTACAAAGAAGAGCAAGGTGCAGATTTTGGTGACTATGGTGTGAGTCGTTACCAAAGAGCTGTTAAAGGTTTGTCATATTATGGAGGTTCAGATGAAAAATAAAAATGGAGTTTCTTTTGGTCTACTCTCAGGTATTTTCTGGGGTTTAGGTCTAACGATTAGTGCTTATATCTTTTCGATTTTTACAGATTTGTCACCCTTTGTGGTGGCTGCTGCTCACGATTTCTTGAGTATCTTTATCTTACTAGCTTTTCTTTTGGTAAAAGAAGGAAAAGTTCGTCTCTCAATTTTCTTAAATATTCGCAATGTGAGTGTTATCATCGGAGCCTTGCTAGCAGGTCCAATCGGTATGCAGGCCAACCTTTATGCGGTTAAGTATATCGGAAGTTCCTTAGCTTCATCTGTATCGGCTATTTACCCTGCAATTTCAGTTTTATTGGCTTTCTTCTTTTTGAAACACAAGATTTCGAAAAATACTGTGTTTGGGATTGTCTTGATTATTGGAGGGATTATTGCTCAAACTTATAAGGTTGAACAGGTCAATTCCTTCTACATTGGGATTCTCTGTGCTTTGGTTTGTGCTATTGCATGGGGGAGTGAAAGTGTCCTTAGCTCCTTTGCCATGGAAAGTGAATTGAGTGAAATCGAAGCCCTCTTAATCCGTCAAGTAACTTCATTCTTGTCCTATCTTGTGATTGTGCTCTTCTCTCATCAGTCATTTGCAGAAGTGGCCAATGGACAATTGCTAGGTCTTATGATTGTCTTTGCAGCCTTTGATATGATTTCCTACTTGGCTTATTATATCGCTATCAATCGCTTGCAACCAGCCAAGGCTACAGGCTTGAATGTGAGCTATGTAGTTTGGACTGTCTTGTTCGCAGTTGTTTTCTTGGGTGCACCGCTAGATATGCTGACAATTATTACGTCACTTGTCGTCATTGCTGGAGTTTATATTATTATTAAAGAATAAAGGAGATTTGTGTGAAAGCCATTATCTTAGCAGCGGGATTGGGAACTCGCTTGCGTCCTATGACTGAAAATACCCCTAAAGCCTTGGTTCAGGTTAATCAAAAACCTTTGATTGAATACCAAATTGAGTTTTTAAAAGAAAAAGGAATTAACGACATCATCATCATCGTCGGTTATCTTAAAGAACAATTTGATTACTTGAAAGAGAAATACGGTGTTCGCCTCGTTTTCAATGATAAATACGCTGATTACAATAACTTTTACTCTCTCTATCTTGTAAAAGAAGAATTGGCTAACAGCTATGTTATTGATGCAGACAACTATCTCTTTAAAAATATGTTCCGCAATGATTTGACTCATTCGACTTATTTTAGTGTTTATCGTGAAGATTGTACCAACGAATGGTTCTTGGTCTATGGAGACGACTATAAGGTTCAAGACATTACTGTTGATAGTAAGGCAGGTCGCATCCTTAGTGGGGTATCCTTCTGGGATGCTCCAACAGCAGAAAAGATTGTCAGCTTTATTGACAAGGCTTATGCAAGTGGTGAATTTGTCGATCTCTATTGGGACAATATGGTTAAGGATAATATCAAAGAGCTAGATGTCTATGTTGAAGAATTAGAAGGCAATAGCATCTATGAGATCGATAGTGTCCAAGACTATCATAAATTAGAAGAAATTCTTAAAAACGAAAATTAAAGATTCCAACATCTGACTGAAATAGTCGGATGTTTTTTTGATTTTTTACGAATAAATAGATGACTAGAAAAAGAAATGGAGTTATTTATGAAAATCACAAACTATGAAATCTATAAGTTGAAAAAATCAGGTTTGACCAATCAACAGATTTTGAATGTCCTAGAATACGGTGAAAATGTTGATCAAGAACTGTTGTTAGGTGATATTGCAGAAATTTCAGGTTGCCGAAATCCAGCTGTTTTTATGGAACGTTATTTTCAGATAGACGATGCGCATTTGGAGAAGGAGTTTAAAAAATTTCCATCTTTCTCTATTTTAGATGACTGTTACCCTTGGGATTTGAGTGAAATATATGATGCGCCTGTGCTTTTGTTTTACAAGGGAAATCTTGAACTCTTGAAATTTCCCAAAGTAGCGGTTGTGGGTAGTCGTGCTTGTAGCAAACAGGGAGCTAGGTCAGTTGAAAAAGTTATTCAGGGATTGGAAAATGAACTGGTTATCGTCAGTGGATTAGCCAAAGGAATAGACACAGCATCCCATATGGCAGCTCTTCAGAATGGCGGAAAAACCATTGCAGTGATCGGAACAGGTCTAGATGTGTTTTATCCTAAAGCAAATAAACGCTTGCAAGACTACATCGGCAATGACCATCTGGTTCTTAGTGAATATGGACCTGGCGAACAACCTCTGAAATTTCATTTTCCTGCCCGTAATCGTATCATTGCTGGACTTTGTCGAGGTGTGATTGTAGCAGAGGCTAAGATGCGCTCAGGTAGCCTTATTACCTGTGAGCGAGCAATGGAAGAAGGGCGCGATGTCTTTGCTATTCCTGGTAGCATTTTAGATGGACTATCAGACGGTTGCCATCATTTGATTCAAGAAGGGGCAAAATTGGTCACGAGTGGGCAGGATGTTCTTGCAGAATTTGAATTTTAATACTCTTCGAAAATCTCTTCAAACCACGTCAGCTTCACCTTACCGTAGGTATGGTTACTGACTTCGTCAGTCTCATCTGCAACCTCAAAGCAGTGCTTTGAGCAACCTGCGGTTAGTTTCCTAGTTTGCTCTTTGATTTTCATTGAGTATAAGAAGAAAGTCCGCTTACTAAACAAACTTTTCTTCTATATATTGGAGCTAAGTCTTGACAGTTATGGCAAAATGGTTTACACTTTATAAAGTTTATTACTTTGAAAAGGTGTGATACTGTGGCTACGGCAACAAAAAAGAAAAAATCAACAGTTAAAAAAAATCTAGTAATCGTGGAGTCGCCTGCTAAGGCCAAGACGATTGAAAAATATCTTGGCAGAAACTACAAGGTTTTAGCCAGTGTCGGGCATATTAGGGATTTGAAGAAATCCAGTATGTCCGTCGATATTGAAAATAATTATGAACCGCAATATATCAATATCCGAGGAAAAGGTCCTCTCATCAATGACTTGAAAAAAGAAGCCAAAAAAGCTAATAAAGTCTTTCTGGCGAGTGACCCGGACCGTGAAGGAGAAGCGATTTCTTGGCATTTGGCCCATATTCTCAACTTGGATGAAAATGATGCCAACCGTGTGGTCTTCAATGAAATCACCAAAGATGCTGTCAAAAATGCTTTTAAAGAACCGCGTAAGATTGATATGGACTTGGTCGATGCCCAACAGGCACGCCGTGTCCTGGACCGCTTGGTAGGCTATTCGATTTCGCCTATTTTGTGGAAAAAGGTCAAGAAGGGCTTGTCAGCAGGTCGCGTTCAGTCTATTGCGCTCAAGTTAATCATTGATCGTGAAAATGAAATCAATGCCTTTCAGCCTGAAGAATACTGGACAATTGATGGTATCTTTAAAAAGGGAACCAAGCAATTTCAGGCTTCCTTCTATGGAGTAGACGGCAAAAAGTTGAAACTGACTAGCAATGATGAGGTCAAGGAAGTCTTGTCTCGTCTGACTAGTAAAGACTTTTCAGTGGATCAGGTAGATAAGAAAGAGCGCAAACGCAATGCTCCTTTACCCTATACCACTTCATCTATGCAGATGGATGCTGCCAATAAAATCAATTTCCGTACTCGAAAGACTATGATGGTTGCCCAACAGCTCTATGAAGGGATTAATATCGGTTCTGGTGTTCAAGGTTTGATTACCTATATGCGTACCGATTCGACTCGTATTAGTCCTGTAGCGCAAAATGAAGCAGCAAGTTTCATTACGGATCGTTTTGGTAGCAAGTATTCTAAGCATGGTAGCAAGGTCAAAAATGCTTCTGGAGCTCAGGATGCCCATGAGGCTATTCGTCCGTCTAGCGTTTTTAATACACCTGAAAGTATTGCTAAATATCTGGACAAGGATCAGCTCAAGCTTTATACTCTTATCTGGAATCGTTTTGTGGCTAGCCAGATGACAGCTGCTGTCTTTGATACTATGGCTGTTAAATTGTCTCAAAATCGTGTTCAATTTGCTGCTAATGGCAGTCAGGTTAAGTTCGATGGTTATCTTGCCATTTATAATGATTCTGATAAGAATAAGATGTTACCAGATATGGCTGTTGGAGATGTGGTTAAGCAGGTTAATAGCAAACCAGAGCAACATTTCACTCAACCGCCTGCTCGTTATTCTGAAGCAACACTGATTAAGACCTTGGAGGAAAATGGGGTTGGCCGTCCGTCAACCTACGCACCAACCATTGAAACTATTCAGAAACGTTATTATGTTCGCCTTGCAGCCAAACGTTTTGAACCAACAGAGTTGGGAGAAATTGTTAACAAGCTCATCGTTGAATATTTCCCAGATATCGTAAACGTGACCTTTACAGCTGAAATGGAAGGCAAACTAGATGATGTCGAAGTCGGAAAAGAGCAGTGGCAACGGGTCATTGATGCTTTTTATAAACCATTCTCTAAAGAAGTCGCCAAGGCTGAAGAAGAAATGGAAAAAATCCAAATCAAGGATGAACCAGCTGGATTTGACTGTGAAGTGTGTGGCAGTCCAATGGTTATTAAACTTGGTCGTTTTGGTAAGTTCTACGCTTGTAGCAATTTCCCAGACTGCCGTCATACCCAAGCAATCGTGAAAGAAATCGGCGTAGAGTGTCCAAGTTGTCATCAGGGACAAATTATTGAACGTAAAACCAAACGTAATCGCCTCTTCTATGGTTGCAATCGCTATCCAGAATGTGAATTTACCTCTTGGGATAAACCTGTTGGTCGTGACTGTCCAAAATGTGGCAACTTCCTCATGGAGAAAAAAGTCCGTGGTGGTGGCAAGCAGGTTGTTTGTATCAAGGGTGACTACGAAGAAGAAAAGATTAAATAAGAGGAGAGTCCTGAAAGTGAATTTCAGGCTCTTTTTGGTTAGAACTTGACAAAATTCATCATTTTATGCGAAACTAGAAGAAGATTATTTTAACTAGGAGAAGTTATGCGTCTTATCTATCTAATTATTGGTTTTTTATCACTAGCCTTGGCTATTGTTGGGGTCGTCTTACCCTTATTGCCTACAACGCCTTTCCTTTTGTTGTCTATTGCTTGTTTCTCCAGAAGTTCCAAGCGCTTCGAAGATTGGCTTTATCATACCAAGCTCTATCAAACATATGTAGCTGATTTTCGGGAGACTAAGTCTATTGCGCGTGAACGTAAGAAAAAAATCATCGTATCCATCTACATCTTGATGGGGATTTCTATTTATTTTGCCCCTCTTTTACCGGTCAAAATCGGTCTAGGAGCCTTGACCATCTTTATCACTTATTATCTCTTCAAGGTCATTCCAGACAAAGAATAAAAAATAGTAACTATTTCCCTTGATAAAAATGAAAGCATATTCACAACAATATGATATAATAAATTCAAAGTAATACTCAAGGAGAATCAAATGATTTACGAATTTTGTGCTGAAAATGTGACCTTGCTTGAAAAAGCGATGCAGGCTGGAGCTCGTCGAATCGAACTCTGTGACAATCTAGCAGTTGGTGGGACAACGCCCAGCTATGGAGTGACCAAGGCAGCAGTTGAATTGGCAGCTAACTACGATACGACCATCATGACCATGATTCGTCCACGTGGTGGCGACTTTGTCTATAATGATATGGAAATTGCAATTATGCTAGAAGATATTCGGATGACTGCTCAGGCTGGAAGTCAAGGGGTTGTTTTTGGTGCTTTAACTGCTGATAAGAAGTTGGATAAGCCTAATCTTGAAAAGTTAATTACTGCATCAAAAGGAATGAAAATTGTCTTCCACATGGCCTTTGATGAATTGAGTGATGATGATCAACTAGAAGCTATTGACTGGCTTAGTCAAGCTGGAGTCGCTCGTATCCTAACTCGTGCTGGTGTGTCTGGCGATTCACTAGACAAACGTTTTGCTCACTATCACAGAATTTTGGAGCACGTTAAAGGTAAAATTGAAATTCTACCAGGTGGGGGGATTGACCTTGACAACCGTCAGACCTTTATCGACCAGCTGGGCGTGACACAATTGCACGGAACCAAGGTTGTCTTTTAAAAAATAGAAAGGAACTGCTAGCTTTTGGTAG
This sequence comes from Streptococcus mitis, assembly GCA_001914195.1. Classification (GTDB taxonomy): domain Bacteria; phylum Bacillota; class Bacilli; order Lactobacillales; family Streptococcaceae; genus Streptococcus; species Streptococcus mitis_F. The sequence continues at coordinate 47,437 of MKYF01000026.1, read as the reverse complement.
CAGTTTTCACTTATGTTTGAAATTTTTAAATCCTATCAGTTTAATCAAGAAAAGGCTCGTGCCTATGGTTTTGTAAAAAATGGGGAAGTCTGGACCTATAGTTGCCAGATTTTACAGGGTGACTTCATCATGACTGTATTCATCATCTCTGATGATGTGTCCTTTCAAGTCTTTGACCAAGAGACTGGTGACCTCTATCCTCAAGTCCATATGGAAAGCATGAGAGGAAGTTTTGTCGCAAGTGTTCGTGAGGCTTGTATGGAGATTCTTTACCAAATTCGGAAGGCTTGTTTTGATGTGCAAGATTTTATCTGCCCTCAGACTAAGCGAATCATGACTCAGATTCAGGAAAAATATGGTAATCAGTTGGAATATCTGTGGGAGAAATCTCCTAATACGGCAGTGTTAAGACATGAAAGTAATAAAAAGTGGTATGCCGTCTTGATGAGAATCTCTTGGGATAAGCTGGAAAAGGTTAGAGAAGGTCTAGTCGAAGCAGTCAACCTCAAACATGATCAAGTAGTGGATCTGCTTTCACAAAAGGGCATTTATCCAGCTTTTCATATGAATAAACGTTACTGGATTAGTGTGGCGCTTGATGATACTTTATCAGATGAAGAAGTACTAGAATTGATAGAAAAAAGTTGGAACTTAACTTCTAAAAAATGAAACATTTCAATAATTTTCAATTAGCTAAATATTCTATACTGAAGAAATTTTCAGAAAATATTTGATTTTTTCTTGACAAGTGCCTTTGCCTATGCTAAAATACTAAACAAGATATCAAACGAAGGAGAAAGTCAAACATGAGAACAGCTAAGTTTAATCAATTTGCTTTGTTGTTGAGGTACTCGGGCTAGTGCAAAAAGCATTAGTCCTGTTTGGCTTACCAAGCGGGAGTGAATCAACATCTCGCTTGGACTTCTAAGCGAGATGTTTTTTTAAAAACCACATTTGGAAAAGGGGAAATCTTATGAGAACAGTTGAATTTCTAGATACCAGCCTTCGGGATGGAGAGCAGACACCTGGTGTTAATTTTTCAATCAAGGAAAAAATTGCCATTGCAAGGCAGCTGGAGAAATGGGGCATTTCAGCCATCGAAGCTGGTTTTCCAGCGGCTAGCCCAGACTCATTTACGGCAGTTCAGGAGATTGCTAAGGCCTTGAAGAAAACAGCGGTGACTGGCTTGGCACGCTCTGTCAAGTCTGATATCGATGCTTGTTATGAGGCCCTCAAAGACGCCAAGTATCCACAAGTTCACGTCTTTATTGCTACCAGTCCGATTCACCGCAAGTATAAGCTCAATAAGAGCAAGCAAGAGATTTTGGAAGCTATTAAGGAGCATGTTTCTTATGCCCGTTCTAAGTTTGAAGTGGTCGAATTCTCTCCTGAGGATGCGACTAGAACAGAGTTGGATTTCCTCTTACAAGTTGTTCAAACAGCGGTTGATGCAGGTGCAACTTATATCAATATCCCTGACACGGTAGGATTTACTACACCAGAGGAATATGGTGCCATCTTCAAATACCTGATTGAGAATGTCAAGACGGATCGTCAGATCATCTATTCGCCTCACTGTCATGATGATCTTGGAATGGCAGTGGCTAATAGCCTTGCTGCTGTCAAGAATGGGGCAGGACGTGTCGAAGGAACTATCAACGGTATTGGTGAGCGAGCTGGAAATGCTGCTTTGGAAGAAATAGCAGTGGCTCTCAATATTCGTCAAGATTACTACCAAGCAGAAACTAGTATTGTCCTAAATGAGACCATCAATACGTCAGAAATGGTTTCTCGCTTCTCTGGTATTCCAGTTCCTAAAAACAAGGCTGTGGTTGGTGGCAATGCCTTTTCTCACGAATCTGGTATTCACCAAGACGGAGTCCTTAAAAATCCTCTTACCTATGAAATCATCACTCCTGAATTGGTCGGTGTCAAGAGTAATAGTCTCCCACTTGGAAAATTGTCTGGTCGCCATGCCTTTGTTGAGAAACTAAGAGAATTGGCCCTAGATTTTACAGAAGAGGATATCAAACCACTCTTTGCTAAGTTCAAGGCTCTGGCAGACAAGAAGCAAGAAATCACAGATGCAGATATTCGTGCGCTGGTAGCTGGAACTATGGTTGAAAATCCAGAAGGCTTCCATTTTGATGATTTACAACTGCAAACTCATGCGGATAATGACATCGAAGCAATCGTTAGCCTGGCTAATATGGATGGTGAGAAGGTCGAATTTAATGCGACAGGGCAAGGTTCCGTTGAAGCAATCTTTAACGCTATCGATAAGTTCTTTAACCAATCCGTCCGCTTGGTGTCTTACACTATTGACGCGGTGACAGATGGAATTGATGCCCAAGCTCGGGTCTTGGTCACTGTTGAAAACAGAGATACAGAAACCATCTTTAACGCAGCAGGTCTTGATTTCGATGTGTTGAAGGCTTCGGCTATTGCCTACATCAATGCTAATACCTTTGTTCAAAAAGAGAATGCTGGTGAGATGGGACGTAGTGTTTCCTATCGCGACATGCCTAGTGTGTAAAGGAGAAGGCTATGACAAAGAAAATAGTAGCTCTAGCAGGGGACGGAATTGGCCCAGAAATCATGGAGGCTGGTTTAGAAGTTCTGGAGGCTCTAGCTAAAAAAACAGGCTTTGTCTATGAAATAGACAGACGACCTTTTGGAGGTGCAGGTATTGATGCTGCAGGGCATCCCTTACCTGATGAAACCCTCAAGGCAAGTAGAGAAGCAGATGCCATTCTCCTAGCGGCTATCGGTAGTCCCCGGTATGATAGTGCAACGGTTCGGCCTGAACAAGGCTTGCTGGCTCTCCGTAAGGAACTCAATCTTTACGCTAATATTCGCCCTGTAAAAATCTTTGACAGTCTCAAGCATTTGTCACCACTCAAACCAGAACGAATTGCTGGTGTAGACTTTGTCGTAGTGCGTGAGTTGACAGGAGGGATTTACTTTGGGGATCATATTCTTGAAGAAAGAAAAGCGCGTGATATCAACGACTATAGCTATGAGGAAGTGGAGCGGATTATTCGCAAAGCCTTTGAAATTGCAAGAAATCGCAGAAAAATCGTTACTAGTATCGATAAGCAAAATGTTCTAGCGACCTCAAAACTCTGGCGGAAAGTAGCTGAGAAGGTCGCACAGGATTTCCCAGATGTGACCTTGGAACACCAGCTGGTGGACTCAGCCGCTATGCTTATGATTACCAATCCTTCCAAGTTTGATGTTATTGTAACGGAGAATCTTTTTGGAGATATTCTCTCTGATGAATCAAGCGTTCTATCTGGCACACTTGGGGTTATGCCATCAGCCAGTCATTCTAAAAATGGACCAAGTCTCTATGAACCTATTCACGGTTCAGCACCTGATATTGCTGGTCAAGGAATTGCCAATCCTATCTCCATGATTTTATCAATGGCCATGATGCTGAGAGACAGCTTTGGACGTTATGAGGATGCAGAGCGTATCGAGCGTGCTGTTGAGGCAAGCTTGGCAGCTGGAATTTTAACGAGAGATATAGGAGGACAGGCTTCGACCAAGGAAATGACGGAAGCGATTATTGCAAGGTTATGAAGTTAGACGAAAAAATTACTCTTGCCCTCTTGATTTGGAATGTCATGATTTTCATCATTTATGACATTGACAAATCTAAGGCAAGGAGACGTACGTGGCGAATCCCAGAGAAAATCTTACTCATTTTAGCTCTTACTTGTGGTGGTTTTGGTGCTTGGTTAGCAGGAATCGCTTTTCACCACAAGACTAGAAAATGGTATTTTAAAACAGTTTGGTTTCTTGGGATGGTGACTACACTAATAGCCTTATATGTTATTTGGAGGTAAAGGATGGCAGGAAAATCGATTTTTGATAAATTATGGGACCGTCATGTCATCACAGGAGAAGAGGGGCAGCCCCAACTCATGTATGTGGATCAGCACTATATTCATGAAGTGACCAGTCCGCAAGCCTTTCAAGGATTGCGAGATGCAGGACGCAGATTGAGACGACCAGACTTGACATTTGGAACCTTTGACCACAACGTCCCGACGGTCAATATCTATGATATTCGAGATGTGATTTCCAAGGCTCAAATTGATAAGCTGGCTGAAAATGTTGAAGAGTTTGGAATTGAGCATGCGGCCCACGGTTCTGAAAAGCAAGGAATCGTTCATATGGTTGGTCCAGAAACAGGACGAACCCAACCAGGGAAATTCATCGTCTGTGGGGATAGCCATACGGCAACCCACGGAGCTTTCGGAGCAATCGCCTTTGGAATTGGGACCAGTGAGGTGGAGCATGTCTTTGCTACCCAAACCCTATGGCAGGTTAAACCCAAGAAAATGTTGGTAGAATTCACAGGTGTCCCTCAAAAAGGAGTTTATTCCAAGGATTTCATTTTAGCCTTGATTGCCAAGTACGGCGTTGCTTGTGGTGTTGGTTATGTCGTGGAATATCGTGGACAAGCTATTGATGCACTGAGCATGGAAGAGCGAATGACCATCTGCAATATGTCCATCGAGTTTGGATCTAAGATGGGGATTATGAATCCGGATCAAACCACCTATGATTATCTCAAGGGACGAGAATGTGTTCCAGAGGACATTGAAGAGGCTGTGGCGGATTGGAAAACAATTATCAGTGATGAGGATGCCGTTTATGATAAGGTTATCCAGATGGATGTCTCAGACCTTGCTCCTATGGTGACCTGGGGAACCACCCCTGCTATGGGCGTTGACTTTGACAGTAGTTTCCCAGAAATTAAGGATATGAATGATGAACGAGCCTACAATTACATGGACTTGGAGCCTGGTCAAAAGCCAGCTGATATTGAACTAGGCTATATCTTTATCGGTTCTTGTACCAATGCTCGTCTCAGCGACTTGCAACTGGCTGCGAGATTTGTCAAAGGAAAGAAAATTGCTCCCAATCTAACAGCGATCGTGGTTCCAGGCTCTCGTCCTGTGAAACGAGCTGCTGAGAAGTTGGGCTTGGACAAGGTCTTTCTAGATGCTGGCTTTGAGTGGAGAGACCCGGGTTGCTCCATGTGCCTAGGGATGAATCCGGACAAGGTCCCTGATGGTGTTCACTGCGCCTCAACCAGCAATCGAAACTTTGAAGACAGACAAGGCTTTGGCGCTAAGACTCATCTCTGTAGTCCAGCTATGGCAGCTGCGGCAGCTATTGCAGGGCGTTTCGTAGATGTTCGACAAATGCCAGAAGCCCAGTAAGGAGAGGATATGGAGAAATTTACAGTTTATACGGGAACGACCGTTCCTCTTATGAATGATAACATCGACACCGACCAAATCCTACCCAAGCAGTTTCTCAAGTTAATTGATAAAAAAGGCTTTGGTAAGTACCTCATGTATGCTTGGCGTTATCTGGACGATCTCTATACTGAGGATCCTGACTTTGTCTTTAACCGGCCTGAATATCGCAAAGCCAGTATTCTCATTTCAGGGGATAACTTTGGGGCAGGTTCTTCGAGGGAACACGCAGCTTGGGCCTTAGCAGACTATGGTTTTAAGGTTGTGATTGCAGGGTCTTTTGGGGATATTCATTACAATAATGAACTCAATAATGGCATGTTGCCTATTGTACAGCCCAGAGAGGTTCGAGAGAAACTGGCCCAGCTACAACCGACTGATCAGGTAACTGTGGACTTGGAACAACAAAAAATCATCTCACCAGTTGGTGAATTCACTTTTGAAATCGATAGCGAATGGAAACACAAACTCTTAAATGGTTTGGATGATATCGGTATTACCTTGCAGTATGAAGATTTGATTGCTGCTTATGAAAAACAACGACCAGCCTACTGGCAGGATTAAACGATAATTAGAAAAGGAAATAAAATTATGACAAAACACATTCAATGGAACGGAACACTTTCACAAGAAGGCTATGATATTTTAAAAGGTGAGGGCGGATGTATCGTTTGCCCTACCAAAGTTGGTTACATCATCATGACTAGCGATAAGGCTGGTCTTGAACGCAAGTTTGCAGCCAAAGAACGCAATCGTAACAAACCAGGTGTTGTTCTCTGCGGTAGCATGGATGAGCTTCGAACCTTAGCACAGCTCAACCCAGAAATTGAAGCCTTTTACCAAAAACATTGGGATGAAGATATTCTTCTTGGCTGTATCCTTCCTTGGAAACCAGAAGCTTTTGAAAAACTCAAAGCATACGGTGATGGCCGTGAAGAACTCATGACTGACGTGCGTGGTACTAGCTGTTTTGTCATCAAGTTTGGTAAAGCTGGTGAACAGTTGGCTGCTAAACTTTGGGAAGAAGGTAAAATGGTTTATGCCTCATCAGCAAACCCATCTGGAAAAGGAAATCGTGGTAAGGTAGAAGGTATCGGAGAACGCATCGAAGGAGCTGTAGACCTTGTCATCGAAGCAGACGACTATGTAGCATCAATCCAACCTGACAAAACGATTGAAACACGCTACGAGCAAGGTGTGATGGTGTCTATGGTCGATAAAGATGGTAAACTCATCCCAGAACAAGGAGGAGCACGTTCAACTTCACCAGCTCCAGTTGTAATCCGCAAAGGGCTTGACATTGATAAGATTATGATGCACCTGTCAGACACCTTTAACTCATGGGACTACCGTCAGGGAGAGTATTATTAAAATAGAAAAGAAGTCTAGTGTTAGGAGAGATTGAAGCTCCTAACGCTGGGCTTTTTCTTTAGAAATTCTTTTCTTTTTTCTATAGATGTGATATTCTATATGTGAAATGTGTGTTAAGATAGTTATTAAAAATATTTAAACTAACAAATAATATTTAGAACCTTTAATAATTATTTAATAAGCGAGGTAAAGCATTATGATATCTGAATCAACTTTTATTGATAGAGTAAAAAAAGAATTCCCAGATGCAATTGAAAATCAAACAAAAAGTTATATTTCTTTTCAGGTTAAAAATATGAAAGGGAAGTTACAAAACTTTATAGAGATTAATTTTCGGAATAAAGGAATAAAGATTGCCATTCTCTCCAAAAGTCTTCGTGATTCAGATTTTTTGATATTTGATAAGAAGCCTGATTCATTTGGTTGGACACTTGATGCTGAGTATTTTATTAAGGACGAAAATTCATTAGACGAGATTTTACCTTTTATAAATAAATCTTATGAGTTTGTAAAAACTGGAACTAACTCAGAGTGTTATAAAGTCTTCAGAGAATTTTTGTCTAAATTTGTGAATCAATCAAATATCTATAATTCGAAAGATATAGAAATGAAACGTTCTCAAAAATTAGATGGAGCTGAACATATTTATCCTGCTCTAACCATCGAAGGTATTCCATACAAAGTTGAAATGCTTAACACAGGTCATTTTGGTCCAAGGAGTGGTAATGGATATATTAAATCACCTTATTTTGGTTATCGATTGAGTGACATTGATAACTCATGGATAAATATAAGATGTGGTTTTCAGAGATTTAAACTCACAGAATTTAAAATAGTAAAATGGTACAGTAATAATCAAGATGAAGATTTAGGTTATAAATACCTTGTCAAAGATTTAGAATTGGAATCAACCGCGGAACCTAATGATATTTTAAAAGAGTTTTACGACAATTTTACTAGTTTCTATGTGAAAAAAGAGAAGAAAGATGTAAACATGTTAGAAAATATTAACAAATACAAAAATATTTTATTGCAATCCAAAAACCTCATTCTCCGTGGTGCACCTGGTACAGGAAAAACTTATCTTGCTAAAGAAATAGCGGCAGAGCTAACGGGTGGTAATGAAGATCAAATTGGCTTTGTACAATTTCACCCTTCCTATGATTATACAGATTTTGTGGAGGGGTTGAGACCAGTATCAAATGGGGATGGAGCTATTGAGTTTAAATTACAAGATGGTATTTTTAAAGAGTTTTGCCAGAAGGCAAAAGAAGCTCAGAAGACTGGAGGTCAAGATAATTTTGAAGAAACGTGGGCTAAGCTAACGGATGCTATCAATGAAAAGCAAGGACAATATTTCTTCCCTCGTAGTTCGGTTCCAGCCAGTTTAAATAGTCAAGGGAATGTGAAGTTTGATTCTCCTGTTGCTACCAAAGAAAAAGTGTATCTTTTGTACAAGGGTGAGGAAACTAAGTTAAAGTACGAAACTTATCAAAAAATCGTTTTAGATCACATGAAAGAAAGTTATGGCTTATGTGATTATGTGTCTCCAACGATCAACACAGATAAGAAATTCGTTTTCATCATCGATGAAATCAACCGTGGTGAGATTTCTAAGATTTTTGGGGAGCTCTTTTTCTCTATCGACCCTGGCTATCGTGGTAGAGATGGGGAAGTTTCTACCCAATATGCCAATCTACACGAAAGTGATGACAAGTTTTATATTCCTGAGAATGTCTATATTATAGGAACCATGAATGATATTGACCGATCAGTGGATACATTTGATTTTGCTATGCGTCGTCGTTTCCGTTTTGTTGAAGTTACTGCTGAAAGCCAACTATACATCCTTGATGAAAAACTAGGTGAGCATGCTGAAGAAGCTAAAACTCGACTAAGGAACTTGAATGTTGCTATCGAAAATGTTCAGGAGCTAAACAGTCATTATCATATCGGACCAAGTTATTTCCGTAATTTAAAAGAATTGGATTATGATTATGAATTACTCTGGTCTGATTATCTCAAACCACTTTTGGAAGATTACTTACGTGGTTCTTATGAAGAAGACGAAATACTGAATACTTTGAAAAAAGCATATGATTTGAGAAATCAGCAAGATATTGGTGATGACGATGCAGTTAACTGACAATCAACAGGCCTTAAACAAAGAAGAGTTTATCACAGAATATCCTAAAATTAGTCAAGTTCTTTTAGATAGAACTCTAGATAATCTTTCTCAAGAAGATAGTATCTTTATATTTCCAAACGACCTGAAAAATTCTCCTGATTTGGATAAGGACCAAAAGATTTTGGAAACAGTCAATCAGAAAATTAAGACAGGGAATGTGATTGGATTTCTGGGGTGTGGTCAGGAGAGATTAACCATTTCTTCTCGCTTTTCGAGTAAAAGTGATGACTATTTTTTGCATTATCTATTGCAGAAAGTTCTAAATATCAATCTCACTAGTTTGGATGTTGGTTTATCGAGCGAGGAAAGACTCTATCAGCTTTTAATCTACCTCTTTCCAAAGTATTTGGAAGCTGCTATGCGAAAGGGACTTTATAAGGAATACCAGAGGTTTTCCCATAATGATAGTCATATCAAGGGAGTGATTGATGTAGTAAATCATCTCAAGAAAAATCTTCCTTTCACAGGTAATATTGCTTATACTACAAGAGAATTTACTTATGACAATCCGATGATGCAGCTGATTCGTCATACTATCGAGTACATTAAAAATCAAAAATCTCTAGGAAGAGGCATCGTTTATACTAATCGTGAAAATATTACAGAAATAATTCGTGTAACACCTTTGTATAAACAAGCTGATCGTGCTAAGATTATAAGACTAAATCAAACAAAACCTCTTCGTCATGCCTACTTTCGAGAGTACAGAAAATTGCAAGAACTTTGTCTGATGATATTAAACAGAGAAAAGCACGGTTTTGGATATCAAGAGCAAAAAATTCATGGCATTCTCTTTGATGTTGCTTGGCTTTGGGAAGAATATGTTCATACCTTGTTGCCAAAAGATTTCATCCATCCACGTAATAAAGAAAAACTAGGTGGTATTTCGGTATTTTCTGTTGGGAAACGGAAAGTATATCCAGATTTTTATCATCAAGAGTTAAAAATCGTTTTAGATGCTAAATATAAAAAACTAGAGTTCACTGAAAAAGGGATCAATCGTGAGGACTTATTCCAGCTGATTTCTTATTCTTATATTTTAGAAGCTGAGAAAGCTGGTCTTGTTTTTCCGAGCAAGGATAAGGTTGTTGATAATGAGATAGGAAAGCTAGCAGGTTATGGAGCTTTGTTGAAGAAATGGTCTATCCAAATTCCTCAGAAGTCTTCATCCTATCGTGAATTTTGTGAAATGCTGGAAAACTCCGAAGAAATATTTAAAAGTAATATTACTAAAGAAGTGGGGAGAAGATAATCTCTCCTCTTTCTTTTGTTTTTAATACAAGTAAAATCCGAACGATATAATTTAATTTATAAAATTATTTGACAAAAACTGTACTTTAGTTTATAATAAATTAAGGAAACGTCGGAAAAGACGTAGTGATGCGAGAGCATAGGTAGGTCATTACAAAAGAAACGAGACATCGATATGTTAAATGAATTTCCAATTTTTGATTACGAAGATATTCAATTGATTCCAAATAAATGTGTCATTAAAAGCCGTGCAGAAGCGGACACAAGCGTCACTCTAGGAAATCACACCTTTAAACTACCTGTTGTGCCAGCTAATATGCAGACGATTTTGGATGAAAATGTAGCAGAGCAACTGGCTAAAGGTGGTTACTTCTACATTATGCATCGTTTTGATGAAGCAGGACGCATTCCTTTTATTAAACGCATGCATGATCAAGGGCTCATTGCTTCTATCTCTGTCGGTGTTAAGGATTATGAGTATGATTTTGTCAGCCAGCTCAAGGCTGATGCTCCTGAATACATCACGATTGACATTGCCCATGGTCATGCGGATAGCGTGATTTCTATGATTCAACACATCAAGAAAGAATTGCCAGATACTTTTGTCATTGCTGGAAATGTGGGAACGCCAGAAGCTGTGCGTGAACTTGAAAATGCTGGTGCAGATGCTACTAAGGTCGGAATCGGTCCTGGTAAGGTTTGTATCACCAAGGTTAAGACTGGTTTTGGTACAGGTGGTTGGCAGTTGGCTGCTCTCCGTTGGTGTGCCAAGGCTGCGCGTAAACCGATTATCGCTGATGGAGGAATTCGTACTCACGGTGATATTGCTAAGTCTATCCGCTTCGGTGCTAGCATGGTCATGATTGGTTCCCTCTTTGCAGGACACATCGAAAGTCCAGGGAAAACGATTGAAGTTGACGGTGAACAGTTCAAAGAATATTACGGTTCAGCTTCCCAATACCAAAAAGGAGCTTATAAGAACGTGGAAGGAAAACGCATCTTACTTCCTGCCAAAGGGCATTTGCAAGACACTTTAACTGAGATGGAACAAGACCTTCAAAGTGCTATTTCATATGCAGGTGGACGTCAGGTTGCTGACCTTAAACACGTTGATTATGTTATCGTGAAAAACTCTATTTGGAATGGGGATGCTTCCCACTAAGACGGGCTATCCGTCTAGAAAAAAACTTGTTATTAGAGCAAATTTCTGTTATAATAAAACAAGTTTCCACCCTTAGTGTAATGGATATCACGTAAGATTCCGGTTCTTGAGATGGGGGTTCGATTCCCTCAGGGTGGATGTAAACATCCTAAAAAGCCTTTAATAGGGCTTTTTTTCTTTACACAGCCCTAAATTGGCCCTTAAAACTGAAAATCTCTTTTTAAAGAATTCCCAAATGCTCTCCAGTCCCGTTTTAGAGTGACTCAGGGGGCTTTTTTTGATATAATAAAAAGGACTGTTATCAGTTAGAAAGAGGTTGGTATGAAAGAATTACAAACTGTACTAAAGAACCATTTTGCAATCGAATTTGCAGACAAAAACTTACTGGAGACTGCCTTTACTCATACGAGTTATGCCAATGAGCACCGCCTCTTAAAAATTTCACACAATGAGCGCTTGGAATTTTTAGGAGACGCTGTTCTACAGTTATTGATTTCAGAATATCTGTATAAAAAATATCCTAAAAAGCCTGAGGGTGACTTGTCCAAACTCCGTGCCATGATTGTCCGCGAGGAAAGTTTGGCTGGTTTTGCGCGTGATTGTCAGTTTGATCAGTTTATCAAGCTGGGTAAGGGGGAAGAAAAGTCTGGTGGGCGCAATCGCGACACCATTCTTGGTGATGCCTTCGAAGCCTTTCTTGGTGCTCTCCTTTTGGACAAGGATGTGGCCAAGGTTAAGGCATTTATCTATCAAGTCATGATTCCCAAGGTGGAAGCTGGCGAGTTTGAGATGATTACAGACTACAAAACCCATCTCCAAGAGTTACTTCAGGTCAATGGCGATGTGGTTATTCGTTATCAGGTGATTTCTGAAACGGGTCCTGCCCACGATAAGGTCTTTGATGTAGAAGTTCTTGTCGAAGGTAAGAGCATTGGTCAAGGTCAAGGTCGTTCTAAGAAACTAGCAGAGCAGGAAGCTGCCAAAAATGCCGTTGAGAAAGGGCTGGATTCATGTATTTAAAGGAAATCGAAATTCAGGGATTCAAGTCTTTTGCAGACAAGACCAAGGTCGTCTTTGACCAAGGTGTGACGGCAGTTGTTGGACCCAATGGCTCTGGAAAGTCGAATATTACAGAAAGTCTGCGTTGGGCCTTGGGGGAGTCCAGTGTTAAGAGTCTCCGTGGGGGCAAGATGCCGGATGTTATCTTTGCTGGAACAGAAAGTCGCAAACCGCTCAATTATGCTTCTGTAGTTGTGACTCTGGATAATAATGACGGATTTATCAAGGATGCAGGCCAAGAAATCAGGGTAGAACGCCATATCTATCGTAGCGGAGATAGCGAATACAAGATCGACGGCAAGAAAGTCCGTCTGCGTGATATTCATGATCTTTTCTTGGATACAGGTTTGGGACGAGATTCCTTCTCTATCATTTCCCAAGGGAAGGTTGAGGAGATTTTCAACTCCAAACCTGAAGAACGCAGAGCTATTTTTGAAGAAGCTGCTGGAGTTTTGAAATACAAGACTCGCAGAAAAGAAACTGAGAGTAAACTACAACAAACTCAGGATAATCTGGATCGTCTTGAAGACATTATCTACGAGTTGGATAATCAAATTAATCCTCTTGAGAAGCAAGCTGAAAATGCCCGTAAGTTTTTAGACTTGGAAGGTCAACGCAAGGCTATTTATTTAGACGTGCTGGTTGCTCAAATTAAGGAAAATAAGGCTGAACTAGACTCGACAGAAGAAGAGTTGGCTCAGGTTCAGGAACTCTTGACTAGTTATTACCAAAAGCGTGAAACATTAGAAAAAGAAAATCAAACTCTTAAAAAGCAACGCCAAGATTTACAGGCTGAAATGGCCAAAGACCAAGGCAGTTTGATGGATTTGACTAGTCTAATCAGTGATTTAGAGAGAAAATTAGCCCTATCGAAACTGGAATCTGAGCAAGTAGCCCTGAATCAACAGGAAGCACAAGTCCGTTTGGCTGCTTTGGAGGATAAGAGAAATGCTCTAAGTCAGGAAAAGGCTGAAAAAAAAGCTAACTTGGCACAATTAGAAGAAAATCTAGTCCAAAATAATCAAAAACTCAATCGTTTAGAAGCTGAATTACTAGCTTTTTCAGATGATCCTGATCAGATGATTGAGATTTTACGTGAACGCTTTGTCGCTCTTTTACAAGAAGAAGCAGATGTCTCAAACCAGCTGACTCGTATTGAGAATGAGTTGGAAAATAGTCGTCAGCTTTCTCAAAAACAAGCAGATCAATTAGAAAAGCTGAAAGAACAACTGGCTACAGCTAAAGAGAAGGCTAGTCAGCAAAAAGAAGAGCTTGAAACTGCCAAGGAACAGGTTCAAAAATTATTGGCTGACTACCAAATCTGTGCCAAGGAGCAAGAGGAACAGAAAACTTCCTATCAAGCTCAACAAAGTCAACTCTTTGACCGTCTGGATAGTCTCAAAAACAAGCAGGCTAGAGCCCAAAGTTTGGAAAATATCCTGAGAAATCATAGTAACTTTTATGCAGGTGTTAAGAGTGTTCTCCAAGAAAAAGACCGCCTTGGTGGAATTATTGGTGCAGTCAGTGAGCACCTGACCTTTGATGTGCATTATCAAACTGCCCTGGAGATTGCCTTAGGGGCAAGTAGCCAGCATATCATCGTAGAAGATGAAGAGGCAGCAACCAAAGCTATTGATTTCCTTAAACGAAACAGAGCCGGTCGTGCGACTTTCCTTCCTTTGACAACGATCAAGGCGCGTACGATTTCTAGTCAGAACCAAGATGCTATTGCTGCAAGTCCAGGATTTCTGGGCATGGCAGATGAGTTAGTTACTTTCGATACTAGACTGGAAGCCATTTTCAAGAACTTGCTAGCCACGACAGCGATTTTTGATACAGTAGAACATGCGCGTGCAGCTGCTCGCCAAGTTCGTTATCAGGTTCGCATGGTGACATTGGATGGGACAGAGTTACGCACAGGTGGTTCCTATGCAGGTGGAGCCAATCGTCAGAATAACAGTATTTTCATCAAGCCAGAACTGGAGCAATTGCAAAAAGAAATTGCTGAAGAGGAAGCAAGTCTTCGTTCAGAAGAAGTGGCTTTGAAGACCTTGCAAGACCAGATGGCTAGATTGACAGAAAGATTAGAAGATATCAAATCTCAAGGAGAGCAGGCTCGTATTCAGGAGAAAGGCTTGTCCCTTGCTTATCAGCAGACCAGTCAGCAAGTTGAAGAACTGGAAACTCTTTGGAAACTTCAAGAAGAAGAATTAAATCGTCTTTCTGATGGAGATTGGCAAGCGGATAAGGAAAAATGCCAAGAGCGCCTTGCTACTATCGCCAGCGACAAGCAAAATCTGGAAGCTGAGATTGAAGAGATTAAGTCTAACAAAAACGCCATCCAAGAACGCTATCAAAACTTGCAGGAAGAGGTAGCTCAAGCTCGCTTGCTTAAGACAGAACTGCAAGGGCAAAAACGTTATGAAGTAGCTGATATTGAGCGCTTAGGCAAGGAATTGGACAATTTAGATATCGAACAAGAAGAAATCCAGCGCCTTCTTCAAGAAAAGGTTGACAATCTTGAGAAGGTTGATACAGAATTGCTCAGTCAACAGGCTGAAGAAGCCAAAAACCAGAAAACAAATCTCCAACAAGGTTTGATTCGCAAGCAGTTTGAGTTGGATGATATTGAAGGTCAACTGGATGATATTTCCAGTCATTTGGACCAGGCACGTCAGCAGAATGAAGAGTGGATTCGCAAGCAAACACGTGCTGAAGCTAAGAAAGAAAAGGTCAGCGAGCGCTTGCGCCATCTACAAAGTCAATTGACAGACCAGTATCAGATTAGCTATACTGAGGCTCTAGAAAAAGCACATGAGTTGGAAAACCTTAATCTGGCAGAGCAAGAGGTGCAGGATTTAGAGAAGGCTATTCGCTCACTGGGTCCTGTCAATTTGGAAGCTATTGACCAGTACGAAGAAGTCCACAATCGTTTGGATTTCCTAAATAGTCAGCGAGATGACATTTTGTCAGCAAAAAACTTGCTCCTTGAGACCATTACAGAGATGAATGATGAGGTCAAGGAACGCTTTAAATCAACCTTTGAAGCTATCCGTGAGTCCTTTAAAGTGACCTTCAAGCAGATGTTTGGTGGAGGTCAAGCGGACTTGATATTGACTGAGGGTGACCTTTTAACAGCTGGTGTGGAGATTTCTGTTCAACCTCCAGGTAAGAAAATCCAGTCGCTTAACCTCATGAGTGGTGGTGAAAAAGCTCTGTCAGCTCTAGCTTTGCTTTTCTCTATCATTCGAGTTAAGACTATCCCATTTGTCATCTTGGATGAGGTGGAAGCTGCGCTGGATGAAGCTAATGTTAAACGTTTTGGGGATTACCTCAATCGATTTGACAAGGACAGCCAGTTCATCGTTGTAACCCACCGTAAAGGAACCATGGCAGCGGCTGATTCCATCTATGGAGTGACCATGCAAGAGTCAGGTGTCTCAAAAATTGTTTCGGTTAAGTTAAAAGATTTAGAAAGTATTGAAGGATGACAATTAAACTAGTAGCAACGGATATGGACGGAACCTTCCTAGATGGAAATGGGTGCTTTGATGTGGATCGCCTTAAGTCTCTCTTGGCTTCCTACAAGGAAAAAGGGATTTACTTTGCGGTGGCTTCGGGGCGTGGATTTTTGTCTCTAGAAAAATTATTTGCTGATGTTCGTGATGACATTATTTTCATCGCGGAAAATGGCAGTTTGGTAGAATATCGAGGTCAAGATTTGTATGAAGCGACTATGTCTCGTGAGTTTTATCTATCAACTTTTGAAAGGCTGAAAACTTCACCTTATGTAGATATCAATAAACTGCTCTTGACGGGCAAAAAGGGAGCTTATGTTCTAGATACGGTTGATGAGACCTATTTGAAAGTGAGCCAGCACTATAATGAAAATATCCAAAAAGTAGCAAGTTTGGAAGATATCACAGATGACATTTTCAAATTTACGACCAACTTCACAGAAGAAACGCTAGAAGCTGGAGAAGCTTGGGTTAATGAACATGTTCCTGGTGTTAAGGCCATGACAACTGGCTTTGAATCTATTGATATTGTTCTGGACTATGTCGATAAGGGAGTGGCCATTGTTGAATTGGCTAAAAAACTTGGCATCACAATGGATCAGGTTATGGCTTTTGGAGACAATCTAAATGACTTGCATATGATGCAGGTTGTGGGACATCCTGTAGCTCCTGAAAATGCACGACCTGAAATTTTAGCATTAGCAGAGACAGTGATTGGTCACCATAAGGACCAGTCGGTTATAGCTTATATGGAGGGCTTATAATGGCAGATATAAAATTGATTGCATTGGACTTGGATGGGACCTTGCTGACTACTGATAAAAGGCTGACGGATCGCACCAAGGCAACCTTGAAAGCTGCGCGTGATCGTGGGATTAAGGTGGTTTTGACAACAGGTCGTCCTCTAAAAGCCATGGATTTCTTTCTCCATGAGCTAGGGACTGACGGCCACGAAGATGAGTATACGATTACTTTTAATGGTGGTTTGGTTCAGAAAAATACAGGAGAAATCCTTGATAAAACAGTCTTTTCATATGATGATGTGGCACGCTTGTATGAAGAAACAGAGAAATTATCACTGCCTCTTGATGCTATCTCAGAAGGAACTGTTTATCAAATCCAATCGGACCAAGAAAGTCTTTATGCCAAATTCAATCCAGCATTGACCTTTGTTCCAGTGGAGTTTGAAGACTTATCTAGTCAAATGACTTACAATAAATGCGTGACTGCCTTTGCTCAAGAACCCTTGGATGCAGCCATTCAGAAGATCTCTCCAGAATTGTTTGACCAATATGAAATCTTTAAATCACGTGAAATGTTGCTAGAGTGGTCACCAAAGAATGTTCATAAAGCAACAGGTTTGGCAAAACTAATCAGCCATCTTGGAATCGACAAAAGCCAAGTTATGGCTTGTGGCGACGAGGCCAATGATTTGTCTATGATTGAATGGGCAGGGCTCGGTGTTGCCATGCAAAATGCTGTTCCTGAAGTCAAGGCAGTTGCAAATATTGTGACTCCTATGACCAACGATGAAGAGGCTGTAGCCTGGGCTATCGAAGAATATGTGCTAAAGGAGAACTAAGATATGGGATTATTTGACCGTCTATTCGGAAAAAAAGAAGAACCTAAAATCGAAGAAGTTGTAAAAGAAGCTCTAGAAAATCTTGATTTGTCTGAAGATACTGAGCCTGCCTTCACAGAAGCTGAGGAAGCTTCTCAAGAAGAAGCAGAGGTTGAAAGTTTTGAAGAGCCTGTGATTGAAGAAGAGGAAATCAAAAAAACTGTTGAAGAAAATCATGATTCAGAGTCAGTTGTAGAAGTTCAACAAGAAGAAGTCCCAGAGGAAGAGAATTATGAGCTTGAAGAGATTGCAGACGAAAATAATTCTGAAGTTTTTGAGCCAGAAATGCTTCAAGTAGAAGAAACTGTTCAGGAAAAATATGACCGTAGTCTTAAGAAAACTCGTACAGGCTTCGGAGCTCGCTTGAACGCCTTCTTTGCTAATTTCCGCTCTGTCGATGAAGAATTCTTCGAGGAACTGGAAGAATTACTGATTATGAGTGACGTTGGTGTCCAAGTCGCTTCTAACTTAACAGAGGAGTTACGCTACGAAGCCAAGCTTGAAAACGCCAAGAAACCTGACGCACTTCGCCGTGTTATCATTGAGAAATTGGTTGAGCTTTATGAAAAGGATGGCAACTATGATGAAAGTATCCACTTCCAAGATGGCTTGACAGTCATGCTCTTTGTCGGTGTTAATGGTGTCGGGAAAACAACTTCTATCGGGAAACTAGCCCACCGCTACAAACAAGCAGGTAAAAAAGTTATGCTAGTTGCGGCAGATACCTTCCGTGCTGGTGCCGTTGCCCAATTAGCAGAATGGGGACGCCGTGTGGATGTTCCAGTTGTGACTGGACCTGAAAAAGCTGACCCAGCCAGCGTAGTCTTTGATGGCATGGAACGTGCCGTAGCTGAAGGTATCGATATTCTCATGATAGATACAGCGGGTCGTCTACAAAATAAGGACAACCTTATGGCTGAGTTGGAAAAGATTGGTCGTATCATCAAACGTGTTGTGCCAGAAGCCCCTCATGAAACTTTCTTGGCTCTGGATGCATCAACAGGTCAAAACGCTCTTGTACAGGCCAAAGAATTTTCAAAAATCACGCCATTAACTGGAATTGTCTTGACTAAGATTGATGGAACTGCTCGAGGAGGTGTTGTTCTAGCAATCCGTGAAGAACTCAATATTCCTGTAAAATTGATTGGTTTTGGTGAAAAAATCGATGATATTGGAGAATTTAACTCAGAAAACTTTATGAAGGGTCTCTTGGAAGGCTTAATCTAATCAGAAGTAAAAATCCTGCAAGCTACAAACTTGCAGGAATTTTTTTTATTCTAAACGGCCATCTTGACGATAGGCGATGTCTGGTTGCCAAGTCCATTTGGCACCGAATTTTTCAAGTAAGTCAAAGCTTGCTTGAGGTCCCATGCTTCCAGCTTTATAGTCATGAAGTAGGGCACCATTTGCAGTCCAGAGCTCTTCGATACGGTCAATCAATTTCCATGACGCACCAACTTCATCCCAGTGGCTAAAGTTAGTTGAGTTGTTATTTAGGACATCATAAATCAATTTCTCGTATGGTTCTGGAGAAGCACCAGTTGCGGTCGCATCTGTACGGTAATCAAGTGAGTTAGGAGCTAAGCTGAATTCTTCTCCTACTTGCTTCCCATTTAGGCTAAGAGAGAAGCCTTCTGTTGGTTGGATATAGATGGTCAAAATGTTTGGAGCAAGTGGTTCTCCAAAGATAGAATCCATTTGTTTAAAGACGATGTTGACATGAGTTCCTTTTTCAGTCAGACGTTTACCAGTACGGAAGAAGAAAGGAACACCACGGAAGCGATCGCTGTCCACAAAGAAAGCACCAGATGCAAAGGTTTCAGTTGTTGATTCTGGATTTACATTTGGCTCGCTACGGTAAGAGATGTATTTCATACCATCAATCTTACCTGAACGGTATTGACCACGGATAAAGTGTTCTTTAAGTTCTTCATCAGTTGGATGATAGAGGTTTTTAAAGACCTTAATCTTTTCAGCACGAATCTCGTCCTTTGTGAAGTTTGCTGGCTTGTCCATGGCAAGGAGGGAAAGAAGTTGCAAAGTATGGTTCTGTACCATGTCACGGAGGGCACCAGATTGGTCATAGTAGCCACCACGTTCTTCTACACCCAAGCGCTCCGCAAAGGTAATTTGAACATTGTCGATAAAATCCTTGTTCCAAACGTTTTCGAAAATCAGGTTGGCAAAGCGAACTGCAAAGATGCTTTGGATCATTTCCTTACCAAGATAATGGTCAATACGGAAAATTTGTTCTTCGTCAAATGTTGCTAGGAGTTCGTCATTCAACTTGCTTGCTGTTGCATAATCTGTACCAAATGGTTTTTCAACGATTAGGCGCTCAAAACCTTTACCATCTACAATGTTTTCAGACTTGAGGTGTTTAGCAATGGTTCCAAAGAACTGAGGTGCCATCGACAAGAAGAAGAGCTTGTTGTGTTCAGCTTGGTACTTGTCATTTAGTTCAGCCTGCAATTGACGTAAAGCAATATAGTGCTCTGTATCATTGACATCGTGACTTTGATAGTAGAAGTGGCTAGCGAACTCTTGAGCCTGTTCGGTACTATCTGCCAAATCAAGGATAGATTCGACAACAACAGATTCAAAATATTCCTTGCTCCAAGGACGACGGGCAGTTCCAATAACTGCAAAGTGCTTGGAAAGATTGCCGGATTTATAAAGTCTAAAAAGGGAAGGGTAGAGCTTGCGTTTAGCCAGGTCTCCACTCGCACCGAAAATTGTAACAATAACCTTAGATGACATCTAGCTACCTAATTTCTATTTTTATTCCTAGTCTTGCTAGGTATGAGGAAATCTCATTTCATAAACTTAATTCTAACATAATTTTCCTAAAAATCAAAAAATCCAATACGAGATAGAAAAAAACTGCAAGGAAATCCTTACAGTTTAAGTTTAGACGTTTAAGACCTTGTCCAAGAACTCTTTCAGACGTGGGTGCTGTGGGTTATCAAAGATTTGATCAGGTGTTCCGTCTTCAAGGAATTCACCATCTGCAGTAAAGATAACACGGTTGGCAACTTGACGAGCAAATCCCATCTCATGGGTTACGATAATCATGGTCATGCCTTGCTCAGCTAATTCTTTCATAACGTTTAGTACGTCTCCAACCATCTCAGGGTCAAGGGCAGAAGTTGGTTCATCAAAGAGCATGATGTCTGGATTCATTGCTAGTCCACGAGCGATGGCTACACGTTGTTTTTGACCACCTGATAGGCTATCTGGGTTGGCATTAGCTTTATCTGCTAGTCCAACCTTTTCAAGCAACTCCATTCCCAATTTCTCAGCTTCTTCCTTAGTCATTAACTTGTGCTCAGTAGGAGCAAAAGTAATGTTGTCCAATACAGACATGTGTGGGAAAAGGTTGAAGTGTTGGAAAACCATTCCGATATTTTCACGGACGTGGTCAACATTGGTTGTTTTTTCAGTTAAGTCATAACCGTTCACAGTGATGTGACCACTAGTGACTTCTTCTAGAAGATTGAGGCTACGGAGGAAGGTTGACTTACCAGAACCTGAAGGACCGATGATACAAACAACATCCCCTTCATAGAACTTAGTCGTAATTCCTTTTAAAACTTCATTTTTTCCGTAGTTTTTGTGTAAATCATTTACATCAATTTTTAATTTTGCCATTAACGAATCCTCTTTTCTAAGCGTTTCGCTAGTCTAGTCAAAAGTGTGATAATTACAAGATAGAAGATAGCAAGGATTGCATACATCTTGAAACTTTGGTAGTTACGGGCGATGATAATCTTACCAGTTTGGAAGAGTTCAACCAAACCGATAGCAGATACGATGGTTGTATCTTTAAGAGCGATAACGAATTGGTTAACAAAGTTTGGCAACATCAATTTAGTTGCTTGTGGCAAGATAATCTTACGCATGGTTTTTCCATAAGAGATACCCAAGCTTCGGCTGGCTTCCATTTGACCAACTGGAACGGCTTGAATACCACCACGAACAATCTCAGCGATATAAGCAGCTGCATTGAGCGATAGAGCAATAGTACCGGCTACGAAGTCGTTAATTGGACTTTGTTGGCCTGTAATAGACTCGATGAAGTTTGGAATTCCCCAGAAGATGAAGGCTGCAAGAATCATCAAAGGAATACCACGGATAACGTCAACGAAAATCTCAGAAATCACACGAAGAGATTTGTAGGGGCTAACGCTAAACATACCGAAGATAATCCCGATAACAATGGCAATAGCAAATGAGATGAGAGCTAGAGCAAGAGTGATACCAAGACCGCTAAGGAGTTGTTTGTAGTTGTTTTGAAGCAAGCCCCAGATAGTTGTTTCATCAACAGTGCTTGTTGATGCAGTTGAAGATTCGCTAGCTAGGTATTTATCAAGAATCTTTTGGAATTCACCGTTTGCTTTAAGGTTTGCAAGTCCGTTATTGAACATTTCAATCAATTCTGGATTTGCTCCTTTTTTAACAGCAAAGGCTGTTTCACCGATTGGAGTTCCAGCGATTGGTGTTTTCAATTTTTGCCCTTGGCTGATAGAATATTTGAGAACAGGCTCATCATCCATAACAGCATCAATGGCACCAGTGTTTAAACTGTCATACATTGATGAACCATCAGCGAAGGTTTTGATTTTGTAGCCGTATTTGCTTTGATTTTCAGTTAGGAAGGTTTGAGAAGCAGTTCCGTTTTTAACACCGACTGTCTTTCCTTTCAAATCTTCATAAGAAGCAATGGTGCTTGATTCTTTGACACCAAGGATAGTATTGGCTGTGTAGTATGATTCTGAGAAGTCAAAAGTTGCTTTACGAGCATCTGTGACAGACATACCAGCAATGATACCATCTGCTTGACCAGCTTGGACAGCACTGATAGCTGCATCGAAACCAGGGTTGGTGATTTCAATTTCAAAGCCTTGGTCTTTAGCGATTGCCTTAATCAATTCCATATCAATACCAGTAAATTGGTTGCTTGAGTTTTGGAAAACAAAAGGTGCAAAAGAAGAATCGCTGGCAATGATGTATTTAGCCTTAACAGGAATAGCTTTTAAGCCTGCTAGAGTAGTTGTGGTTGGCACTGCTGAAGATGATGAAGCAGTCCATTTCTTGATGATTTTATCAAGACTACCATCTTTTTTCATTTCAGCCAAGGCTTGGTTAAATTCAGTAACTAGGTGCTCGTATTTGCTACCTTTTTTAACACCGAAAGCAAAGCTACCTACAGCTTCACCGTCCATTTCAATATGGAGGTCTTGACCTTGGTTAATGGCATATTCGATAACAGGTTTGTCATCCATCATGGCATCGATGGCACCAGCACTCAAGCTGTTGTTCATCAAATCACTAGTGTCAAATGTTTTAATAGTAAAGCCGTATTTATCTTTGATTGTTTCAAGAAAACGTTGAGCAGCAGTTCCGTTTTTAACACCAACGGTTTTGCCAGTTAATTGGTCATATTTACTAATCTTGAGTGCCTTTGTAGTTGCAATGACAACTTTTGTATCATAGTAAGTATCAGACATGGTGAAGACTTTTTCACGTTCTTTAGTCTTTGTCATCCCTGCCATGATAGCGTCAGCTTGACCAGCTTGAACTGCATTTACCGCTGCATCAAATCCAGGATAGGACATCTGAATGTTCCACCCTTTAATCTCAGCGACTTTGTTAATAATGTCAACATCAATTCCTTTATAAGTTTGATCTGAATCTTTAAACTCAAAAGGTGCATAGGCGGTATCAGAAACAATCTTAATCGTCTCTGCTTTCGCAATACCTAATGAGAAAATTGGGAATAAAATTAGCAAAAATGCTAGAAATTTTTTCTTCATTTTTAGTCTCCTTTTCCGAATATTTTCCCATTATATCAGAAAAAGTAAAAAAAGGCAAATTTTTATATTTACGTGTCAGAAAATATAACATTGTTTTTTCCTTTTCTTTCTTGAATTGCTACTATAAAGTGCTATAATAATAGTATATGATAGAAGAAAAGAGGACAGGGATATGAAGAACAAAAGAATATTTAAAGACTTCCAAGCTTCAAAAATGAGTTTAAACATTTACACAAGCCCCTTGTTAGCCTTTGCTTTTGTCTTCATAGGAGAGTTTGTGGCTTATACTCTGTATGGTATTAGTTTGTTAGCTCTCATCGGACTTGCTAGAAATTTTGGAGAGGCTGGTCAAAATCTTGCAACCTACTTGCAGACCTTGCATCAGAGCTTGACGGATAAAACAGGTGATTTTCGTTTAATTTTAGAATTGCTGGCCTTTGGTTTTATTCTTAACACTGTGTTCAGATGGACAAGAAAAGTTGAGAAAAGACCTATTCGAACTTTAGGATTTTATAAAGAAAATTTCCTCAGCAATCTTCTTAAAGGATTTGGTCTAGGTCTGGCACTTTTTCTTCTGACCTTGTTAGGTTTAGTAGCATTAGGGCAATATCGTTTGGAGTCCATTCACTTGAATCCTTATTCTCTTATCTTTGTCGTCTTTACTATCCCATTTTGGATTTTACAGGGGACAGCAGAAGAAGTGGTATCCCGTGCTTGGCTCCTTCCTCAATTGGCCTCAAGAACCAATCTAAAGCTTGCTGTTCTTATATCTAGCCTGTTCTTTACCCTGCTTCATATGGGCAATTCGGGTCTCACCCCTCTATCTCTAGTGAATCTCTTTTTATTCGGAGTTGCCATGTCACTTTACCTCCTCAAAACCGATACAGTTTGGGGTGTTGCAGGTATTCATGGCGCCTGGAATTTTGCTCAGGGAAATCTATTTGGGATTTTAGTTAGTGGTCAGCTGTCAGGAACATCGCTGATGACCTTTTTACCACAAGGCGATCAGAGCTGGCTATCAGGTGGCTCTTTTGGTATCGAAGGATCTATCATGACAAGTCTAGTCTTGCTACTGCTGATTGTCTATCTCGCCTATCAATTAAAGAAAGAAAATGAAAGGATGTGACTTTGGTCCGTCCTTTTCTTCGTGAAAATGCTACAAGTATGCTAAAATAGGAATAGCACATCGAGAGAGGATTCTTATGATTAATCGCATTACAGACAATCAATTTAAACTAGTATCAAAATACCAACCATCAGGAGATCAACCCCAAGCTATCGAGCAGTTGGTTGATAATATCGAGGGGGGAGAAAAAGCTCAGATTCTGATGGGGGCGACTGGAACAGGGAAGACCTATACCATGAGTCAGGTCATTTCCAAAGTCAATAAACCAACTCTGGTCATTGCCCACAATAAGACTCTAGCAGGACAGCTCTATGGGGAGTTTAAGGAATTTTTTCCTGAAAATGCTGTTGAGTATTTTGTATCCTACTATGACTATTACCAGCCAGAAGCCTATGTCCCTTCTAGCGATACCTACATTGAGAAGGACAGCTCTGTCAATGACGAGATTGACAAACTCCGCCACTCAGCGACTTCGGCTCTTTTGGAGCGTAATGATGTCATTGTTGTGGCCTCAGTCTCTTGTATCTATGGTTTGGGTTCGCCTAAGGAATACGCTGATAGTGTTGTAAGTCTGCGCCCAGGTCTGGAAATTTCTCGTGATAAACTCTTGAATGACTTAGTTGACATCCAGTTTGAGCGAAATGATATTGATTTCCAACGGGGGAGATTTCGTGTTCGTGGGGATGTGGTGGAGATTTTCCCAGCTTCCCGTGATGAGCATGCCTTTCGAGTAGAATTTTTTGGAGACGAAATTGACCGTATTCGTGAAGTGGAGGCTTTGACAGGTCAGGTATTGGGAGAAGTGGATCATTTGGCGATTTTCCCTGCGACACACTTTGTGACCAATGATGACCACATGGAAGTTGCCATTGCCAAGATTCAGACCGAATTGGAAGAGCAGTTAGCTATCTTTGAAAAGGAAGGAAAACTGCTGGAAGCCCAGCGTTTGAAACAGCGGACAGAGTATGATATCGAAATGCTGCGTGAGATGGGCTATACCAACGGGGTTGAGAACTATTCACGTCACATGGATGGACGGAGTGAGGGTGAGCCTCCTTATACCCTTCTCGACTTCTTCCCAGATGATTTCTTAATCATGATTGACGAGAGTCACATGACTATGGGGCAAATCAAGGGAATGTACAATGGAGACCGTTCGCGTAAGGAAATGCTGGTCAATTATGGTTTCCGTTTACCGTCTGCCTTGGACAATCGTCCTCTCCGTCGTGAGGAGTTTGAGAGTCACGTTCATCAGATTGTTTACGTTTCAGCGACACCTGGTGACTATGAAAATGAACAGACCGAGACAGTGATTGAGCAAATCATTCGTCCGACAGGGCTTTTGGATCCTGAGGTGGAAGTCCGTCCGACTATGGGACAGATTGATGATCTCTTAGGTGAAATTAATGCCCGTGTTGAGAAGAATGAGCGTACCTTTATCACAACCTTAACCAAGAAGATGGCAGAGGACTTAACCGACTACTTCAAAGAAATGGGTATCAAGGTTAAGTACATGCACTCGGATATCAAGACTTTAGAGCGGACAGAGATTATCCGAGATCTGCGTTTGGGTGTCTTTGATGTCTTGGTCGGAATCAACCTGCTCCGTGAAGGGATTGACGTTCCCGAAGTGAGTCTCGTAGCTATTCTCGATGCTGACAAGGAAGGTTTCCTTCGTAATGAGCGTGGTCTTATCCAGACCATTGGTCGTGCTGCTCGTAACAGTGAAGGTCATGTCATCATGTATGCGGACACGGTTACCCAGTCAATGCAACGTGCCATTGATGAAACGGCTCGCCGTCGGAAAATCCAGATGGCCTATAATGAAGAACATGGTATCGTTCCACAAACCATTAAGAAAGAAATCCGAGACCTTATTGCCGTAACCAAGGCGGTTGCTATGGAAGAAGACAAGGAAGTCGATATCAATAGCCTCAACAAACAAGAACGTAAGGAACTTGTCAAGAAACTAGAAAAACAAATGCAAGAAGCCGTCGAAGTGCTTGACTTTGAACTAGCAGCTCAGATTCGTGATATGATGTTGGAAGTCAAGGCGTTGGATTAGGGGAATTTTATGAATATTTTAGTTATCAATGGACATCCTGATAAAGAAAGTTACTGCCAAGCAATTTTTCAAACGATTGTAGAAAACATAGACTCAAATAGACATGAACTTGAAATGATTAATCTTAATGCAGAAGAGTTTGATCCTGTTTTACGTTATGGTTATCGACAAAGTATGGAGGACGATCTGTTCATTCTACGCTCTCAAGAATTAATCCAGTGGGCAGATCATTTCATTTTTGTTTATCCTATTTGGTGGAGTAGTATGTCTAGTCTATTGAAAGGTTGGATTGATCGTGTTTTTACGCCAGGCATTGCATACTCCGCAAATAATCGAGGAAGCTTTATTTTGAACTACTTGAGAGGTAAACAGTTCAAAAAGTTACTAAAAGGAAAAACAGCTAGTATCTATGCAACCTCCATGGCACCAACTTGGTGGTATAAAGTATTTTCAGGTCCGATTAACATTCCAGACAGTTATGGAATATCAGTATTAAAGAATGCTGTATTGAATCACTGTGGCATAAAAACAAAGAGGGTTTCGATTTTAGGAGAGTTAGGCCGTGAAGTAAATACAAGTTCAACAAGACAAAAATTTCTACAAAAAGTAGCAAAGGAAGTCAGGGTGTTGAATTAAGGAGAAGAAAACAAATGACGGTTATTATCAAATTAATGGAAACTCCTGAAGAGATAGAAGGTAAGTCCCTTGTTCACTGGCAAACGTGGAGAGAGGCTTATGATGACCTTTTGCCTGCAGAATTTCAGGAGACAATGACATTAGAAAGATGTCGATTCTTTAGTCAAAAGTATCCAGAAAATACATTGATTGCGATAGATGGCCTGAAGGTAGTTGGTTTTATCAGTTATGGCAGCTTTCGTGATGAGACTATTCAAGCTGGTGAAATTATTGCTTTATATGTTTTAAAAGACTATTATGGAAAAGGAATCGCACAAAAGTTAGTGAAAGTAGCTTTGACTGCTCTTGATCATTTTTCTGAAATTTTCTTATGGGTATTGAAAGATAATAAGCGAGCCATTGCTTTCTATCAAAAAATGGGTTTTACTTTTGATGGACAAGAAAAGATACTTGAACTTGGAAAGCCTATGAAGGAAAAACGGATGGTATTCTATTCTAAATAATTCTAAAAAGTAAAAGCTAATATTTCTGGTACCAAGTCTGAAAATTTAATAAATTAGAAAGTGAGTCTATGTATGTCCCGTTCTCAATTAACAATTTTAACAAACATTTGTCTGATTGAAGACACCGAAACTCAGCGCGTGGTGATGCAATATCGCGCTCCTAAAAAAAATCGTTGGTCCGGTTATGCCTTTCCAGGAGGCCATGTAGAAAACGGCGAGTCCTTCGCAGAGTCTGTCATTCGTGAAATCTATGAAGAAACAGGGTTGACTATCCAAAATCCTCAACTTGTTGGCATTAAAAATTGGCCACTAGATACAGGTGGGCGCTATATTGTCATTTGTTACAAGGCGACTGAGTTCTCTGGTAGCCTTCGCTCTTCAGATGAAGGAGAAGTTTCTTGGGTGCAAAAAGACCAGATTCCAAACTTGGATCTGGCCTATGATATGTTATCCTTGATGAAAATGATGGAAGCTCCTGACAAATCAGAGTTTTTCTACCGTCATCGTACAGAAGACGATTGGGAAAAGAAAATTTTCTAATCCTATACTAAATAACGGATCTGGTCAAACGCCTCCTCGATATAGTGGAGGTCTTGTTGTGTTTCCGGGCTAATAGTAATAGAAAATTAGGAAAAAACATATATAATCTAAAATAAATTTAAAATATTTCTAAAAAAGTATTGACAAAAACAAAGAAAACGCTTACTATATAAATAAGGGAACGGTTCCACAATAAAAAAGGAGGAGTGATGACTACAATAAAACAGGTTGCTGAAGAAGCTGGAGTATCAAAGTCAACAGTTTCAAGATATATTTCGAAAAAAGGCTATGTCGGAGATGATGCTAGAGAAAAGATAAAAAATGCTATCAAGAAATTAAATTACACGCCGAATGTATTAGCACAATCTTTGAAAACTAAAAAAAATCAAATGGTAGGACTCTTATTGCCAGATATTTCTAATCCATTCTTCCCAAGATTGGTTCGAGGAGCTGAATCATATTTGAAAGATAAAGGTTATAGGATTATGGTTGGTACTATTTCAGATCATGATTCGTTAGAAGAATATATAAACCTTTTGTTAAAAACAAATGCAGCTGGTATTATAACGACACTTGACTTTACAAAGGAATTTCCAAATCTTACGTTACCTGTTGTTGTGGTTGACCGAATTAGTAAAGATACAGGTTACGGTGTCTTTTCTGATAATCAGTTGGGTGGACGTTTGGCTGCTAAAGCAATTTGGAATGCTGGCGCTAAGCAAGTTATGATTATTAAAGTTTTAGATGATAAAGCCGAGAATATCGCGGAACGCTTTGAAGCAAGTTTAAACTATTTGAGGAATAAATCTTTAGAAATTTGTATTGAAGAAAGTGAAACGTTTGACTTTGAAAAAATTCAAAAAGAAGCTAAAGAGAATCTAAAAAGAAATCCAAATATCGATAGTATTATAGCACCTTCTGATATTCATGCGATAGCTTATATTCATGAAATTTTAGCAATTGGTAAAAAAATTCCAGATGATATTCAAATCATTGGTTATGATGATATTGTACTTAGTCAATTTATTTACCCTTCTTTATCAACTATTCACCAATCATCATATAAAATGGGAGAACAGGCTGCAAAACTAATCTATAATATGGCAAATAAGTTCTCTATAGATGAAGCTAAAATTAAACTACCTGTTAGATACGTAGAAAGAAATACATTAAGGAGAAAGTAATGAGTAAAATTGTTGTTGTTGGAAGTATTTCAATGGACTTAGTTATGAGAACAAAAAGGATTCCAGAAGGAGGTGAAACGATTTTTGGGGATTCATTTAATATAGTTCCGGGTGGAAAAGGTGCAAATCAAGCTGTAGCTATTGGTAGATTATCCAGTGTAGAAGATAATATTTACATATTTGGAAACGTCGGAGAAGATATTTTTTCAGCAGATTTACTAAGTAATCTGCAAAATAATAATATTTCTACAGAACATGTGGGAACGGTACCACAATCTACAGGAGTTGCACAAATTACTTTATATGGAGGTGATAATAGAATTATTTATTATCCCGGAGCGAATAATTTAGTTAAAACAAATGATTGGAAAAATGAGTGGGAATTGATTAGTGATGCAAGTATTGTTGTATTACAGAATGAAATACCACATGAAGCCAACCTATCTATAGCTAAATTTTGTCAAGAAAATCAAGTTAAGGTGCTTTACAATCCTGCACCAGCTAGAGAAACAGACATAGAGATGATTCCTTTTTGTGATTTTATTACTCCTAATGAGCATGAATGTTCAGAGCTTTTTCCAGATAAGAAATTAGAAGAAATTATTAAAATTTATCCTAATAAAATGATTGTGACATTAGGAGTTGAAGGTTCTATTTATTATGATGGGACAGCAGTTCAGAAGATTCCTGCTATAAAAGCAGAAGTAGTTGATACTACAGGAGCAGGAGATACGTTTAATGGTGCTTTTGCTTATGCTATCTCAAAAGGAAAAGAGATGAATGTTGCATTGTCCTTTGCAACGATTGCTTCACATCTTTCTGTTCAAAGATTTGGAGCGCAAGGTGGCATGCCGAGTTTGAAAGAAATAAAGGAGCATCCAGGATATGAAGAAATATGGGATTTTAAATAGTAATATAGCAAAACTAGCTGATGATTTAGGTCATATGGATCTGGTTTGTATCGGTGATTTAGGATTACCAGTTCCAAAAGGTGTTGATAAAATTGATTTAGCATTAAGAAAAGGTAGTCCAAGTTTTTTAGAAGTTTTAAAAGAATATTCAGATCATGTACTTATTGAAAAAATTTTCTTAGCAGAAGAAATTAAGGAAAAAAACAAAGAACAGTGGCAAGCAGTTCTAGATCTTTTAGGATCGAATATAATTATTGAATATATTAGTCATGAAGAACTGAAAGCTATGAGTACTAAAGTTAAGGCAGTTATTCGCACTGGGGAAGATACACCATATTCGAATATAATCTTGCAATCAGGAGTTATTATTTAGAAGGGGGTTGCCTATGAAAATTGAAATGAAGAACATTTCAAAATCTTTTGGGAATAATCGTGTTTTAGAAAGTATTGATTTGGTTCTTAATTCAGGAGAAGTTCATGCTTTAATGGGGGAGAATGGTGCAGGCAAATCAACCTTAATGAATATTTTAACTGGACTTTTTCCAGCTACTTCAGGAACTATTTTTATTGATGGAAAAGAAAAAACATTTTCTAATCCTCAAGAGGCAGAACGGTTTGGATTGAGTTTTATTCATCAAGAAATGAATACTTGGCCAGATATGACTGTACTTGATAATCTTTTTTTAGGAAGAGAAATTAAAAATTCGATTGGCTTTCTAGATAAAGCTAGTATGGAAAAGAAAGCTAAAGAAGCATTTAAACGTCTTAATATCTCTATTCCTCTCGATGCAATTATTGGTCAATTATCAGTTGGACAACAACAAATGATAGAAATAGCAAAATGTTTATTATCAGAAGTTTCCTTGTTAATTATGGATGAACCTACAGCAGCTTTAACTGATCGTGAAACTGAAACACTTTTCAAAGTGATAGAAGGATTAAAATCTGATGGTGTAGGTATTGTGTATATTTCACATCGGATGGAAGAAATCTTTAAGATCACAGATCTTATAACTGTAATGAGAGATGGGTTTGTAATTGATACCAAGAAAACGAAGTTAACTAATGCGGATGAATTAGTTCAAAAGATGGTAGGTCGTGAATTAGAAGATTACTATCCAGAAAAAAAGGCTGAGATTGGGAATATTGTTTTTCAAGCTAAGAATCTTTCTGGTAATTCTTTTACGGATGTTTCTTTCTATGTACGTCAAGGGGAAATTCTTGGTTTTTCTGGTTTGATGGGGGCTGGTCGTACTGAAATAATGCGAGCAATTTTTGGAATTGATTCTTTAAAATCTGGTCAAATTATAATAAACGAAGAAGAACTGATAATTAAAAATCCTTTTGAAGCAATTAAGCATGGAATTGGTTTCTTAACAGAAGATCGTAAAGATGAGGGATTGATTTTAGATTTTTCTATCAAAGATAATATGACTTTACCTAGTACTCGTGATTTTGTTAAAAATGGCATTTTTGATAATAAAACAAGTGATATATTTGTACAACGCTTAATTGATAGGTTACAAATTAAATCAGGTTATCCAGATAAAGAAGTTGGGACACTTTCTGGTGGTAATCAACAGAAAGTAGTTTTAGCAAAATGGATAGGTATTGCACCAAAAGTACTGATTTTAGATGAGCCAACTCGTGGGGTAGATGTTGGAGCTAAGCGTGAAATTTACCAATTAATGAATGAATTGGCTGAACGA
This sequence comes from Streptococcus mitis, assembly GCA_001914195.1. Classification (GTDB taxonomy): domain Bacteria; phylum Bacillota; class Bacilli; order Lactobacillales; family Streptococcaceae; genus Streptococcus; species Streptococcus mitis_F. The sequence continues at coordinate 15,501 of MKYF01000026.1, read as the reverse complement.
GGTGTACCGATTATTATGGTCTCTTCAGATTTACCAGAAGTGATTGGAGTCAGTGATCGTATTATGGTCATGCATGAAGGTAGAATTAGTGGAGAATTAACACGTCAAGAAGCTACACAAGAAAAAGTTATGCAACTAGCTACAGGAGGACAATAGTGTGAAAAATACTATGAAGTATATGTCAGAATTGACAACAGTAATAGCATTGATAATTTTAATGGCTGTCATCACTATTATCAATTCAAATTTTTTAACAGCAAATAATCTGTTAAATTTACTATTGCAAGTAACATCAAATGCACTGATTGCTTTTGGAATGACCTTTGTTATTCTAACAGGTGGAATTGATTTATCAGTTGGATCAATTTTAGCCTTATCCAGTGCGCTAACAGCTGGCCTATTAGGATCCGGAATGCCTGTTACATTAGCAATTCTCATCTCTTTAATTTTGGGTTGCATTCTAGGTATGATGAATGGATTATTGATTTCCTACGGGAAATTAGCTCCATTTATCGTCACTTTAGCGACTATGACTATTTTTAGGGGAGCAACACTTGTTTATACAAATGGAAATCCTATTACAAAAGGATTAAGTGATACATTCTTATTTCAATTTTTGGGGCAAGGTTACATAGTAGGAATTCCATTTCCTGTAATTATTATGTTTATTGTATTTATTGTTTTATATGTTTTACTTCATAAAACAGCATTTGGTAAATCTGTATATGCTATAGGGGGGAATGAAAAAGCAGCATATATATCAGGTGTAAAATTAAATAAAGTGAAAATTATCATTTATTCAATATCAGGTATTATGGCTTCAATTTCTGGATTGATTATAACATCACGCTTAAGTTCTGCTCAACCAACAGCAGGTGCTAGTTATGAAATGGATGCTATTGCAGCTGTTGTTCTTGGGGGAACCTCTTTATCTGGAGGTAAAGGTCGTATATTGGGGACTCTAATAGGTGCTTTAATTATTGGAGTTTTGAATAATGGACTTAATATTATTGGTGTTTCAGCATTTTGGCAACAAGTAGTAAAAGGAGTTGTAATCTTAATTGCTGTTTTGATTGATCGTTTTAAAGTTGTAAAATAGTAGAATAATTTTTCAAGTTTTTTGGAAATAGTAACAATTTATTAGATGACGAACAATAGTCGGGATGGAAACTATCCCTGTAGATATATATTACGAGGAGTAATAACATGAAAATTATTAAAAAAATTAGCATTTTTGCTTTGTTTGTAACATTTATTTTTGCTTTAGTAGCTTGTGGAAAAACTGGTTTAGGAAATTCATCAAATGATAATAAATCTACGACTCAAAAGTCGGCAAAAGAATTAAAATTAGGAGTTTCTATTTCTACTACTAACAATCCTTATTTTGTGGCTATGAAAGATGGCCTTGAAAAAGCTGCAGGGGAAAAAGAAGTAACTTTGAAGATAGCAGATGCACAAGATGATGCTGCTAGACAAGCAGATGATATTCAAAATTTTATTAGTCAAAATGTAGATGCTTTGCTAATTAATCCAGTTGATTCTGATGCAATTGTGACATCTATTAAAGCTGCTAATAATGCAAACATTCCAGTAATCTTAATTGACCGCGGTAGTAATGGTGGTGAAGTCTTGACAACTGTTGCTTCTGATAATGTAGAAGCGGGTAAAATGGCTGCTGAATTTATTACCAAGCAATTGGGAGAAAAAGCAAAAACTTTTGAATTATCAGGGGTCCCAGGCGCTTCTGCAACAGTAGATAGAGGTAAAGGATTTGAACAAATTTCAAAGACAAATTTAGATGTTCTTTCTAGTCAATCCGCTAATTTTGATCGTGCAAAAGCTTTGAATACAGCGCAAAATATGATTCAAGGAAACAAAGAAGTACAAGCAATCTTTGCACAGAATGATGAGATGGCGTTAGGAGCTGCACAAGCAGTAAAAGCAGCTGGTCTTAGCAATGTATTAATTGTTGGTATTGATGGTCAACCAGATGCACATGATGCTATTGCAAAAGGTGATATTACTGCCACTATTGCTCAGCAACCAGCTAAGATGGGTGAAATTGCTATTCAATCAGCAATAGATCATTATCAAGGGAAAAAACTGGAAAAAGAAACAGTTTCTCCAATTTATCTTGTGACTAAGGATAATGTTGATCAACATAACTGGTGATATATTTTTAGTAAGTAGGTAGTTGTTAATTTTCATTCAATGTGGTTTTTAAATATCATTGTTACTATTTGAGCTATTGGATTCAAAAAGACCAGATTCCAAACTTGGATCTGGCCTATGATATGCTACCTTTGATGGAGATGATGGAAGCTCCTGACAAATCTGAATTTTTCTACCCTCGCCGTACAGAAGACGATTGGGAAAAGAAAATTTTCTAATCCTTTACTAAATAACCTAGCCGATCAAAGGCCTCCTCGATATAGTGGAGGTCTTGTTGTGTTTCGGCTTCAACTAGGTGGTAGTGGATACCATCTGTCAATTCAGACAGAGGTCTAAAATCTGAATGCTCGACTTGTTCTAGAAAATGTTGAACGTCTCTGCGACAAGACAGTTTCAGCAAGGTTTCAATTTCTCCATAAACGGGATGGTCAATCAAGGTATTTTGAACACGCCCACCATTATCAACAATAGCAAGGAGTTCTTGACCGATTTCTTCAACTTCATGTTTCACTTTGAAAAGTTTATGAACATAAGGATTGGTATCAATTTGCTTATAGACGTAGCCACGATTAGTGGATAGGATAGGAGCGCCATCGGCTCTCAAAATTGCAATGTCCTGCACAATGACCTGACGTGTGACATGAAAATGTTCCGCCAAACTTTGGCCATTAAGGGCTTTAGGAGCTTCTTTCAAGAGTTGGAGCAGAGCTTGTTTGCGATCTTTTGTCATAGCTTTTCCTTTTTAACGGCGTTTTCGAAGCACTTTATAGACAGCTAGTGCTAATGTATAGTCTACCATACTATGAATAATTGTGCCAAATCCAACTAGTACAAATAGAACATAAAACATATTTTCTACATTGGTACCAGAAGTTGCGTAAAAAACGACACAGGCCAATACTTCAGCAAGGGCATGGACAAGCGCTAACACAAAGTTGAAAATCCAGGAAGCTTTTGGTTTATCTAGGGTATTGGGGAATTTTTGTAGGTAAAGAGCCCCCAAAGTCCCAAAAAAGATATGGGAAAAAGCTCGAAAAACGATCACCATGGGATAGCCAGCCATCAAAAATCCAAAACTAGAGGCTAGGATGACAAAAACAGCCATCAAGGGCGATAAGAACATGGCAATAAAAATAGCGATGTGGCTTCCCAAAGTGTAAGAAGCAGGTGGAATGACAATCTTAAAAGGCATAACGATTGGAATCAAAATCGCAATAGCCGTTAAGAGGGCAGTCATTGTCATAAATTGTGTCTTTTTCCGTGTATTCATAAGAATCTCCTTTTTGTCTGTATATACACTAGTATAGTACAATAAACAAGACAATAAAGCAAGGATTTACTTAAGTTTATAGGCCATTTTTTTAATTAAAGACTCGTAAACATTTCACTAAAAACACAAACTACATCAAACAAAATCTCCACCTTCAAGTATGAAAGCGGAGATTGTTTTTATTTCTTCAATGTTTGTAGTCTTGGAACAATGGCTAGGGTTAGAACTGCAGAAATAACTAATTCAGCAATCGAATTTGTTGAGATAACAGTTGCTAGGAGTTTTTGGATATTACCATCAAAGACATTTCCAAAAAGGTAGAAAATTCCACCAAGTACAAAGACTGTGTTGGTAAGTGAACCAAGGGCACCAGCTAAAATCAGACCAGTTTTATTTTTCATCAGTTTATAGACTAGATAAGGAGTTAAACCAATCAAAATACGTGGGACGATAGCAATGATAGCTGAGTAGATGTTTCCGTTTGGTACAAATGGTGAGAAGAGGTAGCTTGTCGGTAGAATCGTAATTGTATTAACTGTCAAACTAAGTAGCCCCATCAAAAATCCAAGTGTAACTCCAACTCGTGGACCGTAAATAATGCTGGCAATAATGACAGGAATATGAACGATGGTCGGTTTGATTGGAAATGGAAAAAGGTTAAAGATAAGTGAGCTCAGAAAATGTATCACGAGCATGGCTGCAAAAAAGATAGCAATGGGTGCAATATTAGAGCGTTTTTTCATCGAGAGTTTCCTTTATTCTTTCTAAAATAATTGTGAGATCAGCTAAGGCTCCTCGTCCGTGGTCTCCACAAGCTAGTAGGGATTCCTTAGGAGCAATCAGCTGATAGCCGTAGGTTTCTAATGTTTTCAGATTAGCCTGAGTTGCTGGATGGTCATACATTTTTGTATTCATAGCTGGTGCGATGAGTTTGGGAATATGACTTGGCAAGGCTAGAGCCATACAAGTTACCATGTTGTCCGCAAAGCCGTGGGCTAGTTTTGCAATAGTGTTAGCTGTTGCAGGGGCCACGATAAATAAATCTGCTTTTTTTCCAAGTTCGATATGATTGACTTGATCAGGATAGGGTTCTTTCATGACATCCAAGTGGACGGAATTCTGTGAGAGTACCTGTAGTGTCAAAGGTTGGATAAACTCTGTAGCAGCCTGAGTCATTAAGATAGTGACTTGATGACCTTGTTTTTTTAGAGAACTGACTAAATCTGCCGACTTGTAAGAGGCGATTGATCCCGTTACAGCCAAGAGAATATGTGCCATAGCTTTCCTTTCTATGAATGATAGGCTTGAATTTTTTCAAGGAGGAGTTCTGCAATTTCTTCTTTAGTGTTAACAGATTGAAGCTGATTTTTTTCAACAAAGATAGCTCGGTGCTGTTTTGCTGAGATTTGAGTCAGATCATTCGCAATAATCAAGTCAGCTTGGTTATTGATAAGACTTTTTCTAGCAATGTCAACCAGATGGTCTTCGGTAACATCAACCAGCAGTTTGAAACCAATCAGATGAATAGCAGGATTCCATTCCTTGACTAGGGATATGATTTTGGGTGTCTTTTTTAGGAACAAAACCTGAACATCATCAGTTGAAGAAATCTTGGCTTGATGATTCTGCTTGCTTAAAAATTCTTCTAGATTGGAGCTAGCCTGAACTTCTTCTAGCCCAGTCATATAAACAGGAGTGTAGTCGGATACCGCCATTGAGTGAATCAAGACTTGATAATCCTGAACACGTTCTTGCATTTCTAGTAGAAGGTCCTTGGTATTGTTAATTTCTCGAATACTTAGGTTGGGATGTGATTCTGGCTTCAAAGCTCGTTTTGTCGTAATTAAATAAACTTCATGCCCTGCAGCAAGCAAAGTTTCTGTGATGATTTTGCCCAAGCGACCTGTAGAATGGTTAGTGATGGAGCGGACGCTATCGATAGCTTCACTGGTACCGCCCGATGTAACTAAAATTTTCATAGCACTATTGTACACAAAAATAAACGGTAAGTAAAATGAAAGTGATAAAATTTTGGTAAAAGGAAAGAATATAGTTTCAAACTATAAAGCCATATAAAATTTAAGAAAGGGCTTTAAAAACCTTAAAAATAGGGATATTTACGAACGTTTAGAGAGTTTTAGGATGTTAAAAATCTTGTTTTGTGTTATAATGAATTATCATATAAGAGGTTAGAGGAGTTTTGAATGAAAACAGATATTGAAATCGCACAGAGTATTGAGTTGAAGCCAATTGTTGATGTTGTAGAGAAACTTGGTATTTCTTACGATGATTTGGAGTTGTATGGAAAGTACAAGGCTAAACTCAGCTTTGATAAAATTCGTGCAGTTGAGAGCAATCCAGTTGGGAAATTGATCTTGGTTACTGCTATCAATCCAACGCCTGCAGGTGAAGGGAAATCAACTATTACCATTGGTCTAGCGGATGCCTTGAATAAAATTGGCAAGAAAACCATGATTGCTATTCGCGAACCATCTCTTGGTCCAGTAATGGGGATTAAGGGTGGTGCGGCAGGTGGTGGTTATGCCCAAGTTCTGCCAATGGAAGACATCAACCTTCACTTCACTGGAGACATGCATGCCATTACGACTGCCAACAATGCTCTTTCTGCCTTGATTGACAACCACTTGCACCAAGGGAATGAGTTGGGAATTGACCAACGTCGTATCCTTTGGAAACGTGTAGTGGACTTGAATGATCGTGCACTTCGTCATGTTACAGTTGGGCTTGGTGGTCCTTTAAATGGTATCCCACGTGAGGATGGCTTTGACATTACCGTTGCTTCCGAAATCATGGCAATTCTTTGCTTGGCTACGGACATCGAGGACTTGAAACGCCGTTTGGCTAATATTGTTATCGGTTATCGCTATGATCGTACACCTGTTTCTGTAGGTGATTTGCAGGTTGAAGGTGCCTTAGCTTTGATTTTGAAGGATGCGATTAAGCCAAACTTGGTTCAGACAATTTACGGAACACCTGCCTTTGTACATGGTGGTCCATTTGCCAATATCGCTCACGGATGTAACTCTGTCTTGGCAACTACAACAGCCCTTCACTTGGCTGATTACACAGTTACTGAAGCTGGTTTTGGTGCAGACCTTGGTGCCGAGAAATTCCTTGATATTAAGACACCAAACTTGCCAACATCTCCAGATGCAGTAGTTATTGTTGCAACCCTTCGTGCCCTTAAGATGAATGGTGGCGTGGCTAAAGATGCTCTGACAGAGGAAAATGTGGAGGCAGTTCGTGCCGGTTTTGCTAACTTGAAACGGCACGTTGAAAATATCCGTAAGTTCGGTATTCCAGCAGTTGTGGCTATTAACGAATTTGTTTCTGATACAGAAGCTGAAATCGCAGCCTTGAAAGAACTCTGTGCTTCTATTGATGTGCCAGTTGAACTAGCAAGTGTCTGGGCTGATGGTGCAGAAGGTGGAGTAGCACTTGCCGAAACAGTTGTTAAGACTATTGCTGAAACTCCAACTAACTATAAACGTTTGTATGACAATAACCTTTCTGTTCAAGAAAAGATTGAAAAGATTGTTACTGAAATCTACCGTGGTAGCAAAGTGAACTTTGAGAAGAAAGCTCAAACACAAATCGCTCAAATCGTTCAAAACGGTTGGGACAAATTGCCAATCTGTATGGCTAAAACTCAATACAGTTTCTCAGATAATCCAAATGCACTTGGAGCACCTGAAAACTTTGAAATTACCATTCGTGAATTGGTACCAAAATTAGGTGCAGGCTTTATCGTTGCCTTAACTGGTGATGTCATGACCATGCCTGGACTTCCAAAACGACCTGCTGCTCTAAATATGGATGTTGAAAGCGATGGAACAGTATTAGGATTGTTCTAGTATATTAAAATTGACTTCATACTCTTCGAAAATCAAATTCAAACCACGTCAGCTTCACCTTGCCGTACTCAAGTACAGCCTGCGGCTAGCTTCCTAGTTTGCACTTCGATTTTCATTGAGTAATAAATGAGTTTGGAAATACTATCCAAGCTCATTTTTTATCTAGATATAAGAATTTGCCTTCTACACGTAACCAGTCTAGGTAAAGATATTTTCCTTGAATTCTGATATAATAGAAATATTGACTTCAAGAGTAAGGAAGAGAAGATGAACGCATTATTAAATGGAATGAATGACCGTCAGGCTGAGGCGGTGCAAACGACAGAAGGGCCCTTGTTGATCATGGCGGGGGCTGGTTCTGGAAAGACCAGAGTTTTGACCCACCGCATTGCTTATCTGATTGATGAAAAGCTAGTCAATCCTTGGAATATCTTGGCCATTACCTTTACCAATAAGGCTGCGCGTGAGATGAAAGAGCGTGCTTATAGCCTTAATCCAGCAACTCAGGACTGTCTGATTGCGACCTTTCACTCCATGTGTGTTCGTATCTTGCGTCGTGATGCGGACCATATTGGCTACAACAGAAATTTCACTATTGTAGATCCTGGTGAACAGCGAACACTTATGAAACGGATTCTCAAGCAGTTGAACTTGGATCCTAAAAAATGGAATGAACGGAGCATCTTAGGGACCATTTCCAATGCTAAGAATGACTTGATTGATGATGTGGTTTATGCTGCTCAAGCTGGAGATATGTACACGCAAATCGTGGCCCAGTGTTATACAGCCTATCAGAAAGAGCTTCGTCAGTCAGAGTCGGTTGACTTTGATGATTTGATTATGCTGACCTTGCGTCTTTTTGATCAAAATCCTGATGTTTTGACTTATTACCAGCAGAAGTTCCAATACATACATGTTGATGAGTACCAAGATACCAACCATGCCCAGTACCAATTGGTCAAACTCTTGGCTTCGCGCTTTAAAAACATCTGTGTGGTTGGGGATGCGGACCAGTCTATCTACGGTTGGCGTGGTGCTGATATGCAGAATATTTTGGACTTTGAAAAGGATTACCCTCAAGCCAAGGTTGTCTTGTTGGAGGAAAATTACCGCTCAACTAAAACCATTCTCCAAGCGGCCAACGAGGTCATTAAAAACAATAAAAACCGCCGTCCTAAGAATCTCTGGACCCAGAATGCAGATGGGGAGCAAATCGTTTATTATCGTGCCGATAATGAGCTGGATGAGGCTGTGTTTGTAGCCAAAACCATTGATGAACTTGGTCGGAGTCAAAACTTCCTTCACAAGGATTTTGCAGTTCTCTATCGGACTAATGCGCAGTCCCGTACTATTGAGGAAGCCCTGCTCAAGTCAAATATCCCTTATACAATGGTCGGAGGAACCAAGTTCTACAGCCGTAAGGAAATTCGCGATATTATCGCTTACCTCAACCTCATTGCTAATTTGAGTGACAATATCAGTTTTGAGCGTATTATTAACGAACCGAAACGTGGAATTGGTCCAGGTACAGTTGAGAAAATCCGTGACTTTGCGAATGTGCAAGACATGTCCATGCTAGATGCTTCTGCAAACATCATGTTGTCTGGTATCAAGGGTAAAGCAGCCCAGTCTATCTGGGATTTTGCCAATATGATGTTAGATTTGCGAGAGCAGCTGGACCAGTTAAGCATTACTGAGTTGGTTGAGTCCGTACTAGAAAAAACAGGTTATGTCGATATTCTTAATGCCCAAGCAACTCTGGAAAGTAAGGCTCGGGTTGAAAATATCGAAGAGTTTCTTTCTGTGACGAAAAACTTTGATGACACCTCTGATGGGCCAGAAGAAGAAACTGGTCTGGATAAACTGAGTCGTTTTTTAAATGACTTGGCCTTGATTGCGGATACAGATTCAGGTAGTCAGGAGACATCAGAAGTGACCTTGATGACCCTGCATGCTGCCAAAGGTCTCGAGTTTCCAGTTGTCTTTTTGATTGGGATGGAAGAAAATGTCTTCCCACTTAGTCGTGCGGCTGAAGATCCAGATGAACTAGAAGAAGAACGCCGTCTGGCCTATGTAGGAATTACGCGTGCAGAGAAAATTCTCTATCTGACCAATGCCAACTCGCGCCTGCTTTTTGGTCGTACCAACTACAACCGTCCGACCCGATTTATTAACGAAATCAGTTCAGACTTGCTTGAGTATCAAGGTCTGGCTCGTCCAACAAATACAAGCTTTAAGGCATCTTATAGCAGTGGTGGTCTTGCCTTCGGTCAAGGAATGAGTTTGGCTCAAGCTCTTCAAGACCGTAAACGCAGTGCTGCTCCAAAAACTATCCAGTCAAGCGGTCTCCCATTTGGTCAATTTACAGCTGGGGCAAAATCAGCGTCTAGTGAGTCAAATTGGTCCATTGGAGATATTGCTCTCCACAAGAAATGGGGTGAGGGAACTGTTTTGGAAGTTTCAGGTAGCGGTGCTACTCAGGAATTGAAAATTAATTTCCCAGATGTTGGTTTGAAAAAACTTTTGGCTAGTGTAGCCCCAATTGAGAAAAAAATATAATTTTCCATCCTTCTCACGAATAATAAAGTGAGGAGGATTTTTATGTATAGTATTTCATTCCAAGAAGATTCACTGCTGCCAAGAGAAAGACTGGCCAAAGAAGGAGTTGAAGCGCTCAGTAACCAAGAGTTGCTAGCTATTCTACTCAGGACAGGAACACGTCAAGCCAGCGTTTTTGAAATTGCCCAGAAAGTTTTGAACAACCTTTCAAGCCTAACGGATTTGAAAAAGATGACCCTGCAGGAATTGCAGAGTCTGTCAGGTATTGGACGTGTTAAGGCTATAGAATTACAAGCTATGATGGAACTGGGGCATCGTATTCACAAGCATGAGACCCTTGAGATGGAAAGTATTCTCAGTAGCCAAAAGTTGGCCAAGAAGATGCAACAGGAATTAGGGGACAAAAAACAAGAGCACCTGGTGGCGCTCTATCTCAATACTCAAAATCAAATCATCCATCAACAGACCATTTTTATCGGTTCTGCAACTCGTAGTATCGCTGAGCCGCGAGAGATTCTTCACTATGCTATCAAGCATATGGCGACTTCTCTCATCTTGGTCCACAATCATCCTTCGGGAGCGGTAGCCCCTAGCCGAAATGATGATCATGTTACTAAACTTGTCAAAGAAGCCTGCGACCTGATGGGAATTGTCCTCTTGGACCATTTGATTGTCTCTCACTCCAGTTACTTTAGTTATCGTGAAAAGACGGATTTAATCTAAAGTTCATTAACAACATAGTCAAAGAGGTTTTTATCTTTGGGACGATTTTCAAATAGAAATTCTGGATGCCATTGGACACCGAGAAAGGCGACATCATCCGTACTCATGACAGCCTCAATAATACCATCTTTAGGATCATGAGCTGCAATCTTTAAGTTAGGTGCTAAATCCTTGATGCTCTGGTGGTGGAAGGAGTTGATATGGGAGATTTCTCCATAGATTTCTCGGAGAACGGTATTTGGTTCTGTCACTAAGCGTTGGGTTGTGTACTCGGCGGAACAATCCTGCCAGTGATCTTCGATATCTTGATACAAAGTTCCACCCATGGCAACGTTAAAGAGTTGGGTACCACGGCAGACAGAGAAAATTGGCTTTTTCTGTTTAATCGCTTCCTTGATGAGGGCCAGTTCGAAGATGTCTCTTTGAAGGTGGTAGTCATCGCTATCGATGATTTTTGGTTCACCATAGAATTTTGGATCAACATTTTGCCCACCTGTCAAGATGAGCTTGTCAATCATACTGATATAGTGGCAGGCCATTTCTTGATTACCAATCGGTAGGATGATGGGAATCCCTCCAGCGTCTTTAACGCCTTCCACAAAGCCTTTTGCAGCGTAGCTCATCATGATATCATCATCTGGATGAGTTTTTTCGTTTCCTGTAATCCCTATAACTGGTTTTTTCATAAAATGATTTTCGCTTTCTAATCCTCTTTTCGCATGAAATAGAGGAGAGTTTGGAGTTCACTTGTCAAATCAACATACTGAACGACCACATCTTTTGGTAAATGCAGATGGACTGGTGAAAAACTGAGAATTCCTTTCACACCAGCATCCACCAAGAGATTAGCAACCTCTTGTGACTTGACGCTGGGAACTGTCAGGATAGCAGTCTTCACATCAGCATCCTTGATTTTATCCTTGATTTGAGAAATCCCGTAAATGGGAATTCCATCAGGAGTTTGGGTACCGACTTCGGGATGGTCATCTAGGTCAAAGGCCATGATAATCTTCATCTTGTTACGCTCATGAAAGCGGTAGTGGAGAAGGGCATGGCCCATATTTCCAATACCAACCAGCATGACATTGGTGATGGAGTTATCATTAAGCAAATCGGCAAAAAACGTCATGAGTTTTTTGACATCATAGCCAAAGCCACGACGACCAAGTTCACCAAAATAGGAAAAATCACGACGTACGGTCGCTGAATCAATACCGATAGCCTCTGCAATTTGCTTAGAGTTGGCACGTTCAATCTTTTCTGCATGAAATCTCTTAAAAATTCGATAGTATAGGGAGAGTCTTTTTGCTGTAGCTTTTGGAATAGCAGACTGTTTATCTTTCACAAAATCACAACCTTTCTATTCTTCTATTTTATAGAAACATTGTGAAAAAATCAACAAAAACAAGAAAAAACTAAGAAAAATCTTAGTTTTGATGTAAAAAATCTGCATGTGATAGAAAACGGTAGAGGTCTCCGACCAGACCCTGATAAACTTTCTGGCTATTAAAAGTCAGAGAAGTTACATAAAGTGTATCTGGCAGGGTCACACATCCTGACAAAGCCAGCATGAGTGCCTCATAATCCTCATACTTGAGTGTACGCTCTACATGATAGTTGTCCTTATAGGTCAGTTCAAACATATGGGACCTATCTTTCAGATTTTGTAAAGACACCACGTTCTACTAAGCTATCCATGAGGAAGTAGAATTTTTCCTGATGAATGTGGTGGTCTTCTGATTTGAAAATATCAACTAGACGAAGACCAAACTTGTCAGTGATATTGATTTTAGCCCCTGTAAGTTCCTTGTTAATGATGATTTTGAGTTGGAAGCCTTCACCACTGTTTGGAACTTTTTCCAAAAGGCGAGTCAATTCATAGTTACCAACCTTAGTCTCAAAAAAGGTGTTGTCCTTGAGGGTAAATTTTTTAACAGAAGGGCTAAGAGTGTAGTCGTAACGACAATTTTTTAACTGAATGGTTTTTTCAAATGCCATATGGCTAACCTCCGATAATTTCTTTTAAGGTTTTTGCGAGGGTTTGTAGTTCTTCAACAGTATTTTGTGGCGACAAACTGATACGAACGGATTCCTTCAAGCGTTCTGAATTTGCCCCGTACATGGCTTCGAGAACATGGCTGGATTGGACAATGCCTGCCGTACAGGCTGAGCCAGTAGAGATTGAAATTCCAGCTAAATCTAGACGAAGGAGTAAGAGGTCATTTTTCTGACCAGGAAATCCAATATTGAGAACATAAGGGAGATGATGTTGTCCTCTATTCAGGTAATACTGAATTCCTTCTAGCTCTGCAAGAAAGGCAGTCTCTAGATTTTGTACATGTTGAAAATGTTCTTCTTGTTTTTCGAGGTCTTCTTTTAGGGCTGCAACCATACCCACGATGGCAGCCAGATTTTCAGTGCCTGCACGTTTTTTCTGTTCTTGGTCTCCCCCATGGAGATAGGAATCAAAGTCCATGCTTGATGCGTAGAGAAAACCGATTCCCTTAGGACCATGGAATTTATGGGCAGAAGCAGTGAGAAAATCAATGCCCAATTCTTCTGGGTGAATAGGGATTTTACCGATTGCCTGAACTGCGTCGACATGATAGGCAGCCGGGTGTTGCTTGAGTATTTGGCCAATTTCAGAAATGGGCAGTAGGTTTCCAGTCTCATTATTGGCAAACATGGTAGAAACCAAAATCGTATCATCACGTAAAGCCTTTTGAATTTGCTGGACTGTGATTGCTTGATTTTCTGGCTGGATAATGGTTACTTCAAAACCAAAGTGTTGAACCAAGTAATCAATGGTTTCAAGGACGGCATGGTGCTCAATGGCAGTTGTGATGATATGTTTTCCTTGTTCTTGGTGACGAAGGCAGTAGCCAATGATGGCAGTATTGTTTCCTTCAGTCCCACCAGAAGTGAAAAAGATATGTTGAGGTTTTGTCCCCAGTAACTGGGCTAGTTCCTGACGGGCTTCTCGCAAGAGTTTGCCAGCTTGACGACCATGACCATGAATACTAGATGGATTGCCATGGGTTTCTTGCATAACCTTGGTCATAGCTGAAATAGCAACTGCTGACATAGGAGTCGTTGCAGCATTGTCCAAATAAATCAAAGCATCACCTTATTTCTTTTTGTTGTAGGCAAAGAGTGGGCTGACTGGTTTTCTTTCGTGGATACGGACGATGGCGTCACCAATTAACTCACTAGCAGTGATGTAGCATACGTTTTTAGGAGTTTTTTCTTTTGTTGCTACTGAATCAGTCACAAGAATTTCTTTAATCTTAGTATTGTCAAGAAGTTCAGCAGCTCCCTCGACGAAGAGACCGTGGCTAGAAACAGCATAAATTTCTGTAGCCCCTTCACGTTCAACGATTTTAGCAGCTTCAGAGAAGGTACGTCCTGTATTCAGAATATCGTCAATTAAGATGGCTTTCTTACCTTCAACATCACCAATAATATAACCTTCGTTACGAGTTGCATCGTCTTGAGGGTAGTCGATAATGGCGATAGGAGCATCAAGATATTCAGCCAAGCTACGAGCACGTTTGACACCTGAATTTTTAGGGCTGACGACAACAACATCTGACCCAAGTAGACCCTTATCGCAGTAATGTTTTGCAAATAGGGGCACTGTGAAGAGGTTATCAACAGGAATATCAAAGAATCCTTGAACCTGAACGGCATGCAAATCAAGAGTCAGGATACGATCAACCCCAGCCTTAACCAGCATATTGGCAACTAGTTTTGCTGTAAGTGGCTCACGAGGACAAGCAATGCGGTCTTGACGTGCATAGCCAAAATATGGAAGGACAACGTTGATACTGTGGGCACTTGCACGCACACAAGCGTCGACCATGATTAACAATTCCATTAGGTGGTTGTTAACAGGGAAACTTGTTGATTGGATGATGTAAACATCATAACCACGGACACTTTCTTCAATATTCACTTGGATTTCTCCGTCTGAAAATTGACGTGATGATAGTTTTCCAAGTGGGACACCAACAGCTTCAGCAATTTTCTGTGCAATCTCTTGGTTAGAGTTGAGTGCGAAAAGTTTCATGTTTTTTCTATCTGACATTATAGACCGTCCTCTGTAAACTTTATAAATCCTAGTTATATTTGCCTTACATATATGAACTGGGGTTTGTGTATTTTTATCTTTTCTATTTTACCAAAAAATGGAGATTATTTCAGCTATTTTTCATGCTTTTGACAAATCGAACCAATTTTGAAGGAGCTTTTTGATAGGAAATCTGATTTTCCTCTAAAAATTGTTGGAAATCCTGTTTGCCTTGCTCATGATTTTCCACTTCAAGTTCTAATTCGTAATCTGTAATATCAAAGTACTGACTCTCGTCCAGTGCCATGAGACCAATAGCTGTTTGCATTTCATAGCGAAGTGTCGTTAGACAACCAAGGATCTGCCATTCACTTGTTTTAATACCATGTTTCGCCAATTCATCTAGCACAAGCCCTTGAGGAAGTTTTTTCTTGCTCAGATAGTTTTCAGCATCTTTTAGTTGCAATTTTTGATTGTATTCCATGTTTCCAACACTTTGTGGGACTTTGAGTGTCAATTCTGCCCAGTCTTCAAAAGTGCGAATGCGCATAGCAACTTTCTTTTCTCGTAGTTCAAAATCAGGAGTGTCGATGTAGTAATTTTTTTGAAGGACAGGAGTGACACCTGTGAACTGGTCCTTTAGACGATTGTATTCATCTTTTTTCAAGAGTGTTTTCAATTCAATTTCTAAATGTTTCATTTTTCTTACCTTTTCTTTATCGTTGAAAGCGGATTTATGGTATAAACTGCTCACGTCTTCCTAGTCCCTTGAAATCAGTGGGTTTTCAGTAGGTCAACTAAAGGTGAATACGAGATTGAATACGACTCTACTT
>MKYF01000044.1 GCA_001914195.1 Streptococcus mitis | reverse complement strand
GAAATCGTTGTGCCTGGTTTGTTTGGTGTTACTACCTTAGTATTTGCTGGGACAGGGGTTTTTTCTTTTACAGTTTTTCCTGTTGTGTCTCCTGTTAATTTATCAGCTACTTTTGGATTTGCATCATCCTTGTCTGGAATTCCATCGTTGTCATCATCTGTGTCTACTTTATCTGGAATTCCGTCTCCATCTGTATCGCGTTGGATAGTAACTGGAACATTTACAGGAACTACCTCGTCACCATGTTTAACTTTAACTGGGATCGTAACTTTACGTTCTTCTTCTTTTGGTCCCCAATCTGTGACAGTTGGTGTACCAGTTAAGTTACCATCGCCATCTACTGTCAATCCATTGACTGGTGTTTCTGTGGTGATTGTTGAACCTGGTTTGTTTGGTGTTACTACTGTAACTGGCGTAGTTTTTTCTTTTTCCAGAACTGGTGCTGGTGGAGTAACTTCAGCTCCCAAACTACCATTTGCTGTTCCTCTAGCTACTGGACTCTCAAGAACTACATTATCAATTCTCTTAGAAACTTTTGCAGTTATTTCTGTTTTATCTGCAACCTCAGCATCAGAAATTGTCACAACGCCTGCAGGGGTTACTGACACTTTATCAGCTGTCTTACCATTTACAGTCCAAGTATTTCCTGATTTTGTAACTGTTACAGTTTCTGGTGTAGTCTTACCTGTTGGTACATAAGTAAGGGTGATAGTATCAATATCTTGTGGATTAGTACTATTAGGGCGTGTTGGTGGGGTAATTGTCACACTACCATTCTCATGTCCAACTACGCTAGGCACTGTTGGCGTTACTGCTAACACTACTTGACGCTTAATTTCTGCAGGTGCAAATGTTGTTCTAGTTGTACTATTTACATCCGTAATAGAATTTTTGCTAGTATCTGGGAATACTGCTGTTGCGTTTCGAGTATATTTCCCTGAGTTATCTAGTGTTGTTCCTGAATCTAATTTATCTCCAGCTTTCCATGTCCACGTCATACCACTTGGTAAATAGTTGTTTCCACGATCTGCTTTATCTTCACTATCTACAACCTTAAGATATCTATGAGCATCAATATTTTTACCACTATTGGCTACATTCAACGTTGAAGCTACTGGTACTTTTGCGATACCATTTTCAAGGTTTCTAGTCTCAATATCAACCACTCGATATTTGAATTTCAAATCACGGCTATCAGTAGCACTGCTTCCTTCAACATGTAGAGTAGCTTCATGTTCTCCTAAAGTTTCAGTATTCAATACAGTACCTGAAGACAAGCGAGTTGCATATGGATTTGCTTCAGTTTTTCCTGTTTGAGATGTAAATGTAGAAGCGGTTACTCCTTTTGGAAGTCCTCCCTTAACTTCTACTTTAGAAATCACACCTGAGTTATCCCATACCTTCAATTCAGGGTTAAAGTCAGCACCACGATAGACTGTAAAGATTGGTGAATTAGCTGTTTCTGTTAATGGAACACCATTTAAAGTAGCTTGTGGTTTTTGCACATCTTTTGCAGTTGCTTTTGCTGGATCTGAATCAGCACCATTTCCATTTTTGGTAACTACTGTTACTTCTGTGTTATCTTTCACCTTATCTGCTGGAATAGTGATTTCCCCTGTATTGGAATCAATTCTAACTTCCGGATTATTCACAGTCCATTTGCCATTTGTTCCTTTAGTTCCAACAGCTGTTTTCGGAGTATTATCTTCCCCTGTATAGCTTACAGTAATCTTATCTGCTTTTGCTGGATTTTGTGGTTTACCTGTAACATCACCATTGTCTTTTGCTGTTGCTACTGGTTTAGCTGGCTTAGAAAATTTCGCTGTTGCTTTTGCTGGATCTGAATCAGTACCATTTCCATTTTTCGTAACTACTGTTACTTCTGTTCCGTCTTTTACTTTATTTTCCGGAATCGTGATTTCTCCAGTATTTGGATTGATTTGTACTTCTGGAGTATTTACTGTCCATTTTCCTTTCGGATCTTTAGTTCCAACAGCTGTTTTTGGTTGATTATCTTCTCCTGTATAGCTAATCGTAATCTTATCTGCTTTTGCTGGATCTTGTGGTTTACCTGTAACATCACCATTATCCTTCGCCACTGCTACTGGTTTAGCTGGTTTAGAAGATTTTGATGTTACTTTAGCTACTGGGCTCTCAAGAACTACATTATTATCAATTCTCTTAGAAACTTTTGCAGTTACTTCTTTACCATCCGCAACTTCAAGATCAGAAATTGTTACAACGCCTGCTGGAGTTACTGATACTTTATCGGTTGTCTTACCATTGACTGTCCAGTTATTTCCTGATTTTGCAACTGTTACAGTTTCTGGTGTAGTCTTACCTGTTGGTGTATAAGTAAGTGTAATTGTATCAATATCTTGCGGTGTAGTACCATTAGGACGTGTTGGTGGGGTAACTGTTACACTACCATTTTCATTGGCTACTACACTAGGTGCTGTCGGTGTTACCGCAAGAACTACTGGACGCTTGATTTCTGTCGGTGCAAATGTTGTTCTAGTTGTACTATTGTTATCTGTTACAGAACTTGGGAATTGCGCTGTAGCATTTCTTGTATATTTCCCTGAATTGTCTAATGTAGTACCTGGATCTAAGTTGTCTCCAGCTTTCCACGTCCAAGTCATACCTTGAGGCAAGTGGCTATTTCCACGATCACTTTGATCTTGGCTATCTACAACTTTAAGATAATTATGAGCATCAACATTTGTACGGCTATTTGGTACATTTAAAGTTGAACCTACTGGTACTTTCGCAACACCATTTTCAAGATTTTTTGTTGCAATATCCACAACACGGTACTTGAATTTCAAGTCACGGCTGTCAGTAGCACTGCTTCCTTCTACGTGAAGAGTAGCAGTATGTTCTCCTAATGTCTGAGTATCTATGACTCTACCTGAAGATAAACGAGTTTTATACTTCTTATCTTCTGAACTTCCATCTTTACCAGTTTGGGCTGTAAAGTTAGAAGCACTTACTCCGCCAGGAAGATTTCCAACTGTTACTTTTGAGATTTTTCCTGAGTTATCCCATACCTTAAGTTCAGGGTTAAAGTCAGCACCACGATAGACTGTAAAGATTGGTGTATTGGCTGTCTCTGTTAGCGTAATACCATTTAAAGTAGCTTGTGGTTTTTGGACATCTTTCGCAGTTGCTTTAGCTGGATCTGAATCTGCACCATTTCCATTCTTCGTAACTACAGTTACTTCTGTCAAGTCTTTAACTTTATTAGCTGGAATTGTGATTTCACCTGTATTTGGATCAATTCGAACATCTGGATTATTTACAGTCCATTTACCGTTTGTTCCTTTAGTTCCTTCAGCTGTTTTTTGCTTGTTATCTTCACCTGTAAAGCTTACTTTGATTTTGTCTACTTTTTTAGAATCTTGTGGTTTTGCAGTTACATCCCCATTATCCTTAGCTGTTGCTACTGGTGTTTGAGCTTTGTCATCTACAACATGCACTGGTGCATCAACAATAAATTTTCCACGTTCAGGAATAGTGACTTCCACTTTACCATACACAGGTGCATTTGGTGCTGTAGGTCTTGATACATCTGGATCTTTAAACCAACGATATGTTGTACCTGCAGGTAATTCATTTGGATTCGCAATACTGTTGTAAGCGTCTGGAATGACCCCTACTTTAGTACTTTGCGGTTTAGCTTTTGGTTTTAAGTCGTATTTAGCGGCTTCTTCAGGTTTTAGTGGTAAGGTACCGATAATGGCGTTTTGACCGTTTCTATATCGAATTAGCCCATCTGTTGAGTATCCGCCATAGGCAAGATACGGATCATTCGCTAAACGTTTTTTAATATCCGCAAGCATCGGATTATTTTTATTTTTATTACCCCAATCCGACATAATGCTTTGATCTAACTCATCACCTTCAAGAATTTTTGTTTTGAAAGTAATAATTGTACGTTGACCAGCAACGACGTTCAGTTTATCTTCGATTACCCCTCTAGCAAGGTTATAAATTAAACCACCTGTTGTAATACCGTACATATCTTTCACACGTGAAGCTGCATCTGGATTACGATCGGTACCATCTTTTCTAGAATCACGATAAATATTTTTTCTCCAACTATTATCAGGATGAGCATAGTCCATCCAAGAACCTATATTTTCACCATAAGTTGACCCTGAACGGCGTTCACCATTTTTAACATAAGCTCGAGAAAACGTGTTTTCATACTCCCATTTTGATGCACTTGCATACTCTTGATGAGATATTTGACTTCCATCTTTATATTTTGTATAAGTGAAGTCATACGGATCTCCTACAGTACGCGGAATAGCAAGTGATATTTTCTTAGAAGAACCCGCAAGAGCATTTTCCGCTGGACCTGAATCTAAGATCCAGTAATAATATTTATTTCCATCTTTTTCGATACGCTCTTCACGATACACACGAATATTGTCATAGGCTTTATCAGCAGTCCCTACACTTACGAAGGCATATTGCTTGGTATCTGGTGAATATACATCACGCTCTGAATAGTTAAGCATTGGGTTTTTATTCCAACCAACACCAAAGTCTGTTTTTCTTGTTTCACGAACGTTACTTGTTCCAGAGCCTACTACTTTTCCGTTCTTTTTGACTACGGCTGTAATAGTAGCACCTTTCACCATCAACTTAGGGTCTACATTAACTGTAAAATATCCGTTTGATTGAGATTTAGTCGTGTATTTTTTCCCACCAATTGATATTTCAACATCAGCTTCTGACGCTGTATATCCATCAACCTGAGCAATACCAGCTAAACTATCATTGAACGCCACTGTGTCTACTTGACTTACTGTAGTATTATAAACACTTTGACCATTGACTACTAATTCAACTTTATCTCCCACTTTAATACCTGGTGCGTTTAATTTGAAAGAACCAGTATCATCAAGTTTAGACGTAAGTATCTTTTGACCATTTCTCTTAATTTCAATTGTTGAAGATGGCGTTGCATATCCTGTGATAAATCCAGAGTCCGCTACAACAATCCCAAGACTCCCACGTTTAGTCGTTTTATCAATGGCTGCCGATCTTAGACCAGAACCTTGAGCCATTCTCTGACCATTACGTGAATCACGAGCACCTGAAGTCAAACGTGTTGTAGCATTTTTAACAGAATTAAACATTCTCTTCACAAGTTTGTTCATTTCTTCAACATCATTCAGAGAAACTGTTGTGTTTTCAAGAACTTCTTGCGCCAATCCCAATAGTTCATTGGCTTTTTCAAGAACTTCTTTGCTTGTCTCGTGCTCAGGTAATTCCAAGACAGCTGCCTGCAATTGATCTACAGATACTTTCAAAGAATCTTTTTTAGCTGATACAGTTTGACTCTCTTCGCTTGCGCTTACTTCAGGAGAAGATTGGCTCGCTAGGTTGTCAGCCTGCTTTTCAGTTTTATCTACTTGAACCTCACTTGATTCCTTAGCAGCAGCTGATAAGACTGTCACATCTTTAGACAAGAGTTCTACAAGCTCATCAATATCCTTTTGAGCTAGCTCAGAACTTTCTAGGGCTTCTTTTCCTTTTTGAAGTCTATCTTTAATAGGTGAGACTACTGACTCGTCAAGGTTTAATTTAGTTGAAAGAAGAGAATTTAGTTCTTCAACTACTTTTCTCAACTTAGTTTTATCAACTGTAGGCGCTTGATTTTCCAAGGATTTATTTACTTCATCTACTTTGTTTCCAGTAGGTTCCGCAATCCCTTGAGGCGACTTGGCCTCATCTTTAGGACTTACTACACCCGCAGTAGATTTTTGGGTGTTTTCAACTACACTATCCGCACTAGCAACGCGCGCACCCAAAAACATCAGCGCTGCAACAGCAACTGAAGCGGCACCGAAACTGTATTTACGAATAGAAAAGCGCAAAACTTTTTCACGTTGCTGTCGATTTACTTTGTATGAATTCCATTTGTCCTCCTAAGGGCAATATAATATAAAAAAAGCAATCTTTATAGCTTCAACTCCTTAAAAAGAGTTAAGCTATAAAAATCGCTATGATGATTGCTATCAGCAAATAACATCACAGCTATCACAGCTATCACAGCTATCACAGCTATCACAGCTATCACAGCTATCACAGCTCAATTATACCATTTTCGACATAATTAAACAACTATAAACCCGTTTATCTCATCAAATAAAATTAAAAATTTTTAATATGCATAATATGTTATTATATTAGTGAATCAAGAACAAAAAAAGCGATTCCTCCCCTACCTATAAAATAAATCCATCATCTCCTATCACATCAGTTGATTTATATTCATTGTAGCTCCTGGAATTTTTCTCGAGAATATCGAGTAAATATCAGGTAAAACGTATGCGTCCACCACAAAAGAGCAAGCCCTGCCCTGAAAAGAGATCTAATTCCAATTAGCTTTTAACTAAATAGACTAAGGAGTCTATTCTCTGCCACCTATATGTCTCGCCACAAACAAGGTAAACTTGACCTAAATCGCTTAGTTGAATCATCATAGTATAATACCTTTCCTCCGATAATTATTTTTATCTAATTTACCGGTAGTTTGGAAATTCTGATAGATTCCTTGTTATGACTTGATTGCACTTATTTTATAGCAAATAGTATATTAGGCAAAAAACTCAATTTCAGGAGAAAATGAAGTAAATCTTCCAACAATAAAACGCATAATATCAAGGTTATTCAACACCTGATACTATGCGTTCTTCTGATTTCCAAGACTTTTTCCCCAGCATCTTCATTGACTCTATACAATCTGCAAAGGTAAACCCTCACCAAATTGTATGAAAGATATGGATTTTATAAAAGATGAGAAAAGTTAAAGTTAAAATCTATAAGCAATTGAATGCCAATTAACACCGATTCTATCCTTGGGCATCTATAAATTCATGTAATTTATCTTGCAATAATTTTCCTCTATCTTTTATAAAGATATCATATATAGATTTATTTATTTCCTTCTCTCGCTCACATATATCTTTTTTTGAAATATGCACCTTATCTATTTTAAAGATATCATTAATTTTTAAATATTTTTCCTCACAAGTTAAACTTTCCTTCTTTTTAGCAAATGATCCATTACTAATCTCTTGATTTGTTTTTTTGGTTAACAAAGTCAGATTACCGATTCTATTTTTCAGCTTAGAATTTTTTTTATTAAATTTATTGAAGTACTGATTTTGAGGAATAATATGTTCGATTTCCCATATCGAATCTTCATTAAATTTATATTTTTTTAAAAGACTATTGATATCACTTTCAGAATCAAATAAAGAAAGACATATAAGAATGAATCTTGTAAACTTTCTATGCTTACTATAAAAATTGGAGATATTTGGAGAAACATAGTATTCATAGATAGTATAATGTCTTTTCACATAATTTATAAGATAATCAGCTAATTCATCAACATTTTCTAAACTAGGATTCTCTTCTTGATTTTTTCCTTTTAAATCTGCAATTATGCCTTTATCAAACATTAAGTTTAAATAATCATCATAATTATTTTTCATACTTACAGTGTCTCCCTTTCAAATTCTCTTTTACTTTTAGTGTATTAGCTCGGAAATCTTAACTAATAAATCCTATGATCTTGTATCTAAATAAATTTTCCAACCGCTATCTCTGATAATAATCGTATCATTTTCGAAATCCACAACTATTCTATCACTAAAACTTAATGGAGGATTATCTCCAAATCGCACTCTAAGGCTTTTTTCATCCCATCTTATCAATAAGGCACCATTGTAATATATCACATTAACACGTCCTGTAGTCCTCCTATTATCACGTTCAAGCCTATAAATCCAATACCAATTTGTTCCGTTTATTTTACTCAAAATATCTTTTAATCTATATTTAACCATATCAAAATTTCTCCTTTACGCCTTTATTAAAGCGCTTACATTTATTCTAAAGAAAGGCGGATAGAAAGTAGCTTTTAAACTTCTTTCTATCCGTTACTTCCTCTAAGAATTAACACAACCCATTTTCAGTTCAATTTAATGACTCATCTTAATTGTTTCGTGTTTCTTCTTCATCGTCTTTCTTCTTTTTAGCAAATAGCAAACCAAATGCTCCAAGAAGAGAGAGAGCACCTAATGCACCTGTAGCACGATCTGCTTTCGTACCAGTATTTGGCAATACTGCTTGATTTTGAGAAGGAGCTACCTGAGCATCAACTGTTTGAGTTGGTTGTTCAGCCTGTTTGGTATCTGGCACAGTAGGTTTTTCTGTTTCAGGTTGACGTTCTGTGTTATCAGTCGGTACTTCAGGTGTTGGTTGTGGTGTGTTATCTCCACCTTGTTGTTCCCCATTACCTTCTGGTTTAGTTGGAGTAACTTTTCTGAAGACATGAGTTACAACATCACCTCCTTCATTAACATCTGTTCTTACAAATACGTAACCTTCAATTTCACCATGTTCAAATGCTTCATTCGCTTCACCTAATACTGCTGGAGCTTTCGCATCTGCTGGCTTCAATTCATTACCTTGTTCATCAATCCATTTAGTGATGATTAACTTAACTTTTGGTAATTCTACTGGATCTGGAAGTTCACCATTTACTCTACCGTTGAATTCTGGTAATTCAACTGTTGGCGCTTTGGTTGGGCCATACGTTGTAGTCTCTGTAGGAGTGACCGTTCCTGTCTTAGGATCCACTTTGTACGTTGTCGTAGTAGTGACAGTTCGACCTTCAGAATCTGTAGTTGTTTCAACTTTTGGTTTTGTTCCTACTTTGATAACTGTGTCTGTTGGT
>MKYF01000020.1 GCA_001914195.1 Streptococcus mitis | reverse complement strand
CGGAAACGGAACGGCCAGTCGTGAAAGTGAGGCCTTTGTGGCGGAAGTTCTGAAAGATTTTCCAGAAGTCAGCTATGTTATCGTCAATGAAAGTGGTGCTTCGGTCTATTCTGCCAGCGAACTTGCTCGTCAAGAATTTCCAGACTTGACCGTTGAAAAACGCTCTGCCATCTCTATCGCCCGTCGTTTGCAAGATCCCCTTGCGGAATTGGTCAAAATCGATCCTAAGTCAATCGGTGTCGGACAGTATCAGCACGATGTTAGCCAGAAGAAATTGTCTGAGAGTCTGGACTTTGTTGTCGATACAGTGGTAAACCAAGTCGGTGTCAATATCAATACGGCCAGCCCAGCTCTTCTTTCACACGTAGCTGGACTCAATAAAACCATCTCTGAAAATATCGTCAAATACCGTGAAGAAGAAGGAAAAATCACTTCACGAGCTCAAATTAAGAAGGTTCCGCGTCTGGGAGCCAAGGCCTTTGAACAGGCAGCTGGTTTCCTCCGTATCCCTGAAAGTAGCAATATCCTTGATAATACAGGAGTTCACCCAGAAAATTACAGTGCTGTTAAGGAGCTCTTCAAACGTTTAGATATTAAAGACCTAAACGAAGAAGCCCAAGGCAAACTAAAGTCGCTTTCAGTCAAGGAAATGGCGCAAGAACTGGATCTTGGTCCAGAAACCCTTAAAGATATCATTGCAGATCTTCTCAAACCAGGTCGAGATTTCCGTGACTCTTTTGATGCTCCAGTTCTCCGTCAAGATGTACTGGATATCAAGGATCTTGTTGTCGGTCAGAAGCTAGAAGGTGTGGTGCGTAACGTCGTTGATTTCGGTGCCTTTATTGACATCGGTATTCACGAGGACGGCTTGATTCATATTTCCCATATGAGTCGCAAATTTATCAAACATCCTAGCCAAGTGGTGTCAGTCGGTGATTTGGTGACCGTTTGGGTCAAGAAAATTGATACTGAACGTGAAAAAGTCAATCTGTCGCTCCTGGCTCCAAATGAAACTGACTGATTACGTCAAGCAGGTTTCGCTAGAAGACTTCGGGAAGCCTTTTATCCATCAAGCCCAGTGGAATTCTCGTCTACGTTCGACAGGTGGGCGATTTTTCCCAAAAGATGGGCATCTGGATTTTAATCCCAAGGTTTATCAGGAACTGGGGTTGGACGTTTTTAGGAAAATTGTCCGACATGAACTCTGTCATTATCACCTCTATTTTCAAGGGAAGGGCTATCAACACAAGGATCGGGATTTTAAGGAACTGTTGAAAGCAGTGGATGGATTACGGTTTGTACCATCCTTGCCCAATAGTAACTCCAAGCCAATCAAGCTCTATCGTTGCCAATCCTGCCAGCAAACTTATCAGCGTAAGCGTAGGATTGATACCAAACGCTATCGCTGTGGACTTTGTCGAGGAAAGTTGCTATTAGTAAATCAGCCTGAGGACTGATGAAAGCCGAGCCTATCCGTGATATACTATGACTAACCTAGCAGAAAGAGGAAATATCATGAACAGTAAATTTTATAAAATGAGACGAAATCGCATGATTTCAGGAGTTTTGGCAGGTTTGTCAGACAAGTGGAACTTTGATGTTACCCTTGTTCGTTTTCTATTTGCTATTTTTACAGTCGCAAATTTTGGGCTTGGGGTGATTATCTATATCATCCTAGCTTCTATCATGCCTACCAAGGAAGAAATTGAAGCAGAAATGTATGGAACAGGCCCACGCAAACGCAAAGAAGCCCAAGCCATTGACGATAATGAAGGCTGGTTTTGGTGAGGTTTTTCAAAAGATTTGGAATAAGCAAAAAGCTTTAAATCAATAGTCTAAACTGCTTGATTTAAAGCTTTTTTACTTTTAATACGATTTTCCCAGCTTCATCTGTAAACTAAAAATATTATTTTGAACTTAGATTTCTAATCTGATTTTTCATGCTGAGACAATACATTTTTTGATAAATGATGGATACTGATAACAACTGATAGCCAGCAAATAGCATAAGCAGTAGCTGTAAATTGTGTACCGATAAAGTGTGTCTTTTCAACTAAGAGCTGACCGATGAATGGAGAGAGGAGATAGAGAAGTCCGATGAGTATATGTTCTTTGTGTTTCATTAAAGCGCACCTTCTTTCCTTATAGGTTGAACGACTTGCAAGTGTTAAATTTAATGGTATGTTATCTAGGTAAGCTTACTCAAATGTTAGTTCCCGCTTCCTCCTTTCCAAAGTAAGCCTTTTCACACTTATATTTTACAATTTTAAAAATAGGAAGTCAAATCATTTTCTAAGTAATTTTGCCTACATTTCCCCCAATCTTACAAAAATGTAAGATTAAAGTCTCTTTTGTAAGGTTAGGTTATGGCAAGCGATCTTTTTTTGATGTAAACTAGACTCATAAAGAACAAAGGAGTAACATCATGAAACAAATCTTACAGAAGAAAACAAGAAAACCAAGCCACAAAGATATCGAGCGTGTTCAACTGGGATGCGCTATGATGCAAGCAACATTTCATTTGATGGGATATTAAGAAAGGAGATTCTCATGACACTTTTAGATGTAAAACACGTTCAAAAAATTTACAAAACTCGTTTTCAGGGCAACCAAGTAGAAGCCCTCAAGGATATTCACTTTACCGTCGAAAAGGGTGACTACGTTGCCATCATGGGTGAGTCTGGTTCTGGTAAATCAACTCTTCTCAATATCCTAGCTATGCTGGATAAACCAAGTCGTGGACAGGTTTATCTGAACGGAACTGACACCGCAACCATTAAAAATTCCCAGGCTTCCAGCTTCCGTCGTGAAAAATTAGGCTTTGTCTTCCAAGACTTTAACTTGCTAGATACTCTGTCTGTTAAAGACAATATCTTGCTTCCGCTTGTCTTGTCAAGAAGACCCATTACGGAGATGATGAAGAAATTGGTGGTGACAGCTGAGAATCTGGGTATCAACCAATTGCAAGAGAAGTACCCTTACGAGATTTCAGGTGGACAGAAACAGCGTGTAGCAGTAGCACGCGCCATCATCACAGAACCTGAAATTCTCCTTGCGGATGAGCCAACAGGAGCCCTTGACTCCAAATCATCTGCAGCCTTACTTGATGTCTTTGATGAAATCAATGAGCGCGGCCAAACCATTCTCATGGTAACCCACTCAACAGCAGCAGCCAGCAGGGCCAAGCGCGTGCTCTTTATCAAAGACGGCATTCTTTACAATCAAATCTACCGTGGAGAGAAGACAGAACGTCAGATGTTCCAAGAAATTTCTGATACCTTGACTGTCATGGCAAGCGAGGTGAATTAGTATGTTTCGATTAACCAATAAGTTAGCGGTATCGAACTTGATTAAAAACCGCAAACTCTACTATCCTTTTGCGCTGGCTGTTCTCTTGGCAGTTACTATCAGCTATCTATTTTATTCATTAACTTTTAATCCTAAAATGGCAGAGATGCGGGGTGGATCTTCTATTCAATTTACCCTACAACTAGGTCTCATCGTAGTGACACTTGCATCTGCCATTATCGTCCTCTATGCAAATAGTTTTGTCATGAAAAACCGTTCCAAGGAACTAGGGATTTATGGCATGTTGGGCTTGGAGAAACGTCATCTAATCAGTATGACCTTTAAGGAGTTAGTGGTATTTGGAATTTTAACTGTTGGAGCAGGGATCGGTATTGGAGCCTTGTTTGACAAGTTGATTTTCGCTTTCCTACTCAAACTGATGAAATTGAAGGTAGAACTAGTCGCTACCTTCCAGATAAAAGTTGTCATTACAGTACTTCTTGTCTTTGGTTTGATTTTTCTAGGCCTCATGTTCCTGAATGCCCTTCGAATTGCCCGTATGAATGCTCTCCAGCTTTCTCGTGAAAAAGCAAGCGGAGAGAAAAAAGGCCGTTTCCTACCTTTCCAAACGATTCTTGGTTCCATTAGTTTAGGGATTGGCTATTATCTTGCCCTTACTGTAAAAGATCCTCTTACAGCCTTAGCAACCTTCTTCATAGCTGTTTTGCTGGTTATCTTTGGGACCTATCTCTTGTTTAATGCAGGAATTACCGTTTTCCTTCAAATCTTAAAGAAAAATAAGAAATATTATTACCAGCCTAATAACCTCATCTCTGTTTCCAACTTGATTTTCCGTATGAAGAAAAATGCGGTTGGACTAGCAACCATCGCTATTTTGTCAACAATGGTTTTGGTAACCATGTCAGCAGCGACAAGCATTTTCAATTCCGCAGAATCCTTTAAAAAAGTTCTAAATCCTCATGATTTTGGGGTTTCAGGACAAAATGTTGAAAAAGAAGATTTGGACAAACTCTTGAGCCAGTTTGCAAGTGACAAAGGTTATAAGATTAAAGAGAAAGAAGTGCTTCGTTACACTTACTTTGCTGTTGCGAATCAAGAAGGAAATAAGTTAACACTTTTTGAAAAAGGACAAAATCGTGTCCAACCCACAACAGTTTTCATGGTATTTGACCAAAAAGATTATGAGAATATGACTGGTCAAAAACTGTCTCTATCAGGAAATGAGGTCGGACTCTTTGCCAAGAATGAGGGAGTTAAAGAACAGAAAACTCTAATTCTGAATGATCATCAATTTTCTGTCAAAGAAGAATTTGATAAAGATTTTATTGTCAATCATGTCCCAAATCAGTTTAATATCTTGACTTCTGATTACAATTACCTTGTTGTACCTGATTTACAAGCCTTTTTGGATCAATTCCCAGATTCGGCTATCTATAATCAGTTTTACGGTGGTATGAATGTAAATGCCAGTGAAGAAGAACAACTCAAGGTCGCTGACGAGTATGATAAATACCTCGATCAATTTAATGCTCAATTAAACACGGAAGGTAGCTATGTTTATGGTAGTAATTTATCAGATGCTAGTACTCAGATGAGTGCCCTCTTTGGTGGTGTCTTCTTTATCGGTATTTTCCTATCCATTATCTTTATGGTCGGAACTGTTCTGGTCATCTACTACAAACAAATTTCTGAAGGCTATGAAGACCGTGAACGCTTTATTATCTTGCAGAAAGTCGGTTTAGATCAAAAGCAAATCAAGCAAACCATTAACAAACAAGTTTTAACTGTTTTCTTCCTTCCTTTGCTCTTTGCCTTCATACATTTAGCCTTTGCCTACCATATGCTTAGTCTGATTTTAAAAGTGATTGGTGTACTGGATACGACTATGATGTTGATTGTGACCTTGTCTATCTGCGCCATCTTCCTCATTGCCTATGTGTTGATTTTCATGATTACTTCAAGAAGCTATCGCAAGATTGTGCAAATGTAAAAAAGATACCTCGACTTCAAAATCGAGGTATTTCTTGTATTTTATACTCAATGAAAATCAAAAAGCAAACTAGGAAGCTAGCCGCAGGTTGCTCAAAGCACTGCTTTGAGGTTGTAGATAGAACTGACGAAGTCAGCTCAAAACACTGTTTTGAGGTTGCAGATAGAACTGACGAAGTCAGCTTAAAACACTGTTTTGAGGTTGCAGATAGAACTGACGAAGTCAGTTACACATATATACGGCAAGGCGAAGCTGACGTGGTTTGAAGAGATTTTCGAAGAGTATTAAATGCTGAAAAGTTGTCCGAGCAGGAAAGTGACTCCCATGGTCAAGAGACCAATAGCGAGGTTTCGAATCATAGCTGTTTTGGTTGGGGCTTTTCCAAGTCTGGCACTAGTGTAACCAGTGAGAAGAAGGGCCACACCGACGATAAGGACAGTAGCAGGGATGCGGTATTCACTTGGGAAAATGGTCACTGAGAGCATTGGAGGCAAACTTCCAAGGAAAAAGGCAACAAAGCTGGAAATGGCAGCGTGCCAAGGATTGGTAAACTCTTCATACTCAATCCCATATTTTTCCTCGACCAGAGCCTTGAGTGGATTTTTTAGAAAGGCCTTGTTGGTCAAGAGTTGGGCAGAGGTTTCGCATTCTCCGTTTTGGATATAGGCAGCATAGAGGGATTTTTTGGCTAACTCTATATCTTGGTCTAGCAAGACTTGCTCACGCGCAACGGCTGCTTCCTCTGTATCTTTCTGAGTTGAAACGGATACGTATTCTCCACCAGCCATTGAAAAGGCACCTGCCAAGATAGCCGCAAAACCTGATAAAAAGATAATCCAGATATTGGTCGTGGCACTGGCAACCCCGGTAACCACACCAGCAATGGAAATAATCCCATCATTGGCACCAAGAACGCCCGCACGCAGGATATTTAAACGACCTGCAAAATTTGAATCAATTTCGTGATTTGTTTCTGACATATTATTCTCCTTTTATCCAGTATAAAGGAAAAATATAAGGAAATCAATCTTTTAAAACTGTCTGAAAAAAGTTGCACGATTTTAATAATAATGTAAAAATGTCGTCATCTTATCTAATCTATCAAACACAGAAGGTAAAGAGTATATAATGGCATGAAAGAATTTCAAATTAAATACTGTAATCATTTCGTTCACTTTATAATCGTTTACAAAAAAATATTTATCGATATTTTTTACATAAACTAAACAATTTACGAACATATTTTTGTTTTTTATCAAAAAATACTTTACAAGTTCTTAAAAACATGATATAGTAATGGAGCTTAGAAAATGAGATGATGTTTTCTAGCAAATATAAACCCGAGTAAAAAATGCCTACGGACAGGCAGGGTTGAATGCCGAAGCGTGGTTGAAAAGCCACATTATTGATAGGGTTAAAAGCCTACTTTTATAAGTTGATGTTAGGATTTTTATCCTAATTCATAATTTTTAGTGTGGTGAAAGCACACGTCATCTTGTGAAACGATCAATAAAGTACGTAATATTTGCTACTAGAGAGTTAGGAAACATCAGGAACAGACATACTCAAAAGAAACAAACATAAAAACGTCAGAAGATTGCAGAGCAGGTGAAAACCTGCTCTTTTTTCATAAGTATCCTTTAGTTCCTTATTTATGGTGAGGTTCTAAAAATATGGAAAGGAGTATGTCTTGAAAGAGTTAGATCAAAACCAAGCCCCAATTTATGAGGCCTTGGTAAAGCTACGCAAGAAACGGATTGTTCCCTTTGATGTTCCAGGTCACAAACGTGGTCGGGGAAATCCAGAACTTGTCGAACTGTTAGGGGAAAAATGCGTTGGTATCGATGTCAATTCGATGAAGCCCTTGGATAATCTCGGTCATCCTATTTCGATTATTCGGGATGCAGAGGAGCTGGCTGCGGAAGCTTTTGGAGCTAGCCATGCCTTTCTCATGATTGGTGGAACAACCTCATCAGTACAGACTATGATTCTGTCAACCTGCAAGGCAGGAGATAAGATTATTCTGCCACGAAATGTCCATAAATCTGCTATCAATGCGCTGGTTCTATGTGGTGCCATTCCCATCTATATAGAGATGAGTGTAGATCCCAAGATTGGTATCGCTTTAGGTCTTGAAAATGACCGAGTAGCCCAGGCCATAAAGGACCATCCAGATGCCAAGGCCATTTTGATTAACAATCCTACTTACTACGGAATCTGTTCAGACCTAAAGGGGTTGACAGAAATGGCTCATGAAGCTGGCATGATGGTTTTAGTAGATGAAGCCCACGGAGCGCATTTACATTTTACAGATAAACTTCCAATTTCTGCTATGGACGCAGGAGCTGATATGGCGGCTGTCTCTATGCATAAGTCTGGTGGGAGTTTGACCCAAAGTTCGCTTCTTTTAATCGGGGAGCAGATGAACCCTGAGTACGTTCATCAAATCATCAACCTGACCCAGTCAACATCTGCCTCTTACTTGTTGATGGCTAGTCTGGATATTTCACGTCGCAACTTGGCCCTTCGTGGTAAAGAGTCGTTTGAAAAGGTCATTGAGCTATCCGAGTACGCTCGTCGTGAAATCAATGCTATCGGTGGCTACTATGCCTACTCAAAAGAGTTAATAGATGGTGTGTCGGTTTGTGATTTTGACGTGACCAAATTGTCAGTTTACACTCAAGGTATTGGCTTAACAGGTATCGAGGTTTATGACCTCTTACGAGACGAATACGACATTCAGATTGAGTTTGGTGATATTGGCAATATCTTGGCCTATATTTCGATTGGTGATCGCATCCAAGACATCGAGCGCTTAGTCGGTGCTTTGGCTGATATCAAGAGACTCTATTCTCGAGATGGTAAGGACTTGATAGCAGGAGAATATATTCAGCCTGAGTTGGTGCTGTCTCCACAAGAAGCCTTCTATTCAGAGAGAAAAAGTTTGTCTTTAGACGAATCTGTTGGACAGGTCTGTGGAGAATTTGTCATGTGTTACCCTCCAGGAATCCCTATCTTGGCTCCTGGTGAACGCATTACACGTGAAATTGTAGACTATATCCAATTTGCCAAGGAACGTGGTTGCTCCCTCCAAGGGACGGAAGATCCTGAGGTCAATCACATCAACGTCATTAAGAGAAAGGAGAACTAGATGGATTTATGGTTTTCTGAAGTTCATACTCCAGATGTCAAATTATCCTTGAGAACTGCCAAGCAACTCTACGCTGGAAAAAGTGAATGGCAGGATATCGAAGTCTTGGATACCCCAGCTTTTGGAAAGATTTTGATTTTAAATGGGCATGTCTTGTTCTCAGATGCGGATGATTTTGTCTACAATGAAATGACCGTCCACGTTCCCATGGCTGTCCACCCAAATCCTCAGAAAGTCTTGGTTATTGGGGGTGGTGACGGAGGTGTTGCCCAAGTATTAACACTCTATCCAGAATTGGAACAAATCGACATTGTGGAACCAGATGAGATGCTGGTTGAGGTGTGTCGTGAGTATTTCCCAGATTTTGCCGCAGGGCTAGATGATCCTCGTGTTACCATTTACTATCAAAATGGGCTACGCTTTTTGCGAAACTGCGAAGATGACTATGATATTATCATCAACGATGCGACAGATCCATTTGGCCATACGGAAGGACTCTTTACCAAGGAATTTTATGGTAACAGTTATAGAGCCTTGAAAGAAGACGGTATCA
>MKYF01000001.1 GCA_001914195.1 Streptococcus mitis | reverse complement strand
TTCGAACCCGTGTTACCGCCGTGAAAAGGCGGTGTCTTAACCCCTTGACCAACGGACCAGAATTGTTATTTTCAACTCTTACTATTATACCGACTTTTTCTGACTTGTCAACTACTTTTTCTAATTTTTTTCATTTTTTTCAAATCGACTTTTTCAACTTATAATAAAAGAGCCAGAATTGAACTGACTCTTTTATTATTTATCAAACTTAGAAGCACGTTCTTCTCCCCACCAATAGGGCATTAGTTCTGCGACTTTAACTGTCTTTCTTGTATCATAGTCCATCATGACTTCTGCATCTTTATTTTCAGCGTTCATCTCTAAGAGGAATTCTCTGCAAGCTCCACAGGGCATTCCTGAACTTCCACCATAAGGTGGTTTGTCTCGAAAGGCTAATACTTTTTTAACCTTAGTTTGTCCTGAAAATTGGTACATATTAAAGAGTGCCGCCCGCTCTGCGCAGAGATGGAAAACACCACAGGTTCCCTCCATGCAGAAACCTGTAAATATTTGTCCATCTTCTGCTTCTACTGCGGCAACGACATGGTTAGCATAAACAAAATCAGATACTTCATGTGGATTGTATAGTTTCTGTGCTTCTTCGTACATCTTTTCCCAGATGTCCATTGTTTCATCCTTCTTATTTAGAGATTTCTTTTAACATATTTTCGATATGTTGGATTGATTTTTCACGGCCTAACAAGAAGATAGTATCTGGCAATTCTGGTCCATGCATTTCACCTGAAACAGCAATACGAATTGGCATGAAGAGATTTTTTCCTTTGACACCTGTTTCTTTTTGGACTGCTTTAATTTGTGGGAAGATATTCTCTGTTACAAATTCATCATCTGTCATCGCTTCAAGTTTTGCTTTGAAGGCTTCAAGAACTGTTGGGACTGTTTCTCCCGCCATGACTTCACGCTCTGCTTCTGTCAGTTCTGGGAAATCTGAGAAGAAAAGATCTGTCAATGGAATAATTTCATCTACTGATTTCATTTGTGGTTTATATAGCTCAACTAATTTTTCAGCCTTATCAGTCAATCGGCCTGCTTCCTCTAAGAATGGTTTTGCCATTTCAAAGATAGTTTCTAGGTTTGCATTCTTGATATAATCATTGCTCATCCAGTCGAGTTTCTTCTGATCAAAGGCTGCTGGTGACTTGCTGAGGCGGTTTTCATCGAAAAGTTTAATGAGTTCTTCACGAGAGAAGATTTCATCTTCGCCACCTGGGTTCCAACCAAGAAGAGCAATAAAGTTAAAGACTGCTTCTGGAAGGTAACCTTTCTTTCGGTAATCTTCGATAAATTGAAGTGTATTAGTATCACGTTTAGATAACTTCTTACCAGTCTCAGAGTTGATAATCAAGGTCATGTGACCAAACTCTGGAGCTTCCCAACCAAGTGCTTCATAAACCATGAGCTGTTTTGGTGTATTAGCAATGTGATCGTCTCCACGGATTACGTGAGAAATTTGCATATCATGGTCATCAATGACAACGGCAAAGTTGTAAGTTGGGTAACCGTCTTTCTTTTGGATAACCCAGTCACCACCGATATTGCCACCTTCAAATTCGATATCACCTTTGACCATATCATGCCACTTGTAGATACCTGACTCATTGACAGCCAAACGAACAGTTGGGATGATCCCTGCTGCTTCACGTTCTGCGATGTAAGCTGCTTTTTCTTCTTCACTCATACCAAGGTATTCATTGATGTAGCGTGGTGTTTCGCCAGCTGCTTCTTGGCGTTCGCGTTCAGCTGCCAACTCTTCTTCTGTAACGTAAGATTTGTAGGCTTTTCCTTCAGCTAACAGTTGGTCGATGTATTTTTGATACAAGTCCAAACGCTCAGACTGGCGGTAATTTTCATGTGTTTCTGGGCTTTCATCCCAATCCATACCTAACCAGCGAAGGTTTTCAAGTTGTGAACGTTCACCATCCTCGACATGACGTTTACGGTCAGTATCTTCGATACGAATGATAAAAGTTCCACCATGATGACGTGCGTAAAGGTAGTTGAACAATGCTGTACGGGCATTCCCGATGTGTAGTAGTCCTGTTGGACTTGGTGCGTAACGTACGCGGATATCTTTTGACATAGTTTCTCCTATAAAGTCTCTAGGCGTCTGCCTTTTTGCTCTCTATATTATATCACAAGTCTTGGCTGAGTCCAATTTCTATGGATAAAGAGAGTAAAAAGAGTGGACAAACCACTCTTTTCTTCTATTATAGACGTGCGTTAAGTTCTTTGCTCAATTCTTCAAATCCTGGTTTTCCAAGAAGGGCAAACATGTTACGTTTGTAAGCTTCAACACCTGGTTGGTCAAATGGGTTGATAGCATTCAAGTAACCTGAAAGAGCGATAGCCAATTCGAAGAAGTAGATTGTGTAACCAAGAGTGAAAGCGTCTTGCTCTGGAAGAGTCACGTACATGTTTGGTACATCACCATCTGTGTGGGCAAGAAGAACACCATCAGTCGCTTTTTTGTTTACAAAGTCAACGTCTTTTCCTTGAAGGTAACCAAGTCCATCAAGGTCTTCTTCCAAGCTAGGGATAATCACGTTTTTACGAGGTTTGTCAACACGGACAACTGTTTCAAACATGATACGAGTTCCTTCTTGGATAAATTGACCAAGTGAGTGCAAGTCAGTTGAGAAGTTGGCTGAAGTTGGGTAGATACCTTTTTGGTCTTTCCCTTCTGATTCACCAGCCAATTGTTTCCACCATTCTGAGAAGTACTGAAGTGATGGCTCATAGTTTACCAAGATTTCAGTTGCATAGCCTTTACGGTAAAGGATGTTACGAACTGCTGCGTATTGGTAAGCTTCGTTTTCAGAGATTTTGTCTGAAGTGTAGTCTTTGCGAGCTGCGTTCGCACCTTCCATGAGGGCTTTGATATCAGCTCCTGATGCTGCAATTGGAAGCAAACCAACGGCTGTCAATACTGAGAAGCGTCCACCGATATCATCTGGAACAACAAATGTTTCCCAACCGTTAGCGTCTGCTTCAACCTTAACAGCACCTTTTTGGCGGTCGGTTGTTGCATAGATACGTTTGTTTGCTTCTTCTTGACCGTATTTCTTAACCAAGAGTTCTTTGAAGACACGGAAAGCAATCGCTGGTTCAGTTGTTGTACCTGATTTAGAAATCACGTTTACTGAGAAGTCTTTATCAGCTACGTATTCTACCAAGTCAGCAAGGTAAGTAGATGAGATTGAGTTTCCTGCGTAAAGGATTTGTGGAGCCTTGCGTTCTTCTTTTGTTTGCAAGTTAGCAAAGTGGTGGTTCAAGAAGTCGATTGCTGCTTTGGCACCAAGGTAAGATCCACCGATACCGATCACAACCAAAACATCGCTGTCTGATTTGATTTGCTCAGCAGCTTTCAAGATACGGTCAAATTCTTCACGGTCGTAGTTTTCAGGAAGATCCAACCATCCCAAGAAGTCGCTACCAGCACCAGTTCCTTTACGGATCAATTCATCTGCTGCTGTTACTTGTGATTGCATGTATTCCACTTCATGTGGTGCAACAAATTTGTCTAAGACTTTTGAATAATCAAATTTAATATGTGACATGTTATTCCTCCAATATTTCTTCTTTTCTATCATAACGCTTACCTTCGTTTTTTTCAAGTTTTTTGTCGAATTTCTCCAATTTTTATCAGAATTCAAACGTTTGCGTAAAAATCCCACATTCCAAAAATTTTGAAAAAATAAAAGAAAGAACGACTAGATGTTCCAGTCGTTACAGTTCATTCAATAAATACTCAAATAATTCTAAATTGCCATCTTCTTCATTAACCAGAAACTCTGGATGCCACTGTAAACCGATGATGCGGTGCTCGTCGATAGACTCAATCGCTTCGATGGTCTGGTCTCTTGGATCAATAGCAGTTACACGGAAATTAGGTGCCAAATCTTTAATACTTTGACGATGGACGGAGTTGACTTGACTTTCTTTTCCAAATAGCTTAGCCACCACGCTTCCTTCTACTGTCTCAATAGAATGAGATGTTCCGAAAGGCAGACCTTGCCAGTGACCTTCAATTTCTTGATTGAGGGTCCCACCGAAAGCAACATTGACAAGTTGGACACCGCGACAGATTGCCATAATTGGTTTATTCTGACGGAGCGCTTCTTTCAAGAGTGCCAATTCAAACTCATCGCGCACTAGGTTGTAATCATCACTCTCGATGGTCTTTTTCTCTCCATAAAACTGAGGATGGACATTTTGCCCGCCTGTCAAAATAAGTTTGTCAATCATTTCCACATAATCGCGTACAACTGACTCATCACCAACAGGAATGACTAAAGGGAGACCACCAACTTGACGAATGCTCTCTGCGAATCTACAAGATACAGATGAATGAATGTTTTTGCCTTCTGCGTCTACGGGACATAGATTTGCAGCAACTCCTACAACCATTCTAGCCATGATGCCTCTCCTTTCGAATGTTAACGATAGTCCTATCATATCACTCAAAATGCCTTTCGTCTAATATGTTTTTTTTAAGGCTGTGATAAAAATTTTTTATGGACAAGAAAAAGCTGCCCACATAGGACAACTTTTTTCTTATTCAAAAACAAATTGATTGTGATAGAGTTCTGAATAGAAGCCACCTAGTTTCAAAAGTTCATGGTGGTTACCGCGTTCAATGACCTCTCCATCTTTAAGGACAATAATCTGATCTGCATTGAGGATGGTCTTCAAACGATGGGCAATGACAAAACTGGTTCTACCCGCTACGACCGCCTCCATAGCATGCTGAATCTTGCTTTCTGTCACCGTATCTACGTTTGAAGTTGCTTCATCGAGAATGAGAACTTCTGGATCTGTCATCAGGGTTCGAGCGATAGAAATCAATTGTTTCTGGCCTGTTGAGAAGATGCTCTGGTCATCATCTATAAGAGTATCGTACTTATCAGGTAAGCTTTCGATATAGTCGTGAATGTGGGTTGCCTTGGCTGCTGCCTCAACCATTTCTTGACTGGCATCTGGCACACCAAAACGGATATTGTCTCGAATCGTTCCGCTAAATAAAACCGAATCTTGCAAGACAATTCCCACCTTACTTCTGAGACTATCCAAGTCATAGTCACGAATGTCTTTGCCATCAAAATAGATCCCACCAGCATCAACATCATAAAAGCGATTGATAAGGTTCATAATGGTGGTTTTTCCTGAACCCGTCGGACCAACAACTGCTGTCATCTGGCCTGTAGGGGCAGAAATGCTGACATCTTTCAAAATAGGTTTATCAGGCAGGTATGAAAAATCAATATGACTGATTTCAACACCTTCTTGCAACTTAGTAAAGATCGGCGCCTTCTTAGGTCGGATTTCTTCCTCTGCGTCAAACATTTCCTGAATCCGTTCAGCACCTGTAAAGGCTAACTGAAGGCTTCCCCAACTAGCTGCAACTTGGATAATAGGCTGGTAGTACTGCTGTGAAAATTGGGCAAACATAACAATCAAACCTAGGGCTGTACTTGTTTCGATAGACTTATCATTCAAAAGTACAGCTGAACCAGCAAAGATGACGATGGCTGTATTAACCAGACTCATCCCATTCATGACAGGGAACAGAATTCCAGAGAACATTCTTCCTTTAAAGGTTGCCTTGCGCACGCGCTCATTTTGTTCAAGAAATCCTGCCATCATATCCTCTTGAATTCCTTGAACAATGACAGCTTTTTGACCTGAGATACTCTCATCCATATAAGCGTTGAGTTTCCCAACCTCTTTTTGCTGGAGGTTGGTGTACTTACGTGCCATTTTCACGATGAAAATCAGCATGAGGAAGGCCACTGGTGTGCTAGCAATGGTGATGAGGGCCAACGTCACATTTCTTGAAAACATGACAAGAATCAGGCCAATGTATAAAACAATATTGCTCATGACCTGAATCAAGCTCTCGTTAAAGGCTTGGAGGATATTATCCAAATCACTAGTAAAACGAGACAAGATATCCCCATCTTGTCGGCGGTCAAAGAAAGAAACCGTCAATCGCGCAAGCTTGCCAAAGAGGCCTTTGCGCATCTCGTTGGTCGATTCTGCAATCACGCGCGTCATAAGACACATGTATATGACACTGGAGATAAATAGAACCAAAACCAGCAGGCCAAGATTGACCATGATTTCTGATAGACTTTGCCAAACAAGTTCTGGATTGCCATCTTGATAAGCTTGAACTAAATTAGCTAGCTGCGTCACTGCTTGTCCAGAAAATACCGGAAAGAGAGCTTGGGCAAGAGTAGCCAGAACAATCATCAGGATGACAACTACAAATGATAGCTTATAGACTTTAAAATAATTCCAAAAAAATTGAACTGTCTTCATTTTACTCCTCCTTTCCTTTCTGTGTCTCATAGATTTCACGGTAAACGGCATTGTTGGCAACCAAGTCTGCATGCGTCCCTTGACCAATCAATCGTCCTTGATCCAGAACCAAGATTTTATCTGCATGAACAACCGAGCTAATCTTTTGAGCGATGATAATGGTTGTTGTTCCCTTCAAGTCCTTATTCAAGGCTTCTTGCACTAGGCGCTCTGACTTGGCATCCAAGGCCGAGGTCGAATCGTCAAAAATCAGAATACGTGGATTGCTGACAATCCCACGCGCAATCGACATCCTTTGTTTTTGCCCACCTGAGAAATTGGTTCCCCGTTCCTCAACTGGACTTTCAAAGGTTTTCTCCATACGATGAATGAATTCACTGGCTTGGGCAATATTGGCTGCGCGTTCCATTTCAAATAGAGTAGCATCTCCCTTACCCTGTCTCAAGTTATCTGCAATCGTTCCACTAAAGAGAATGGCACGTTGGAGAACGATAGAAACTGTTTTACGCAGGGTCCCTTCACTCACTTCTCGAATATCCTTGCCTCCGATTTTGATAGCCCCTTCCTGCGGGTCAAAGAGACGTGGAATCAATTGAGCCAAGGTTGATTTTCCTGCACCAGTCGCTCCAACGACACCAACCATCTGACCAGGTTCAATAGTAAAGCTCACATCTTTCAGCATCGGTTCCTTATCCATTGGATAGGTAAAGGTCACATTTTCAAAGCTAAGACTTCCGACCAACTCTTCATCTGGCACATCCTTGAAGGTCATGGCTGGCTCTGCATCCAAAATTTCTCGAATACGACGCATAGAAATCATGGCACGGCTGACAGAATTTCCCAAAAATCCAACCATAACAATGGTAAAAATAATCTGGCTTAGGTAATTGACAAAGGAAGCAATGGAGCCCACAACTGACGGTTCCGACTGAACCATCCCTGCAACTAGCCAAATAGAAAGGAATACTGCCCCATAACCGACCAACATCATAAAAGGTTCCACTACTGAAAAAGCATAACCGATGTAAAGATTTTGACCGAGTAACTCGTCTGAAACCTCTGTAAACCTAGCAAATTGCTCTTTTTCTTGGACAAAGGACTTGACCACACGAACGCCACGCAAATTTTCCTTGGCAATGGCATTGATGCGTTCAAGAAGGGTTTGAAACTTGGCAAAACGAGGCCCCATCATTCCCATCATGACAGCAGTCAAGCCAAAAATCAAGACTACCATGAGGACAATCACCCACCACAGAGAAGGTAAAGTTTGAACCGCCAAGATAAACGAACCGATGAACAAGAGGGGGAGTCTGAAAAGAATTTGGAAGGTCATCATGACGACGTTCTGAATCTGGTTGATGTCATTTGTCATGCGAACGACTAGATTTCCCGCATTAAATTGTTCAATATTGGCATAAGAAAAGGTTTGGATTTTACGGAAGGCATCCTCCCG
The DNA here is from genome assembly GCA_001914195.1 of Streptococcus mitis. Taxonomy (GTDB): domain Bacteria; phylum Bacillota; class Bacilli; order Lactobacillales; family Streptococcaceae; genus Streptococcus; species Streptococcus mitis_F. Next base: position 145,225 of record MKYF01000001.1, on the reverse strand, counting down.
AAGGTCAGATGAAACTCCTTGGGCAATATAGGCTGCGAGGACAACATTGAGCCCACCAGCAACCAGACCAACCAGGGCCACACCAATTAACCAAGCCCCGATACTATAAATAGCTTCATATTTTCCAGCAAGGAGGGCGTCTAACACTTCCTGCAGATAACGCGGTTGCAGAAGTGAACTAGCAACCATCAAGCCTGTCATCAGAAGCGAAGCTAAGGCCTGCCACTTGTAGGTTTTTATTTTCTGAATTAGCATACTTTCTCCTTAAAAAATAGACAAAAGGGAGCGACAATGTGTCAGCTCCTTCTCATTCTGTTTGTGTGATGTTATTCTAGCAAAAAAGTGGGGGATTGTCAAAGAAGTCTCCTTGATACAGCTAGAATGACTAGTAATTTTCTCTTTATAGTTTCTGTTTTAACTCTACTAAGACATTCATAGCCTGCATAGGTGTCATATTGTAAACATCCAGTTTAGACAATTCTGCTAGGATAGGATGCTCTTCTGCTGTATCAAAGAGTGAAATCTGTTCAGTGACGGCACTTGTTTGTCTCATGGGAGCAGGACTTTCTGTTCCTTGACTCTCTAGCTGAGTCAAAATCTTATCCGCCCTTGCTAAAAGGTCTGCTGGCAAACCAGCAATCTTGGCAACATGGATACCGTAGGATTTATCGGCTGGTCCTGGTTCAATCTTGTGAAGGAAGGTAACCTGCCCATCCTGCTCCAAAGTTGCCACGTGGACATTGACCAAGTGTTCCAAGCTAGACTCCAGACTAGTCAACTCATGGTAGTGGGTCGCAAAAAGAGTCTTGGCTCCGATGTGCTCATGGATGTATTCGATGATGGACTGAGCAAGAGCCATACCATCATAAGTTGCAGTTCCCCGTCCCAATTCATCAAAGAGAATCAAGGAATTCTTTGTTGCATGCGAAATGGCATTATTGGCCTCCATCATCTCCACCATGAAGGTTGATTGACCTGAAACCAAGTCATCTGCTGCTCCAATGCGGGTAAAAATCGCATCAAAAATAGGTAAATAGGCACTTTCTGCCGGTACATAGGAACCCATCTGGGCCATTATCGCCGTCATGGCTAACTGACGCATGTAGGTTGACTTCCCACTCATGTTTGGCCCTGTAATCAGTTGAATACTGGTATCTTCTGCCATCTGAATCGTATTGGGAATATAGGTCTGAGCCCCCATGACCTTTTCAACGACAGCATGGCGCCCTTTCTGGATATCAATTTGTGAGTTGTCTCCAAACTCAGGTCGAATCAAATGCTGGGTTTCAGCTACAACCGCCAGACTTTGCAAGACATCAACTGTCGCTATGCCTTGAGCTAAAGCCTGCAAACGCTGGATATACTTGCTGACCTCTTCACGAATGCGCATAAAAATTTCGTACTCTAGATTAGCTGACTTCTCACGCGCCTCCAGCATATCTCCCTCGATACGGGCTAATTCTTCGGTTCCAAAACGTTCTGAGTTTTTCAGCGTCGCCTTGCGGAAAAAGTGGGCTGGCACATTCCCCAGTTGTGAATTGGTCACATGGAAATAGTAGCCATCCTTCTTATTGTAGTCAATCTTGAGCGTGCTGATACCAGAATTTTCTCGCTCCTTAGCCTCAATCTCAGCAATCCAACCGGTCCCTTCTCTGAGCACACGACGGTACTTGTCTAAAGTCTCATCGAATCCAGTCCGGATAATGCCCCCATCTGTAATCACATGAGGGGCTTCAGGAGCAATCGCTGCGCTAATCAAGCTCTCCAACTCAGGGATTCCATCCAGTTGTTCGATGAGATAAGCTAGAGCAGGTTGCTCCATCCCTTCTAAAATCGCACGAATCCGTGGCACACTAGACAAGGTGGTCGCCAACTGCAAGAGATCCTTGGGATTGGTTTTGCCAAAAGAAACACGACTAGCCAAGCGCTCAATGTCATAAACACCCTTGAGACTGTCTGTCAAATCACTACGCTCAAAGAAATGGTCGAGAAAGACCTGCACCACCTCTTGACGCTGAACAATTCGTTCCTTATCAATCAAGGGGCGATGAATCCAAGAACGCAAGAGACGCATCCCCATAGCCGTTTTGGTTTCATCCAAAAGCCAGAAAAGACTGCCTTGCTTCTTGCCTGAACGAGCATTCTCAACCAAATCCAGACTAGCCTTGGTCGCATAATCCATCTGCAAGAAATCTTTGATTTCATAGCGGATAACAGGTTTGAGGTGATTCAATTCCCTCATCTGAGTCCGATGAACATACTGGAGCAATTTACTAGATGCCGCTTGCTCCACAGATGCCAATCGTGAATCCAGTAAATGAAGGTCTTCAAAACCTTCTTTTTCATAGGAAAGTACCAGATTCATCTGACGACTAAGGATTTGTTCCTCTTCCTCAGACAAGTCATAGCCTAACACCACTTCTCGCGCCTTGAGATTACGGATTTCCCCACAAACCAGCGTGAAATCCAAAAGACCTGTCACATAAAAGTCACCCGTCACCAGGTCCATATAAGCTAAGCCAAATTGATTACCTTCGCGATCTATGGCAACCAAAAAATTATTCTGACTATCCGGCTTACTGCTATCGACCACTGTCCCTGGCGTAATGACCTGAACAACCTCTCGTTTCACAACCCCAACTGCTTGCTTAGGATCTTCCATCTGCTCTGCGATAGCCACCTTATAACCCTGCTCAATCAAGACATCAATGTACTGTTGGGCAGAATGATAGGGAACACCCGCCATAGGAATCGGATTATCGGCATTCTTGTTGCGACTCGTTAAGGAAATTTCCAGAATCTGCGCAGCATTGACCGCATCCTCATAAAATAATTCATAAAAATCACCCATCCGAAAGAGCAAAAAAGCATCTGGATATTGCTTTTTAATATCCACATACTGTTGCATGCCGGGTGATAGCTTTTCTGTCGCCATTTTCCGTCTCTCCTTGTCAAAAATAAGTCTTGAGAGCAACTCTCAAGACCTTACTTATCTTTCATCAAATCTAGCAAACGATCTTCCATGAGTTTGGCAACGTGCTGGTCTCGACAAATGACCAATAAGGTATTGGCACCAGCAACTGTTCCTAAAATCCATTCATCCTTGTTTGCATCTACAATATTTGCCAAAACAGAGGCTTCGCCCAATTTGGTATGAAGCACCAAGGTAAACTCTGCTCTTGCAACGCCTTCTAAATGATGAGACAAAAATTCCACCAAATCAATCTTTTCTGTCTCATTTGCTAGTACATAATACACCATATCATTTTTCTTGACCTTGGTCAAGCCGATTTCGCGCAAATCACGAGACAGGGTTGTCTGCGTCACAAAAACATTGTGCGCCTCCAACCGATCTTGAATTTCTTTTTGTGTACTTAATTTCTCCTCAGTAATCATTTTTTTTATTAACTGATGACGATCTCTTTTTCTCATAAAATCCTCTTATGTGAATATTTATAACTATTTTTATAACTATATTATACCAAAAAAATAGGAGATTTCAAAAATTTTTTCTTCTTTCTTTAAAATTGTGATAAAATAGTAGAAAAGTCCAAAAAGGAGCTCTTAATGAATACAAAAGAATTGATTGCTAGCGAATTGGCTAGCGTCATTGATAGCCTAGACCAAGAGGCTATTTTAAATTTACTGGAAACCCCTAAAAACTCAGAAATGGGAGACATCGCTTTCCCTGCTTTTTCACTTGCAAAAGTCGAACGTAAAGCACCTCAAATGATTGCGGCTGAACTGGCTGAAAAAATTAATAGCCAAGCCTTTGAAAAGGTTGTCGCAACAGGACCTTACGTTAACTTTTTCCTTGATAAATCTGCCATCTCTGCTCAAGTATTGAAAGCGGTTATCACTGAAAAAGAACACTATGCTGATCAAAACATTGGCAAACAAGAAAATGTTGTGATCGATATGTCTAGTCCCAATATCGCTAAACCATTCTCTATTGGTCACCTGCGCTCAACTGTCATCGGAGATAGCTTATCACATATTTTCCAAAAAATCGGTTATCAAACAGTCAAGGTCAACCATTTGGGAGACTGGGGTAAACAGTTTGGGATGTTGATTGTTGCCTACAAAAAATGGGGTGACGAAGAAGCTGTAAAAGCTCATCCAATTGATGAACTTCTTAAACTCTATGTCCGCATCAACGCTGAAGCTGAAAATGACCCTAGCTTGGATGAAGAAGCACGCGAATGGTTCCGTAAACTTGAAAATGGCGACGAGGAAGCTCTCGCTCTTTGGCAATGGTTCCGTGATGAAAGTTTGGTGGAATTTAACCGCCTTTACAATGAATTGCAAGTCGAATTTGACAGTTATAACGGAGAAGCCTTCTACAACGATAAGATGGATGCAGTTGTAGACATTCTTTCTGAAAAAGGCCTTCTTGTTGAATCAGAAGGTGCCCAAGTTGTGAATCTTGAGAAATATGGAATTGAACATCCAGCCCTTATCAAAAAATCTGATGGTGCAACTCTCTACATCACACGTGACTTGGCTGCAGCTCTTTACCGTAAAAACGAATACCAATTTGCTAAATCTATCTACGTCGTTGGTCAAGAGCAATCAGCCCACTTTAAACAGCTCAAAGCTGTCTTGCAAGAAATGGGCTACGACTGGAGTAACGACATTACCCACGTTCCTTTTGGTTTGGTTACAAAAGAAGGGAAAAAACTCTCTACTCGTAAAGGGAATGTCATCTTGCTAGAGCCTACTGTTGCAGAGGCTGTTAGTCGTGCCAAAGCCCAAATTGAAGCAAAAAATCCTGAACTTGAAAATAAAGATCAGGTAGCGCATGCTGTTGGGGTTGGGGCCATTAAATTCTATGACCTTAAGACCGACCGTACAAATGGATACGACTTCGACCTAGAGGCTATGGTATCCTTCGAGGGTGAAACTGGACCTTATGTTCAATACGCCTACGCTCGTATCCAATCTATCTTACGCAAAGCGGATTTCAAACCAGAAACAGCTGGCAACTATAGCTTGAATGATGCTGAAAGTTGGGAAATCATCAAACTCATCCAAGATTTCCCACGTATTATCAACCGTGCGGCGGATAACTTTGAACCTTCTATCATTGCTAAATTTTCAATTAGCCTGGCTCAAGCCTTCAACAAGTACTATGCACATACCCGTATCCTAGACGAAAATCCTGAGCGCGACAGCCGTCTAGCCCTCAGCTACGCAACCGCAGTCGTTCTCAAAGAAGCCCTTCGCTTGCTTGGAGTAGAAGCGCCTGAGAAGATGTGATTCAGTACTAACAATTGGAACTAAAGTTCCTAATTGTTAGACGCTAGCCGCTTATATGCGAACTAGCTAACTGCTTCACTAGTCATGGTTTCTAAATATAATCGATTTAGAAACCATGACGTCGTAACCAGAGATACTTGCCTAAACACTTTACTAATTCACCAAACTAAATAATATCGATTTGGTTTGGTTCATGTCGTAATCTTTTAATTACTTGATTGTTAAGCAATCTAAGTAACTAACGCCAAAGCCTATCAGGTATTTGGCTAGGCTCTTCACTAGTTTTAGGACATAAATATGATCGATTTATGTCCTAAAACGTCGTAATCTTAAAGTTATTGGAACTAAAGTTCCTAATTGTTAGACGCTAGTCGCTTATATGCGGACTAGCTAACTGCTTCACTAGTAAAGAAACATAAATATTATCGATTTATGTTTCTTTACGTCGTAATTAGAGATACTTGTCTAAACGCTTTACTAATTCACCTAACCAAATAATATCGATTTGGTTAGGTTCATGTCGTAATCTTCAAGTTACTTGATTGTAAAGCAGTCTAAGTAACTAACGCCAAATCCTATACGGACTTTGGTTTAGAGGTCTATCAAAAATCTTATCAAGTTTTGCTGACTTGTTCTGCTATTTTGAATTGACTAATTCAACTTACTCACTACTACTTCTTTATCATACAGGGAGATATTCTATGAGCCAATATGCTTATATCCTCGTTGTGATTAGCTTGGTGTTCCTTTTTCTGCTCAATAAGTACGAAAAAGAACGACTTCAAAGACTCTACCAAGAACAACTTTTAAAGGATGAAACATTTAGAGCTAACATCAAAGAGAAAATTCAAACGACTGAAAATATCAATGATGTCATTGCTTACATCAATAAAACTTATCATCTAGGAATGTTACTGTCAAAAGACATTACAGATCAATTGAAATAAACCGAGCTATTCTTTAATGAATATCAAAACCGAGACTAAGAGTCTATCCCTTCGTCTCGGTTTTTGTGTATTTTTCAAGTCACAAAGACACCATCCCCCAGCAATGCAAGTGCAAAATCCCCTAGAATGTGATAAAATAAAAAGAGAACTCTATTAAGGAGGAAATCATGGAAAAACAAACCGTCGCCGTCTTGGGGCCTGGTTCTTGGGGAACTGCCCTTTCACAAGTCTTAAATGACAATGGACACGAGGTACGTATTTGGGGAAATCTTCCCGAGCAAATTAATGAAATTAATACCTATCATACTAACAAGCACTACTTTAAAGATGTCGTTCTAGATGAAAATATCATTGCCTACACCGACTTAGCAGAGGCATTAAAAGATGTAGATGCGATTTTGTTTGTTGTCCCAACAAAAGTGACACGACTTGTTGCCCAACAAGTTGCAAAAACCTTGGACCATAAGGCTATCATCATGCACGCTTCAAAGGGATTAGAGCCTGATAGCCATAAACGATTATCAACCATCCTTGAAGAAGAAATTCCTGAACATCTCCGCAGTGATATCGTCGTTGTCTCAGGACCTAGCCATGCAGAAGAGACCATTGTACGTGACCTGACTTTAATCACTGCTGCTTCTAAAGATTTACAAACAGCTCAATACGTTCAAGAGCTCTTTAGTAATCACTACTTCCGACTTTATACCAATACGGATGTTATTGGAGTTGAAACTGCTGGTGCTCTTAAAAATATTATTGCTGTCGGTGCCGGAGCTTTACATGGTCTGGGATTTGGTGACAATGCTAAGGCAGCCATCATCGCTCGAGGCTTGGCAGAAATTACCCGCCTAGGGGTAGCACTCGGGGCCAGTCCATTGACCTATAGTGGCTTATCTGGTGTGGGAGATTTGATCGTAACGGGAACCTCCATCCACTCTCGCAACTGGAGAGCTGGAGATGCCCTTGGTCGCGGAGAATCCCTAGCTGATATCGAAGCCAATATGGGCATGGTGATTGAAGGAATTTCAACAACTCGAGCAGCCTATGAACTAGCGCAAGAACTTGGAGTCTATATGCCCATTACACAGGCCATTTACCAAGTTATCTACCACGGAACCAATATCAAAGATGCCATTTACGACATCATGAACAATGAATTTAAAGCAGAAAATGAGTGGTCTTAACCCTCTAAAGAAAGGATTCTTATGACATCAAAAGTTAGAAAGGCAGTCATCCCTGCCGCTGGACTCGGAACTCGATTTTTACCAGCAACTAAGGCACTTGCCAAAGAAATGTTGCCAATTGTGGACAAACCAACTATCCAATTTATCGTAGAAGAGGCTCTCAAATCAGGTATTGAAGATATTCTAGTTGTCACTGGTAAATCAAAACGTTCTATTGAGGACCACTTTGACTCAAACTTTGAGCTTGAATACAATCTTAAGGAAAAAGGCAAAACAGATTTGTTAAAATTGGTAGATGAAGCAACTGGTATGCGCCTCCATTTCATTCGCCAAACTCACCCTCGTGGTCTTGGAGACGCTGTCCTACAAGCCAAAGCTTTTGTAGGGAATGAGCCCTTCGTTGTTATGCTGGGTGATGACCTTATGGACATCACAAATGAGAATGCCGTTCCTTTGACAAAACAACTGATGAATGATTACGAAAAGACACACGCATCAACCATTGCTGTCATGCCTGTGCCACACGAAGACGTTTCATCATACGGGGTTATCGCTCCTCAGGGTGAAGGAAGTAATGGACTCTATAGCGTTGAAACTTTCGTAGAAAAACCAGCTCCCGAAGATGCACCAAGTGATTTGGCAATCATCGGTCGCTATCTACTCACACCTGAGATTTTTGATATCTTAGAAAATCAAACTCCTGGTGCTGGAAATGAAATCCAACTTACTGATGCTATTGATACACTCAATAAAACACAGCGTGTTTTTGCCCGTGAATTTACAGGAGCTCGTTACGACGTTGGCGATAAGTTTGGCTTTATGAAAACATCTATTGACTACGCCCTCAAGCACCCACAAGTCAAAGATGACTTGAAAGATTACATCATCCAACTCGGAAAAGAATTGGCTGAGAAGGAATAACAAAATCATTTATATAAAGAAGAACTAGGATGCTTAATTATCCTAGTTCTTCTTTATATATCAAGATTAGCCACACATAAATTAAGTAAATTCTCTACTTGAATCTACCTGTTTCATAAAAACTAATGAAAACGCTATACTTGTATTTGTTTTTTCATTAAAATAAGAGTAGAATAAATTAGTATAGTAAAACAAAAAAGCACCGAATCGGTGCGCACTTTTTCAAGTTGTGTACGGACAAAGCCTTATTTTAACTTTGCTGTGTTGTTTCGAATAGTTCCAACACTTGTATTGTATATTATTCTTTTAAAATTAGCAAGAGAAATGTAAATAAAATGGAATAATATTTTATGTTAGAAATTCATCTGAAAGTATTGTATTATCATTTACTAACAAAAAACTTAATAAAAGGAGAACACTAAATGAGCAACAAATCCTACTCTATCGGACTCGATATCGGAACAAACAGCGTTGGATGGGCCGTCATTACGGATGACTATAAGGTGCCATCGAAAAAGATGAAAGTTCTAGGCAATGCTGATAAACACTTTATCAAGAAAAATCTAATTGGAGCTTTATTATTTGATGAAGGAACTACTGCTGAAGATAGACGTCTCAAACGAACAGCACGCCGTCGCCATACTCGTCGAAAAAATCGTCTTCGCTATCTTCAAGAAATCTTTTCTGAAGAAATGAGCAAGGTAGATAGTAGTTTCTTCCATCGATTAGATGACTCCTTCTTAGTTCCTGAGGATAAAAGAGGAAGTAAATATCCTATTTTTGCTACCTTGGCAGAAGAAAAAGAATATCACAAGAAATTTCCAACTATCTATCATTTGAGAAAACATCTGGCGGACTCAAAAGAAAAAACTGACTTACGCTTGATCTATCTAGCATTAGCGCATATGATTAAATACCGCGGACATTTTTTGTATGAAGAATCTTTCGATATTAAAAACAATGATATCCAAAAAATCTTTAGCGAGTTTATAAGCATTTACGACAACACCTTTGAAGGAAGTTCACTTAGTGGACAAAATGCACAAGTAGAAGCAATTTTTACTGATAAAATTAGTAAATCTGCTAAGAGAGAACGCATTCTAAAACTCTTTGCTTATGAAAAACCCACTGGTCTATTTTCAGAATTTCTCAAGTTAATTGTAGGAAATCAAGCTGAGTTTAAAAAACACTTTGACTTGGAAGAAAAAGCTCCACTACAATTCTCTAAAGATACCTATGATGAGGATTTGGAAAACTTACTCGGACAAATTGGAGATGACTTTGCAGACCTTTTCCTAGTGGCTAAAAAACTCTATGATGCCATTCTTCTCTCAGGAATCTTAACTGTCACAGATCCTTCAACCAAGGCTCCACTATCAGCATCTATGATTGAGCGCTATGAAAACCACCAAAAAGACTTAGCGTCTTTAAAACAATTCATCCAAAACAATATTCAAGAAAAATATGATGAATTTTTCTCTGACCAATCTAAAGATGGGTATGCTGGGTATATAGATGGCAAAACCACTCAAGAAGCATTTTACAAATACATCAAAAATCTTCTTTCTAAATTTGAAGGAGTAGATTATTTCCTTGATAAAATCGAACGTGAAGATTTCTTGAGAAAACAACGCTCCTTTGATAACGGTTCTATTCCTCATCAAATTCATCTTCAAGAAATGAATGCCATTATCCGTCGGCAAGGAGAACATTATCCATTTCTGCAAGAAAATAAAGAAAAGATTGAGAAAATCTTGACTTTCCGTATTCCTTACTACGTTGGCCCATTGGCTCGTGGCAATGGTGATTTTGCTTGGCTTACTCGAAACTCTGACCAAGCAATCCGACCTTGGAATTTTGAAGAAATTGTTGACCAAACAAGCTCTGCAGAAGACTTCATCAATAAGATAACTAACTATGACTTGTATCTGCCAGAGGAAAAAGTTTTGCCCAAGCATAGTCTCTTGTATGAAACATTTGCTGTCTACAATGAATTAACAAAAGTAAAATTTATTGCAGAGGGATTGAGAGACTATCAATTCCTTGATAGTGGGCAAAAGAAGCAAATTGTCAATCAATTATTCAAAGAGAAAAGAAAAGTAACTGAAAAAGACATCATTCAGTACCTACACAATGTTGATGGCTACGATGGAATCGAACTAAAAGGAATTGAAAAACAATTTAACGCTAGTCTTTCTACTTATCATGATTTACTCAAAATAATCAAGGATAAAGCGTTTATGGATGATCCTAAGAATGAAGAGATTCTTGAAAATATCGTCCACACACTAACTATCTTTGAAGATCGTGAGATGATCAAGCAACGCCTTGCTCAATATGACTCTCTCTTTGATAAAAAAGGGATCAAGGCACTGACTCGTCGACATTATACTGGTTGGGGAAAACTCTCTGCTAAGCTAATCAACGGTATCTGTGATAAAAAAACTGGTAAAACAATTCTTGACTACTTGATTGATGACGGCTACAGCAATCGTAATTTTATGCAGTTAATCAATGATGACGGATTTTCATTCAAAGACATTATTCAAAAAGCACAAGTGGTTGATAAGACAAACGATGTGAAACAAGTTGTCCAAGAGTTTCCAGGAAGCCCTGCTATTAAAAAGGGAATTTTACAAAGTATCAAGCTTGTCGATGAGCTTGTCAAAGTTATGGGCCACACTCCCGAGTCCATTGTGATTGAGATGGCCCGAGAAAATCAGACAACTGCCAGAGGGAAAAAGAATTCCCAACAAAGATATAAACGCATTGAAGATGCACTAAAAAATCTAGCTCCTGGGCTTGACTCAAATATATTAAAAGAACATCCAACAGATAATATTCAACTGCAAAACGACCGTCTCTTCCTTTACTATCTCCAAAATGGGAAGGATATGTACACTGGGGAACCTCTTAACATCAACCAACTAAGTAGCTATGACATTGACCACATCGTCCCACAGGCTTTTATAAAAGATGATTCTCTAGACAACCGTGTCTTGACTAGTTCAAAGGATAATCGTGGTAAATCTGATAATGTTCCAAGTTTAGAGGTTGTTCAAAAAAGAAAAGCTTTTTGGCAACAATTACTGGATTCCAAATTGATTTCAGAACGTAAATTTAATAATTTAACCAAGGCTGAACGTGGTGGGCTAGATGAGCGAGATAAAGTTGGCTTTATCAGACGCCAACTAGTTGAAACACGGCAAATCTCAAAACATGTTGCTCAGATTTTGGATGCCCGTTTTAATACAGAAGTGACTGAGAAGGATAAGAAGAACCGTAAGGTCAAAATTATCACTTTGAAATCCAATCTAGTTTCCAACTTCCGTAAAGAATTTAAGTTATATAAGGTGCGGGAAATCAATGACTACCACCATGCACATGATGCCTATTTAAATGCAGTAGTGGCTAAGGCTATCCTTAAGAAATATCCTAAACTAGAGCCTGAATTCGTCTATGGTGACTATCAAAAGTACGATCTTAAGCGCTACATCTCAAGATCCAAAGATCCTAAAGATGTTGAAAAAGCAACTGAAAAGTATTTCTTCTACTCAAACTTGTTGAACTTCTTTAAAGAAGAGGTGCATTACGCAGACGGAACCATCGTAAAAAGAGAGAATATCGAATACTCCAATGATACTGGAGAAATCGCTTGGAATAAAGAAAAAGATTTCGCTACAATCAAAAAAGTTCTTTCACTTCCGCAGGTGAATATTGTGAAGAAGACAGAGATTCAAACACATGGTCTAGATAGAGGTAAACCTAGAGGATTGTTCAATTCTAATCCATCTCCTAAACCTTCAGAAGATAGTAAAGAAAATCTTGTCCCAATTAAACAAGGGCTTGACCCACGAAAATACGGTGGTTACGCTGGTATTTCTAACTCATACGCAGTCTTAGTTAAAGCTATTATTGAAAAAGGAGCGAAAAAACAACAAAAGACTGTTCTTGAATTTCAAGGTATCTCTATTTTAGATAAAATAAATTTTGAAAAGAACAAAGAAAACTATCTTCTTGAAAAAGGATACATAAAAATTCTATCAACCATTACTTTACCTAAATATAGTTTGTTTGAGTTTCCTGATGGTACAAGAAGAAGACTGGCAAGTATTCTATCGACAAACAATAAACGAGGAGAAATTCATAAAGGTAATGAATTGGTCATCCCCGAAAAGTATACGACTCTTTTGTATCATGCTAAGAATATTAATAAAACACTTGAACCAGAGCACTTAGAGTATGTTGAGAAACATCGAAATGATTTTGCTAAACTTTTAGAATCTGTACTTGACTTTAACGATAAGTATGTAGGCGCATTAAAAAATGGAGAAAGAATCAGACAAGCATTTATTGATTGGGAAACAGTTGATATCGAAAAGTTATGTTTCAGTTTCATTGGTCCAAGAAATAGTAAAAATGCTGGTTTATTCGAGTTAACTTCACAAGGAAGTGCTTCTGACTTCGAGTTCTTGGGAGTAAAAATTCCACGATACAGAGACTATACACCTTCTTCACTCCTCAACGCCACCCTCATCCACCAATCCATCACTGGTCTCTACGAGACTCGGATTGACTTAAGCAAATTAGGAGAAGACTAATGGGATGGAGAACTATTGTAGTCAATACGCACTCTAAACTTTCCTACAAGAATAACCACTTGATTTTTAAAGATATCTCTCGGACAGAGTTAATTCACCTGTCCGAAGTGGACATCCTGCTTTTGGAGACGACAGATATTGTTCTCTCCACTATGCTGATAAAGCGCTTGGTGGATGAAAATATTCTGGTCATCTTTTGTGATGATAAACGCTTACCAACGGCATATTTAATGCCTTACTATGGTCGTCATGATTCCAGTTTGCAACTCTCTCGTCAAATTGCTTGGAATGAAGATGTAAAGGCGGAAATCTGGACCACCATTATTGCACAAAAAATTCTCAATCAGGCTTTTTATCTGGGGAGTTGTGGTTTTCTGGAAAAGAGCCAGTCAGTCATTGATCTCTATCATGGGTTGGATTTGTTTGATCCTAGTAACCGTGAGGGACACGCAGCTCGTATTTATTTCAACACCTTGTTTGGAAATGATTTTAATCGTGAGCAAGATAGTGATATCAATGCCGCCTTGGACTATGGCTACACCTTGATTTTGAGTATGTTTGCGCGTGAGATTGTTTTGTCTGGCTGTATGACTCAGTTTGGATTGAAACATGCCAATCAGTTCAATCAATTCAACCTAGCCAGCGATATTATGGAGCCTTTCCGTCCGATTATTGACAGAATTGTCTATGAAAATCGAAACAGCTCTTTTGTCAAAATTAAACGAGAACTTTTTACTATTTTCTCAGACACCTTCCACTACAATGATAAAGATATGTACCTGTCCAATATCGTCAGTGACTATACTAAGAAAGTCATCCAAGCTCTCAATCAACCCGAGAAAGGAGTTCCTGAGTTTAGGATATGAGTTATCGATATATGCGTATGATTTTAATGTTTGATATGCCAGTTGATACCGTAGAGGAACGCAAGGCCTATCGGAAATTTCGGAAGTTCCTCATAGATGAGGGATTTATCATGCACCAATTCTCCATCTATAGCAAGCTCTTGCTCAACAACTCTGCTAATAACGCCATGATTGAGCGACTCAAGACTCATAACCCTAAAAAAGGGAACATTACGCTCTTAACCGTTACAGAAAAGCAGTTTTCTCGCATGATTTACTTAAATGGCGAGCGAAATACCAGCGTAGCAAACTCCGATGCACGCTTGGTCTTTCTAGGAGAGGAGCCTAGAGATGAAGATTAATTTCCCACTATTGGATGAACCATTAGCTATTAAAAATGCAACTTTTTTAGTGTTGGAAGACCAGTTTACCTTTTCAACTATCGTCAAGCAATTCTACCAGTACACTGATGATGGAGAGTTGAAGTTGTTTGATAGAAATCTAAAAGCTCTGAAAGAATCCGAGTTACTAGTGATAACGGATGTCTTAGGATACAATCTCAACTCACCTGCCATGCTCAAGCTGATACATGCTGACCTTGAAAATCAACTCAATGACAAACCAGAAGTCAAATCCATGATTGAAAAGTTGGTAGCCACGATTACAGAATTATTGGCATTTGAGTGTTTAGAAAATGAACTAGACCTAGAATACGATGAAATCACCATTCTAGAGTTAATCGATGCGCTAGGAGTCAAAGTTGAAACTCTGAGTGACACACCTTTTGAAAAGATGCTAGAAATTGTCCAGGTTTTTAAATATCTTTCTAAAAAGAAACTCCTTGTTTTCATCAATGCATCCGCCTATCTATCAAAGGATGAGTTAGTAAATTTAATAGAGTATATCCAACTCAATCAACTGTCCGTCTTGTTTGTTGAGCCTCGGAAAATCTATGATTTCCCCCAGTATGTATTGGATCAAGACTATTTCTTGAACCCTGAAAATATGGTATAATAAGAGTGATAATTGGAACCTGACGAGCTGAAGTCTAGCTGGGACGAATGGCGCGATTACGAAATTTCGTGAGAAAAATTTTTCTACGAGGTTTTAGAGCTGTGTTGTTTCGAATGGTTCCAAAACAAAATTTTGATTTAACCCCCGATAGCTAATGTTTTAGAGCTGTGTTGTTTCGAATGGTTCCAAAACCTGCTTTGCAATTAGTGTATATTACAGACTGTTTTAGAGCTGTGTTGTTTCGAATGGTTCCAAAACTATTGGTATTGTACCTATACATAAGACATTGTTTTAGAGCTGTGTTGTTTCGAATGGTTCCAAAACCGCCTTAAATATCAGCGTCAGCTATCCAAAGTTTTAGAGCTGTGTTGTTTCGAATGGTTCCAAAACGGAAAGATAAACCAATAGGTTATACAACTTTGTTTTAGAGCTGTGTTGTTTCGAATGGTTCCAAAACCTAGAGCTGAATTGATGCAACTTATCAAATGTTTTAGAGCTGTGTTGTTTCGAATGGTTCCAAAACGGTCGGTATTCTTCGTACTGGGTGGAAAGGGTTTTAGAGCTGTGTTGTTTCGAATGGTTCCAAAACTATTCTTTGCACGGAAATTCCATAAAGTGGGTTTTAGAGCTGTGTTGTTTCGAATGGTTCCAAAACAATGGTACTACCTCAAGGACAACGGCGAAAGTTTTAGAGCTGTGTTGTTTCGAATGGTTCCAAAACTACGCAGAGGGGTATGAGTGCCAGCAACATGTTTTAGAGCTGTGTTGTTTCGAATGGTTCCAAAACTGCTGGCCAAGCTATCATGGAAGGCTTCCTGTTTTAGAGCTGTGTTGTTTCGAATGGTTCCAAAACACATTAAAAGCTACTCATTTTTCAAGTAGCTTTTTTCTTATTCAAGTTTACATATTAGTCGTCACAATCCCATTCCCTTGTAGAGAAGTAAGACTGCGAGTCCTACAAATAACACTAACGCTACCAGTCTCTGACTAGCGCTATACATCCGTCTTTCTCCTCTAACTGGAAAGATAACTGCTAGAAATGCGCCACCAACTGCACCTCCGATATGGCCTGCTAGGCTGATTCCTGGAATCAGAACACTTCCAATAATGTTAACCATAAAAAGTGTCAGATAGGATTGGCCTAGCTGTTGGATATAAGGATTGCGAGTGGCATAGCGAAGAATGATAATCGCAGCAAATAGTCCATAGAGAGAAGTAGATGCACCTGCTGCTAAGGATTTGGGACTAAATACAAAAACAAAGAGATTGCCCATCATTCCTGATAAAAGATAGAGAAAGAAAAACTTCTTGGATCCGAAAATTTCCTCTACCTGCCTACCAAGATAATAGAGCGAAAGCATATTAACAATGAAATGCTCCCAACCAATATGAACAAAAATGGCAGAGAAGAGACGCCAAACCTGCTCGGGAAATAGGCGAATGGCAGGCCCATACATGGCTCCAAATCGAAATAGGGTATCTGCCCTGTCAAAGTTTCCACCTGTGGTCACCAACATTAGTAGAAATACCAAGGCCGTCACTAAGAGGAAAAAACTCGTCACAGGGTAACGCCTATCAAAGATTTCTTTCATCAATCAGTACCTCCTGAACAGGAATATCATGATTTTCAGGAATAAAGTCCTGAATTTGACAAGGATATATCGTACTCAAAGTATGATCAGAAAAATATTCCAGATAGCGGTCATAATAACCTCCACCGTATCCAATCCGATATCCTTCCGTCGTAAAAGCCAGCCCCGGAACATGAATCAAATCAATCTGAGAGGCATCCACTACTTCCAAATCTCCCTGTGGTTCCAGTAAGCCAAAGGAAGTTTTGACCAGTTGTTGCGGATCATAGACCACAAAGTCCATGCGCCCCTTGGGATAGGTTTTGGGTATCAGAACCTTCTTGCCGTCCTTCAGAGCCTGCTCGATCAATCCCTGCGTTTGAAATTCGTGCGGAAAAGAGAGATAGGTTGCGATGACCTTGGCTTCTTGGTAAAAGGGATGTTGTAACAATCGCTCGGTTAAAGCTTGGTCTATAGCCTGTTTTTGTTCTTGAGATAAAGCCTTCATTTCTTGCAAGACTTGCTTACGTAATTCCGATTTCATAGACAAACCCTCTACTCTGTTGCCTTCTTTTTCAGGAAACTAGAGACTGCATCCACCCCAATAGCTAAAGCCTCTTCCTTGGGACTCATTTGAGGGTGATGAAGAGCGTAGGGACTATCGATACCTAGCCAAAACATAACACCATCAACCTTTGAAAGGAGATAACCAAAGTCTTCACCAGTCATAGCAGGCTCGATATCAATCAACTCGATTCCGTCTTTTTCTTCAAAGAAATCCATCAGTTCACGCGCCAAGACTGGATTATTCTCAACAGGCAGGTAACCTCCTTGTTTGAGTTCCACTTCGACTTCCATATCAAAGGCTGCTGCAACTCCTTCTGCAACTGTTTTGACCCTCTTTTGCACCAAGAGACTCATATCCTGTGTCAAAGCCCGAATGGTTCCATGCAAAAAGGCTGTGTCTGTGATAACATTGTTGGTTGTTCCAGCCTGAAAAACACCAAAGGTCACCACTGCTCCCTCGATTGGGTTAACATTGCGGCTGACAACTGACTGCACCTGGGTCACAAAGTAACTAGCGGCCACCAAGGCGTCATTGGCTTCATGTGGAAAGGCTGCGTGGCCACCTTTGCCTTTGAAACGGATCTTCACCTCGCAAGTTCCTGCAAAGAGTGTATGAGTATTAGTCGCAATCTGACCAACCTTCAAATCTGGTCGAACATGGAGGCCATAAAACTGATCTGGCAACCAGTCTCCAAAAGCGCCATCCTCATACATGAGCATGCCACCAGCTTCATTTTCTTCAGCAGGCTGAAACAGAAAGAGCAGATTGTTCTTTGGTTGCTCCTCAAGGGCTCGCTCAAGACAGCCCAAAGCAATAGTCATGTGGAAATCATGGCCACAAGCATGCATACGACCTTGGTGCTGAGAGACGAAAGGAAGGCCTGTTTGTTCGATGATCGGCAGACCATCAATATCTGTCCGCCAACCAATGGTCCGCTCTGGCTGACTTCCCTGCAAGTAAACCAAAATACCTGTCCGCCAAGTACGAACTTGAACAAAATTCTTGCCCGCAGTTAATTTCTCAATCACATCCAGCAAATAAGCCTGAGTCTTGAACTCCTCCAAGCCAATCTCTGGAATCTGGTGCAAATCTCGTCTAGTCTGAATCAAATCTAACATCTATCTATCCTCCGATATAGCAGAAAGAGGCTGGAAGAAGGGTTCCGCCTCTTTATTACTTTTACAATTATAAGGTACGAAGCGCATCCTCTAGCGCTGTTTTTTGTTGGGTTTGGGTATCAATTTCTTTGATAATACGAGCTGGAACACCTGCTACCACCACGTTTTCTGGGACATCTTGGGTAACAATAGCTCCTGCCGCGACAACTGAACCACTACCGATTTGGACTCCTTCGATAACCACTGCATTGGCACCGATAAGAACATTGTCTCCGACACGGACTGGTTCTGCGCTAGCTGGCTCAATCACACCTGCAAGAACGGCACCTGCACCAACGTGACTGTTTTTCCCAACGATAGCACGGCCACCAAGGATAGCACCCATGTCAATCATAGTTCCTGCACCAATTTCAGCACCGATATTGATAACCGCTCCCATCATGATAACAGCATTGTCACCAATTTCAACTTGGTCACGGATAATAGCACCTGGCTCGATACGAGCATTGATAGCACGTTTATCTAGCAAAGGAACTGCAGAATTACGAGCATCTTGCTCAACAACATAGTCTTGATTTTCTACCAAACCATCGAGAAGAGGAGCCACGTCCTTCCAATCTCCGAATAGGACATTCCCTAGTTTGACAACAGAGCTTGGTACAGCAGTTGCGAGTTCTCCCTCAAAGGTTACTTTAACACTGGTTTTCTTTTCAGCATTGGCGATAAATTGGATAATTTCTTGAGCGTTCATTTTTGTGGCAGTCATAGGCGCCTCCTAGTTCATTTTAATGATACCTATTCTACCAAAAAAGGCCTCAAATTTGAAGCCTTTTTGTTTGTTTTTAGGTATGATTTTTAGGGATGTGAGATAAAACGTGCTGTCGGTAAAAGCAAGCCCCTACCGATACAACCTAAAAACACTCTTCACAACTATCTTCCCGTGTTTTATTGACTATTCTAGTATAGCACACTTTTAGAATTAAGAAAAGACTTTTTATTTACTTTCTTTCGCTTCTTCTATCGATAAGAAAATCATAGGTAAAATAATCAGGCCCATAGCTAGAAGAAGGGACCAATCCACTACCAATCCTAAGAACAAAACACTCAAGAGAGCAGAAGAGAGAGGTTCACTGGCACTGATAACGGAAACCACCAAAGGAGAAACCAAGGACACAGCCTTCATGGAAATGAAAAAAGCAAAAGCCGTTCCAAAGAAAGCGATAATGAGGCAAATCAAGATACTCCAAATATCAAGAGTAAAGGAAAGCTGATAAATCGGAGAGAGGACATTGCTAAATAAACCGGCCAAAATCATCCCCCACCCAACCGTGGGTACAAAACCATAGCGCTTCGCAAAAGGCTGAGGCAAGATAACATTAAACATGACCCCCATGGCACTCAGCAAACCCGTCACAAGTGCTAGCGGTGTCATGGATAATTGAGAGAGATTTCCCTTTGTCGCCATCAAGCAAACACCCAACATGGCAACCAAAACGTAGAAAATAGCGCTTTTTGACGCTCGTTTTTGATAAACCAAGCGATTGTAAAAGAGGATAAAGACAGGGCTAATAAACTGTAAAATAGTTGCTGTCGCTGCATTTGAATATTCTACACAGAGATAGAAAAAATACTGGACTGAAAAAATCCCCAAAATAGCATAGGCTAAAAAGGGCAGGTAATTTTTCTTATCTCGCCAAATATCTAGCACTTGCGATTTTAATTGCATTGCAGACCAAATGAGCACAAGACTCCCTGCCAGTGTCAAACGCATAGAGGTAATCCAGCCAGAGGACACTTGATAATGAGTAAAGAAATATTCTCCTAAAATTCCACAGATTCCCCATATTAAGCCGGATAGGAGCGAATAAATGGTTCCTTTAACAATCTTTTTCTGATACTGATTCATACCTTTATTGTAACACGAAAGGAAAAAAGAAAAAAGTGGCAATCCATTGATTAGCCACTTCATTTAGAAAAGTTTAAAGGACTTATCGTCTCGTCCTTGAAGAGGGTCGTGTAGCACTTGAGTTACTGCTATCGCTAGAGCTACTACTTGAACTGCTGGAGCTTGATGGAGTTGGTAGACTCCCCACGATGCTAGACCAAGCATTCTGATAATCCGCATCACTTCCACCAATAGCAAAGCGATAACTTGTCGTTGGCGCTCCTGCCTTATTAGCCCAATAGCTAGTAACAGTCGAACCTGTGACCTCTACTTCTTTTCCTTCAACAGAAACCTTCCCTGGTTTTTGACCTGTTGATTTCAAGACTTCGGATTTTACGACACTAGGATCTAAAGCGAAGCGCTCGTTCCCCCAAATACTTGGGGAGTCTTGCTGAATCGCATTTACCAGATGAGCCATGTAATTAGAGTTATTGGAATAACCTGCTCTACGTGACAGTGAATGATTATCATCATGCCCAATCCAGCCACCTAGGGTTAATCTAGGCGTCGAAAGCATGAGCCACATATTTTCATCTTGGTTGGTTGTACCAGTCTTCCCAATCCAATCTGCATTAGCCAGATTAGGATTTAAAGAAGTCAGATTCGTCTTGAAGGTTGTTGTCACACGAGAGGATAGAACTTCTCGCAACAAGCCCTGTATAATCGTCGCAGTAGCTTTTGAATAGACTTGAACTGGTTTATCCTGATATTCATACACCACTCTACCATCTGCTGCTTCAATTTTAGAAATCACATGTTTTTTATGATATAGACCATTATTTGCTAGGGTCTGATAGCCATTGGTATGCTGGGCAACTGTGACTTCAATACCACCACCCATTGGCAAGCTCTCAATACCGTACTCAGGAATCTCGTAACCCATCTTTTCCATATAACCCTTGACATCAACACCATTTTCACGAAGCATACGATAGGTCCAGTAAGCAGGGATATTCCATGAATAGTTCAAAGCTTCTCCCAAGGTCATCATTCCTGTTCCCTTACTATTAGCATACATAATCGGATTGCCATTAGCAAAGTTTGTTGGATAGTTAGATAGAATCGTTTCGCTTCCCATCAAGCCCTGGTCAATAGCAATACCGTAGGCCAGCAAAGGCTTGGTAGTAGAAGCTGGTGAGCGCTTGGTATCAAAGGCATGATTATTTTGATTTTCTTGATAATTACGACCACCTACAAAGCCTAGAATAGCACCTGTTTGGTTGTCCATCAGGACATTCCCTACTTCTACACGACCTGTTCCATCGTCTAAAAGATAGCCATAGTCAGCAACCGCACTTTGCATAGCAGAATGAATTTTCTGGTCTATGGTAGTAGTAATCTTATAACCACCATTTCCAATTTCCTTGGCTGCCAAATCGCGATAAAACTTCTGGGTTGCCTCATTTTTCAACTCCTTAGCGGAGACATTGTCTCTCTGAGCTAGATAATCATACATACGTTCCTGAGCTTCTGCCAAGGCTGTAAAGTATAAATAGCCTCGTGACACACCTGTGACTGTAGCTGAAGGGAGAAAGTCCTGTTTAAGATTGTAATCCTTATATTGAGAATACTCGTCTTTGCTTAAGGCACCTGTACGATACATACTGTAAAGAACTGCCTTAGCCCGTCTCAATCCCATTTCTAAGTCTTCATCACTCTTCAACTCCCCAGTATTTTCATAAGGAGAATAGGTAATGGGACTCTGTGGAAGTCCTGCTAAAAATGCTGCTTGAGGAACCGTCAACTGACTTGCATCTACACCGAAAATCCCCTCAGCTGCCTGCTGAGCTCCTGCAATATTCTGCCCCTTATTATTTCGGCCAAACGGAGCCACATTGAGATAGGTCGTTAAAATCTCATCCTTATTCATGGCACGTTCCAAGGCAAGAGCATCCACAATCTCTGTCGCCTTACGAGCCAAAGTCGGTGCATCCCCAACCACCTGCTGTTTAATCAGTTGCTGGGTCAAAGTTGAACCCCCACTAGAGGAACCCAAACCTACAAATTTCCCCAAGGTCGCACGAATCACCGCCTTGGGCACTACACCCTTATGTTCTTTAAAGTGTTCGTCTTCCGTCGCAATGATAGCCTTTTTCAGATTTTCCGAAATTTGCTCAGATGAGATAGAAGTGCGCAACAAATCACTCTCTATGGAAGCAATCACCGTCCCATCCGCATAGGTAATCTCTGAAATAGAAGAGATGTCCTTGACCTGATGTACCAATTCTTCTGTCTGAGGCACCCGAACCTTGTCAAATAAGGCCACTCCGTACCCCAAAGCAATCCCAGCTCCCAACATTCCTCCTAGAAAACCGAGTACAAAGAGTAAGTTAAATAGGGCTTTTATACTCAGTAAAATAGCTGGAAAAATGGCTGGTTTCTCTAAGGATTTAGATTTTTGGACACTTGAGCCTTTCTTGCCAGGGCTAGCTGATTTTTTATTTTTTTGTTTTTGCTGGAAAAATTCCAGCATTTTTCGTTTTAATTCATTTAATTGATTTTGCATGGATTTCCTCACTCTATCTATTATACCACAAAAGGGAAACTTTCAATAAAATAGCCACTTTCTTCCCTATTCTGCTAGGCTATCGCCCAAGTTTGTGATACAATAGGTAGAAACAATAATTTTAAAAAGGAGAAAAGACACATGCACATTTTTGATGAGCTAAAAGAGCGTGGTTTGATATTTCAAACGACTGATGAAGAAGCTTTGCGTAAAGCCCTAGAAGAAGGTCAAGTTTCTTATTATACTGGCTACGATCCAACTGCTGACAGCCTTCACCTAGGCCACCTTGTCGCAATCTTGACAAGTCGTCGCTTGCAACTAGCAGGTCACAAACCTTATGCGCTCGTTGGCGGTGCTACAGGTCTCATCGGAGATCCGTCCTTCAAAGATGCTGAGCGTAGTCTCCAAACAAAAGACACAGTAGATGGCTGGGTCAAGTCTATCCAAGGACAACTTTCTCGTTTTCTTGACTTTGAAAATGGTGAAAATAAAGCTGTCATGGTCAACAACTACGACTGGTTTGGCAGCATCAGCTTCATTGACTTCCTCCGTGATATTGGAAAATACTTCACTGTCAACTACATGATGAGTAAAGAGTCTGTGAAAAAACGGATTGAAACTGGGATTTCTTACACTGAGTTCGCTTACCAAATCATGCAGGGGTACGACTTCTTCGTCCTTAACCAAGACCATAATGTCACTCTTCAAATCGGTGGTTCTGACCAGTGGGGAAATATGACAGCTGGTACTGAATTGCTTCGTCGTAAGGCTGACAAAACTGGTCACGTTATCACTGTTCCACTGATTACCGATGCAACTGGTAAGAAATTTGGTAAATCAGAAGGAAACGCAGTCTGGCTCAATCCTGAAAAGACTTCTCCATACGAAATGTACCAATTCTGGATGAATGTCATGGACGCTGACGCTGTTCGCTTCTTGAAGATTTTTACTTTCTTGTCACTTGATGAGATTGAAGACATTCGTAAACAATTTGAAGCAGCGCCACACGAACGTTTGGCACAAAAAGTCTTGGCTCGTGAAGTCGTTACACTTGTTCACGGAGAAGAAGCCTACAAAGAAGCCCTCAACATCACTGAGCAACTCTTTGCAGGAAACATCAAAAACCTTTCTGTCAAAGAGCTCAAACAAGGACTTCGTGGAGTGCCAAACTACCAAGTTCAAGCAGATGAAAATCACAATATCGTGGAACTGCTCGTGTCATCTGGTGTGGTGAATTCCAAACGCCAAGCCCGTGAAGACGTCCAAAACGGAGCTATCTACGTCAACGGCGACCGCATCCAAGACCTTGACTATGTCTTGAGTGACGCAGATAAGTTAGAGAACGAACTGACTGTTATCCGTCGTGGGAAGAAAAAATATTTTGTATTGACTTACTAAACTATTCAACATTTATCTATAAACAAAGGAGTTATCCTCGAGAAAGGTAACTCCTTTTTGCTGTTAATAACTCTCATCTATCTATTTTTAATAGACAGGCTACGCAGTACAATGCGCAAGGTTGTTAGATTATGTAAGATAGAGAGATTTGAAGGACTGAGCCAATTAAATAAGCCAAAGCCAATCAAGCTACTATTTACGACAACGGTATCTTGAATATTCTTCTTGATGAGGGTTTGCAAAGATGATGATAGCCAATCCAACTCTTGGAAGAAATCCAAGCGATTATCTAACAATAAGATATCGCTCATCTGCTTAGAAATATCTGCACTCTCATTCATCACCACACCGATATCTGATAGGGTTAGAGCCGCTGAGTCATTCAATCCATCTCCAACCATCAAAATAGTGTGACCTGCTTTCTGCAGTTCCTCTACTAACTCAAATTTCCCATCAGGTTTCAAGTCTGTATAGACCTGATCAAAGGGCAAATCTTTGACTAATTCCTCTGTTCTAACCAAGGTGTCCCCTGTTGCCAGAATCAATTTTTTCCCTTGTGCCTTAAGTTTCTCCAAGGCTGCTTTGGCTTCTTTTCTCAAAGGAGTATGAATGCAGAACATTCCAATCAATTCATTCTGATAAGCCAAGAATAAGAGATTATAGTGACTCTTGTACTCTTCAATTAAAGCATTTTGTTCTGAACTGATATGAATCTGCTCATCCTGCATCAAAACATAATTCCCAATAAGAACTGGTTGCCCATCTATATGAGATTTAATCCCCTTGCTTGCGATATATTGGAGTTTCCCATGCATTTCCTCATGTTCAATTCCCTCTATCTCAGCTTGCTTGACGATGGCATTAGCAATAGGATGATAAATGTGTTCCTCAAGACAGGCACTGATTCTGAGAATATCTTCCTCACTATAGTCCCCAAAAGGTAACACCTTTTCAACTATCGGATAGCTAGTTGTGATTGTTCCCGTCTTATCAAACAAGAAAGTATCAACTTCCAGATATTTCTCCAGAACATCCCCATCCTTAATCACCATTTCACGATTCAAACCCTCCTTGATAGCTGTTAAATAAGCTACAGGAGTAGAGATTTTCAAAGCACAGGAGAAATCGACTAATAGAAAAGAAATAGCCTTAGAAAAAGAGCCTGTTAATAGGTAAGTCAACCCAGCCCCCAAGAAATTATATTTGACGACCTTGTCCGCCATCTTGATGAAATAGCGTTGTTTCGTTTTCTTGTTTTCTTCAGATTTCTTCATTAACTCAATCAGTTGTAAAATCCGGCTGTTCATCTGATTATCAGTTACACGAATGCGCAACTCTCCAGTTTCTAATACTGTATTTGCACAAACCAAATCAGACTCTCTTTTTTCAACTGGAAAACTCTCTCCCGTCAAGGAACTTTCGTTGACCATACCTAAACCTGAAACTACTTGTCCATCAAACAGAATTTCATTTCCTTGAGATAGGACCAAAACATCTCCTATTTGAACATCGGAACTCTTGATACTAACAATCGTATCCCCCTGTACTAAGAATACGTCGCTCTCTTTTGCAAGAAGGCTTTGTTCTAAATCTGTTGCAGTTTTTTTCAAGGACCACTGATCTAAATGATTCCCCAAATCAAGCATAAACATGATATTGCTAGCCGTCTTGGATTGGTTCATAAACAAGGACAATAAAATCGCCGAACAGTCCAAGACCTCCATCGTTAGTTCCTTACGCGCTAGTGTTTGATAGGCTTCTCTAATATAACCCAAAGCCTGATAACAAGTCCATATATAACGAATAGGATACGGCACAAAACTACGAAAAAGTATACGCTTAATCGCTGCACCTGAAACAATAGAATAAGCACTCTCTTCTCTACGAATGGGAAGAGTCATCAACTCAGAAACTTTCCCTTTATCAATTCTTTTTAAAAAGGCTTCTGCATTATCTAATACAGAAAAGCCTTCTTTTATGCGTAGAGTAAAGTGCTGTTGATCCATGTAAAACTGGATAGACTCAATCCCCTTTTCATCTCTCGCCAAGGAACGAAGATAGTCTTGAATATCCAAGGTGAGTGAAAAAGAAGATGATAGTCGGATATGTTGGTATCCTCTATGTAGCACTTTAAAAGACATATTATTCTCCTATAAGGCTATCTAATTGCTCTTCTTTTTTCTCTTGCTCGTACAAATATTTGGCATCTTGCAAAACATCGTCTCCATGTTGTTTCACAACAGAAACAGATGCATCTAGCCCATCTTTCAACTTGTAAGCCTTAGCCAAAGCTTTAGAATAACCTTTTTTAGCTTCCTTACTTGCCAAGATTTTCAAACCAAGGGTACCAAATGCGACACCACCCAAAAAGAGTGATGATTTTTTCGCAACTTTTGCGACGGTTAATACTTCTTTTAACATACTTATTTCCTCCTTATCATTATTATATAGCAATTTAGATATAAAAGCAATTTCATTTTACAAATTGGAGAATTATACTCAATGAAAATCAAAGAGCAAACTAGGAAACTAGCCGCAGGCTGTACTTGAGTACGGCAAGGCGACGTTGACGTGGTTTGAATTTGATTTTCGTGAATCTCCCATCTACTTATTCCTAAAGTTGCTTTCATTTGCCTCTTTTGATACACTTAAACTATGAATACAAATCTCAAACCCAAACTTCAGCGTTTTGCTTCTGCGACTGCCTTTGCCTGTCCTATCTGTCAAGAAAATCTGACTCTGCTAGAGAGCAGTCTCAAGTGCTGCAATCGTCATTCTTTTGACCTGGCGAAATTCGGCTATGTCAATCTAGCCCCTCAAATCAAGCAATCTGCTAACTACGACAAGGAAAACTTTCAAAACCGTCAACAAATCCTAGAAGCCGGCTTTTATCAGGCTATTCTAGAGGTCGTCTCTGATTTACTTTCAAACTCAAAAAATGCCAAAACAATTTTAGATATCGGTTGTGGCGAAGGATTCTATTCTCGCAAACTTCAAGAAAGTCATCCTGACAAAACCTTCTATGCCTTCGACATCTCCAAAGATTCTGTCCAAATCGCTGCCAAGAGCGAACCCAACTGGGCAGTCAATTGGTTCGTTGGCGACCTAGCTCGTCTTCCTATAAAAGACGCCAGCATGGATATCTTACTTGATATCTTTTCCCCTGCCAACTATGGAGAATTTCGTCGCGTTTTATCCAAAGACGGTATCTTGATAAAGGTTATTCCAACTAAAAATCACCTCAAGGAAATCCGTCAGAAGGTACAAGACCAGCTGACAAACAAGGACTATTCCAACCAAGATATCAAAAATCATTTCCAAGAACACTTTACCATCCTATCAAGTCAAACTGCCTCTCTGACTAAGACTATCACAGCAGATCAGCTCCAAGCCCTACTCAGCATGACGCCCCTACTCTTTCACATCGACCAGACTAAGATTGACTGGAGCGACTTGACAGAGATTACCATCGAAGCAGAGATTCTGGTTGGGAGAGCATTCTAAACTAGACTTCCCAAAGGTATAAAACTTACCGAAAATCTTCAATATTACAAAAACGCATAAGAACAGGTACTCAAAAACCTTAATCTTATGCGTTTTGTTATAGTTTCTATACACATTAAGTGGAAATCTTTGAAACCAGCTCTTTTAATAACCATTGAATACCATATAGTACATTTACCCCAAATATGATATAGGCCGTATAAATCAAGTATTTCGATTTCTCCCGCCTCAAAGAATAGATCTTGTACAAAATAGATAAATTTAAAATAATAAATAACAGAGACAAAATCTTCCCTCCAAAATCAATCATAAAAGTAGGCAGTCAAGCATAGTTCTAATCTTTATTTTCGATTCGATATTACAAACTTATCAATGAACAATAAGTGATATAAGGCCAGTACCAGACCCCAAACGCTACCACGAAAAGAGAATTCTTGATGATTGAGAGGAAGTAAATCGTGGTTACCTATATAGAGGCAGGTCAAAATAACAAATAGTATCCAAAATAAATCCGTCCATTTATATTTTGAAAAATATTTTTTCCACATAAAAACACCTTCTTTCCTACAATCATATTATAATACTTTATGTAAGCGAATACAAGAAATATGAGATAAACAACTGCAAAGAAGCATAAGGTTGAAAGAGAGTGTTAAACCTTCAATACGTCTATGCTTTCTCTTCTTTTAAGACAAGATTGACCCAAATCCACAGCATTTAAAAAAGCGAATTTCAATCGAAACTCGCTTTTTTACAAAATGTATTAGTATGAATTTGTATCTTATACTCAATGAAAATCAAAGAGCAAACTAGGAAGCTAGCCGCAGGTTGCTCAAAACACTGTTTTGAGGTTGTGGATAGAACTGACGAAGTCAGTAACCGTAATACGGCAAGGCAACGCTGACGTGGTTTGAAGAGATTTTCGAAGAGTATTAGTTCAAGTGCCAGATATCTTCGTTATACTGAGCGATTGTACGGTCAGATGAGAAGAATCCTGCTTTAGAAATGTTAACGATAACTTTGTCCAACCATGCGTCACGGTCTTCGTAGTCAGCCAACATTTGCTCTTTGACTTTGATGTAGTCTTCCAAGTCAAGAAGAGTCATGAACCAGTCTTTGTTGATCAATTCATTGTAAAGACGTTCCAAGCGCTCTTTGTTTCCAGCTGCAAGAACTGCATCGCTAACGATGAAGTCAACCAATGGTTTGATAGCTTTACGAGCGTAGAATTCGCTTGATTTGTAAGCTGCTTTTGCGTAAAGGTCGATAACAGTTTCTGAATCTTCACCAAAGATGTAGATATTTTCGTCGCCAACCAACTCAGCGATTTCCACGTTAGCTCCGTCCATAGTACCAAGAGTCAAAGCTCCGTTCAACATGAATTTCATGTTACCAGTACCTGAAGCTTCTTTAGAAGCAAGTGAAATTTGTTCTGAGATATCACATGCTGGGATAAGGAAGCTTGCTGCAGTAACGTTATAGTTTTCAACCATAACTACTTGCAAGTGTGGAGCTACTGCTGGATCGTTAGCAATAACTTCTGACATGCAAAGGATTAAGTGGATGATGTCTTGAGCGATTGTATAGGCTGGAGCTGCCTTACCACCAAAGAAGATTGTGATTGGGCGAGCAGGGATGTTACCAGCTTTGATGTCAAGGTATTTGTGGATCACGTACAAAGCGTTCATTTGTTGGCGTTTGTACTCGTGAAGACGTTTGATTTGGATATCAAAGATAGAGTTTGGATTGATTTCCACACCTTGGTGTTCTTTCAAGTGACGAGCCAATTTACGTTTGTTGTGAGCCTTGATGCTTTCCAATTTTTCTTTGACAGCTGCTTTGTCTTCATAAGACAAGAGTTTTTCAAGCTCATCTGCTTCATGGTGCCAACCTTCTCCAAGAATCTCATCCAAGTAGTGAGACAATCTTGGGTTAGCATGCATGAGCCAACGACGGAAAGTGATACCGTTTGTTTTGTTGTTGAATTTTTCTGGGTAAAGGTCGTAAAAGGCTTTCAACTCAGAATTTTTCAAGATTTCAGTGTGAAGTGCTGCAACCCCGTTAACGCTGTATCCGTAGTGGATATCCATGTGAGCCATGTGAACACGTCCGCTCTCATCGATAATTTGAACAGCTGGATCTTTGTATTCTGCTTTCACGCGACGGTCCAATTCTTCGATGATTGGTACCAAGTGAGGAACCACTTCTTGCAAGAATTCAAGAGGCCATTTTTCAAGGGCTTCAGCAAGGATTGTGTGGTTAGTGTAAGCAGTCATGCTACGAACGATTGAGATTGCTTCGTCAAGCTCGATACCACGTGCAGTCAAAAGACGGATCAATTCAGGGATAACCATTGATGGGTGAGTATCGTTGATTTGTACAACAGCGTAGTCAGCAAGGTCATGCAAGTTGCTTCCTTTTTCAATTGCTTCGTCGATGATCAATTGCGCACCGTTTGAAACCATGAAGTATTGTTGGAAGATACGGAGCAATTCACCTTGACGGTCACTATCATCTGGGTAAAGGAAGAGAGTCAAGTTGCGAGCGATATCTGTCTTGTCAAAGTTGATACCATCTTTAATAATAGAAGAATCAACTGAATCCAAGTCAAACAAACGCAAGCGGTTTTTAGTTGCTGTTTCATAACCAGTAACATCAATATCGTAAAGAGTTGATGTCAAAGTAAAGTCTGCAAATGGTACTTGGTAGCTACGGCTTGAGCGCACCAACCAGTTTTGCTCTGTCAACCATGCATTTGGAATTGTTTCTTGTTGGTTGTTTTTAAGAACTTGTTGGAAAAGACCAAAGTGGTAGTTAAGACCAACACCGTCACCATTCAAACCAAGAGTCGCAATTGAGTCGATAAAGCAGGCAGCCAAACGTCCCAAACCACCATTACCAAGAGATGGTTCCAATTCAACTTCTTCAACTTCGATCAAGTCTTTACCTGCAGCCGCAAGTTCTTTTTTGACATCGTCGTAAAGACCAAGGTTGATCAAGTTGTTTGACAAGAGTTTACCAATCAAGAACTCAGCTGAGATATAGTAAACTTTCTTTTTACCAGTGTTGACTGGTTTTTGGCTGCTTGCAAGCTTGCTGTAGTTAAGAAGAGCAAGGTAAAGCTCTTCATTGCTACATTCTGCAATGGTTTTATTGTAACGATTTTGTACAAATTCTTGTAGTGATAACATGTTTAAGGTGTCTCCTGATATTGTATTATTTCTTTAATTCTACCAAATTTTCATTAATTCGTCGATAGATTGTTGTCAAGTCAAGCAAGCCTTCCTCGACAGCTGGTGTCAATTGATCTTCAGTCATACGCCAAGACCAGTTTCCACCAAGGGTAGATGGGAAGTTCATACGAGCTGTCTCATCCAATTCTAGCAAATCTTGCATAGTTGCAATTGCCATGAAGCTAACTGATGAAAAGACTGTACGAAGCATAGCGTGTGGAACTGTTTCGTATTCTTTACGGTTAGTATAGCGAGCCATGTACTCACGAGTCGCATCATCAATCTCGTTACGGTACCAACCAAGGACCGTGTTGTTATCGTGTGTTCCTGTGTACATAACTGAGTTAGCAGGTGCCAAGTGTGGGCTATCGATGCTTTCGTCTTCTGGGTTGAAGGCAAATTGAAGAATCTTCATTCCTGGGAAGCCAGTACGTTCACGCAACTCAATAACTTCATCTGTCATGAAGCCAAGGTCTTCTGCGATGATGTTTAGCTCACCAAGTTCTTCCTTAACGGCTGCAAAAAGCTTGTAGCCCGGACCTTTCACCCACTCACCAGGTGCTGCTGTATCGGAACCAGCAGGGATTTCCCAGTAAGATTCGAAACCACGAAAGTGGTCGATACGAACGATATCGTAGATTTTGAAGCTTTCACGCAAGCGTTCAATCCACCATTTGTAGCCGTCTTTGTCCATTGCTTCCCAGTCATAGATTGGGTTACCCCAAAGCTGACCAGTTGCAGAAAATTCATCTGGTGGGCATCCTGCGATGCAAGTCGCCTTACCGTTGACATCGGTCTTGAAGAGATGTGGATTTGCCCACATATCGCTTGAATCTTCCGCTACGTAGATTGGCATGTCTCCAACGATTTCGATGTGGTTGTCGTTAGCGTAAGCTTTCAATTTCAACCATTGTTGGAAGAAGAAGTATTGAGTCACACGGTGGTAAACCAACTTGTCTGCCAATTGCTCACGATAGCTTTCAAGTGCTGAAGCTTTACGAGCACGAGCATCTGCATCTGGCCATTCAGTCCAAGCAAGATTTTCAAAATGCTCTTTGATAGCCATATACTCAGCAAAGAGCTCAAGCCATGATTGGTTGTCTTGAGCAAATTTCTCAAAATCTTTAACATCTCCGACTTCAAAGAAACGTTTCACCGCTTTTTCTAAAAGAGGACGACGTGCATAGTAAATCTTAGCATAGTCAACTTCAGACGCATCGCTACCAAAGTCAACTCCTTCAAGGTCACTTGCTTCCAACAAACCTTGCTCCACCAAGATATCCAAATCGATAAAATGAGTGTTTCCTGCGAAGGCTGAGAAAGATTGGTAAGGAGAATCTCCGTAACTAGTTGTTCCTAATGGAAGGATTTGCCAGTAACGTTGTTTTGTACGGACCAAGAAATCAACGAAGTCGTAAGCACTTTGACCAAATGACCCGATTCCGTAGGCTCCTGGGAGAGAAGAGATGTGCATCAACACACCACTTTGACGTTTTTTCATAAACAACACCTCGTGTATTTGTAGTTTAATTTTTCATTTTTGGGCGCAAACGTTTGCGTTAAGATAAGTATACTTCATTTTTGGAATAATTGCAAGCGTTTTTAAAAAACTTTTTGATTATTTTTTTAAAAAAACTTGTCCTTCTTTATGTATACATATACATTTTCCTTTTCTATTTACAAAATCTTCTTCAACTACAAATAGAAGGCTCAACTTAGCCTACTTTTGGTCTAGAGCAATTTATTTTTTGTTCAAAATCTAGGCAATCGTTTCCCTAAATAATTTCAGTAAAAGCATGAAAATATATTTTCTAACTTTTCTTCTATTATAAGCAAATAAAACGCTTACCCTTTCCGTGAAATTTTTTTAAAATTTTTACAAAAAACACTTGCAACCGTTTTCTATTTGTGCTATACTAGTCCCATAAAGGAAAACGTTTGCGTTTCCTCATTATAAAATTTGTTATTCTTTAGGAGGAATACACTATGTCATCTAAATTCATGAAGAGCGCTGCTGTGCTTGGAACTGTTACACTTGCTAGCTTGCTTTTGGTAGCTTGCGGAAGCAAAACTGCTGATAAACCTGCTGATTCTGGTTCATCTGAAGCGAAAGAAATCACTCTTTACGTTGAGGACCAATACAAAGCTTATGCTGAAACAGTAGCTAAAGCTTATAAAGAACAATCAGGAACAACAGTTAACATCAAATCTGGTGACCAAATGGGTGGGCTTGACAAACTTTCTCTTGACAACCAATCAGGTCAAGCTCCTGACGTTATGATGGCTCCATACGACCGTGTAGGTAGCCTTGGTACTGACGGACAACTTTCAGAAGTGAAATTGAGCGACGGTGCTAAAACAGATGATAAAACTAAATCTCTTGTAACAGCTGCTGACGGTAAAGTTTACGGTGCTCCTGCCGTTATCGAGTCACTTGTTATGTACTACAACAAAGACTTGGTAAAAGAAGCTCCAAAAACATTTGCTGACTTGGAAAACCTTGCTAAAGATAGCAAATACGCATTCGCTGGAGAAGATGGAAAAACTTCTGCTTTCCTAGCTGACTGGACAAACTTCTACTTTGCATACGGACTTCTTGCTGGTAACGGCGGTTACGTATTCGGTCAAAACGGTAAAGACGCTAAAGACATCGGTCTTGCCAACGACGGCGCTATCAAAGGTGTAGAATACGCTAAAACTTGGTATGAAAAATGGCCTAAAGGTATGCAAGATACTGAAGGAGCTGGAAACCTAATCCAAACTCAATTCCAAGAAGGTAAAACAGCTGCTATCATCGATGGACCTTGGAAAGCTCAAGCCTTCAAAGACGCTAAAGTAAACTACGGTGTTGCAACTATCCCAACTCTTCCAAACGGAAAAGACTACGCAGCATTTGGTGGTGGTAAAGCTTGGATCATCCCATCAAGCACTAAGAACCTTGAAGCTGCTCAAAAATTTGTAGACTTCCTTGTTTCAACTGAACAACAAAAAGCCTTCTACGATAAAACTAATGAAATCCCAGCTAACACTGAAGCTCGTTCATACGCTGAAGGTAAAAATGATGAGTTGACAACAGCTGTTATCAAACAGTTCAAGAACGCTCAACCAATGCCAAACATCTCTCAAATGTCAGCTGTTTGGGACCCAGCTAAAACAATGTTGTTTGAAGCTGTAAGTGGTAAGAAAGATGCTAAAACAGCTGCTAACGATGCTGTGACATTGATCAAAGAAACAATCAAACAAAAATTTGGTGAATAAAAAATTTGTTCAAGGGGGGTGGAAATCAAATCCCCCTTTGAATTTATCAACAAAAACACAAATAGTTTAGGTTTTATCTAGAAACCAGTATCCTATGAAAGGAGTTATTATGGAAAAGCAACAACCTAGTAAAGCAGCCCTGCTGTCTATCATTCCTGGGTTAGGACAGATTTACAATAAACAAAAGGCCAAAGGTTTTATCTTCCTTGGTGTAACCATCGTATTTGTCCTTTATTTCCTAGCACTTGCAGCCCCTGAATTGAGCAATCTCATCACTCTTGGTGACAAGCCAGGTCGTGACAATTCCCTCTTTATGCTGATTCGTGGTGCCTTCCATTTAATCTTTGTAGTTGTTTATGTACTCTTTTATTTCGCAAATATCAAAGATGCACATACAACTGCCAAACACATTAACAATGGCATACCAGTAGCACTTACCTTTAAAGAAATGGTCAAAGGAATCTATGAAAATGGCTTCCCTTACCTCTTGATCATTCCATCTTATGTTGCCATGACCTTCGCGATTATCTTCCCAGTTATCGTAACCTTGATGATCGCCTTTACCAACTATGACTTCCAACACTTACCACCAAACAAATTGTTGGACTGGGTTGGTTTGACAAACTTTACAAACATTTGGAGCTTGAGTACCTTCCGTTCTGCCTTTGGTTCTGTTCTTTCTTGGACTATCATCTGGGCTTTGGCTGCCTCAACTTTACAAATCGTAATCGGTATCTTCACAGCTATCATTGCTAACCAACCATTTATCAAAGGAAAACGTATCTTTGGTGTTATTTTCCTTCTTCCTTGGGCTGTCCCAGCCTTCATCACTATCTTGACATTCTCAAACATGTTTAACGATAGTGTCGGAGCTATCAACACTCAAGTCTTGCCGATCTTTGCTAAATTCCTTCCTTTCCTTGATGGGGCTCTTATCCCTTGGAAAACAGACCCAACTTGGACTAAGATTGCCTTGATTATGATGCAAGGTTGGCTTGGATTCCCATACATCTACGTTTTGACCTTGGGTATCTTGCAATCTATTCCTAACGACCTTTACGAAGCAGCTTATATTGACGGTGCTAATGCTTGGCAAAAATTCCGCAACATCACTTTCCCAATGATCTTGGCTGTTGCGGCACCTACTTTGATTAGCCAATACACCTTCAACTTTAACAACTTCTCTATCATGTACCTCTTCAATGGTGGAGGTCCTGGTAGTGTCGGTGGTGGAGCTGGTTCAACCGATATCTTAATCTCATGGATTTACCGTTTGACAACAGGTACATCTCCTCAATACTCAATGGCGGCAGCTGTTACCTTGATTATCTCTATCATTGTCATCTCAATCTCTATGATTGCATTCAAGAAACTACACGCATTTGATATGGAGGATGTCTAAGATGAATAACTCAATTAAACTCAAACGTAGACTGACTCAAACCCTTACTTACCTCTACTTAATTGGCCTATCAATCGTGATTATCTATCCACTTTTGATTACCATCATGTCAGCCTTTAAAGCAGGTAACGTCTCAGCCTTTAAACTAGATACTAATATCGACCTCAATTTTGATAACTTTAAAGGCCTCTTCACTGAAACCTTGTACGGTACTTGGTACCTCAACACTTTGATTATCGCCTTGATTACCATGGTTGTTCAAACAAGTATCATCGTACTTGCTGGTTATGCCTACAGCCGTTACAACTTCTTGGCTCGTAAACAAAGTTTGGTCTTCTTCTTGATTATCCAAATGGTGCCAACCATGGCCGCTTTGACAGCCTTCTTCGTTATGGCACTTATGTTGAACGCCCTTAACCACAGCTGGTTCCTCATCTTCCTCTACGTTGGTGGTGGTATCCCAATGAATGCTTGGCTCATGAAGGGCTACTTCGATACAGTGCCAATGTCTCTAGACGAATCTGCAAAACTAGACGGTGCAGGACACTTCCGCCGCTTCTGGCAAATTGTTCTTCCACTTGTTCGCCCAATGGTTGCCGTACAAGCTCTCTGGGCCTTCATGGGACCTTTTGGAGACTACATCCTCTCTAGTTTCTTGCTTCGTGAGAAAGAATACTTTACTGTTGCCGTAGGTCTCCAAACCTTCGTTAGCAATGTGAAAAACATGAAGATCGCCTACTTCTCAGCAGGTGCTATCCTCATCGCCCTTCCAATCTGTATTCTCTTCTTCTTCCTACAAAAGAACTTTGTTTCAGGACTTACAAGTGGTGGCGACAAGGGATAATATATCCCCGCCACCCTTTTTCATTTTATACTCTTCAAACCACGTCAGCTTCCATCTGCAACCTCAAAACAGTGTTTTGAGCTGACTTCGTCAGTTCTATCCACAACCTCAAAGCAATGCTTTGAGCAACCTGCGGCTAGCTTCCTAGTTTGCTCTTTGATTTTCATTGAGTATTAGCGATTGTTACTGTAAATAACATCCTTGTAACAAGCAATTTTTCTCCTAGACTTGAAATAAAGCGCATTTCTCTATATAATAATACTCATATAGAAAACACCTTTTAGAAAGATACCTATGCTTCCATATCCATTTTCCTATTTTTCAAGTATTTGGGGATTTCGTAAGCCCCTGTCCAAACGTTTCGGACTCAACTGGTTCCAACTTCTCTTTACCAGTATCTTCCTTATCAGCTTATCTATGGTACCTATTGCCATCCAAAACAGCTCACAGGAGACTTATCCGCTAGAAACCTTTATCGATAATGTCTATGAACCATTGACAGATGAGGTGGTTCAGAATCTCTCTGAACATGCTAGAATTGTTGATGGCAAATTAACTTATACTGGAACAACTAGTCAAGCGCCTTCTATTGTGATCGGTCCAAGTCAAAGCAAGGAATTACCTAAGGACTTGCAACTGCATTTCGATACGAATGAGCTCGTCATCAGCAAGGAAAGTAAAGAACTGACCCGTGTCTCTTACCGGGCGATTGAGACTGAGAGTTTCAAAAGTAAAGATAGCTTGACCCAAGCAATTTCTAAAGACTGGTACCAACAAAATCGTGTCTATATCAGTCTCTTCCTAGTTCTCGGTGCCAGCTTCCTCTTTGGTTTGAATTTCTTTATCGTCTCTCTAGGGGCTAGTCTTCTCCTTTATATCACTAAGAAATCACGCCTCTTTTCATTTAAAACCTTTAAAGAGTGCTACCATTTTATCTTGAACTGTTTAGGATTGCCGACTCTGATTACGCTTATTTTGGGATTGTTTGGCCAAAATATGTCAAACCTCATCACTGTACAAAACATTCTTTTTGTCCTTTATCTGGTCACTATCTTTTATAAAACGCATTTCCGTGATCCAGATTACCATAAATAGGAGATTTTTATGCCCGTTACGATTAAAGACGTGGCCAAGGCTGCTGGTGTTTCGCCTTCAACCGTAACCCGTGTTATTCAAAATAAATCAACCATTAGCGACGAAACTAAAAAACGCGTTCGCAAGGCTATGAAGGAGCTCAATTACCACCCCAACCTCAACGCTCGTAGTTTGGTAAGCAGTTATACCCAAGTTATCGGCTTGGTCCTTCCTGACGACTCAGATGCCTTCTATCAAAATCCTTTCTTTCCATCAGTCCTACGTGGCATCTCTCAAGTCGCATCTGAAAACCACTATGCCATTCAGATAGCAACAGGGAAAGATGAGAAGGAGCGTCTTACTGCCATCTCACAAATGGTCTATGGTAAACGTGTAGACGGTTTAATTTTCCTTTATGCCGAAGAGGAAGATCCTTTAGTCAAACTGGTGGCTGATGAGCAGTTCCCCTTCCTCATCCTCGGAAAATCTCTGTCCCCCTTCATTCCACTTGTCGATAATGACAACGTTCAAGCTGGCTTTGATGCGACTGAATATTTCATCAAAAAAGGCTGCAAACGAATTGCCTTTATTGGAGGTACTAAGAGACTCTTCGTAACACAAGACCGTTTAACAGGCTATGAGTCAGCACTCAAACAGTATCAACTGCCTCTTGATAGTAACTTGACCTATTTTGCGAACGAATTTCTAGAAGAAAAAGGTTATCAATTCAGTAAGCGTTTATTTAAACATGATCCTATGATTGATGCTATCATCACAACTGATAGCCTCCTAGCTGAAGGGGTCTGTGACTACATCGCTAAGCACCAGCTGGATGTCCCTGTTCTCAGCTTCGACTCAGTCAATCCCAAGCTCAACTTGGCGGCCTATGTCGATATTAATAGCCTAGAACTTGGTCGAACATCATTTGAAACGATTCTTCAGATTATCAACGACGCTAAGAGCAATAAACAAATTTGTTACCGTCAGTTAATCGCCCACAAAATTATCGAAAAATAAAAACCAGCTCGCGCTGGATTTTTTAGTCACTAATTTTCTGTTTCAACGAATCGTCCCAGAATATGAACATTCTCAGATACAGAGACAAAGGCGCCTGGGTCCACCTGTTTCATAATCTGTTTAAATTCATTAAACTCTGCACGTGTAATGACAGTAATTAAAACTGCCTTTCTCTCGTGATTATAGGTTCCTTCTGCATCGTGGATCATGGTTGCTCCGCGGTGCAATTTTTTATGGATTTTCTCAATTACTTTATCTGGATGATTGGTCACAATCATGGCCTGCATGCGTTTTTGCTTGGTAAAGACCGCATCTGTCACACGGCTAGAGACAAAGATGGTAATCATAGAATAGAGAGCGTATTTCCATCCAAAGGTCAAACCAGCTATCAGCATGATAGTCCCATTTACCAAGAAAGAAATACTACCGACATTCTTACCTGTTTTCTTGCGAATAGTCAAACTGACGATATCCGTCCCACCACTGGAGATATTATTTCGAAGAGCAAAACCAATCCCCAAGCCCATGACAACACCCCCAAAAAGGGCATTGATAATAGGATCCTCAGTCAAGGTCGCCACAGGTACAAACTGGATAAAGAAAGAACTCATAGACACCGTGATAAAGGTAAAGACGGTGAACTTATGGCCAATCTGATACCAAGCCAAGACCATCAAAGGAAAATTAATGGCGTAGAAGGTCAGCGAAATCGGGATATGAAAACCAAACCAGTGATTACTCAAGGCAGAGATAATCTGTGCCAGACCTGTCGCACCACTCGAATACACATGCCCCGGTTGGAAAAAGAAATTGACCGCTACTGCTGATAAAAAACCATAGACCAGAGAGGCCGAAATCTTCTCATCATATTTTTCGCGAGAGATGCTTTGTAAGACACGTAAAATTTTTATCTGATGAGCAAAGCGGCGCAGATAATAGCGCCACCGCTTAATTCGTTTTGCTTGTTTCATCTTCTTCTACTTGTAAGCTGAGTTCCTCTAGTTGTTTGAGAGCTACTGTTGAAGGAGCTTGTGTCATTGGGTCACTTGCCTTGTTGTTCTTAGGAAAGGCAATAACTTCACGGATATTTTCTTCTCCAGCAAGCAACATAACAAAACGGTCAAGCCCGATAGCCAAACCACCGTGTGGTGGGAAACCATAGTCCATGGCTTCAAGAAGGAAGCCAAACTGGTCATTTGCTTCTTCGGCTGAAAAACCAAGAGCCTTGAACATACGTTCTTGAAGGTCTTTTTGGTTGATACGAAGGCTACCACCACCAAGCTCATAACCGTTCAAGACGATATCGTAAGCAATGGCACGAACCTTAGCCAAATCACCTTCTAATTCGTGAGCAGTCTCTTCCTGTGGAAGTGTGAATGGATGGTGGGCGCTCATGTAGCGGCCTTCTTCTTCAGACCATTCAAACATTGGCCAGTCAACCACCCAAAGGAAGTTGAATTTATCGCTATCAATCAAACCAAGCTCTTTGGCAATACGTCCACGAAGGGCACCAAGTGTTGCATTTGCTACCTCAAGCGTATCTGCCACAAAGAGAACCAAGTCCTTGTCTTCAAGAGCAAGCGCTGTTGTCAAGTCTGCTTGGATACCAGTCAAGAACTTAGCAACTGGTCCGTTTAATTCTCCATCAACAACCTTGACCCAAGCAAGACCTTTAGCACCGTACTGTTTGGCTACTTCGGTCATCTTGTCGATGTCTTTACGTGAATAGTTGTCCGCAGCTCCTTTGACCACAATGGCTTTCACAGCAGGTGCTTCTGAGAAGACTTTGAAATCAACACCTTTGACCACTTCTGTCAAGTCCTGAAGCAACATGTCAAAACGGGTATCAGGTTTGTCAGAACCATAAAGAGCCATAGCATCGTCATACTTCATACGAGGGAATGGAAGCGTTACTTCGATGCCTTTTGTTTCCTTCATCACGCGCGCAATCAATCCTTCTGTGATATCTTGGATTTCTTGCTCAGTAAGGAAAGACGTTTCCAAGTCGACCTGAGTGAACTCAGGCTGGCGGTCACCACGCAAGTCCTCGTCACGGAAACATTTAACAATTTGGTAGTAACGGTCAAAACCAGCATTCATCAACAATTGCTTAGTGATTTGAGGACTTTGAGGAAGCGCGTAAAAATGCCCTTTATTAACACGAGATGGCACCAAATAGTCACGCGCTCCTTCTGGTGTTGACTTAGAAAGGAATGGTGTCTCTACGTCGATAAATTCCAACTCATCCAAGTAGTTACGGATAGAGTGAGTCACCTTAGCACGAAGTTTGAGATTTTCCAACATTTCTGGACGACGAAGGTCAAGGTAACGGTAACGCAAACGTGTATCGTCATTTGCCTCAATGCCATCCTTAATCTCAAATGGGGTTGTCTTAGCTGTATTCAACACTGTCAAGGCTGTCACGTTTAACTCAACTGCACCAGTTGGCAACTTATCATTGACTTGCTCACGCGCAGCGACCTGTCCAGTCACCTCGATAACAAATTCGCTACGAAGGCTTTCAGCTGTTGCCATGACCTCTGCAGAGACTTTTTCAGGATTGATAACCAACTGCATAATTCCTTCACGGTCACGAAGGTCGATAAAGATCAAACCACCAAGGTCACGACGACGGCCTACCCATCCTTTCAAGGTCATTTCTTGTCCGATGTGTTCCTCACGAACACGACCAGCATACATACTACGTTTCATGTTTTCTCTCCTCTTTTATTCTGTTACTATTTTACCATAAAAGCGCAGGCTCTTCATGAAAATCATCAGAAAAGTTTGCCAGTCTTTAAAAATTAACGCCCATACAAAAATCCGATGAACTTCATCGGACTCTTTTATTTTGAATTTTTGCCTGCTTTACGCTTTTCAGCGATTTCGGCTGCCTTTCGAGGCAGGACGATTTCCGTTGTGTAGGCTGTCCCAAAACGCCAGATACCGGCAATAGGGGCAAAGACCACTGCGAGATGGCTATAGAAGAAATCACCTTTGAAGGCATAAGCTAATCCCCCAATGATGAAAAATAGAACAACTGCTTGAATCACTGCTAATAAAATTACTCGTTTCATGTGACCTCCTGACTCTATTATAGCATGAGAATCATCAAAAAGCCGACTAAATTATTCAAAGCGTGGAGAGAAATACTGTAGACCAGACCTTTTCTGCTAATATAAGCCAAGCCCAAACTAAAACCAAGGCTAAAATAGACAAAAAATTGTTGCACATCACCTGGGAAATGAATCAAGGTAAACAGAACACTGGATACCAGAAGAAAAATCAGAGTTTGTTTACTATTGTCCTGCTTAGGAAAGAGGTAGCGTGCTAACATCCCTCTAAAGATAAGTTCTTCCGTCAAAGGAGCAAAAATAACGACCGCAAAGAAGGAGAAGAGTGGTTGAGACAAGGTCAAGTCTGTCGCTATTTGCTGATTTACTGAAGGATCATTTGGCAAGAAAAACTGGACAACCAGAGATAAGAACCAAACCAAGGCAGGAACCCAAATAAATCGGTTGAAGCCACTCTTCTCAATACGAACAGGACCTTGCTGATACCATTTGTAAATACCGTACACATAAACTCCAGCCAAGGCCACATAGAGCAAGGTCACAGCATAGGGTGAAGCACCTAAGGCAAGCGAAGTAGTCGCCAACCCCTGAATGAAGCCATAGCCAAAGAAAAAGGATAGAACAGCTAGAAGAAACCAGCCAAAATTTTTAAGTAATTTCATAAAAGTCTCCTATCTTGCTTTATAACTGTTTTTCAATACAAAGAGGTTTGCTATTCCTAACACAAGTACCCAGGCAAGTAACATGCCGATATTAGAAAAAGATATTTCCCCACCTTTTTTATTTAAAAGATTTACAATAGGACCGATGAACGAATAATCCAACACTTTTTGAGCCGTATCATTTTGAAGAGCAATTATAGGTAAAAAAGAGACAATTAACATAGGGAAGATACTATAAACTTGCGCTTTAGATTGAGTATCTGATACCGCACCGATTAGAAGGTTGAGAAAAATAACACTAATAGTTGCTAAGACCAAATAGATAACGTAGGCAAATAAATAACCAGATACATCTACTTTAAGATAGATGGGAAGTACAATCATAGCAAGTAACATTATCAGAATAGGGAGAACAAGCATACTGAAAGTATATTCTGTTGCTGTCACACCACTTAGGATGAGTGATTTAAGATTTCGTTTTTCCTTATCTTCTGCCATCATAATCGATACCATATAACCACTTCCCATGCTCAAGACCATCGTCAAGCTAGCAGATAGTAAAAATAGGCTCAATTGTCCATTCTTATTTAAAAATTCATTATATAAAACAGCAATACCAAAAGGCATCAATAAAGTTGCTAACAAAGTTGAATTGCTAATAAGAACTTGCACTCTTAACCATAGTAGGGCATTTAATTTTCTAAACATCTAACTTTTCTCCTGTCAATCTGATAAAGATTTCTTCTAGAGTTGGCTCACAAGAGTGAACCACCATCAAATCTGTCGTGTCTAAATGTGGTAATTCTTCAAATGGAACTATCTGTTCTCGTCCATCTTTATAAGCTACACGTACTTTCTTATCCACATGGTACTTCTGGATAATATCTTGTGGACTTCCATACTCTATTAAGTTTCCCTTATTTAAAAGAGATAAGCGATCACAAAGCAGAGTTGCTTCATGCATATCATGCGTGGTCAGAAAGATAGTTGTCCCCGCCTGCTTTAATTCTTGTAGTAGGGTATGAATCATCTTAGATGTTGTAGGGTCTAAGCCACTGGTTGGCTCATCTAGAAAGAGAATCTTAGGAGCATTCAGAAGGGCACGAGCCAAGAACATTCGTTGTTTCATTCCTGTAGATAGTTTTTCTGCGATAATATCTTTAGCATCTGCCAATCCAACCTGTTGGAGCACCTGATTTACTCTATCTGACTTGAGACCATATAACTTAGCATAGATGAGAAGATTTTTATAAAGACTCATCTTTTCATAAAAACCACTGCCATCACTAACTATACCGATTTGTTCCAAATCATTTGAGGTTAAATCTTGAGAATTCTTGCCTAACAAAACTGTTTTACCTTGATCTGCAGCCAACTGTCCTGTTAAGACATTGATCATAGTTGTTTTACCTGAGCCAGAAGGGCCAAGAAAACCAAAGATTTCACCTTCCTTAATCTCAAAAGAAATCTGATGAAGAGCTTTTTTGCTCCCAAAACTTTTGCTTACATTTTCAACACGAATCATAGAAACTCCTTTATTTAAAATAACGTTTCACCATAGGCAACTGCATCACACCGATATAAATATGGATCACTCCTACCAGCAAGAAAGCTAGTAACTGAATCTCTCCTGTCAGCAAGGAAAAGAGAGCAATCAAAAAGTAGAGACCTGGCAAGACATATTGGTTTAATTGGAATAAAATTCGAAAACTCTGTTCCAAATTAGCCTGGCGCTCCCCCTCATCGTAAGAATTGACATAGTCTAAATAATCCTTTGGTGTAGAGAAAAATGCCAAATCAAACTGACGAACAATCGCAATAGTCTTATAAAAATATTTTTGAGCATTAAAAATCAACACTAATCCCAAAAAAGAAAGAGGTAAGATTAGATTGCTTCTATCTAGTACAATCACTTCACTTCCTGAAATAAAGAGAGCCAATAAAATCGCTACACTTGTAATATGAAAAGCAATAGTTCCAAACTCAAGATTACGATTCATTTGCACATAATAGGTTTCATTCAGATCATCATCCATTTCCTCTTGATACAAGGAGTGAAATTTTCTGCTTTTCTTTAAGAAATTGAAAGTCAAAAGAATGCTAATGAAACCTATCAATAAACAAATAGCTGATATCCATGGTATCAAGACTTTTACATCTAAAATAATTTCGTGGGATTCGGTAGCAGCCTTAAACATCCCTACAAAACCGCCCAAGAAACCTCCAAAGACAACAGACATTAAAAATAACAATCCACCTTTATTTTTCTTTTTCATTTTCATTCTCCTTTTTCACTTGCTAGATTTTTGGATTTCTTTTCAATCCATTCAATTACTGGGATGAGTGCAAAGTAGGCCCAAATAAATTGGTCACTTTGATAGGGACTAAACCAACCTAAGTCTATCCCAATCAGTAGAAATACGCTGACTAATAAAGCTATGGCAACTACATAATAGATCACTTTAT
Source organism: Streptococcus mitis (assembly GCA_001914195.1). Lineage (GTDB taxonomy): Bacteria > Bacillota > Bacilli > Lactobacillales > Streptococcaceae > Streptococcus > Streptococcus mitis_F. The sequence goes on along the minus strand of MKYF01000001.1, from coordinate 100,814 downwards.
ACTTGTTCATCACTCGTCCTCCTCCAAACGAAATACCGATTCGACTGTTTCGTTGAAAATCTGAGATATTTTCAGGGCAATGATAATGGATGGGGTGTACTCATCCCGTTCTAGTAGGCTAACGGTCTGTCTGGAAACCCCTGCCAGCTTGGCTAGGTCGGTTTGATTGAGACCATCGCGAGCCCGAAGCTCTTTTAGACGATTTTTTAGTTGCATGTTACACACCTACTTTCCGTCAAATTCAACGGTTTGGATATCCTCAATGCGTTGTAGTTTGAATTTTTCTTTTCCTTTTTTATCAACACGACGTAGCTTGACCCATTCCTCATCAACATCTACAACTTCCCAGTTATCTGTTCCAAAAACTTGTCCAAAGATTTTCGGTGTTTTCCCAATCAATTCTTTTAATAATCTTGACATTTCTTTATTTCCTTTCTGTTTTTGCTCAATTCTTTTGATTTTATTCTCTAATTTCTTGACCCTTTGGGTATGATAGAGATAAAACATAATCACAAGAGGTACAAATCCTAATGCCCACATAATCGTTCCCTGCTCCTTTTCTCTTAACTTGATTATATTGTAACACATCTTTTTCTTTTTGACAAGCATATTTGTCAAAAAGTTTATGATTTTTGTCATTTTGCAAAAGAAAAAGGTCAGGAGTAAAATCCTGACCAGTTTATCTACTATTAAAAGCCTAATTTTTCAAAGATTTCTGAGAAGTTTTGGCTGATAGCATCAAGTGATACTTGCACTTCTTCTCGTGTTTGGTTGTTCTTGACCGTCACTTGTCCGCTTTCGACTTCGCTCTCACCTAGAGTGATGAGGGTCTTAGCCGCAAAGACATCGGCTGACTTGAACTGAGCTTTGAGCTTACGGTTGAGGTAATCACGCTCTGCTTTGAAACCTTGTTGGCGAAGAGCCTGTACCAATTCCAAGGCCTTAACATTTGCTCCTTCTCCCAAGACTGCAATATAGACATCTAGGGCATTTTCGATAGGGAGGGCCACACCTTGCTTTTCAAGAATGAGAAGCAGGCGCTCTACACCAAGTCCAAAACCAAAGCCAGCAGTTTCAGGAGCACCAAAGTAGGCAACCAAACCATCGTAACGACCACCCGCACAGACGGTCAAGTCATTGCCCTCGATCTCAGTGATAAACTCGAAAATGGTGTGGTTGTAGTAGTCCAGACCACGCACCATATTGGTATCAATGATATAGTCTACCCCAAGATTTTCCAACATCTGACGCACCGCATCAAAATGAGCTTGGCTTTCTTCATCAAGGAAATCCAAGATAGACGGTGCATTCTCCACTGCCACCTTGTCTTCTTTTTCCTTAGAGTCCAAGACACGGAGAGGGTTTTCCTCCAAGCGACGCTGGCTATCCTTAGACAAGGTCTCCTTGAGCGGTGTCAAATAGTCAATCAAGGCTTGACGATAAGCCGCACGGCTCTCAGGATTTCCAAGCGTATTGAGGTGTAGTTTGACACCTTGGATGCCAATTTCTTTCAAGAAATGGGCTGCCATCGCGATGGTTTCCACATCGGTAGCTGGATTGCTAGAGCCAAAACACTCAACACCAATCTGGTGGAACTGGCGCAAACGCCCTGCCTGTGGACGCTCATAACGGAACATAGGTCCCATATAGTAGAACTTGCTTGGCTTTTGCACTTCTGGGGCGAAGAGTTTATTTTCCACATAGGAACGGACAACTGGCGCAGTTCCTTCTGGACGGAGGGTGATATGGCGGTCACCCTTGTCATAGAAGTCGTACATTTCCTTGGTTACGATATCCGTTGTATCTCCGACAGAACGGCTGATAACCTCGTAGTGCTCAAAAATAGGCGTGCGCACTTCTGCGTAGTTATAGCGCTTGAAAATCTCACGGGCAAAGCCCTCAACATACTGCCATTTGACAGACTCAGCAGGTAAAATATCCTGCGTTCCTTTTGGTTTTTGTAATTTCATAGGGAATCCTCTTTAAACTTAATAGTCTTATTTTACCATAAATAGAGGGATTAAAACAGTGAGAAAAAATTTAGGATTTAGATATCATTTTTGAGATTAATAACTGTCAAAAGAATAGCCAGGAAGGAAAGACCAACAAATAGCATCCAAGTCAACTGTATATTCCATACGGCAACAAGTGAAAAACAAGCTGTTCCCACAGGTATGGATAAGGTGAACAATAAACCTAAAAAATTACTGGTACGAGCTAGAACCTCTGGAGCTAGATTTTTCAGGAGCATGGCACTAATCTTTGGTTGAACTTTACCAGACACATACAGAGTTGAACAGAGGAATAGCAAACCAAGTACGACTTGATTGAATAAATTAGCTAGACCAACTAGACTGAGTCCTACGGTCACCCAAATCATCAATCTAGGCAAGGACTGCTTCCCAAAATAATCATTGCCCGTAAGGCTACTGATGATGATTGCTAACAAAGCACAGAATTGACTGATAAATAATGCCTCTGTGTAAGAAAAGTCCAAAAGAGAATGGCTCAAAAAGAAGATGTTATAGATGCTTCCTAAAGCGCCACCCAAGGCATTGATAAGCAAGACAGCACAGAGCATAAAACCAAAGTTTTTCTGCCCACCTTTAAGAAAAACGAGACGTAAATTTCGATAAATCGTTAGGAACTGCTCTTTAATCGGAAGCTTCTCATTTTTTAGAATTTCACCATCAGCAGATGACATTGACAGGCTCAATTTGCTTTTTCCTAAAAAGAGGATAACGGCTGATACTAGGAAAAAACAGGCATTGATTCCCGCAACGAGGGAAAAATTGTTAACCGATAGTCCTAAGAGCCAGACTCCAAAAGCTTGACCACCAATAGCTGAAATATAGGTGATGAACTGGGAAAAAGAATAAGCCTCCATCAGATCATCTTCAGCTACTTTTTCCTTAATAAGCGGCATGCGCAAGCCACCTGCAAAATCACTGATGACATCACTAATGACATTGATTAAACACAGGCTAGAAAAGGCAAATAGACTAGCTTGCTGGACAACTAAAGCTGCTAGAAAAAATAAAACCGCCTGAAACAAACCGCTATAGACCATCCATTTGACCTTGTCCCTCGTGTAATCTGCCCGAATCCCTACAAAAACTGTAAAGAGAGTCGGAAGAATCATGACAATATTCGCCATAGCAACAGCAAAGGAGGCTTGTGGCAGGGTCGATGCATAGACGATAAAGACCAGATTAAAAATTGAAGCACCAAAAGCATTGAAGAAGCGTGACAAAGTCAAGAGACGATAAGCTTGATTTCTGAACAATAGTTTCATAGATAATCTCCCTTCTTGTTCAAATACTCAATGAAAATCAAAGAGCAAACTAGGAAGCTAGCCGAAGGTTGCTCAAAACAGTGTTTTGAGGTTGCAGATGGAAGCTGACGTGGTTTGAATTTGATTTTCGAAGAGTATAAGTTTTATGTGAAGTATGACTATAGTATAGCACTTAGAAATTCTAGAGGAAAAACTTTTGAATATATGCAACAAACAAAATGAGCAAAAAAACGATATAACTTCTTTGATAACCTGTGAGAGCTCAACAATTCTATCGCTTCAAATTTTAAATAATTTTCTTAGTTTGCAGATATTCAACAATCGGTCGTTTTTCTATAGTATTCGGCAGATTTATTACAGCCAAGCATCTCAAAAATACGGACAGCATCTTCCATCTTTTTCTGACCTTCCTTGACTCTGCCTTGCTTGCTATCAAAGAGACCTTCAGCCCACAAATGGACAATTCGGAAATAGGTTTCATTTTCATTGTAGAAATGCTCTTCGATAACACGTTTAAAATAAGAGGCATTGGTAAATTCTTCACACTCAATGCTGACTAAAAAACCATTCAATAGCATGGTATGAAAAAGATTTCGATTACCAGACATTTCCATTAGAAAATCAGATTTGCGGACCATTTCTCGTACATATCTGGTAAAAAGAGGAACTGATAAAAAGGGAGAACTGACTGAAAAAAAATTGAGTTCATAGATTCCCCAAATCTCGGTAGAAAACAAATAATCATGAAGAACTTTCCCTTCCTCTGCTGTTAATTCTACCCTTTCATCCATACTCTTCATATAAGACTTGATAATAATGGCATTTAAAATATGTTTCTGTTTGTTTTGAGAATGGGCATGCTTTTGATACTCCTTCCGATACAAGTCCTCAAGCGGAGCTATATTCTTTGGATCCAAGACATCTATGATTTCTTTTCTCAACTCAGAATCTGTATCATACTGAAAACCTCTCGCCAGAAAGAGGATTTCCTCCACACTGGCAGATATATTTTCTAGGGCAAATAGAAACTTTTCCACCGAAAGCTCACTCTGACCTGTTTCAAAGCGAGATAACATAGACGGCGAAAATTGTCCTCCAGTTGCTTGTCTCAACGAGATATTTCTTGACTCTCGTAATTGTCTAAAGACTTTTCCAATCTGCTCCATAGGCTTCCCCTTGATTCAGTATTTTCTTCATTTTATCATATTTTTCAGAAAATTCATCAAAAACTTGCCAAATTGTCAGAATTATGAGAAAATAGAGGATATTTATCACGTGGAGGGACTGTAATGAGAGAGGATATCAAAATCAATGACCGCGCTTTGGCCTTGCAAGACCAAATTATCGAAAAACTAGAGAAGGTTTTTGATACAGATGTGGAATTGGATGTTTACAATCTAGGGCTGATTTATGAAATCAATTTAGACGAAACAGGCCTCTGTAAGATTGTCATGACCTTCACCGATACTGCCTGCGATTGTGCCGAAAGCTTGCCTATCGAAATCGTTGCAGGTCTGAAACAAATTGATGGTATCGAAGATGTCAAGGTTGAAGTTACCTGGTCGCCTGCCTGGAAAATTACACGAATCAGTCGCTACGGCCGTATTGCCCTTGGACTGCCACCTCGTTAATACTCTTCAAAAATCTCTTTAAACCACGTCAGCGTCGGCTTGTCGTAGATATATGTTACTGACTTCGTCAGTTCTATCTGCGACCTCAAAACACTGTTTTGAGCTGACTTCGTCAGTTCTATCTGCAACCTCAAAACACTGTTTTGAGCAACCTGCGGCTAACTTCCTAGTTTGCTCTTTGATTTTTATTGAGTATAGGCAGGCAAATCACTTTTGGAGATGAAAAGAAGCAAGCCGAAGTTGGCTTGCTTTTTGAGTTTATTTTTTACCTGACTTGTCCATATTCCAGAAGTCTGTCACGGCTCCACGTGAAGCAGATGATACGATATGGGCATATTTACCGAGGACACCTCGACTGTAAAGTGGTGGCAAGGTTGTTTCTGCCTTACGTTTTTCAAGTTCTTCTTCGGATACGGCCATAGAAATTTCTTTAGTATCTTGATCAACCGTAACGATATCGCCTGTACGAAGGTAGGCAATCGGGCCACCATCCTGAGCTTCAGGAGCGATATGTCCAACAACCAGACCATAAGTACCACCAGAGAAACGGCCGTCTGTCAAGAGGGCCACCTTATCTCCCTGACCTTTACCAACGATCATTGATGAAAGTGACAGCATCTCAGGCATACCAGGACCACCTTTAGGTCCAACGAAACGAACAACGACTACATCGCCATCAACGATTTCATCTGTCAGAACGGCCTGAATAGCATCTTCTTCTGAGTCAAAGACCTTAGCTGGACCAACGTGACGACGCACTTTAACACCTGATACCTTGGCAACCGCACCATCAGGGGCAAGATTCCCGTTCAAGATGATAAGCGGACCATCTGCACGTTTTGGATTTTCAAGTGGCATAATGACTTTTTGACCTGGAGTGAGGTCTGCAAAGTCAGCTAAGTTCTCAGCAACAGTCTTACCAGTACATGTAATACGGTCTCCGTGAAGGAAACCATTTGCCAAGAGATATCTCATAACCGCAGGCACACCACCGACTTCGTAGAGGTCTTGGAAGACATACTGACCAGATGGTTTCAAGTCGGCCAAGTGAGGCACACGCTCTTGGATCGTATTGAAGTCCTCAAGAGACAAGTCAACATTGGCAGCATGGGCAATGGCAAGCAAGTGAAGAGTGGCATTTGTAGAACCACCGAGAGCCATGGTTACAGTGATAGCATCTTCAAAGGCTTCACGAGTCAAGATATCTGATGGTTTGAGACCAAGTTCCAACATCTTAACAACAGCACGTCCTGCTGCTTCGATGTCTTCTTTCTTATCAGCTGATTCAGCTGGGTGAGATGAAGAACCTGGCAAACTCATACCCAAAACTTCGATAGCAGTCGCCATGGTATTAGCAGTATACATACCACCACAGCCACCAGGTCCAGGGCAGGCATTACATTCGAGACGTTTCACGTCCTCAGCTGTCATATCACCGTGGTTCCATTTTCCGATACCCTCAAAAACAGAAACCAAGTCGATATCTTTACCATCAAGATTTCCCGGTGCAATGGTTCCACCATAGGCGAAAATAGCTGGGATATCCATATTGGCAATGGCAATCATAGAACCAGGCATGTTCTTATCACAGCCACCAATAGCGACGAAGGCATCGACGTTGTGACCACCCATAGCCGCCTCGATAGAGTCTGCGATGATATCACGAGATGTCAAGGAGAAGCGCATACCAGGCGTTCCCATGGCAATCCCATCCGCCACAGTGATAGTTCCAAATTGCACAGGCCAAGCACCTGCAGATTTGACACCTTCTTTAGCCAATTTCCCAAAATCATGCAAGTGAATGTTACATGGTGTATTTTCCGCCCAAGTCGAAATAACCCCTACAATCGGTGTTTCAAAGTCCTTATCTGTCATACCAGTCGCACGAAGCATGGCACGGTTTGGTGATTTAACCATGCTGTCATAAATGCTACTGCGGTGACGTTTATCTAATTCAGTCATTTGTTCCCTCCCATTTCAGTTTTTACTATTATAGCACATTTTAAAAGCAATGAACAGAAGAAAATTCTTGAATTTTCAGAAAATTTCGATTAATTAGATTGAATGGCTTCTATTTTTTTCATCTTTTTTTGTCAAGTAACTTTACTTTACAAAAAAAATGTGTTATCCTAGTATGGTTGATGAAAATCAGTAGATTGAATCGAATATAAATACCTAAAGGAGAAATCAAAATGGCAGTACCTGCACGTCGCACTTCAAAAGCGAAGAAAAACAAACGTCGTACACACTACAAAGTAACAGCTCCATCTGTAAACTTTGACGAAACTACTGGAGATTACTCACGTTCTCACCGTATATCACTTAAAGGATACTACAAAGGACGTAAAATCGCTAAAGCTGCATCAGCTGAATAATAGAAGGGAGATACCATGCGCGTAAATATTACACTTGAACACAAAGAATCTGGTGAACGCTTGTACCTTACTTCTAAAAACAAACGTAACACTCCAGACCGTCTTCAATTGAAGAAATACTCACCAAAACTTCGCAAACACGTTGTGTTTACAGAGGTTAAATAGAGATTCACTACACGTCAGTAGGCGTGAGAAAACCTGATTTTAAGCGATTCTTGAAATTTCAAATTTCAATGTATTGCAATACAAATCAGCCGAATCTCTACATTTTTCTCTACATTTTCAGATAAATAAAAAGAGATTACGGATATAAGAGAAGAGCTACTTCACAGATGAGTAGCTCTTCATTTTTTATTCTTTCACTTCAAGTTTATTCATGAAAATAGTAAAATCTTTTGAATGAATAATTGAAGTTCAAAATGCAGGCATTAATCAGCCTGCATTTTCTATCTAGCATTTATAGAGTAGATATAAGCTATATAACAAGCAAAATCTCCTATTTGCTTTCTGTTATCCTCTATAGAATCAAACCATGAAACGTCCACACCTTCTTGCCCTAGATAACGACTAAGAAGCTTTAGACAATATATTACTCGCTCATGCTTTGATGTTCTACCTTCATCTTTTTGTTGACGCTCTTCACGTTCCCAAAGCAACCACTGGCTACGAATATGAGCATAGCTTATACTAGCTTGCAAAAAATCAGACCATACTTCTAAAATTTCCTCATCGTTACCAATATTGTCTAGAATTGTCTGATGAATGTTTTGACATTCTTCAAAAGTTAGAGCATCTCTAGCACTTAAAAATGCTTCATAATTTATTAGTTGCATTCTAACACCTCGTACTATTTATTTTTATATAAACAGCAAACTAATCTTCGGATACACTATTTGATTCAATTTCTTTCGTCATTGTCGTAAACCCTTGCGACCAAATAGATTTTACACTTTCACCAATTGGTTTCCCGTCCCGTTCTTCCACTTCAATTATTAGATTATCACTCTTTAAAAATTCTCTAAGATTAGGCCTAAATCTCATGATAACTGCTACATCTTGCATTCTACCACTTACCAACAAACTACCATTTTTATAATAGTCTATCCCATATAATCTTTCTGGCACTCGATAACTTTTATCCTTGTAGTCTGGGAACTTTGTATTATCAATTTCTTCAAGAGGAGTATCTATCTGTTTACAATAGTCTTTAACTTTCCTAATCAGTTCACTAAACCTTTCTAGAGGTACTTTTTTGAACGAAAGTATACGATAAACTCTTACGCCACGTTGTCTAACATATTCTTCAAACGTTTCTCGTTCTCCTGCACTTTGTTTATAATAGTTCTTTATCACAAGTTTATCATTCTCTAGGATATATTCTAATTCTGAGTATTTTGTTACATAATTTACTACGTTTCTAAAAAATAACATCATTATACACCTTTCCAAAGAAACTACCTAGTTATAACTAGATAGCTCCCATTTTTTATTCCCCAAAAACTCCTATTTTCACTGTACGATGTAATTTCTGAGTCTCTAATAAATGAATTGTTTGAATGACAGATTGATAAGTAGCATTTGCTTGAATAGAAGCCAAACTCTTTTGCATAACTTCTTGACTATACTCGACCTTATCACGATGTTTCTCTTCTGCTAATAAATTGGCGGCCTCTTTAAAATTATCGGCTCTGTAAGTCTCTAAATAACTATAAAGTAAATAAAGGTCATTCATGTTAAAGTAAGAATCTGGAATTTCTCTTTTATATGCCACAAACTGTTCATCTTTCATTAACTCAATACCTTTTTGGCGATAAGCATTAGAAGCATCATTATTAGCAGCATTTGTAAATTCTTTTTTTGCAATGTGCTTATACACAGCTTTTACAATCAGAACAAGTGGGGAAAACAGAAGTTGAAAAACCCCATAGGAAATCGCTCCCCATATAATATACTCAAATAACGAGAGTACAGTTCCTTGAATAATTCCTAACAAGAAGCAAAATGCTATAAAACCTAATACACTTAAATTATATACTTTTTTAAGCTTGCCATAGTTCCCCATAATACCACTATATGCTTTATTTTGTTCTGCTGAAATAGCTTTATTTAAATCAGATACAGCTTTCAAAACTTGGAAACTATATCCAAACATTTCCATCAATTGTTCTCTACTATATTTGTTCATACTTCATTTGTTCATACTTCAAATTTCCTATCTTTAATCACCCTTAATTTAGTTTTTCCTCTTAACAAATAATCCTGCTAAACCAATCATTGCTAATAATCCGTAACCAACTGTAACAATTGAATTTGCTACCCTAGGATTTTCTCCTGTATTTGGTAAAACTTGTTGTCCTGTCAACTTGTCCATCGGTTTATCTGTTACTTTATCCGTTGGTTTATCCGCTGGATTGTCCGCTGGCTTATCTGCTGGATTGTCCGCTGGCTTATCTGCTGGATTGTCCGCTGACTTATCTGCTGGATTGTCCGCTGACTTATCTGCCGGCTTGTCCGCTGGCTTATCTGCTGGCTTGTCCGCTGACTTATCTGCCGGCTTGTCCGCTGGCTTATCAATGATAGCACTTGGATCTAATTCTGGTAATTCATCAACAGTTGGAGCAACTTTTGGTGTTGCACCAATACCATCAGGATTTTGTTTTGTAGTCAAATCACTTGGAATGTCAGCGGTGATATCCAATTCTGGCAATTCGTCTACGGTTGGAGCTACTTTTGGTGTCGCACCAATACCGTCAGGATTTTGTTTTGTAGTCAAATCACTTGGGATGTCAGCTGTGATATCCAATTCTGGTAATTCATCTACTGTTGGGGCAACTTTCGGTGTTGCTGAAATGACACGGTTACCATTAGTATATAGATTTAGCATCTTATCGATTGAAAAGATATCTGATTTGTATTTGTGGTCAGCTTGTGCTTGTGTCAAACGAGCTTTGGCATCCGCTAAGTCTTGCTCTGCAACTGTGATGCGTTGTTCCACACTTGCTCTATCGGCTTCTGCCTGTGTTAAACTTGCACGTAATTGTGGTAATTGCGCGTGGACACGCATAGCATTATCACGTTTGCTTGTTGCCGCATCAATTTCACTTTGAATTGTGTTGATACGTGCAGTTACATCGTTTACACGAGCAGTTGCTTTATCCAACTCTTTTTGTTTTTGAATAACAGCATCTGCTTTGTCTTGAGCGGTCGCTGTAAGTGTAGCTAAATCAGATTTTGCTTGATTTAGAGCTGTTGTCGCATTTGTACGCGCTGTAGCAATATCATTCAATTGGTTGTTTAAAGCATCTAACTCTTGAGTCAAATCAGCTTTCTTCGCAACCAATGCATCACGTTCGCGCTCTTGTGTCGCTTTTTGTTCTTTCAATGCATCTAACTCTGCTTGCATTTTTGGTCTGTCATCGATGATTTGACGTTTAACAAACACATAATGAGTATCCGCGATAAACTTCATCTTTTTGCCGTATAATGTTGGGTTCATTGGGTCATCTTGTTTGAAGTTACTGTTATTGTTCCAATAATCCTTCTCACTCTGACTTCGGTTTAACTGAAAGAATTCGTTGTATTCGTCATCCCATTCATAAGTAGAATCCTTGAAAGCGCTAGCATTGAATGAACCGAAATAAGTTGTTTTTTCTACACCATTGATTGTAGATAGAGCAACACCCATTTTACCACCTGTTGGTGTCAATAGGTTTTTACGGTGTCCATAATCTAAACCTCGCACGTTATTGTAGTCATCATACCAACCCAACAACATTTCGTAGGCTAATGTTTCGTTAGTTACAATGTGGTCGAACATTAAATATTCGCCATCACGGTCAATAAGTTGACCATATGCACCACCAAGGATGTTTTCAACGTTTTCCCCTGGTTGAACTCTTTCAATATAGCCAGGTTTGTCGGTTAAACTTGTACGGTGTGACAATAGGCCTGTTTTCTGCATTTCATCAGCACGTTTTTGCGCGTATGCTAGGTACTCATCGTCAACCACCATATCACCCTTCAAGTTGTTATTAACACGTAGTTGGTTAATTAATTTTACAAATGCATCTGAAATACCTTTGTTATCTACCTTGTAGCGATATGCTGGGCGTTCTTTTAATTTTCTGGTAACACGGTCAAACGGTTCTTTCTTATAATCCGCTAAAGCCTCTGTGAAATCAATCATGTCTTTAGTTGCATCAATTTCTTTGATGTCAACACCTTGGAAATTAACCGGTTCCATTTGTTTATTGCGATACGGACCGTGGTTATGCGCATAATCATCAAGATTATCATGAGCTGTGTGATTACGTTCATCAGGGTTTAAATCTGTTGAAATAACTTTAACTCTATAGTTATCGATTTCCCCTTGTTTAGCAGCAATTTTAGTGTCTGTAGCTGTGATTTGTGCACCTTTAGCGTTCAAATCATTATCAACGTTTGAAATTTTATCAGTTGTGTTTGTGATATTTTTACGCACGTTAGCATCTGTGATTGCGTCAAGGTCTGCTTGTTTCGTATCAACATCAGCTTTCTTAGCGTCACGAGCATTATCAGCCTCTGTTTTTGCGGTGTTAGCATTGTCTAGTGCTGTATGCGCATCACGTTCACCATCTTTAGCGGCATTCAAATCATTTGTTGCGTTTGTCTTGTCTGCTGTTTTGCTGGTGATAATATCGTTTTGAGCATTGATAATTTTGTTTGCGTTATTAGCAGTGTCAATGTCTTTATTGATTAAGTCAATTTTGCCATCAGCTTTTACTTTATCAGCTTTTGCTTGGTCGACTGTGCCGTGTTTTGCGTTGACATCAGCTTGGGCGCTGTTCACATTAGCTTTTGCCGTGTTCACGTCTTGTTCTGTAACATGAACAGGAGTCGTCTTCACCGTAGGCTTGGGTTGACCAGAATCAACCTCTTCTGCTTGGACAGTTGTATTTGCAACACCAGTCCCAACAAGAATAGTTGTTAAGCCAGCGCTTAATAAAATATCTTTTTTATTCATATTGTCTCCTTTATAAAAGTCGTTAACAAAACCAAGAAGCAAGCGCTTCCTCATTCGATTTATAGACTCATTTAAAATATTCCTACTATATTATACCCCCCCCCGAAATGCTTTTGTCAAGCCATTTCCGAGGATTTTATAATTTATTTTTCCCGAACTTTACTATAAATTATAAGTTGAAGAAACTCTCATTTTTTCTTTTAGAAAACAAAAAAACAGCCAAGAAAAGCTCAACTGTTTACATTTTTAATAATGCATAAATTTTTATGCACTGCCCCATTCTAGTTAGTTTCGGGTACCCGAAACTAACTTATCTCAACGGGGCTACGCCCCGACTCCCCTTTTTCTTTATGAAAAAAATTTTTTTCTTATCTCTTGCCCATCTCTTATCTTATTTCCCTAAAGGGAGTATAACCTAAAAATTAACACTCTGTCAAGTGTTTTTATGTTACATTTTTGTTAATTTTTGATGACATAAAATCACTTGACCTTAACTCCCTTTAGCCACGCGTGGCATTTCAAAAAAAAAAAAAAAAATATATATATATATAAGAGATGGGCACTATGAGATAAATCAACATATAGTTGTTAAATACAACTATTACTCCTGTAGAATAAAAATTATTCTCCTCCTTAATAAGAAAGGTCAAAAATATGGCATTCACAGTCAAATCATCAAGCTATTATAGCTCAGAAAATGCTGAGAAACTTCTTGGAAATGAATCAACTTATATTGTAGGACTGCAAATAGAAACACAGTATGAATATAAAAACGATAAACGGACAGATAAAGTTATTGGTTATCAGATTTGGATTGCTACGGATACTCATAATCCTTTTAAAGTGAAGTTCCTTCCGGATGACAAACCAGATTTATCTGAATTTAACATTGGTGAGAAAATAGCATTTGATAAATTAGAAGCAATTCAGATTAAATCAAATGCGTATTTCCGTGCCACAGGCATTCACAAAGCTTAGGGGGTAGTTTATGACTATCCCTATTAAAATGCCTATGTCTGAAAATGAATTAGCTAAATTCATTACAAGTAATCTCAACAATACACTAGATATCAACGGAGAAACGAGCTTTACAAACTCTTTCTCCATTTCTTTAGAGGCAGAAGATAAGGGAATGTTTTTCATTCCCAATCTTCCTGTTTCCTATGTTTTAGATAAAAGCCTCTATTTTAAGATAGCAGATATCTGTTCTGGCATCCTTTACCCGTATAAAACGCTTATGTTACAAAGTAATGCAATTTTCATCCCATACAAGACAGGTGACCCTAATCTTGCTAGAGGTTTTTTCTTCCCTTGGGTAAATGGTATTCCAACTCGACTAACTATTCCTGATATCCAACATTTTATAAATCAAGAAGTTAGTGAGATTAGGATTCCGCTCATGTCAAACCAAGTTAGTATCAATCTAAATGATGTTGTTCATTTAGCTATCAGTGGTTCATCTGGTTCAGGAAAAAGTTATTTCCTAGAATACCTTATTAGGTGTATTCGTAAAATAACTGACGATATTGTAGCCGTAGACCCTAAACGTGCCGATATTTATTCTCTAGGTCGTGAATTAAATCTGTCTGTCCTGTCTCCGAAAAGAGGGGCTAACTTAAATAGTTTTATCACAGAAGTAAATGAAATTCTGGGGGATGCTATCAATAAGATTTACGAACGTCAAGAAATACTTTTAGAAAACCCAAAAGCTACATTAAAACGCAAATACATTATCATAGATGAGCTACTTGCTCTTGTTCAGGGTTCTTCAAAACAAGCACGAGATACGTTTGCACAACTATTAGGAACTGTGGCTCTCCTAGGTAGAGCTACTAAAGTTTCACTTATCCTAGTTTCCCAACGTTTTGATGCTACCGCATTTGGAGGAAATCTAGCAGTTAGAGAACAAATTAACTGTTCTATTATTTTGGGAGAGATAAATACTAACACCACTCAGTTTTTATTGCCAAACGCTCATATTGAAAATATTGTTGTTCCTAGCGGAATAGGGACAGGAATTGTCAAATTTAGTGATGGAAAGCATGACAGCAACATCATGCCACTCCTCACCCCATACTATAACAAGAGGTGCTTATGATAAACAAGTATAATCTATTCAAAATCTTATGTATAGGAACTGTAGTAAGCTGTTTTCCTATATTTATACTTATCTTGATTCAACAGAATCTGAACATTGAAATTAATTATCAAAATGTTATTTTTCTTTTCTATCCTTTGATAATTTTTTCAATCCTACTTTTCTCTCTTTTCCTTTATCACTGGTTTAAAAGTGATATAAAATACATGCTCAAAGGATTACGAGCAACCTACGAACTGAGAAAATTTGCCCATTTTGAGTCCGATTCTATTCTCGATACTCAAAATAAACAGATTTCTACTCAAAAATCAATCGTCAACAAGGCCAATCGTTCTTTGTTAACCTTATCGATGATTTATACAAAAGATGGGGCTATATTACGGTGGAAAGTTCCAAACAATCATGAAAGTTTCTTGAAAGTACAAGAAATATTCCCTGCTATTAAAACAAAATTACACACTATGGAACCCGACTTGTTCTTTACCAATATAGCGCCTAGTGATGGTCGTTGGTATCAAGCAACAGGCTCTTACAATCATAGTAGATTGAAATAAAATATGAACAAATAGACTATAAAATCGGTGGAAGGACTTTGTCAAAGACAAAAAGTCCTTCCACCATTTTTTTATATTACAAAACTGTGCCAATGATACTACTTACTCTAAATATCCTTAATACTAACAATACTGCGAGACTGGTCTTGGCATTGTCTCGCATTCAAACTGTGCCAATGTGCCAAAAACAAAACGAAAGGAAATTCTTGAAATGTCTTCAGAGAAAAAAACAAATAAAAAAATCCCTAAACAGCGTGCAATCATGTATACACAACAAATGCGACTAGCTATTTTATCTGATTGGAAAAAAGAAATTGATAGAATCGTTAAGTTATTAGAGCCATTACTCTGGGCAGGAATTTTACATGATAAAGATGTTAATGAAGATGGAGAAACTGTAGAACCCCATATTCATCTCATGATGTATTTCAAACATGCTCGTAGCCCACATAGCATAGCTTGGGAAATTAATGAACGAAATGGTAAACGTGAAGATGCTCAAATCGAACGATTAGAATTCTTCAAGCATCCTAATAATGGTTTTAGTTATCTTGTTCACCAAACTAAAGATGCTCAAAATAAATATCAGTACCCTATTTCGGAAGTAATAAGTAACTTTGATTTTGCTAAAAAATTAGAAAATATTCGAAAACAAGTAGAGCGAAACCAAAGTAAAAAAGAAGGGGAACTAATACGAGAATATCTAGATATGCTTTATGACGGTTTATTAACTCTAGAAGAGATTGAATCTGAGCTAACGGGAAGTCAATATGCGAAAGCAAGTACGCGACTTAAAGCTGTTGCTGAAAAAAGGCAAGAAAGATTAGGGAGAGAATTCCTGAATCGTATGAAGTATGAACAAAAGACAAAGCAAGTAGTCTATATCTATGGTGAGTCTGGACTTGGTAAGACAAGACTGGCTAAGACTTATGCAGAAAATAAAAATACTTCTTATTTTGTAACAGGCTCAAGTCGCGACCCTTTTCAGAGTTATCAAAACCAGGAAACTATCATTATTGACGAACTGCGACCAGATAGCTTTCGATATGATGACCTTTTGAAAATTCTAGACCCTTATAATTTCGATGTTTTCTTACCTTCTAGATATATAGATAAGGCATTAACCGCTGAACTAATATTCATAACTAGCCCCTACTCACCAAAGGAGTTGTATGATAATTTTCAAACCAGTAAACGAATTGACAGTTTCGACCAGCTAGAACGACGAATACAAACAGCCATACTGGTTGAAAAGGATAATATCTTTTATACACACTATAACAATGAGAGTCGGGAATACGAAAAAGATGTCAGCAACTTTTTCACGAACCCCTTTGAACCTCAACCAATACATCGTGCTAATAGCTTCTTCACACAGTTTGAAACAACTATTCAAAGAAAGGAATAACAATAATGAACTCAGAACTATTTGAAATTAAAAACCTACTACTAAATCTCTTACAAATCCTACAACAGGAAACCCACATCTTCAATTATTGTGGTCTATATACCCAAAAAGATCTGTTGAATCTCCTTCAAATTTCTCCGAATACATTAAAATCTTGGGAAGAAAAAGGACTAAAACGACTGGAACCACCTATAGAAGGAACCAGAACTGTTTACTATAAACTTGAAAATGTTCTCCAATTCTTAGAGAAATAACATGAATTATGCTAAAATAGAACTGTCTGTTATGTATAGAAAATGTTCTATTTTAGCCTTTTTATTTTATATCCGTATAATGAAAGGGCATTATGACATCTGAAACTATAACTTACAATAACAAAAAGGTTATCAAAAAAACAAATTCAAACGGAGAGGTTAGTTATATTTTACGAGGCCTTTACTTAGGTATCGATGAAAAAACAGGCAAACAAGTAACAACGTCTATAACAGCTAAAACACTACGGCAACTTGACCGTAAAATCCTAACGGCTAGAGTTAATTTTGAAAAAGCAGGTGGAACGAGGAAAGAAGATAAACGATTATCCACTTTTTCTGAACTTGCAGAAGAATGGTTCAATAATTATCAAGTTTGGGTTACTTCTCATAATACAATCAATAGAGTGAAGGGATACGTATATAATTACATCATCCCTGCATTCGGAGATTACATTCCTGAAAAAATCACATCTGCTGACATTCAAAGATGGGTTAACAATCTCGCCCAAAAAGCTAGAACATCGATTGAATCAGGGAAAAAGCGTGCTGAAAAAGGTAGTGCAAAAGACTTTGGAGCAGTCACTCACAAACTTAGTGATATTTTCGATTTTGGCATCACACATTTTGGATTAACTAAAAACCCAGTGAAAACTATCAAAATCCCTCCAAAGCCTAAATTAGCTTCTCGTAGAACTATGGTCTTGCATGATGAAGAATTAAAAACATGGTTATCATTCTTAAAAACTCTGCCTAATAACAGAGCTAATCGACGATTTATTACCATCTGCAATTCCTTACTCGCTTCTGCATTGCGAATCAATGAACTTCTAGCATTAGAAATAAATGACTTGGATTTCACAAACAATGAAATTATTGTAAATAAAACATTGATGTGGAAAAGCGCCAATAAGAAACTTGGTACTAAAGGATGTATGATTTGTAAACCAACCGCAAAAACCGATTCTGGTAATCGTCAGGTTCCCGTTCCAAACTCTACTCTCACTGACCTTAGGGATTTCTATACAGAAATGAATAACTATTTCAAAAAGCAAGGTCTACCTCAATCCAAGTTAATCTTTCCAACGATTTATGGAAATTATATGTGCGATAGAAACGAACGTGCTACTTTAAAAAAACGACTAACTTCTCTTGGTTTACCTGATTATGGTTTCCATATTTTCAGACATACTCATGCTTCAATGATGTTAAATGCTGGGGCAAACTGGAAAGAACTACAAGTTCGTATGGGACATAAATCTATCAACACAACTATGGATACATACGCCGAGTTAGCACCGAAGAAGAAATTAGAGGCAGTAGATATTTATTTAGATAAAATAGCTGAACTATCTACTTAATCGTCTCTACATTTGTCTCTACATTTTTTCTTCAATAAATTACAAAGCCTTTAAAATAAAGGTTTTGAGGGGTTATATAGAACTCTGTCTACTCCTTACAGAAGTTAAGTAATAGGTCATTCCGTTTCATGACTTACACCCTATTAGTTAGACAAAAATATCTAGCCGATGGGGTGTTTTTATTATGAAATTAACTTATGATGATAAAGTTCAGATCTATGAACTTAGAAAACAAGGATATAGCTTAGAGAAGCTTTCAAATAAATTTGGGATAAATAATTCTAATATTAGGTACATGATTAAATTGATTGATCGTTATGGAATAGAGTTCGTCAAAAAAGAAAAAAATCGTTACTATTCTCCTGAATTAAAACAAGAAATGATTGATAAAGTCCTACATGAAAACTGGTCTCAAGATAGAGTTTCTCTTGAATACGGTCTCCCAAGTCGTACGATACTTCTTAACTGGCTAGCACAATACAAGAAAAACGGGTATACTATTGTTGAGAAAACAAGAGGGAGAGTACCTAAAATGGGACGTAAGCCAAAAAAGCTGTTTGAGTTAGCTCAGACAGCTTTAAAGATACTCACTTAATCAGAGGTATGACTTTGTGGCACCTGACTTGATAATTGGGGAAAATGATTTTTCAGAATAATTTTAAAATGTTAGTATTTAGACATAGTTTTCGTTTACACAACTATTTTCGTGAACTTATGTAAAAAAAATGTTATAATCTATAATATAGAATACGAATTTTCGTTTTCAAGGAGGTCAGTTATGCTATTGGAGTTTGTATTTAATAATTGCTACTCATACAAAGATGAAGCATATTTCTCAATGGAAGCCGTTAAGAAAACTCGCAAAAATAATGAGTTTGCATCTTTTAATGGTCATAGAATTTTAAAGAGTGCTATTATTTTTGGGCCAAATGCTTCAGGGAAAAGTAATTTAATGAAATCTCTCAGAACGTTTCAAAATTTAGTTTTAAAAGATGATAAACTAAAAAATCCATTTCCAACTTACGCTAATAATCCTGATAGTATTAATTTCGAGATAACAATCTTAATAGAAGAAACTATATATAAATATTCAGTTTCCTATTGCTCTGATGAAATAATTGAGGAGCATCTTGAAATAGAAGAGGGAAATGAGTTTGTGACATATTTCCATCGTATTAAAGGAAATTATGAGGTTATACCGAGAGAATTGGAATTGCTAAAGAACAAAACACGAATGGATAGCTTATTTTTAATCACTGGAAAGGCATTTAATGATCATCACTGCTTAAATGTGTTTCGTTGGTTTAGAAATAATTTAATTTTTATCTCTCGAGAGGTTCCGCCTGTTTTCGATCATCTTTATAAGTTACAAAAAGATAAAAAAAGAAAGAAAAAATTAATTAATTTTTTACAAGCTGCCGATTTCAATATTGTAGATTTCGAAGTTCTTCAATTTCAATCTAATGTTACAATGCCAGATGAGATAAAACAGCTATTTATATCTACAGCTGGCTTCACAGAGTTTCAAACAAAGATTAAACATAGAGATCATGATGGAGAAACTTTCGATTTATCAGTTAGTCAAGAGTCTGATGGTACTAAAAAAATGATTGCGTTATCAACTATATTATTAACTTTAAATAATAGTACTATTTTTATAGATGAATTTGACGATTCATTTCATCTAGGTTTATCAAAAGCACTTGTTGATGTATTTAACTCAGATGAAAATTCGAACCAAGTAATTTTAACGAGTCATGAATTAGAGCTAATGGATGCTGGCTTCAAAAAAGAACAGATTTATTTCACAGACAGAAGTGCTGATGGAGCAACAGAACTATATTCTGTTTACGATTTTAAATCCGAAGTAAATAGACAAGATTATTCTTATGTAAAAAGATACAATAAAGGTTTATTTGGTGCTGTCCCTGAAATTCTTGTTGGGAAATTAAAGGAAATTATTAAAGGGGATTAATACTATGGGTAGAAGAAGAAGTCAGGAGAGGAAAAATCCACCTCAAATAAAACTTTATACAGAAGGGGAAACAGAAAAAATTTATTTTGATGCTCTAAGATCTATTGTTGGTATTAAAGGTGGAATAAGCTATTCTGCTAAGCAAGTAAATAAGCAGGGATTGGATTTGTTTTATTATGTAAAAAGGTGTTATACAAGGCATAACTTTGAAACATCTCCTGTCAAAATTGTATTAGTTATCGATAAAGATAATACTTCATCTGAAAAACTTACTACCTTAAAAAGTCTTTGTGAAGAAAACAATTCTGAACTCGTTTTTTGTAATAAATGTTTTGAATTATGGCTATTGTTACATTATGAAAGAGTGACTAGAGCTTTAGATGCTAAACAATTAATTGATAAGTTAGAACATCATTTATCTAAAAAATATATAAAAACAGATGAAAAAACAATAACTGTTATTTCTAGGTCATACGCACAAGCTCTATCAAATAGTGATCATATGGCTTCCATTGTAAATAACTTTGATATAAATCCATATACAAATGTTAATAGATTTTTAAGAACTTTTTTTGATATTTGAAAACGATGATAAAAATCGAGTTCAAGCGTTTTTTTCTTTTTGTTAAATTTCACTACATTGCAAGGTAAATCATTCTAATCACTACTTTTTTAGATAAATACATCATTTGGATATTGAAGTTAAGCCCTGCTATCATTTCGATGGCAGAGCTTTTTTCTATTTATCGGATACTACAAACAATCTCACCATCTTCTTTTACAAAATCTTTATCCAATGATTTAGGTAAAACTTCTAATACTCTCTCTGATGGTCTACATAATAGCGTTCCTTTTTCCGTTACGACGATTAGACGATTTATCAAAATTGGTTCTATCATCATCGCGTCTATAATATCGTGTTCCGATTTAGCTTCTTGTAAATAATATTTTTCAAATTCTGGAACATTGGTACGTTGTAATTCTTTAGCACTAATACCCCTCTGCACTAATAACTGTTATAATTCTTTTTCTTTCGGTGGTGTTTTCAGATATTCGATAATTTGTGGTTCAATTCCTACTGCTCGAATCATAGCTAGGACATTCCTAGACGTTCCACAATTTGGATTGTGATAAATGGTTACTTGATTCATATATCCTCCTATTTTAGTTATTTTATAATGGGGGAGTGGTTAATTTTCATAAAAATCTCCCCTATTATTCAATACCATTAAATTAATCAACATATGATACTTCCCTAATGATTTTCTTCACATCTTGAACTTTCAATACTTTCCCAGAAGATACAACATCTTCATTAAGAACTAATGCAGGTGTAGACATCACACCATGACTAGAAATCTTTACAAAATCACTTTCGTGTTCAACCGTGATCTCTAAACCTTCCTATTGGCAAGCCTGACGAACATTGTCTTCCAATGTCTGGCATTTTTTACAGCAGATCCTAAAACCTTAAACATCATTTGATTATCTGAAACTTGAGACATAAGTATTTCCTCCTAAAAAATAAACTGTTGTACTATATTAAATAAATAACCAAATAAAAAAGCTCTTTTGAACAACAAGTATCAGAGGCATCTAGCTTATATTATACTTAGTATTCAGCACTTACATATATAAAAGCAAGAACTATCTCTTGTATCTCCCCTTGTATCAATGTAAAGAACAATTAATCTTTTATAACTGATACGGAACCATTTGAGCTAATTGCTCGACAACAATCTGTATAAACTTCGATAAAATCATATCCTCCATGTAAAGCAATGCTTTTGACTTTATCGAGTCCACCAGGTAATGGCTCTCCTCGTTTATAATGCTCAATGATTTCTCCAACCAAGTCTAGGGTGTGCGCTTCGTAAGGTGCTCCTAAATAACATTTTGCTACAAAACCTAGGAGAATTCCATTAATATCCACATCTGGGAATTCCGACTTAATTGTATTAATAATTTCATTTACTTCTTTTTTATTATGAACATGTCCACCTGCATCTAGCTGATGAATAGCATCCATATATTCTTTAGACCGTGATTTTCTTAGAAGCCTATCTAGACTCAACTTATCTATCTGTGGTTGTTTTAAGTTAGAAGTCATGATATGGCTTGCTTGTGTTTGTTTTTGGGATTGATATGAATTTAATATTGGTTTAGGCATCTATTTTTCTCCTAATTGTGTTATAAGTTATATTTTGCAATTTAAGATTCCTTTTAATAATACTCTCAAAAAAGATCTTCCTTTAGTGAATTATAAAAATGGACACGAAACTGAGATTACAGTTACCGTGTCCAAATAATGAACTGATTAAACAAGTACTTTTCTTGTTTTAGGTCCACTCTGTTTATGAACAAGTCCCTCTCCACCGATTGGTTTTCCAGATGCAGGAACAGCTCTTTCTTTCCCCCAATCTCTAATAGCCTCAATTTTTTCTGGGCTAGTTTGAGAGAGTGGGACTACGTTATTGAAAGCAGTCATGATATTCTCTTCATTGAGAATAAAATTGCTATTAGCGATAGATCGGTAAGCTAAATCTCTAACTGTCGATTCTAAGTCCGCTCCGGTGAAACCATCACTTATTTGAATGATATTATCAGCAAAATCTCCTTCAAATTCTAGACTTAAGTATTTTTTAAAATACAAAGCAAGTATTTCTTTGCGCTCATCTGCAGTTGGTAAATCAACAAAGAATAACTCATCAAATCTTCCTCTACGGAGAAGTTCTGACGGAAGCATAGACACATCATTAGCTGTTGCAACTACAAAAACTTGTTTTTTGCATTCTTGCATCCAGAATAAGAATTGACCAACCATACGAGTAGATACACCGCCATCATTAGCGCCACCAGTAGCTCCTGATAGCCCTTTTTCTATTTCATCAATCCATAAAATACACGGAGATACATTCTCAGCGGTAGTTAGAGCATCTTTGAGTTGCTGTTCAGACTGACCTACATAACTTCCTTGAACCGTTGCAAAATCTAAACGATATAATGGAAGTTTCCAGTTAGCGGAAATTGATTTAGCAGATAAAGATTTTCCGCATCCAGGGACACCTACTAGGAGTATTCCTCTAGGTGGTTGCAAACCTTTCTCACGTAACATATCTTTCTTTTCGGGAGTTAGCAGTTCTTTCTTTTCATTAAGCCACTTCCTTAATCCTTCAAGCCCTCCGATATCCTTTACAGAATCATCTACAACGATTTTTTCTAGACCAGAGATATCAGAGAATAGGCGATCTTTTGCAAATCTTATCTCATCTAAATCAGATTTTCTTATGCACTTATTTGCAATCAAAGCAGCGATAACGTTCTCCGCCTCGATTCTAGTTACCCCATTGAGAGCTGCAGCAGCTTCTCGAATATCGGAGTTGTCCCATTCAATCTGGATATCATTTCGATAGTCGTCAATGTATTCTTGAATTATCGAATACATTTCCTCTTCGTTAGGTAAATCAATTTTTACTGTCATACCTTGCCGTTGAAGTTGATTCCAAATAGAGGTATTGGTAAAAACGATTACAACGCCTCCAGTTTCATTGGCTAAATTGACCAGTGCTAAGACTTGTTTAGAATCGCTATTTTCATTACTAAGATCCGGAACCTCTGTCAATACGATAGTTTGGTATTGTTTCTTTTGCATTTGGTCCGTCATGTAATCTATTGCACCATAAACAGATTTATCTTCGTTAACATTCTTACCAGAACTAAGATCATACACACCTTTGGTGAGAGTATGTACATTGAATGGAAGTTGTAATTCTTCAGATATTGCCTTTAACATATCTAATGTTCTACTTGGCTCAATGGTATTGATAGCAATAAAAGGGATTCTTGCAAGTGAATATCTTGTAAGAAGTTCTTTGCTTTTTACTATATCGCTCATTTACTGTTCACCTTTATTTAAAAAAGAATTAATTTTATGATTTCTAATAATACTTGACATTTTCCCGCTTCGGTCCTGTTTTGCAGATTCTTCTAAAGATTTCTGCATACTATTAGCTTGTTCTATAACGAGATTTAAGTAGTGTTGTCGCTCTTTATCTGGAATTGCAGGAAGATTGATTGCTTCAGCTAAGAACGCCATTTCTTTTCTCAACGAAAGAATTGATTGAATGATAGCTCCCTCGTATCCTTGGGATTTTAGTAAATCTTTTTGAAACTTATCTGAAGCTACATTCATACGGTAATTAACAGCGTCAATTAACTTTGTAGAGAAACGTTCCGCCACACCGTATTGCCATTCGATAGTCCCAGATTTCATCATTTTTAAAACTGTTTCATCATCATCTTTGTTTTTAAAAATAGTTAAGACATTTACCCATTCTGCATATGTTTGTGGTTTATTCATTATTTTGCCGTTTCCTTCTGACTAGCAATTGTGGAGGCACGATGTCCCATGAAGGGAGTCCCTCAGCAAACACGCTCATAGGTTCTTCACTAAAATCCTCTTCAGTATTAATGCTCTTAAATGGAGTGGTGTTATTAGATGATAGCTTACTATCGCCTTTATATTGTTCATCCATGTCAATTACCTCCTCAAATTTTAATCTTTCTATTGGATGATGCCAACTTGTTTACATATTGTTCAGGTCTTATTTGTTCGAGGAAATCAAGGACTTTAGTACTTTCAGCATCTTTCTCTGCAAATTCAATTCTAAAGTCTACAATTTCAGCCAGAATAGCTCTTATAATTTGTTCACCATTAACTCTCTTATCCTCGTACTGTTCTTCAATTTTCTTGCGACTTGTTTCAATATTTTCAATATTAGATTTATGCTTAAGAACCATAAAAATACCTGCTATAATAGCTATTAAACCTAAGAAAACATTGCCAGAAATCATCATCATTAAACCGATTACTCCGATAGCTATACCACCATACAAAAGGAATTTATCAAATAAACTTGGGAAGTAGTTTGCCAAAGTTTGTTCTTTTTCAGAGTCAATCTGAGAATTAAATTTTTCAACCAACTCGCTTTCGTTTTGGCCATCTATTGATTTATCGTTAAAAGTATCTACATTAATTTCAATTTCGTAAGGAATCTTCATACGATTTTTTGCAGTAACATCATTATAAGCGTTTGTTACCCAATCACGAGAAAGAGCCAGTGCAAATTTTTGGGTAGATATACTTGAGTGAGAAGATTCGGGTTTCATTGCTGCATCGGTAAGCAACTGGGTGAAATCTTTATGGGTTTCAAACGCAGTCACTTCAATACTCATGTTTTGATGAGCACGATTGTCATCTCCTCCGAAGTCAACCACAAACTGCTCGAATTTTTCTTGTTTTCGAAGAGCTAATTCCTCGTTATCAAAATCAGTCACAAGTGTGTCTAGAATATCATCTAATTGTTCTTTGACGCTTTCTGTAGACCCTTTCCTCTCAAAAATATCAGTTAAATAGTTTAACATTTGTTCATGAAGATGAGCACCTTCTAAAATATCCTCTAGGACAGGCCAACTATTACTATATTTTCTTAGGTTAGGGTATAAATCTTCATCTAGTTCACTTCTTTTTAAGTTAATGGCTTCGGACCATTGTTCTGTTTGCCGTTCAGTAAAACCAGGTTTTTCTTCAAGTCGACTGAGCCATTCATTCATTTGACGTGAGATGACTCCTTCGGTATCAGCTCCCAAGAGTCCACTCGCAAAAGCATCTAAGATAATAATAGAATTTCTGTCAAGATTTTCTTCATCTTGATTAGCTAGATAACGTTGAGTCCACTTAAGGCATGCGTTCTTTCTGTTAGCTCTTCTACAAATTAAGGCAAAGAAAAGGGAGGTCTTTTCATCGTTTCGTTTAATCCCTTCCTTGACTGCTTTTTCAGCTAACTCGGGTTGATCATTTATCCATGCCGCTAATGCAACCAAGCATGGAGCAAGCCAGTAACCTGGAGTTGATATCATTAGTTCTTCTGTAGCAGTGCTGATTGTTTCTTTTTTGACAATTCCTAAATCATCAGCTTGTAAAATCCCTGTGGTAGTACGACGAACAATATCATAATGTCCGTATTTCTTCTCAATTTCTTGACGGATTTTTACCAGTCGAGTTTCAGCTCGTCCTAGTCTATTAGCTTTTTGTTGGATATTCACAAATTCATGAAATTCTTGTGCTAAACTACCGATTTCATCGTACACGATTTCAAGATTTTCGTTTGCTACATCAACTCTAGCATTAATTGTTTGTAATCCTTCATGGATAGAGCGCAAGTTGTTCTCGATCTCATGAAGATCAGCTTGATGTATTATTCTTTCAGCCATAATATCCCCCTTGTTAATGATTTCTAAATTAATTAGAAATAAAATTTGGATAATTTTCTAAATAAACTATCTTATAATCATTTTAATTTTTTCCTTATAGAAATAAGAATATCATAATTATTTTATTAATTCAACTTGCCACAAGAAAGAAGAGAAAGTATTTGATTCGCGCTGACTTTATAGTTACTCGATAGGTATTTTTGGTATATAGAAATCGATTATCGTATCAATGAAGCTCTAGCCCTTAGCTGGTCCGATATTGACCTAGAGAATGCAACCATTAGCATTACAAAGACACTAAACCACCTAGAGCAAATCAATAGCCCAAAATCAAAAGCAAGCTATCGTGATATCGATATAGATCAAGCGACTGTTGCCATGTTGAAAGCCCACCAGCTTAGATAAATTCAAGAGGCTTGGAAGTTAGGGCGAACTGAAATAGTTGTATTCTCTGACTTTATCCATAATTACCCAAGTAACAAAACCTTGAGTACACGTCTAAAAACTCGGTTTCAAACATGCTGGTGTACCTAATATTGGATTCCACGGTTTTAGACACACACTAGTCTCTTGCTAAACTCTGGAATACCATATAAAGAATTACAACACCGTCTAGGTCATTCTACACTGGCTATGACTATGGACACTTACAGTCATCTCTCCAAAGAAAAAGCAAAAACAGCCGTCTCATTTTATGAGAAAGCTGTTAGTTCGTTATAAGTGATGACAAAAATGATGACAAACCCAGAAATCAACCTTTTAAGACAAAGAAAAAAGCCCACTGTTGTAGGCTTTCTGTAAGATATATCTTAAAATTAAAGCATTTTGTTGTAGAATTCAACGACAAGGGCTTCGTTGATTTCTGGGTTGATTTCGTCGCGTTCTGGCAAGCGAGTCAATGAACCTTCCAATTTTTCAGCGTCGAATGATACGAATGCTGGACGTCCAAGAGTAGCTTCTACTGCTTCAAGGATAGCTGGAACTTTCAATGATTTTTCACGAACTGAGATCACTTGACCTGGAGTTACGCGGTATGATGGGATATCAACGCGTTTTCCGTCAACAAGGATGTGACCGTGGTTTACGAATTGACGAGCTTGACGACGAGTAGTCGCAAGACCAAGACGGTAAACAACGTTATCCAAACGACGTTCCAAAAGAAGCATGAAGTTGAAACCTAGGATTCCGCCTTTGATTTTTGTAGCTTGTACGAACAAGTTACGGAATTGTTTTTCACCTACACCGTAAGTGAAACGAAGTTTTTGTTTTTCAGCCAATTGCAAACCGTATTCTGACAATTTAGAACGGTTGTTTGGTCCGTGTTGTCCTGGTACGTAGTTACGACGTGCCAATTCTTTACCTGTACCTGTAAGTGAAAGGCCAAGGCGACGAGCTTGTTTCCAAGATGGTCCTGTATAACGTGACATGTGTATGTCCTCCTGATATAAATAATATTTCGGTGGAAATAGTCACTTAGAAAGCCCTGATTCGTGCAGATGCCCTTCGCCTAAACAGCCAAGGTTACTTATCATAAGACACCTGTTGACGAGCTTCATGCTTTCCTGCTGATATTTCACACAAAATCCATTTTACCATGAATAGCTGGATTTGTAAAGGGGGGGTAAGCTTTATTTTCACGACCAGAGAGATTGAGAAGGAGGGTAAAGGTGCTTCCTAGACCGTACTGGCTGCTGACTGTAATTTCCCCACCCAATTGATGGGCCAATTCACGCGCAATCGCAAGTCCTAAGCCATGACCACCTGTTTTCATGTTACGCGAAGTTTCGACACGATAAAGGCGTTTGAAAATATTCTCCAAGTCCTCTGGGGCAATTCCCTGCCCCTCATCGATCACACTGATTGAAAGCTGGTTCTTCTCCAGCTTAGCCACCACTTCCAGCTTGGTTCCTGGAGCCGAGTATTTAAAAGCGTTATTGACCAGATTCACCAAGATGCGAGAAAGTTTGGCATAATCTCCCTCAATCCGGGCAGACTCTGGGATCACCTGCAAGTGGACGTCTCGTTCCTCCTGCTCAATCAAGAACTGAAATTCACTCATGCACTCAATCAAGAGCTGATCCAGAAAAATACTGTCTTTGCTGGTAGTTTCCACCTGTTTTCTAGTTGTATTTAGGGTCAAAAAATTCAATTCCTCAACCAATTTATTGAGTCTTTCTGTCTGTCGTCCAATGGTTGCTAGATAATGGTCCTGTTCTCCTTCCTTGATAACCCCATCCAAAATTCCTTCTACCGTCGCTTGGATCAAAGTAATGGGGGTCTTGATATCATGCGACAACTGGGCAATCATCAAGCCCTTTTCTCGTTCGCTTTCTTCTAGTGAATCAAAGGTCGCCTGCAAATCATGGGACATTTCATTGAAGGCTTGGCCTAATTGCTGAAATTCTACAGGTCCTTGAACCTCCAGATTTGATGGAAAATCCTTGTCTGCTACCCGCTTGGCATGTTCCTTAAGTTTGCTCAATGAAGTAAAGACTGGCGAAAGGAGAAAGAGACTAATCCCAGCACCGATAAAACTAGCCATGAGAGTCATCCCCACTAGGAAATAAACCTCTCTTTCTTCAATTAACATGCGCTGGATGGCCCAAAAAACCACGATAATCGTTAGGAGTGTTGAAATGATATACCCCACTAAAATATAACTTTTTAATTTCATTAACTACCTCGTGCTTTCTCAATTTTGTAGCCCAAGCCCCAGACAGTTTTGATGGTAGGCGTTTCTGCACTGGCATGTTTAGCCAACTCCTGTCGAAGAGCATGAATATGAACATTCAAGGTATTGGTATCATCCACATAGTCTTCTTGCCAAACCTTTTCATAGAGGTCTGTCTTAGAAAAAACTCGCTCTGGATTGCTGGCTAGAAGCCATAGAAGTTCGAAGGATTTAACTGTCAAATCAAGCGCCACATCTCCGACTTGAACCTCATGACTAGCGTGATTCATCCGTAAATCTCCGAGACCGACGACTTCTGTCTCACCTCCACGATGAAGGCGCCGCAAGATATTGTGGACGCGCAAAACCAGCTCACGAGGGCTAAAGGGCTTGGCAATAAAGTCATCCGCCCCCAAACTTAGGCCGTAAATTTTATCCTGTTCACTGGTCTTAGCAGTAATAAATAGGAAAGGCTGCTCTGGTGATAAGTATTGAACCTCACTAATCAAATCATAACCATCCATCCGAGGCATCATGATATCTGTAATAATCAAATCAATCGGTTTTCGCTTGAAGATTTCTAAGGCCTCTACTCCATCATGGGCCACCAAGACCTGATAACCTGCCTGAACTAGATAACGTTGATGAATATCTGTGATTTCTACCTCGTCATCGACGAGCAAAATTGTCTTTCCCATCTATCTCTCCTTTGATAAAAACAGTGCTATACCGATTCAAGTATAACACTATTTTAATCACTTTACGAACATTCTAAACGATATCTGGATTTTTCAAATCCTAGATAGAAAGTCTGTAGCTAGACTAGTCATTTTCATCTTTTTTAGCTTTCAAACCGAGCCCACCTAGCAGACCGGCCAAGGCTAATCCAAAGAAACCAATAGTAGCCATTGAAGTTTGGGCTTCACCAGTATATGGAAGCATGTCTTTTTGATCTTTCATTTGATCAGCCATCATTGGACTTGACATCTTGTTAGTAGATGCCATCTTACCTTCATCAGGCATTTTACTTGAGGTTGCTGCGACTTGGTCTTGCTTCATACTTGGAGTTGCCATTGGCTGGCTAGTATTCATAGTTTTGTCCTGCTCTTTGTTAGGCATCATCTTATCCTGACTAGCAGCCGGCATTTTAGATTTCATCTCATTGAGGGACTTATACCCATTCAAGTTCACTGTCAATTCTTTTGTCGCTACGAGATTGCTCAAATCGGCCTTGCCGTCTTTAGCACCGTACACTTTGATAGTAGCTTTATAGCTTTGAGTGCCGTTTTGTTTTAAGAGGTCAAGTAACTCTTTATCAGATTTTCCTTGAGTACCTGCCAAATCTACTTCGTAGAAGTAGAGACCTTTGCCCAATTTCTCTACTGGTGGGAGAGCTGGATTTTTGGCTGAACCGTTGTCTGACCATGGTGCCTTGTCTGAGGCCTTCAAGATAAGGCGAGTTAACATACCATCACCGGCGAAGAATTCGTAAGGAATGACTTGGTTGACACCGGCTGTGAATGGACCTGGGAAGTTGGCTTTATCCAAGTAAGTAGCTGGGACGTCTACTGTATCTTTGGTGTTGTCAGCTACGCCTTTTTGTACTTCAGCTGGAGTGGTCAAGCCATTCAAATTGACATCCAAATTTTTAGTCGCTACGAGATTGCTCAAATCGGCCTTGCCATCTTTGGCACCGTACACCTTGATAGTTGCCTTGTAGCTTTGAGTGCCGTTTTGTTTCAAGAGGTCTAGAAGCTCTTTATCAGATTTACCTTGGGTACCTGCCAAGTCCACTTCATAGAAGTAGAGGCCTTTGCCCAATTTCTCTACTGGTGGAAGAGCAGGATTTTTAGCCGAACCGTTATCTGACCATGGAGCCTTGTCAGAAGCTTTCAAGATAAGGCGAGTCAACATACCGTCACCAGCGAAGAATTCATATGGGATGACTTGGTTGACACCGGCTGTGAATGGACCTGGGAAGTTGGCTTTATCCAAGTATGTAGCTGAAACATCCACTGTGTCTTTAGTATTGTCGGCTACGCCTTTTTGCACTTCAGCTGGAGTAGTCAAGCCATTCAAATTGACATCCAAATCCTTAGTCGCTACGAGATTGCTCAAATCAGCCTTGCCATCTTTGGCACCGTACACCTTGATAGTTGCCTTGTAACTTTGAGTGCCATTTTGTTTCAAAAGGTCTAGAAGCTCTTTATCTGATTTTCCTTGAGTGCCGGCCAAGTCTACTTCGTAGAAGTAGAGGCCTTTGCCCAATTTTTCCACTGGTGGAAGGGCGGGATTTTTAGCTGAACCATTGTCTGACCATGGAGCCTTGTCTGAGGCTTTCAAAATCAGACGAGTCAACATACCATCTCCAGCGAAGAATTCATACGGAATGACTTGGTTGACACCTGCTGTGAATGGGCCTGGGAAGTTGGCTTTATCAAGGTAGCTAGCCAGAACATCCACTGTGTCTTTGGTATTGTCAGCCACGCCTTTTTGCACTTCAGCTGGAGTGGTTAAGCCATTCAAATTGACATCCAAATCCTTAGTCGCTACGAGGTTGCTCAAGTCTACCTTGCCGTCTTTCGCACCGTAAACTTTGATGGTAGCTTTATAACTTTGAGTGCCATTTTGTTTCAAGAGGTCAAGAAGCTCTTTATCTGATTTACCTTGGGTGCCGGCCAAGTCCACTTCGTAGAAGTAGAGACCTTTGCCCAATTTTTCTACTGGTGGAAGAGCTGGATTTTTAGCTGAGCCGTTGTCTGACCATGGAGCCTTGTCAGAAGCTTTCAAGATAAGGCGAGTCAACATACCGTCACCGGCGAAGAATTCATATGGAATAACTTGGTTGACGCCAGCTGTGAATGGACCTGGGAAGTTGGCTTTATCCAAGTATGTAGCTGGGACATCTACTGTGTCTTTAGTGTTGTCGGCCACACCTTTTTGCACTTCAGCTGGAGTGGTTGCTGGTTGCGCTTCATTTGCTTCACGGTCTTGTCCAGAAACTGTAGGCGCAGGATTTGTCGCAGGTTTAACCGCATCCTCTGTTTCTTTCTTAGATTCTGGTTTTGCTTGCACTTCTTCTTTTGGCGCTACCACTTGGTCTTTAGCACCCGTAGCTGCTTTTTCTGGAGAGTTTGTAGTATCCAAGCTTGCTTTAGGTGTTGAGTCTACTTGTTCTGAAGGAAGAGCTGTATCGACTGCTTTCTTGAGAAGTTCTGCTGGTAAGTCGCTCTTTTCACTCACCGAAGTAGCATCTGGCACAACTTGAGCAGGGGTCGGATTGACCACATCGGCACGTACAGAACTTGGTTGACCAACTAGGACAAAGAAACCACTGGTTACAACAACTGAGGCAACACCGACACTAAGACGGCGAATAGACCAACGAGTATATCTTTGATTTGGATTGAATTTCATAGGATTCTCCTTAGAGTTTTTCTTTATTTGATGACTCTAGTATAATCTCCTAAAATTAAAAAGGATTAAGAAAAAGTTAAAATTTTTCTTAAATCCCTCTTATAAAATACTTATATTAATTAAATCCATAAACAGACTTGGTGATTTGATAGACAACATTGGAAAGTTTGCGAGCTGGCAGGACTGAATGTTTGGTCAAACGGCTCAACATGGTCTTGCGGATAGCCTGAAAAACCTCTGGATTTTCCTGCTGAATATAGGTCCACAGCTCCCGTTTTTTGGCAAGATGCTCTGCTGTGCCTGCTCGGTTGAGCAAGGCACTGGAAATCACCGTCGTGATTTCAATATGATTCAGCAAGTATTCTTTCATTTTGGGATGACTAACTTGGGACAAATCAAGCTGGTCTACTAAAAGACGATTAACCTTGAGTTGCTGGTCAATGCGCTTAATCATCACTTGCTCATTGACAGACTGGTCCTCACGCCCAATCAAATAACGATAGAAATCGACAGGCAGATAGTACATGGTCTTGACCTGCTGAAGGGGGGTAAAGACAAAGAGATTATCGACATAAAAAGTATGCTCAGGCAATTGGAACTGGCTCGCTCGCAACAAATCTGTCCGGTAAATCAGCGAATGCATCATGATATACTGGCCTTTGGAGAAATTTCCGACCTGGTCCCAGCCAAAAATCTGCTGGACAGGCAAGACGGACTCGTAACTCATACTCTTCTTACGAGACTGGCCTTCCTTTTCATAGACAAAATTAGTCACAAAGGCGTCAACCTCTTGACCCTTGCTCTCAAGTTCCTGCAAGGTCTCCAAAATTTTCAGATAAGCACGAGGATCCACCCAGTCATCACTATCAACCACTTTAAAATAGAGCCCAGAAGCCTCCGCTAAGCCGCGATTGACCGCACCGCCATGGCCTTTGTTTTCCTGATAGATGGCTCTAACGATGTTAGGATACTTGCTGGCTAAACGCTCAGCGATTTCCTGAGTTTGGTCCCGAGACCCATCATTGATAATCAAAATCTCAACTTGCTCACCACCAATCACTAGCGACTCCACACAGTAATGAAGATAGGCTGCAGCATTATAGCTAGGAATGGCGATAGACAATAACTTCATAATCTACTCCTTTAGGGGACTGATTTTTTCTTATACTCAATGAAAATCAAAGAGCAAACTAGGAAACTAGCCGCAGGTTGCTCAAAGAACTGCTTTGAGGTTGTAGATAATACTGACGAAGTCAGTTACCTATACCTACGGCAAGGCGACGTTGACGTAGTTTAAAGAGATTTTCGAAGAGTATTACTCTCTCTTGTCACTTCTTTCTATTCTACCATAAAGTCCAATTTTTGAAGGACTTTTACTAGAATACAAGGGTTGCTATCTCTATTTGCTATTTTGAACATCAAAAAAGAGGGGATTCCCCTCCTTACGAATTTAATTCTGCCAAGTCATCTAGATACTGGTTGTTAATGACCGCCAAGATATAGGCATCTGACCTCAAGAGATCATTAGGGCCAAACTGGACATCCAAGGGTGAATTTTCTTGTTCACGAAATCCTAGGACATTGAGGTTATATTTGCCACGTAAATCTAGCTGACTCAGGCTTTGACCAGCCCAGACACTAGGAATCTTCATCTCCACAATAGACACATTTTTATCCAGCTGAAAGACATCAACATTGTTATGAAAGAGAATGGTCTGCGCTAGAGACTGCCCCATTTCATACTCAGGTGAAATCACCGAGTCAGCACCGATTTTTTCTAGTACCTTCTTGGCTGTCTGGCTTTTGACCTTGGCAATAACCCTTGGTACACCTAGACTCTTACAGTGCATAACTGCAAGCACACTCGACTCTAGATTTTCCCCTGTTGCCACTACAACCGTATCACAGGTATCAATTCCTGCGGTTCTGAGGAGTTCCTCATCTGTAATATCGCCCACAACTCCACGCGCCAAAACTGGCTCAAATTGATTGATGCGCTCGGCGTGGTCATCAATGGCAATGATATTCATATCTTGCTTGGCTAGGGCTGTCAGGACACTACTCCCAAAAATCCCCAAGCCTAAAATTCCAATCGTACGATCTGACATCATTCTTCCTTTCTTATCCAATACTAATATCTGCTTTCATATACTGAATCAAATCTTTCTTATCAGGCTGGTAGTCAGCTAGACTAACCAGCAAGGTCAAGGGACCGATACGGCCGATAAACATGAGCACCATGACAATGCTGAGGGCTAGCTTGCCCAATTCTGGTGTCAGATTTGCCGTTACCCCAACTGTCGCAAGGGCGGAAATGGTCTCAAACATGAGGTAGATAAATCGCGGTGTTCCTTCTGCTGTAATTCCCAACAACATCAAGCCCAACAAGAAGGTCATCAAAAAGATAATGAAGACACTAAAGGATTTTTGGACTGTACGAGCCTCAATGGTTCTCTGGGCAACATTGGCATGAGGCAAGCCCAGCAATTCACTACGCGCAAAGACCAACAAGACAAAGAAAGTCGTAATCTTGAGCCCCCCAGCCGTTCCTCCAGGCGCCCCTCCGAGAAACATCTGTAAGATATAGATAAACAAGGTCACAGGCCGAGCTTGAGTGTAATCAATAGAAGCAAAGCCAGCCGTTCTCATACTAACGGTTTGGAAAAAGCTAACCAGCACTTTCTCTGGGACACTGAGATTGCCAATCGTTCCTGGATTGTGCCACTCCGTAAAGAGTGTGGATACTGTCCCAAACAGCAAAATTCCTGCAGTCAAGAAGAGGACCAACTTGGTGTGGAAACGCAGTCTACGTTTTTTCTTCTTGTCAAACTGGGTTGCCAAGTCAAACCAGACCATAAAGCCAAGACCACCTGTGATAATCAAGCCAGCAATGACCAGATTGATCAAGGGATCCGTCTGAAAATCCACTAAACTGCTACTGCCGAAATTATCAAAACCAGCATTACAAAAGGCTGAAATAGCTAAAAAGATAGAAGTAAAAATGCCTCGTCCCCAGCCGAACTCAGGAATAAAACGGAAACTTAGTAGAAAGGCACCTAAGCCCTCCACTAGAAAAGTCGTCAAAAAGATGGACCGCATAAAGGCCTTCAGCGACCGAGTTTCCCCGTAACTAAAACTCTCCTGAATGGTTTCACGACTGCGAAGACTAAGCTTTTGCTTCCCCTGAATATAAAAGACCCCGATAAAAGTCATGAGCCCCAAACCACCAATCTGTATCAAGAGCATACAAATCAACTGCCCCCAGACATTATAGGTCGTAGCCACTGGTTGCGTAAAAAGGCCAGTCACACAGACCATGGACACCGTCGTAAAAAGATGGTCAAAATAAGTGGCCTGCGAACCACTCGCCTGAACAAAAGGCAAACTCAAAAGAAGAGAGCCTATAAAAATAACTCCAGCGAAACTCAGAAAAATTCGACGAGCGGGCGAAAGTCCACCCAAGGCCCTTTCAATTTTTTTCACAAATAATTTGAATAACATACATCCATTGTACCATAAAAAGTAGGAGAGTAGCTATATCTGAAAGGCAATCTCAAGGCAGAGTTCCAAGGCCTTCTCGAAAGCCTCTGAACCCCAGTCACGACTGTCGTACT
The DNA here is from genome assembly GCA_001914195.1 of Streptococcus mitis. Lineage (GTDB taxonomy): Bacteria > Bacillota > Bacilli > Lactobacillales > Streptococcaceae > Streptococcus > Streptococcus mitis_F. The sequence continues at coordinate 64,889 of MKYF01000001.1, read as the reverse complement.
GGTCCAAATCCGCTAGAGAATCAGCTGTGAACAACAATTCACCCCAGAGAACCCCACGCAGCTGGGCTACTGCCGCAAGCGCAGAACACTCCATCTCCACAACAGCACAGCCTTCTTCCTTGCGATAAGCCACCTTTTCAGCCGTTTCTCGGTAAAAACCGTCTGTCGTCCAGGTCATGACTTCTTCATAGGGAATCCCTATGGCCTCCAACACTTGCTCAATAGCAGCAATAGCCTCTGGCTGAATTTCCATATAACGAGAAGGTCCCACATAGTGATAACTAGCTCCTTCATCTCGCAGAGCGCGAACAGGGACTAGAAAGGCGTTTTCCTCTATATCAGCCAGCACACCACAGGTTCCAGTGGAAATAATCTGCTCCACACCATAGCCAATCAACCAATCCATAAACTGGGCTGATGGAGCTGAACCAACAGGAGCCTGAGCCAGACAAATTTCCTCACCCTTGTAGTCGATAACATAGACCGGATAGGTCTTGGTGGCAGAAATGAACTCACCGACACAGTCCGCCCCTACTTCCCTCGCATAACGATCAATCTCCTCACCTAAAAAAGCATAGACACACTTCTTGGGCAAGTGCAAATCCAGCTTCTCGTGATCGGGCATGATAACCGCCTGAGGATTATCATCAAACTCTAAAATGGGAATCGCATGTTTCTGAATCATAGCCTACCTCCTCTAATTTTGTACTATTGTATCAAAAGCTGACCGAGTGTCAAGGAGTTGTCTTTATCAATTCCGAAAGCTCCTCTTCCATACATCTAAGAAATCGTTGCACTGCTGGAGAAGTTGGTCTCTGTCTTGGCAAAGCAAGCCCGAGTGAGACAAACCGTGGTGGGTTTAGGGGCAACTGGACTACATCTTCTTTCCAATCCTGTGCGATCATAGCCTGATTAAAACTCACTCCTAATCCTGCTTTTACTAACTGATAGGTAGTAAATCCATCTTTTGTTGTAAAACGTGTTTTTAGATGTAACCCTTCTTGCTCAATTAGTCTGTCCTGATCTGTATCTTGAGCTGGTAAGGTATGAATAAAATCCTCTGCCTCTAAATCCTTTATCTCGTATTGAGCTTGTCTAGCCTTAGGATGATTTTTAGGAAGCCAAACAAGAAGTGGATCCCGATAGAGTTCTTCCCAACTATAATCCGTCTTATCTTGAGGTTCTGCACATAAACAGATATCGACAGATTTTTCTGCCAACCACTTAGCTATTTCCTTATTTCCACCCTCCAACAACTTAATCTGTATATCGGGATAGCTTTCTGAAAAGACTTTTAAAAGACGAGGCATCCACATAGAGGATACACTAAAGTAGCAGGCAATCGTGATAGAACCACGGACGACTCCTTTTATATCATCGCTCATCTCTTGCGCAGTCTGACTAGATTCAACGATTTCCCTGAAATAAGGCAACATCAATTTCCCATTTTCAGTTAAACGAACTCCTTTTTTACTGCGGATAAACAAAGAAAATTCTAATTCCTCTTCCAAGCTAGAAATCATTCTAGTGATTCCTGACTGAGTATAGTTGAGTTGTTCTGCTGCAGCTGAAAAAGAACCTGTTTCACTAGCAATTAGAACCGCATGGCATTTACTTGCGTCCATTTTTCACTCCTTTTCTTTTACCCATTCCATTCTATCATAGTTGATATGATTTTTTGACGTTTGTGTAATGAATGTATTTCTTGTACAATAAATACATCAATTAAGAAAGAGGTCTTTTATGACAAACAAAATCCTAAATTTTGCAAATGATTATCTTCAAGGAGCACACCCTGCGATTCTTCAACGAATCATGGAAACCAACGAAATGGAAATGAGCGGATATGGGAGCGATTCGATTAGTGCCAGTGCTATTGAAAGCATACGAAAAGCCTGCGCTTGTCCGCAGGCAGCGGTCCATTTTCTTGTCGGTGGAACCCAAACCAATCAAGTCATGATTGACAGTCTCCTCCAATCTTACCAAGGAGTGATTGCTGCAAAAACTGGTCATATCAGCGTTCATGAGGCTGGTGCTATCGAATTTGGAGGGCACAAGGTACTCGAACTAGAGGGAACAGATGGAAAATTGACTGCCCAGCAAATCAAAGAAACTATTGAAGACTATTGGGCTGATAAAAACCATGAGCATATGGTCATGCCAGGAATGGTCTATCTCTCTCAACCAACTGAGCTTGGAACCCTTTATTCAAAAGCAGAATTAGAAGCTATTTCTCAAGTTTGTAAGGAAAAGAATGTTAAACTCTTCGTAGATGGTGCTCGTCTTGCTTACGCTCTTGCCTGCCCTGAAAATGATGTTAATCTTGCTGATTTGGCTCGCTTATGCGACGCTTTCTATATCGGAGGTACCAAATGTGGTGCTCTTCTCGGGGAAGCAGTCGTTATCCCAAATCCTCAACTTCTTCCTCACATGACCACCATTATCAAACAACATGGTGCCCTTCTAGCTAAAGGAAGACTTCTCGGTATCCAATTTGACGAATTGTTTAAAGACAATCTCTATCAAACGATTGGCAAAGATGCGATTTCCTACGCCAACCGGATTCGTCTAGCTTGTAAAAATACTGGTCTCCCCCTTTATTTTGAAAATCCAACAAATCAGGTCTTTTGTATTGTGAATGATGAACAGATGACAAAACTGTCTCAAAAAGTGATTTTCTCTTACTGGGAAAAATACGATGATAAGCATACCATCATACGTTTTGCTACTTCTTGGTCTAGTCGAAAAGAAGATGTAGAGGCTCTATGCAAGGTGATTGAGGAGTTATAAATAAAAACAAAATCTACTTCCCCAGAATAAGATACACAGAAATTCCTAATTAAAAAAGAAAAATTTATAAGACTACGATAAAAAATACAAAAAGGAACACTCCCCCCGTTGTTCCTTTTTACTTCTATTTCACAGGTATCTCCTTAATCACACGCGCGGGATTACCAGCTAGGACAACATTGTCACCGAAAGATTTGGTGATCACAGCCCCTGCTCCAGCCACTACGTTATTGCCCAGTGTCACTCCAGGAAGGACAATGACGCCACCTCCAGCCCAGAAATTGTCTCCGATGGTAATAGGCTTGCCGTATTCCACACCTGAATTACGATCCTGCGGGTCCAGTGGATGGAGTGGAGTCAAGAACTGACAGTTGGGGCCAATCATAGCATTGTCCCCGATGCGAATTGGACAAACATCCAGCATGGTCAAGTTCCAATTAGAATAAAAATTTTCCCCTAGATGGATATTGACCCCATAATCGACTACCAGTCATGGATTGACATAGAGATTTTGCCCAGTTGACCCAAACCAAGTCTTGATAATTTCCGTCCCTTTCAAGGGATCTTCTTCCTTGTTAAAGGCGACCTGTTTTTGGCGAGAAACCTGAACCAAGGCTCTCAGTTCTGGGTCCGATGGACGGTAAAACTCTCCTGCAATCATTTTCTGATATTCGCTGGTCATCTTTATACCTCACACTTACTTTGAGCCCATCATATCAAAAAGACTTTGAAAGGTCAAGAATAGGCTGCTTTCTAAACTATCGAAACCATTCCCCATCTCAAGTCAAAACAACTTGCTTGACAAAAGCTTGACTTCATGGTTTAATATACCCCATAAGGGTATATTTGGAGGTGCCTATGTTTCACTTATTTACAAAAATTGACAGTATTTCTACCAGCGAGTTAGAAGCTAAACTCAAGGAACCAATTCAGCTACTAGATGTTCGGACGCCAATGGAATTTCGTAGAGGTCATATCAAAAATGCCAAGAATGTTCCTCTGACCGAAATTGGTTCCTATACACCAACAACAAAAGAAACACTTTATGTCATTTGTCATTCTGGTGTGCGTAGTAAGATGGCTGCTAAAAAGCTAAAGAAAGAAGGCTATGATGTCATCAATGTCCGAGGCGGTATGAGCGCTTGGACAGGAAAAGTCATCTAGAAGCATAAAGGAGAAAATCAATGAAAATTATCATTGTCGGGGGAGTTGCAGGCGGAATGTCAGCAGCAACCCGTCTCAGACGTCTCATGGAAGACGCTGAAATCACTATTTTTGAGAAAGGTCCCTTTGTTTCCTTTGCAAACTGCGGACTTCCTTACTATGTTTCAGGAGAAATTGCAAACCGTGATAGTTTATTGGTCCAAACTCCTGAAAGTCTCAAGGCACGCTTTAATCTGGACGTGCGACCATTTCACGAGGTCATCAGTATTTCCCCAGCAGAACACACTGTGACGGTGCGACACGATGGACAGGAATTCATAGAAAGCTACGACAAGCTGATCCTCTCCCCAGGAGCTAAACCATTTGTTCCTGCCATTGAGGGTTTGGCAGAAACTAAAAATACCTACACGCTTCGCAACGTTCCCGATCTCGATGAAATTATGGCAGCCTTGGACAATCATCCAAAAGAAGCTGTCGTTATCGGTGCAGGCTTTATCGGACTTGAAATGGCTGAAAACCTGGCGAAACGTGGATTGCAAGTTACTATTGTTGAAAAAGCACCCCATGTTTTACCATCATTAGATCAAGAAATGGCAGCCTTTGTCCAGGAAGAATTGGTTAAAAACGGCGTTCGCGTTATCACTTCTCAGTCTGCGACTCGATTTGAAGAGCAAGGAAAAGTCATCGTTCTCGAAAACGGTCAAAAGATCACTTCTGACCTCACCATCCTTTCTGTCGGTGTTGAACCTGAAAACGGACTGGCCAAAACTGCGGGGATTGAACTGGGACTTAGAGGTGGGATTCTTGTAGATGAACATTACGAAGCCAGTCAAAAAGATATTTTTGCAGTTGGGGATTCCATCGTCGTCAAGCAAGAGATTACGGGCCAAGACGCTCTCATCTCTCTCGCTTCTCCTGCCAATCGTCAGGGACGCCAAGTGGCAGACGTCATCGCAGGACTAGAACGTACAAACAAGGGCAGTATCGGCACTACTATCGTTCGTGCCTTTGATATGACAGCTGCTTCGACTGGTCTCAGCGAGCGTATCCTTAGCATGAATCAACTTCCTTACAAGGCCCTCCATGTCAGTGGGAAAGACCACGCTAGTTATTATCCAGGTGCTACTGATATGACCTTGAAGCTCCTCTTTGACCCAACCACTGGAAAAATCTACGGTGCCCAAGGAGTTGGGAAGAAAGGTGTTGACAAGCGAATCGATATCCTAGCAACTGCTATCAAGGGAAATCTCTCCGTCTTTGACTTACCAGAATTGGAGTTCACCTATGCGCCACCATTTGGCTCTGCCAAGGATCCCGTCAATATGCTGGGCTACGCAGCCTTGAACCTTATCGAAGGTCTCAGCGACAATATTCAATGGTATCAGCTCGAAGACGAACTGGCTAAAGGTAAGAAATTCCTTGATGTACGGACAAGTGGCGAATTCCAAAGTGGTAGACTCAAAGTCGATACCATCCACATCCCCCTAAACGAACTACGGGAACGCTTGGACGAACTGGACAAGAACCAAGCCTACATCGTTAGCTGCCACAGTGGTTTGCGCAGCTATATCGCAGAGCGTATCCTCAAACAAGCAGGATTTACCGTCCAAAACCTTGACGGCGCTTATTCACTATACAAAACGGCTAAGCCAGAAGGAGTAGAATATGGAAACTAATATCAGCATGGCTGACTTTTATGAAAAATATCAAAATGAAAATCTAGAGCTTATCGATGTCCGTGAAGTACATGAATTCCAAGCAGGACATGCACCAGGTGCCAAAAATCTTCCGTTAAGTACCTTGGAACAAGGCTACAAAGAACTCAATCCTGACCATGAATACCATATCATCTGTCAAGGAGGAGTGCGTTCTGCCTCTGCCTGTCAATTTCTCAGCGCCCAAGGCCTCAACGTTATCAATGTAGAAGGTGGTATGAATGCTTGGCTAGGGCAAGTAGAATAATCAAAAGGAGCTGGGCAAAAACTCAATTTCAGGAGAAAATGAAGTAATACTCAATGAAAATCAAAGAGCAAACTAGGAAACTAGCCGCAGGCTATACTTGAGTACGGCAAGGCGACGTTGACGCGGTTTGAAGAGATTTTCGAAGAGTATAAGTCTCTACATAACAAAACGCATAGTATCAAGCTTTCAACACCTGATACTATGCGTTTTTCTTATTTGAAAGACTTTTTCCAGCCTCTCTTGATTCACATTCAACTATTCTAATAGCAGAGATCTTTGCAACTCTCATCTCTTTATTTCCGTTTAATCAAGTATCGGATAGCCTTTTCTAGGCGTTCCTTTTGAGCTTCAGGATCATCTAGCGGCTGGTTGATGCATTCAGTAAGGTTTTCGGTAATTATCATCTCAATCACGCGCTCTACACTAGATTTCACGGCTGTTAGTTGCGTAACAATATCAGCACAGTCACGATCTTCTTCAATCATCTTTTGAATCCCACGCAACTGACCCTCTGAACGTTTCAAACGAGTAATATACTTTGAGTTTGTCATTTCTTTTTCCTTGCTCGATTTTTCTTCATTATATCTCTAATCAGCTCCTTTGTCAAAATTCTCGCCTATCCGGCTCACGCAGTTCTGTTATCAAAGACTTTTCAAAAGGCAAATTACCTATGCTGATAACTTGATAGAAATTCCTAGTTTTATCTATCTAAGCGAACACGGGTCACGATTCCGTCTGGATCTGTCACTTCCAACTGGCTTGATGTCAGCCACTTGATTGGTGCATCAACTTCTTGTGCTCGTTGCGCAATCGTTAACAGTTCTTCTTTATGTGCGACTTCAATAACATAATAGGCCAAACCTGGCAAACCTTGCTTACGCGGATCCAGACCTTTTCCTCCCCATTCATTGACTGCTAAATGATGATGGTAGTCCCCAGCTGCAATCCAACTAGCGCTAGGCACATTGAATTTATCCTCTAGCTCTAACACCTTCTGATAAAACTGGCTGGACTTTCGACTATCCTTGACGGAAAGATGAATATGCCCCATTCTCGTACCTTCTGCTAGGATAAAAGGCTCTACTCTTTCCCCCAACTCATAGATATCCTGCGCCGCAAGAACCTCAGTCACCCCGATAATGCGTCCATCTTCTCGAATATCCCATGTAGAAACCGGCTTGTCTCGATAGAGTTCAATACCATTTCCCTCTAAATCCTCCAAGTAAAGGGCCTCACTGTAACCATGGTCTGCACCGCCCACAAGAGGAATCTGTAAATCTGTCAGGTGTTTCAAGACATCCGCCCAAGCCTTTCGTGTCGGCAAAAGAATAGCCAGATGGTAAAGTCCATAATGTCCCCTTACTTCACCGCTCTCTTGTGCTTGAATCAGCTGTACCAAGGCTTTTCCACCAAGTCCTAGAATGGACTCTGTCTCAGTTTGAGATAAGATTTCTAAACCAATAACTTGCTGATAAAAGGCTGTTTGACTTGCCAAATCCTTTACATTCAAAACTGCCTCTGCCAAATAAATGTGGCTCTTGTATTCATAGGTCATAAATGGTCCTTTTTTAGTTGTAGTTATTTTTGTTACAACTGTTATATAATTTCCATCAAGAAAGTCAAGTCAGACAACTCAAGAGATGCTGAGTAATAACATCATTTCAGGATAAGAGAAAGTATAGTAGATTGAAATAGAATATGAACAAGTTGATTGAGAAATTCAAACTGATTTTTCATAATATTTTATAAACTTATTTGTCCTGCTATTGATTCAACGAACTATAAATCTTTCCATAATAAAACACATATTATCAAACTTTCAGCACCCGACAATATGTGTTTTTCTAAATTTAAAGACTTTTTCCCAGCTTTCTTTACTTCACAACAAGCTCATAACGTGTCTTACTAGTGAAGGTTTGACCGGCTTTAAGAATGACTTGGTCTTTGAGGTCACTGTGAATGGCATCTGGTAAAGCTTGCGCTTCAAGAGCAATCCCATTGTGCTGTAGCATTGGCTGACCTCCTATGATGACACTTTCATCCACAAAGTTTGCTGTGTAGACCACAAAGCAAGGAGCCTCTGTCTTGAAGAGCAGGAAGCGACCTGAGTCTTGATCATAAAGGAAACCAGCATTATCATGATCCACAGGAAGAGCAAATGGATGATCCAAGCCAGATACCAGCTGGATTTGCTCATCTTCTTCTGCAAAGATGTCTTTCAACAAGGCACCATTGTAGATGTGTTTTACTACGTCACGATTGGCATCTGGAGTTTTGGCCGGAACACCGTCGGGAGCGATTGGATAAATGCCCTCAGTATTTAGCTGGAAGACATGACGGTCAATCGTCTGCGTGAAATCACCAGACAAGTTGAAGTAGCTGTGATTAGTTGGATTAACCAGCGTATCCTGATCGGTCGTTACCTTGTAGCTGATTTCATAGGCACCAGTTTCTTCCAAGTGATAACTGATCCAAATCTTGAGATTTCCAGGAAATCCTCCTGTCCCATCTGTACGCTCTGTATAGAGGGTCAGACCATGGTCGCTCACTTCAACTAGTTCAAACAAGCTCGAATCCCAACCTGTTGAACCACTGTGATTACAGTTGCTAGCATTGTTGACTTCAAGGTCATAAGTCTTGCCATTGAGCTCAAATGTCGCACCTGCAATACGTCCTGCCACAGGACCTACGCTCGCTCCATGCTTGGGGCTATTGCCTACATAGCTATCAAAGTCATCAAACCCCAAGATAACGTTGGCAAAATTTCCAGCCTTGTCAGGCGTGACATAGCGCAAGATAGTCGCACCATAATTCATGACTTCAAGCTGGTAGCCACCGTCCGTCTCAAAACGATAGACCAAGACATCCTTGCCCTCAACATTTCCAAATACACGCTCTGTGTATGCTTTCATTCTGTTCTCCTTTTACTATTTCTCTCAAGCAAACAAACCATAGAAAGCCTACTGACAATCTATGGTTTATCTGATAATTTACAAATCCTCTTTCAAGAATTCATAAACATTGCCTTATACTCAATGAAAATCAAAGAGCAAACTAGGAAGCTAGCCACAGGCTGCTCAAAGCACTGCTTTGAGGTTGCAGATAGAACTGACGAAGTCAGCTCAAAACACTGTTTTGAGGTTGTGGATAGAACTGACAGAGTCAGTATCATATACCTACGGCAAGGCGACACTAGTATGGTTTAAAGAGATTTTCGAAGAGTATTACTTTTGATATTCGTGGATGATAACACCTTGTACCACACGGTTTACTGTACCTGTAGGAGACGGTGTATCTGGTTTATTTTCTACCTTGAGTGAAGTCAATAGGGCAAAGAGTTGGGCATAAACGATGTAAGGGAAGACACGGTAAATATCATTCAATACACCACCACAACCAAGGGCCACTTCTTTGACATTTTCAAGACCAAAGGCTTGATCACTCAAAAGCACAACACGTCGAGCAATCTGGTCACCAGCAACTTCACGAACCAAGTCCAAGTCGTACTTACGAGTGTAGTTTGTCGTTGTACCAAAGACCAAGACAACTGTATCTTCGTTGATCAGTGATTTTGGACCGTGACGGAAGCCAACTGGACTTTCATACATGGTCGCCACTTGGCCAGCTGTTAATTCCAAAATCTTGAGCTGAGCTTCATGAGCAAGTCCAAAGAAAGGACCAGCGCCTAGATAAATGACACGGTTAAAGTCTAGGTCAACGAGCTCTTTGACATCTTCTGCATTGTCTAGAATTTTACGGGCAAGACTAGATACAACTTCAAAACGTTCAGCTTTCACAGCAAATTCTGTAGGATCAAAAACCAAGAGAGCTGTTAACATCATAGACGTAAAGCTAGAAGTCATAGCAAAGCCAGCATCATTAGAAGCAGCTGGTTGCAAAAGCAAGAGATTGCGGTCATCTCCATGAGCTTGAAGACCCAATTTACCATCTGCCGCACAAGTAATCGTCACTTGATAAAGCTCATCCACCAAGGCTTTTGCCAAATCAACAGTCGCCACACTTTCAGGCGAGTTCCCACTACGAGCAAAAGATACAAGTACAGTTGCCACATCTTTTTTCAAATAAGTTTCTGGATTGGCAACGATATCTGTTGTCGCAATAGCATTGAAATTCCATTTGCGTTCGTCGTAGACTTCCTTAAAGTAAGGTACCAAGGTATCTCCCACATAAGCAGAAGTCCCAGCACCTGTCAAGATAACCTTGATATAGTCATGTTTATCATCAATCCCTTGTAGGAAAGCTGCAATTTCTTCACGTTTTGCTTGATAAGATTCAAAAGCTTCTTTCCATACATCTGGTTGTTGGTAGATTTCACGTGTAGTGATTTCTGCACCCAATTCGATCAAGTCTTCTTTTGTATAATGTAACATTGAGTTCCTCTTTTTCTATTAAATATGGGAATGGGAGTAAGCCCCATTCCCATGTATATTCTATATAAAATGCTCTAACGATTTTCACGTTGTCACATCGTATACTCAATGAAAATCAAAGAGCAAACTAGGAAACTAGCCGCAGGTTGCTCAAAGCACTGCTTTGAGGTTGCAGGATAAGACTGACGAAGTCAGTAACATATACCTACGGCAAGGCGACGCTAGTATGGTTTAAAGAGATTTTCGAAGAGTATTATTCATCTTCGTCATCATCGAAGCCCGCTAACAGGTCATTAACTTTCACAATGCTTTCTGCAGCACGGCTCTTGTAGTCCGCATCTGCGCCTGTAAGGCTCGCATTGATAAATTCAATCACCATTGGAAGATTCATCCCTGCGTAAAGTTCAATGTCACGACCTTCCATAATCAAACGGCTGACCACGTTACATGGTGTTCCACCGAGAAGATCCGCAAAGACTAGGAAATCATCTAATCCTTCAATAGCAGCTTCAAATTTTGCAGTAAATTCTTCTGGCCCATCTTCTGGAAGAAGAGCTACTGTATAAATATTGTCTTGTGGGCCCATGATCATTTCAGTGCTACCTTTAAGTTCTTCACAGAAGCGACCATGACTCACCAAAATTAATGATTGCGTCATAAATTATGCGCCCATTCCAAGTACAAATTTACCAAAGGCAGAAAGAGCCAAAGCAAGTACGATAATAATACCGATAGCTTTAGTAGAGTTCATACCTTTCTTACCAAGCAACCAGAAGATAAAGGCAGTAAAGATTGCTGGAAGCAAGCGTGGGAAGATTTGGTTCAAGATGTCTTGGAAGTCAATCATCTTCTCACCGATTGCCCATTTGTAAGAAATTTCAAAGTTGATCATTGTTGCTACAAGAGCACCCATCATGAAGACACCAAGTACAGATGCAGCGTCAATCAAAGCTGTCAAGGTACTTTGCATGTTGTTGATAAGGTTAACCCCTTCTTTGTAGGCAAATTCCAACTGTTTCCAACGGAAGATATCATACGCTACTGCAACTGCAATCCAAAGAAAGATACCCCAAGGTTGACCACCGATAGCCATAGTTGCTGCGATAGATCCCATGATAGCAGGTACAAGTGAACCAAAGATTGTATCTCCAAGAGGAGCGAATGGTCCCATCAAACCTGTCTTGATACCATTAACGGCATCTTTTGAACCTACACCATCTTTTTCTTCCATGGCAAGATCAAAACCAGCGATGATGGTGTGGAAGAATGGTGAAGTATTGAAGAATTGAGTATGAACTTTCATCATTTCTTTCAATTCAGGAGTTCCATCCCCATACATTTTACGCAATTGAGGCAAAATCATGTAAAGGTAACCAGAAGCTTGCATACGTTCGTAGTTCCAACCCAATTGGAAAGTAAACAAGCTACGTTTATTGATTTGGTTAAAATCTTCTTTTGTAAGTTTGTAATTAGAATTCGTCATCTTCGATTTCCCCACTTTCTGATGGTGTAGAAGGTGCTGCTACAGCTACTTTTTGGCTATTTTTGAAGTGAAGCACTGCAAGGAAGATACCTACGATAGAGATACCAATCATAGACAAACCTTTGAAGTTGTTCACGAAACCAATTTTTTCAGCAACATCTTTCGGTAGAGTGCCTACGATACCAGCAACAGCGCCACCAAGACCAGTTACATATGAGTAAAGAACAGTCAACATAGCTGTCAAACCAAATCCCATAGCAAGGTAGTGAAGGTTACGTTTAACTGGAAGGTAACGAAGCAAGATTGCAAATCCAAGACCTGGAAGCATACGTCCTGCGAGTGTCAAACCATCTGCAACCCATTGGTATTTTGTAACGAAATCTACTACGTGTTGTACAAATTCACCACCAAAAGCAAGCGCAAAGAAGACTGGAAGGGCACGAGATAGAGCCCAAGGAATCGCACCAAGTAGGTAGTTGCGTTCAATACCTTTATAGTCAAAGCGTTCGATTGCAGCATCCACACGGTGAGCAAAGAAAGTAGTTGTCATACGTCCAAGAACGTCGAAGTATGTCAAGAGAGTTGCTACTGGCACAGCGATTGTTGTAATCGCAAGTGCTGTATCAATTCCTTGTGAAACAGAGAAGGCTGTCGCAAGAACCGCACCAGAAGTTGCGTCGATACGAGAAGCACCACCGAAGGTACCAACCCCAAGAACGAATAGTTGCAAGTTACCACCGATAAGTAGACCAGTAGTCACATCTCCCATGATTAAACCAGTAATAAAACCAGCAAATACAGGGGAACCTGCAGATGAAACGATCGTCAACTCATCACAGATTTGATAAGCTGAGTACAAAGTGAGAAGTAAAATTTGCCACCATTGTATCATAACAATGACCTCCTAAAAATTTTTTCCTATTTTAATAAGCTCAAAAAGTCTGAAATTGGATCATTTGGAACCATTTGAGCAGTAAGTTTAACACCTTTTTCTGCCAATTTGTGGAAGTCTTCCACATCCTTGTCTACTACGTTGATAGAACGTGTGATGGGGCGAGTTTCTGGTGTTTGAGACATATTCCCAACATTAAGGGTTTCAATTGGTACACCTGCTTCAACCAAACCAAGGAAACGGTCTGGTTTGCGAGCCACGATAAAGAGACGTTGGCTATCGTATTTTCCAGCAAGAATATTGGCTGCCGCTTTTTCAATTGGCAAAATACTCAATTTCACACCTGGTGGTGTCGCGAGTTTCAAACCACTCTTTTCAACGTCATTGTTGACAACTTCGTTATCTACAACCATAATACGTGAAACATTTAGTTTTCCAGCCCAAAGATTGGCTACTTGTCCGTGGATCAAACGTCCATCGATACGGCATCCTACAATTGTCATAAGTTTTCCCCCTTTATGTGTTTTAGTGTAGGTTTACGAGTTAAATGAATCTCTTCTTTATATTGGCCCTCTGTTTCAAAGATGATGATACGATTGGCACCTTCCTTGAGATAGCTATGAGGGATATAGAGCGAGAGGGTTGGGCCGACGTTCCAAAAACGTCCTAGATTCTGCCCGTTTACAAAGGCAACTCCCTTACCAAACTCAGACAAGTCTAGGTAAGTATCTTTTGGCTCTTCGATTGTAAAATCATAAGCGTAAAAGGCTGGTTGTCCTTGAGTCCATCCTTTTGAAAAATCAATTTTCTCAGGATTGTCTAGTGGGAGTGGATAGTGTTCCCAGTTTAGTAAGAAGTGCAAATCCTTACAAACCCCTGTCCGAATTCCCTTACGTTGCGTGTCCGCTAAGAACTTATGTCCATAGTTGACACGCCCCATATTTTCTACCAAGATATCCAATCTAGATAACGCTTTCTTTTCGCCTTGATAGAAAATATCTTCCCCAATCTCTGTCTGATATTGGGTTTTGACCCATTGACCATCGACATAAAGCTGAGCCCTATCTCGACCATCAATGATACGAAGTCTTTCTTCTTCTGCATCCCAGTTTGTTTCTGTTCGATAGAGTAGATAGCCATAGCTTTGTCCCAACTCCTCCATCTTTTTAGGATAGAGGCTTTCTACAGGACTTGACAGACTATCCAAGGTTTCAAACAAGGAAACTTTTTCAACTAGTGGAATAGCATCCAACTCCATACTCTCTTTGTAGAGTGGTTCCAACTGCGGATACTCTGGAAAATGTGTTGCCATCATCTTCTTGACTGCCAAGTATTTGGCAGTTGGATTTCCTTCTTCATCCAGAAGCGCATCGTAATCATAAGACGTAACTTGTGGCAGGTCCAAAGTTCCTCGAGCCGAGCAACCATTCATGAATCCAAAGTTTGTACCACCGTGGAACATGTAAAGATTGATAGAGCCTTGCTCCAAAACTTCTCGAACTGCATCTGCCAATTCTTTTGGATCCCGTGTGATAATCGGTTCTTTCCAACGATTGAACCAGCCATCCCAGAACTCCATACACATGAGTGGCCATTTCTTGCCATGTTCATCAAAGAATTCCTGCATCTGTGAAAAGTTGTAAGGTGCCTTAGAACCAAAGTTTCCTGTTACAAAGAGGTCATCTTCGATTAAGGTTCCAGCTTTCAGAGTAGCTCGCCATGGACCATCTGATGTAAAGAGAGGACAGGTTATGCCACGCTCTTCCATCAACTGCCGAATGGCTCTCAGGTAAGCCTTATCTTCGCCATAAGAACCATATTCATTTTCAACCTGCATCATAAGGATGTTTCCACCATTGTCCAACAAATGTGGAACCAATCGTGACAAGAGCTGGTCATAGTAGTGACCGACAGCTTCAATATAAGCAGGATCTGAGGAACGAATCCTCATGTCTTTGGTTAAGAGCCAAGCTGGTAAACCACCGAATTCCCACTCCGCACAGATGAAGGGTGAAGGACGAACGATAGCGTAGAGACCCAAATCTTGTGCTGCCTGTAGAAACCGCTCCAAATCCAGAGCTCCTTCAAAGTGAAACTCACCCTCACGAGGCTCGTGTAAATTCCAAGCCACATAAGTCTCCACTGTATTAAAACCAAGAGCCTTCAAGTTGTAGAGTGAATGATACCAATCTTCTGGAGGAATCCTAAAATAATGAATGGCGCCAGATAAAATCTTAAATGATTTTCCATCGAGATAGAAATCATCTCGTATCTCAAATCGTGTCATATTCTTACTTTTTGACATTTTAAGTTTACGCTTTCATTTGTTGATATATTGAATATAACTCAATACACTACATTTGTCAATAGCTTTTCACAATTTTTTTCATTTTTCCCCAACTTTTACACAAAAACTTATAAAGATATAAAATTTACAGACATATAGCTTCAAACAGGTGGCATGTATAAAAATGTATAAAACCTCCTATTTTTTATGTAAATTAACCTTATAGCCTATTATTCTAATTTTTTTATTCAAAAGACTACTATTCTTTCCGGTTTTATGGTAAAATCTTTAACGGAGAAGGAAAATCGAGGTGAAATTATGGCAATTCCAAAGTATCAATATATAAAAGATGAATTAAAGAACAAAATCATTTCTGGCCAATTCGCTAGTGGAGATAAATTTTACACTGAAGCTGAATTGATCGCTATGTATGATGTAAGTTCTATCACAGTTGTCCGCGCCTTAAACGACCTTGCCAAAGATGGCTATATTGTCCGCCAACAAGGAAAGGGTACATTCGTTTCACGCGCACGCAAACACAAACTCGTAGAGTTTTCTGATGTAGAAGTTTTTGAAACTAAAGATGATAAAGTGACCGTCCTTTCTATTGAGCGTGGAAACAAACTAAGCTACCTAGAAAAACTTGGACTACGCGGTAACCAATTCTACTACAAGATTGAACGTGTACGCGAAACAAATGATGTCGTATACATCTATCATACATCTTATATTCCAGAACAATACATCAACGCAAATTATCCAAATCTTGAATATTATAGCTCTATCTATAACCGTTTCAAATTGGATTATCACATCCACATGAATGATGAACATTTTGAAGAAATCAATGAAATAGCATTTCCAACTCCAGAACATGCGGCTTCAGTCCTCGGAGTCGATGAACAATTCCCTAGCGTTTTACAAACCAAGACTACTAAATTAGAGTCTACTGGTCAGGTTCTCGCTTACAGCGAAACTTATAAACGAGCGGATTACTACAAAATCAAATTCATTTCATGTGACCGTGATCACTAAGAAGAAAGCCTGAGCCTTGCTTGGGCTTTTTTCTATGATTATTATATCCCATCAAAACTGTATTTTCTATATGTCAATGAAGATCGATTAAATTAGTTGAAATTTTACTAAAATATTGGGAATCTTTTTAGCAAAAGAGCTTTAATAAACAAGAAAAACCGAAGTTCTTCTACTCCAGTGAATAGAGTAATAGAACTTCGATTTTATTTTAATTATCCTAAACCAAGACGTTCAAAGATATCATCCACTCGTTTAGTGTAATAAACTGGGTTAAAGATTTCATCGATTTCTTCTTGAGTGAGGCGTGAGGTCACTTCTGGATCTGCTTCTAGAAGTGGTTTAAAGTCGACTTGATTGTCCCATGAATGGGCAGTTTTTGGTTGTACCAAGTCATAGGCTTGCTCACGGGTCATCCCTTTTTCAATCAAGGTCAACATAGCACGTTGGCTGAAAATCAAACCAAATGTCGAGTTCATGTTGCGAATCATGTTTTCTGGGAAGACTGTCAAATTCTTGACAATATTTCCAAAACGGTTAAGCATGTAGTCAATCAAGATGGTCGTATCAGGTGTGATGATACGCTCAGCTGATGAGTGAGAGATGTCACGTTCGTGCCAAAGAGCGACGTTTTCATAAGCTGTAATCATATGACCACGGATAACACGCGCAAGACCTGTCATGTTCTCAGAACCGATAGGATTGCGTTTGTGAGGCATTGCTGAAGACCCTTTTTGCCCTTTGGCAAAGAATTCTTCCACTTCGCGTTGTTCTGATTTTTGCAAACCACGAATCTCAGTCGCCATGCGTTCGATTGAAGTCGCGATGCTGGCAAGAACTGCAAAGTACTCAGCGTGAAGGTCACGAGGAAGGACCTGTGTAGAGATTTCTTGAGCACGGATACCCAGCTTATCGCAGACATATTGTTCTACAAACGGTGGGATGTTGGCAAAGTTACCAACCGCACCAGATATTTTACCAGCTTCTACACCAGCAGCCGCATGCTCAAAACGCTCAATATTGCGCTTCATTTCGCTGTACCAAGTCGCCAATTTAAGACCAAAGGTTGTCGGCTCAGCGTGCACACCGTGGGTACGCCCCATCATGATAGTGAACTTGTGCTCCTTGGCCTTATCAGCAATGATGTTGGTGAAGTTTTCAAGATCACGACGGATGATGTCGTTGGCTTGTTTGTAAAGGTAACCATAGGCAGTATCCACCACGTCGGTAGAGGTCAAACCATAGTGGACCCACTTGCGCTCTTCACCAAGAGTCTCAGAAACCGCACGCGTGAAAGCCACCACATCGTGGCGCGTCTCCTGCTCAATTTCCAAAATACGGTCGATGTCAAAGTCCGCCTTCTCGCGAATTAAAGCCACATCTTCCTTAGGGATTTCCCCCAACTCAGCCCATGCCTCGTCAGCCAAGATTTCCACCTCAAGCCAAGCACGGTATTTATTTTCTTCACTCCAAATATTCGCCATTTCGGGGCGAGAGTATCTATCAATCATGTTTTCTTTTCCTTTCTTTTATCTGTTCACTTTTGATTAAAATTACTTTAATCACTTGTCAAATATCTAATTTATGACCAAATTGACTTCTTGTAAAGCGAGAATGGTCTATCCTAGGATTACTCTGCAAATTTTTCTGATTTTTTTGAGCATTACTTATAGCTAACGTGTCCCCACTTCGAAATGTAATTCCTTGAAAATCTGGATCAGAAGCAAAAGTTTTGAAATTATTCAATTTCATAATATATACATCTATCACATCAGCAGATTTATCTATCATTACAAGAGCTACAACAGGAATCATATTGAATTCTTTTGCAAATTCAGATAACTTATCTTGATCTCCTTTTTCAAACACTAAAGATGGGTCATCCGTTTTAAACCATCTACTTTTCACAGATATAGCATATCTATGTCCATTTTCAAGTCTATCTGTCGAAATGATGTCTGCACCAACATGATCCACTAGTGCCACTCTCTGTTCTTTTAAATTTCCAAGCAAGTACATTACAAGTGACTCCCCAAAATCACCTAATTGTTTGGACCACCTATCATCTTTATTTGAATTCATTTTAAACAATCCTATTTTCCTATTTTTTTAGAAGGCAACCCCTTAGAAATAAATGCTAGACTATACAGTTCCTAAATCAACTCTAATTAAGTATTCAAGTTCCCAACGGACATCATCCAGTTTATTGTTTCTACCATCGTTATATTCTAAAGGTCTACCTGCAATAAAAGCGTTATGGCAAGTAACCTCAAACTTGACTAAACAATTTTTTACGTCTTGACTGGCATACAATTCAATAATCTTATCGGTACTTCTAAATTGTTCATATTCTTTCTTAGCTAAAAAATACTGATTTTTGATTTTTTCTATTTCCTTGATATAGTATTCTCTATTCCAAATTTCTGTTTTGATATCTTCTTCATCTTGATAAGTAAGACCTTCTCGCTCTAATCGCTTTTGATAATCTTCCTTAATCTGAATTTCTAAAATTTTAACTACCGTATCAAAGTTTTCTAAACTAAAGTTAGGTCCATATGATAATAGGTTCATGATATCATTTGGAGTTTTGTTTGGAAATAAAGATATTATTCTAAGTAATTTGTTGTAGATCTCTGTTAATTTTTCTTGTTTATTTCTTTTTTCCTCACACTTCCATTGCCGCACCTGCTCCTTTTTGCTATTTAAGAATTTATATAATGCCCATATTCCACCACATACAACTAAAATCGGTCCCAAAATTGTAGCAATATGAGCCCAATTCTCTAATTGATTCGCTTGCCGCATAAAACCTACCAATCCATCCCTTCTCCAAACTCCTCCACCTTATCCGACACATCACTAAACAAAGTCATGTGTCCCATCTTACGGTTGTGCTTGTCTTCTATAATCATTTATTTACCGCCCACTCCGCTGCTTTCTCTGCATGAATCACTGTTGTGTCATAGAGAGGCAGGTCAGTATTGAATTGTTTGATGAGAAGGCCTATCTCGGTACAACCCAAGATAACAGCTTCTGCGCCTGCTTTTTTCAAATCATCTATAACGGCAAGATAAGTCTGCTTTGAGCTTTCTTTGATATCTCCTAGACAGAGTTCGTCATAAATGATCCGATTGACCTCTGTAATGCCTACTTGGTCTGGAATCAGCACTTCTAATCCAGACTCTATTAATTTCTCCTTGTAAAAATCTTGGGTCATGGTGTACTTGGTCCCTAGGAGGCCGGCTTTTTGAATACCGTCAGCCAACAAGGCCTGCGCGGTTGCTTGTGCAATATGCAAGATTGGAATCGTAATCTGCTCTTGTATCTGCGGAGCAACCTTGTGCATGGTGTTGGTGCAAATAACGATGAAATCTGCACCAGCTTGCTCCAAGCACTGAGCAATATCTGTCAAAAGTTGACCGCTTTTCTCCCAGTCCCCAACTGCTTGATAATGCTCAATCTCTGCAAAATCAACACTATAAAGCAGAATCTTAGCTGAATGCAAGCCACCCAGCTCTTTTTTGATGGTTTCATTGATGATTTGGTAGTAAGATGTGGTACTTTCCCAACTCATACCACCAATCAGACCGATAGTTTTCATAGACTAATCAAACTCCTCCTTGCTTATCACAACCGACGGATAGTGCGGCAAGCTACTTAGATCCGTATCCAATGGCAAATCATAGATAGCCAGATAATTGTCATGTATAGAAACTTCAAATGAAATTCTCTCAGGATGTCTAGGCAGACCGTAACTACTCAGATAATCCTTAACTTCCTTCACGGAACAAGAATATTCTAAGACTAGCTGATTGCCAGCTCTCTCTAAAATATGAATCCCCTCTCTATCCGCAATCTCTGGAACAATCAAATCATCCGTATAAGTCAGTGTTACGGTCGTTATTTCATCATCTAGCAATTCATCAAATTCTTCTGTCATTTCAAAAATCAATCCCCTCACCAAACTCAACCACACTATCCGGCGCATCACTAAACAAAGTCACATGTCCCATCTTGCGGTTGTGCTTCGCTTCTATTTTACCATACAGATGGAGGTGGGTGCTTGAATTTTCTGTGACATATTTTTCAGCGGCCTCGACATGCTGGCCGAGCACATTAAGCATAACAGCTGGGGCATGTAATTTAATTGCTGGCAATGGTGCCCCGAGAACGCCCCGAATATGGGTATCAAACTGGGAGAAATCGCAGGCTTCAATCGAGTAGTGCCCAGAGTTGTGTGGACGTGGAGCAATCTCGTTGACAATGATGTCATCAGCTGTCGCAAACATTTCCACACAAAGGGTGCCAGACAAGTTGAGTTGCTCAGCGATTCTCACTGCCATAGCTTTAGCCTTGTCTGCTAGACTTTCTGAAATGCGAGCAGGCACGATGGTCTTAGACAGGATATTGTTGCGGTGGATATTTTCCTGAACTGGGAAAACCGTCACGTCCTTGCCATTTCCTGACACGATGACAGAAATTTCAAGGTCAAAATTAACAAATTCTTCCAAAACGCAGTCGGCTGAATCGGCTAGTACATAGGCTTCTTCCAAGTCTGCTTCTGAACGAATGACCTTTTGCCCATGACCATCGTAGCCACCAGTCGCAGTCTTAAGGACATAGTTTTTCGATAGATCGATATCTGCCAAATCTTGACTTGAAGTCATAACCTTGTAGGGTGCTACAGTGACTTGAGCCTTGTTTGAGAGAAAGTCCTTTTCAAAAATCCGATTTTGGGAGATGCGAAGCAGGTCGGTTCCTTGAGGAAGTTGTCCATCCTTGATGACAGCATCCAAACCGTCAGCATCGACATTTTCAAACTCATAGGTGAGGACATCGCAACGCTCTGCCAGCTGACGAAGAGCATCCACATCGTTATAAGGAGCCACGATGATTTCCGCCACGCGAGAGGCTGGGCAATCTGCCACAGGATCCAGCGCGATAACCTTGTGCCCCATGTAGATAGCAGAAATGGCCATCATTTGACCAAGCTGACCACCACCGATAATTCCGATTGTTTTAGATGAGCTCATTTGTAGACTCCTCTGCGATTTTTCCCTGTTCTTCAGCAAAGTTAGCAAGTGCATCCGCAATGGCCTTGTCCTCTACTGATAGAAGACGGAGGGCAAAGAGAGCCGCGTTTGTCGCCCCTGCTTCACCGATAGCCATTGTCGCCACAGGCACACCGCCCGGCATCTGAACGATAGAATAGAGCGAGTCCACGCCATTAAGGGCACGCGATTTTACGGGCACACCAATGACTGGAAGGGTTGTTTTAGCTGCGACCATACCTGGCAAATGAGCTGCGCCACCTGCACCTGCGATGATGACCTTGATACCACGACTACGCGCTTCTTCGGCATGCTTGAACATGAGATCAGGTGTGCGATGGGCAGAGACAACCTTCTTCTCGTAGGCTACACCGAAGCGGTCTAGGACTTCTGCTGTTTTTTGCATGGTAGCCCAGTCGGATTTGGAGCCCATGATGATGGAAATAATTGGTTTAGTCATAATTTTCCTTTTCTTTCCTTTCTTTTTTCAATCACCTTAAGTTGTGAGGGACGGCAGCAGCCACCAAAGGGGTCTCATGCCTAAATTGGAAGCCCAAGGTCTTCCAATTTCCCTGAACGATTGGATTGTTATATATTAGTTCGCTAACGCTCGCAAGTTATGCGACCATTATTGTACTTTGCGACTGCGTCGCTTTTTCTTATATCTTTATCTAATAGCCTTACTCCCAATATCGGTTCGGTAGAAGAGGCCTTCTGTTTTTTGTTGGGCGAGTTCCTGGTAGATTTTGTCTTGGGCTTCTTTGACGGTATCTCCTGTGGTAACGAGCATATAGACACGGCCACCGTTTGAGAGCAGTGCTCTGCTATTGTCCGTAAACTTAGCCCCTGCATAGTAGGTGATGATGTCGCCTTCTGTCTTGGCTGGCAACTTGACACCTTTTTCATAGTCTAGCGGATAACCGTTGGATGCGACAACCACACCCAGAGTTACACCCTTGTCCGTCCAAGTGATGGCTGGTTCTTTACCTTCCAAAATATCAGTAATATTTTGTGCAAAATCAGAGGTCAGACGAGGCAAGATGATTTGCGTTTCAGGATCTCCAAAACGAGCGTTGAACTCGATGACCTTAGGCCCATCTGCTGTCAAGATAAGCCCTGCGTAAAGAACTCCCAGATAAGGGCGACCTTCTTTAATCATTCCTTCGAGAACTGGCTTGACAATGGTGTCAACCGCTGTATCAACTACACTCTGTGGCAAGTGAGGAACTGGCGCATAGGCACCCATACCGCCCGTATTAGGACCCTTATCGCCATCATAGGCACGTTTGTGGTCTTGCGCTGTCGGCATGATATAGAACTTGTCCCCATTGACAAAGGCAAAGAGGGAGAACTCCTCCCCATCAAGGAACTCCTCAATAACTACACGCGCACCTGAGTCACCAAATTTATTGTCCAAAAGCATCTCGTGAACTGCTTCGACTGCTTGCTCAACCGTCTCCGCAACGACGACACCCTTCCCAAGAGCCAAGCCATCCGCCTTGACCACGATAGGCACACCCTGTTTTTCGATATAGGCCTTGGCTTCCTCAAAGTCTGAGAATGTGCCATAGGCTGCTGTCGGAACGCCGTATTTGACCATGATTTCCTTGGCAAAATCCTTGGACCACTCCAGCTCAGCTGCCAATCTTGTAGGACCAAAGGCTTTGAGACCAGCTGCATGGAAATCATCCACGATACCAGCCGCAAGGGCGTCATCTGGCCCTATAAAGGACCAAGCAATATCGTTGGCCTTTGCAAACTCAATCAATTCAGAATGTTCGGAAATAGAGATATTTGCCAATTCCAAACCATCCAGAGTCATCCCATCATTCCCAGGAGCAACAAAAACCTTTTCTACCTCTTTTGACTCAAGTAACTTCTTAGCAATCGCATGTTCACGACCACCCGAACCGACAACAAGTAGTTTCATCTCACAACCTCTTTTGCGAATTATTTACTAATATTATACCACAAACGTTCGTTTTAATCTTGTTTTACTCCGCATTTTTACGTAAAAAAGGAAAGAAACTGTTTTCTTCCCTTTAACGTTCTTAATGTCTAAAACGCCTCACACCTGTGAAGACCATGGCCAAGCCGTATTTATCCGCAGCTTCGATAGATTCTTGGTCACGGACGGACCCACCTGGTTGAATGATAGCCTTAATTCCCGCTTTGGTGATTTCTTCCACATTATCTGCAAAAACAAGAACTACTAAGGATACAAAAGCCCCTCTATATAATCTTGAAACATGCTACTTATATCTGCTTTAAATTTCCCCTTTTCTATATTCATAAATTTCCGACTTTGATATATTTCTCTACTTAAGAATGGGGAAAGATTATTCAAGATAATTTCTTTATCCTTATCTTCTATAATAGCTACATTTTCTATTGTTCTAAACCACAAATACCTACTGCTTTCTGCATCTTTTATGAATTTACATATATCTGTACGATTCTGAATAGAATTGTAGCGACTGCTAATTTTTAAAGTTGATAATCTTTCTTTTACATATTTATCTTCATTACACAACTTTATTGCTAAATTTATATCATTTTCCTTAATTTCACTAGAATGTGATAAGTAATTATCAATCGTCTGCTCAAAAGAAGCATTAACAGAAAAATTAAATTTAAAATATTCATCAAGCCCCTCATAACGAGGATTGTAATGGAAGTATTTTGAACCTTTGAATTGCCGATTACAGTCTTTACAGGATGGAACTAAATTAAATTTTGATACACAAAACAAAGGAAAAATTGATTTGGGATAAAAATGCTCTATATCTGCTGTTGAAAAATCGTCATGGTTTGTAATGGGTATCAAATTACAATAAGGGCAAACCTCACATCCGTATAGTCTCCATAGTGTTACTCTAAAACGATCTCTAAAGTTTTGATAATTTAAAAAATCTCTTAATTTAATATTTATTTCATCAAATTTATTAAACACCTTCTTATTTTCCATTTGAAAATCAGAGTAATCAGAGGTTATGTAGTATAAAAAATTACTATCAATCAATTCATTCATTTTAGGATAATGAGAAATACATTTCAAAATTTTCGAAATCCAATTTATTCTAAATTTCTCATCATCCGAAGATCTCATTTTTGTTAACTCCAAATAAAATCTACCTACTAAATAATATTCAAACAATAAACTGTCTGGTTTGTTTTTTATATTAAACCATTCATCAGTTATCAATAATTTAAAATTATTCTTATTACCACATAATTTCAAAATCTCTGGATTTATTCTATACGTATTTCCACCCATAGACATTTTTTCTAATAAACTCTTGTAGTAATTTTCAAAACATACATCAATTTCTTTTAATTGTGGTTCCTGAGGTAATTCTAATTTAATCACTATCTTCTACACTTCTTTCAATTAATGTCTTCAAAACTGGATCATCAATATATTGATAATCCTCTTTATCGAGTTTTAATAATTTTTTTCTAGCAAATTCTCCGATTGAGTAGTCCAAGAAGAAAGTATCTGATAGTATATCAATAATATTTGCGGCAAAAGTTTTTTCTGCTCTTTTGATTTCCACCATCTTCTCTTTCACTTCCAGAGAAAAAACGTTTTCTTTGGGAACATCTGAAATCATATATGGAGAATGCGTCGCTATAATAAACTGGACATTCACAGCTGAATAGTTATTAACAAGAGTGATACAATCATCAATAAATCTTCTACACCATTCTGGATGAAGGTTCAAATCAGGCTCATCTAATACCAGAACACAATCCCTACCATCTTTACTCGCTTTCCTTATTTCCATGAATATTGAAGAAAACGTGTTAAAATAGACAATCTCTCCGTCGCTCAGATTTTCAAATTGAACGGAGAATAAATCTGAAAATTCTACCATAAGCAATTCTATGAAGTTAAAATTTATATCTTTGTTCTCTAAAGAAGCGCTTGATACTTCAATTTTGTATGAGTTGTTATGGAAATACCCATATTTCTCCGAATTCTTAAAGTTAGAGATGAGATTCTTCAAATTATCTCGATTAATAAATGGAGTATCTCTACTACTTTTTTCTTCAAAATATTTTAACCTCGCACTCCAGTCTCTTAAATCATTTACTATGTTTTTTAAAATATCTATTTTATATATTAAAAACTTCTCTGAATAATTTTTATTCAATAAATATAATAAATCTGCTGTCTTGATTTCATTAAATTGTGATTGCCTAATTTTATCTTTAATAATAGAATAAATTATATTTTGGGATTCTCCATTTTTTTCTAGAAATTCTATTAGATGCAATAAATATTTTTCTAAAAACTGAACTATAAAAAAATATTCCTTATGTTCTCTAAAATAGTAGTTTTGAACTATTCGATTATTGAAACTTACTGTATTTTCTCCAACTTTTAATCTCAATCTGCTTTTCAACTTTTCCGGCAAGTAATCTTCAATATTTGTAATTCGTTTATTACCATAAATCTTGTCTAATATTGTTGAACTATTAGACGAGTACGATAGTTTTTGACTGACTTTTAAAAAAATTTTTTGCTTTGTAACATTATTATTTTGGACTTCTACAATAAATCGAAACACATTTTCAGCAGACTCCACATGCTTTACATTCCTAATTATGGGACTTTTATGCAAGTTAAAATCTCTATAAGAATCTCTGTTGAACCAATCTACAATTGGACTAGATCTAATTAAGGACATTTGCAATTCAATACTTATTTGACTATTAGGAGAAGTGACAAACTTGTTGTTCCCCACGCTTACAAATAACCCTTTCTCTGTACTCAAATTCTCTATTTTATCAATTAAACTGGGACTGCCATCAATCAAAAAAAGATTATCTTTAATATGAAAAATGTTAAAATAACTATTTCTTCCTCTTCGTAAATTGATATTTTTATTCGAAAAAGAAATTAAATCTAATATACTACTTTTACCTATACCATTTTTCCCAACAAGTAATGATAAGTTAGATATTTTTTCACCAAAAAACCTTTTGTTTTTATTCTCTACATAAAACAAAGTCCTTTCTTTCATTCTAAACTTATGTTCCTCCGAAAAAGATATCTCGCTGTTTTTTATACCAGTGTCCATTTTTTCTATATATATATAAACTAACTCAGCCATTGTAACACCTTTAATCTCTCTGATTATTTTGTCTATATTATAGCAAAATTCCATCATTTCAGATGGAATTTTTTTCTCTTAATGTCTAAAATGTCTCACGCCTGTGAAGACCATAGTCAAGTCATATTTATCTGCTGCTTCGATAGATTCTTGGTCACGGACTGAGCCTCCAGGTTGGATGATGGCCTTGATACCTACTTTAGCGATTTCTTCCACGTTATCGGCAAATGGGAAGAAGGCATCCGAAGCAAGGACAGCGCCGTCCAGACGGTCTTTGGCTTGGTCAATTGCAATACGAACAGAGGCCACACGGTTAGTCTGACCTGGACCAACACCCAGTGTCATGTGGTCGTTGGTTACAATGATTCCGTTTGATTTGACGTATTTAATAGCCTTCCAAGCGAACTCAAGAGCAGTTGCTTCTGTCTCAGTTGGTTGGCGTTTAGTCACCACTTGCCAGTCAGCTGGGCGTTCTTTGACCACATCTTGGTTTTGCACCAGAAGTCCACCAACTACACCTGTGTATTCTGCTTCCACTTCACTGGCCTCTTGAGCATCAAATGGCAAGGCAAGGATACGCAAGTTTTTCTTTTTATTAGTCAAAATGGCTAGCGCCTCATCCGTATAGCTTGGTGCGATGATGATTTCAAGGAAAACGCCGTGCATCTTCTCAGCTGTCGCAGCATCCACCTCACGGTTAAGAACAACGATACCACCAAAGATAGACACTGGGTCAGACTCATAAGCATAGTCCCAAGCAGTCTCGATGTCATCAGCCTGACCGATTCCACATGGGTTCATGTGTTTGAGAGCCACAACGGTTGGACGGTCTTTAAAATCACGGATGATACGAATGGCGGCGTCAGCATCACGGATATTGTTGAAGGACAATTCTTTCCCGTTGAGCTGTTTGGCTGAAGCAATCGAGTAGTCAGTCGGCAAAGCTTTTTGGTAGAAATCCGCGTCTTGTTGAGGGTTCTCACCGTAACGCATAGCTTGTTTGAGGTCATAGGTCAAAGTGAGCTTTTCAGGTTTTTCTTCACCTACTTGTGCTGTGAAATACTCTGCAATCAAAGCATCATAAGCTGCTGTGTGACGGAAAACCTTGGCTGCCAGACGTTGACGAGTTTCATAAGTAGTTTCACCATTTGCTGACAATTCGTCAAGAACTACAGCATAATCCTCTGGGTCTACCACAACTGTTACGCTGGCATGATTCTTCGCTGCCGAGCGAAGCATAGATGGCCCGCCGATATCGATATTCTCCACCGCATCAGCATAAGTTACGTCTGGTTTGAGAATTGTTTCCTTGAAAGGATAAAGGTTAACCACTACAAGGTCGATGAGCTCGATTTGATTGTCTTTGGCCGCTTCCAGGTGACTATCCAAGTCACGACGAGCGAGAAGCCCACCGTGAATATTTGGATGAAGGGTCTTGACACGACCATCCATCATTTCTGGAAAACCAGTCACATCATCAATCGCAATGGTCTTCACCCCAGCATTATCAAGGGCAACCTTGGTTCCACCAGTCGAGATAATCTCCCAACCAAGTTTTTTGAGTTCTTGGGCAAATTCAACAATGCCCGCTTTGTCTGAGACGCTGATTAAAGCTTTTTTCGTCATTCTATTCCTCTTTCTTTAGGTCCAAGCGCATAGCGACTTCATTATTTTCTTCTATAAATCCTGTTTCCTGAAAACCCAAACTAGTCAACAGGTGCTTCATTTTTTCATTTCCAACCACATAATCTGCGATAATATGATTGCAATCGCTATCCATCTGAGCTTTTTTAATCAGAACTTCCACGGCTTTTCGTCCATAACCTCTTCCTTGGTACTGCTGGCCAATCATTATCCGCCAGATAAAGTATTCCGCTTCATCCTTATCTATTTCCAACAGGAGAAAACCAACTACAAGCTCATTCCAATAAATTGCCATTGGAAACACATCCCCATTCTCTCGGTAGAGCCATGCGTCAGCTAAAGAGCGTACATTTGGAGACACGAAACGTGCTCGTTCATCAGCTTCAGATATTTTCAAATCCAGCACTGCCTGAAAACTGCTCTCATCTACTAATTTTATCTCAATCATTTTTCTCCTAGCAAGATTGCACAATCAAAATTTGATTTACTTCTTATCTTCTCCCTACTCCCAAACATTCCAACACTTCTGGATAGAGCTGATATTCCGCTTCATGAATCCGTTCTTCAAAACTGTCAATGGTATCATCAGCTAACCGTGGCACACGCACTTGTTTGATAACTTTTCCCGTATCCACACCTGAATCCACCCAGTGAATGGTCACACCAGACTGATCCACACCAGCATTCCAAGCATCCTCAATCCCATGAGCTCCTGGAAATTCTGGCAAGTAGGCTGGATGAATGTTGATAATCCGACCTTCATAAGCCGCCAATAAGGTTGGCCCAACGATTTTCATGTAGCCTGCTAGACAAACCAAGTCAATCTGGTGTTCTTCCAAGAGTTCGACAAGGGCCGCTTCGTAGTCTACCTTGCTCTCAAACTCCTTGAGTTCAAAAGCATAGGACAGAACACCGAGCTTGTCTGCACGCTCGAGCACATAGGCGTCACGATGGTCTGAAAAGACAAACTCAACCGGAAATTCTTCGGCAATCACCTGAAAATTCGAGCCATTGCCTGAGGCAAAAACCGCTATTTTTTTCATTTGATGATGACACTTTCGTTTTCTTTCTTGACGATGCGACCAATTTCATAGACTGGTTCATCCAGCAATTCTTTGACACGACCTACATTTTCAGGGCTAACTGCCAGCATGAGTCCCACACCCATATTGAAGATTTCAAACATTTCTTCATGTTTGATTTTACCATATTTTTCAAGGACTTTGAAAATTGGAAGCACGGGAACCTTGTCTTCCTCAATCTCAGCAGCCAAGTCAGCTGCAAACATACGAGGGACATTTTCGATAAAGCCACCACCAGTGATGTGGGCAATACCGTTGACCAACTCTTCCTTGATGAGTGGCAAAACAGCTTTGACATAGATACGAGTCGGCTCAAGAAGAACTTCCTTGAGTTGCTTGCCTTCCAATTCTGGCAAGATTTCCTCACCTGTGTAATCCGCAAAGACACGACGGACAAGAGAGTAACCATTGGAATGAATCCCACTTGAAGCAAGTCCAAGAAGAACATCTCCTTCTGCCACCTTTGAACCGTCAATGATTTGAGATTTTTCAGCCACACCAACCGCAAAACCAGCCAAGTCATAGTCATCTTCGCCGTACATGCCAGGCATTTCAGCCGTTTCCCCACCAATGAGGGCAGCGCCTGCCTGCACACAACCTTCTGCCACACCAGCGACAACTTGTTCTAGCTTAGCTGGTTCATTCTTCCCTGTCGCTACGTAGTCAAGGAAATAGAGGGGCTCCGCACCTGCAGCAATGATATCATTGACACACATGGCCACACAGTCCTGCCCAATCGTGTCATGCTTGTCGTACTTGATAGCCAACATGAGCTTGGTTCCGACACCATCAGTTCCTGAAATCAAGACGGGTTCTTTAACCCCAGTCTTTGAAAGGTCAAACATACCACCAAAGCCACCCAGAGCTCCCATGACACCTGCACGCTCCGTACGAGCCACGTGCTTTTTGATTCGTTCAACAACTTCATAACCCGCTTCAACATCCACACCAGATTGAGCGTACGCATTTTTATTTGCCATTTTTATGTTCCTTTTCTTTGAGAAAGATTGCGACGTATTTTTAGATAAACAATTATTTTATCTAATACTCAATGAAAATCAAAGAGCAAACTAGGAAGCTAGCCGCAGGCTGTACTTGGGTACGGCAAGGTGAAGCTGACGTGGTTTGAATTTGATTTTCGAAAAGTATAAAAATACTAGTCAGGGTTCTAGCTTTGCCCCATAGGACAAAGCGTCTACTGACAAATGCTTTAGCTTTTAGTCAGTAGCGAGACGTGAAGCATAAGCATAAGCATTTTTTGTCATTTTTATATTCCTTTTCTTTAATGGAGAATCTGTCATCTATTTGTAAAAACTGGTCTTTTCTTCCAAACTTCTACGATAGTCTTCTTCGTAGTCGTAGAGAGGTGTTGGGTAGTCACCGTCAAAGTAAGCGACACAGAGACCACCATTTGGCGCATCCGTTTCAATCCCAATCGAATCAATCAATCCTTCAACAGAAAGATAAGTCAGACTGTCCGCACCAATGATTTGACGCGTTTCTTCAACAGTATGATTGGCCGCAATTAGCTCCTGACGGGTCTGGATATCAATCCCGTAGAAACATGGATAAGCTAGCGCTGGACTACCAATAGCAACGTGAACCTCAGTTGCACCCGCTTCTTTCAAGAGCTGAACGATCCGACGAGAGGTTGTTCCACGTACAATAGAGTCATCAATCATAACAACACGCTTGCCTTTGACAACACCTGAAACAGCAGAGAGTTTCATCCGTACCCCTTGCTCACGCAATTCTTGAGTCGGTTGGATAAAGGTACGTTGGGTGTATTGGTTCTTGATAAGACCCATTTCATTTGGCAAACCAGATTCTTCCGCAAATCCCATGGCTGCGCTTAGGGAGGAATTTGGCACACCGACCACAATATCTGCCTCATGCTTGAATTCACGCGCCAATTGCGCACCCATACGTTTGCGAGCCGTATGGACATTGACACCGTGGATATTAGAATCAGGGCGAGCAAAATAGATATACTCCATAGAACAAATCGCGAGCTGGGTATCGTCTGTATAGCTGTCATACTGGATGCCCTTGTCATCAATGATCACAATCTCACCTGGCTTCAAATCACGAATCCATTCAACACCAATGACCTCAAAAGCACAGGTCTCAGAGGAAACAACCACCGCTCCGTTGGCCATTTTCCCGATAGAAAGCGGACGGAAACCATTGGGGTCAAGAGCCGCAATCAACTTGTCCTCAAACAGCAAGATATAGGCAAATCCACCTTTAACTAGGCTGAGTGCCTCCTTGATTTTGCCCATCAAGTTCGGATTGTGACTCCGACGAATGAGGTGAGCCAAGATTTCCGAGTCCGAAGTCGCGCTGAAAATCGCTCCTCTTTGTTCCAGTTCTTTCTTGAGAGAGGCTGCATTGGTCAGATTTCCATTATGAGCCAAACCAAACTGCATATCGTGAAAACGGAAGAGGAAAGGCTGGATATTATCTACAGAAGCTTCGCCAGCAGTCGCATAACGCACATGCCCAATCGCACCAGTTCCTGTCAATTTATCTAAGTTAGCAGGATTTCTGAAAACTTCTGATAGAAGACCCATGTCACGATGGCGCTTCAATTGCCCCTGATCATTGGAGAGGATTCCTGCCCCCTCCTGACCACGGTGTTGAAGACTGTGGAGACCAAAATAGGTCAACTTAGCAGCATCTGGATGTCCCCAGATACCGAAAACACCACATTCTTCATTAAGAGATTTTACTTCGTATGTCATTTTATATACCTAATTTTTATTTGTGTAGCACCAAGAGCTAAATCTACATGACTTTTACATTACTGATACTATCTATTAGAAAATCTGCAAGTCTTATTTTCCAGTGAAATATTTAACCGCTGACGCGAACAGGTGCTGGTCTTTATTTCCTGGGATATTTTGGAAAAGACCTTCCTCATAACGTTCTGAGTGGCCCATCTTACCGATGATTTGGCCGTTCTTGCTGGTAATTCCTTCGATGGCATGGACAGAACCATTCGGATTGTACTTAGAGTCCATACTTGGTTTGCCGTCAAAGTCAACATATTGGCTAAAGATTTGACCATTGTCACGGAGCTCTGCAAATTCCTCAGCTGTCACAACAAACTTCCCTTCACCGTGCGAAACAGGAATAGCGTGGATGTCACCCACTTGCACCCCAGTCAACCATGGTGAGTTGGTATTGGCAATCCGAGTTTCCACCATCTTGGCCACGTGCTGGTTGGCATCATTGTAGAAGAGGGTTGGGCTCGTACTGCTGGCATCCTCGAAGTTTCCGTATGGAAGAAGACCTGATTTGACCAAGGCCTGGAATCCATTACAGATACCGATAATCAAGCCACCACGGACGATAAATCTATCAATAGCCACACGCACTTTTTCATTAAGCAGGATGTTGACAATAAACTTGGCTGAACCATCTGGTTCGTCCGCAGCCGAGAAACCACCTGCAAAGAAGAGGATGTTAGCCTTGCCGATGTTGTCAACCATAGTTTCAACTGACTTGACAATAGCCTCTTCATTCAAGGTCACAAATGGCACCAAGTTGACCTCTGCGCCTTCTTTTTCAAATGCCTTGGCTGAGTCATATTCTGAGTTAGTTCCTGGGAAGACTGGGATATAGACTACCGGTTTTTCAACTTTTTCTTTGGTTTTAATCACAACATCTGATGCCACAGCTGGTACTTCAGCTAGTTCTTTGGCTTGGGCAAATTCTGTTGGGTAAACTTCTTCCAATTTACCTTGGAAGGCACTGTCAAGTTTCTGTCCATCTAGCTTCACACCGTTGACAAGGAGTGTAAAGTCTGCACTTGTTTGTCCAATCTTCTCTACTCCTGCAATTTCTTCAGGAGATGTGAAGACAAATCCGCCTAATTGAGCTGTCAAAGCTGTTTCAAGTTCAGGCAAGGTCACCTCTGCACCGATATGATTTCCAAAGGTAGCAAGAGCCAAACTTTCAACCACACCGCCGTATTTGACAGCTGAAGCTGCTGTTACTTTGTGAGCCTTTTGAAGGGCTTCAAACTGAGCAAAATTTGACTTAATTAAGTCAAAATCAATCTCTGCTGAGAGTGCTTGGCCTGGGATGTAGTAGATGTTTTCACCAGCAACTTTAAATTCTGGAGAGAGCACCTTACGGCTATCTGCTGTTGTCACTCCAAAAGCAACCAAGGTTGGTGGCACCGTCAATTCTTCAAAGGTACCAGACATAGAGTCCTTACCACCGATAGATGGCAAACCAAGCTGAATTTGTGCCTCGATAGAGCCTAGAAGAGCTGCTACTGGCTGACCAAAACGCTCTGCTTGTTTATCCATGCGCTCGAAGTACTCTTGGTAAGAGAAACGAGCCTGAGACCAGTTGGCACCAGCAGCAACCAAACGAGCAGTTGCTTCGATCACCGCATAGGCAGCACCGTGGTATGGAGACCATTCAGCTACATATGGGTTGAAACCTTGAGCCATGACTGACGCAGTATGAGTCACACCGTGTTGAACTGGTAATTTCTGCACAGATGCCTCAGTTGGTGTGAGTTGGTAGCGTCCGCCAAGTGGGTGATTGACTGTTGAACGACCAACAGAGCAGTCAAAGATGGTTTGCAAGCCTTTTTGACTAGCGTGGTTCAAGTCAGATAGAACCTCAAGAGTATCTGCTTCAAGTGTGTTAGTGCTTGTTGTGCGTTCTTCTGGGAGTTTGACATCCTTGTCCACAACTTTGGCATCGACAACGACACGTACACCATTGGTATCAAGGAAGCGACGCTCCAAGTCGACAATGGTTTCTCCATTCCAGTGCATGACTAAATTTGGTTTTTCAGTCACTGTCGCAACAACAACAGCATCAATATTCTCTTTGTTACATTCTACAACAAAGGAATCTACATCCTCAGGACGAACCACCACAGCCATCCGTTCTTGAGATTCAGAGATGGCAATTTCGGTACCATTCAAGCCTTGGTATTTAAGAGGCACCTTGTTGAGGTCAATTTCAAGACCGTCTGCCAGTTCACCGATGGCTACACAGACACCACCAGCACCAAAGTCGTTGGATTTCTTGATGAGACGAGTGACATCGCCATTACGGAAAAGGCGCTGAATCTTGCGTTCTTCGATGGCATTCCCTTTTTGAACCTCAGCACCGGCAGTCTCTACAGACTCAACTGTTTGAACCTTAGAAGACCCTGTCGCACCACCGACACCATCACGCCCAGTCTTACCACCTAGCAAGATAATCACGTCACCTGCTTCTGGTTTTTCACGGACTACATTGCCCTTAGGAGCAGCACCAACAACGGCACCTAGCTCCATACGTTTAGCTACAAAGCCTGGGTGGAAATACTCACGAACGTAGGTCGTCGCAAGCCCAATTTGGTTACCGTATGAAGAATAACCATGAGCCGCTGTCTTAGAAATGACCTGTTGTGGTAATTTCCCAGCACGCGTTTCCGAAATCGGTGCGGTAATCTCACCCGCACCTGAGATACGCATAGCTTGGTAGACATATGAGCGACCTGACAATGGGTCACGAATGGCTCCACCGATACAGGTAGCAGCCCCACCAAATGGCTCAATCTCAGTTGGGTGGTTGTGGGTTTCATTTTTAAACATGAGGAGCCAGGGTTCTTTCACACCATTAACGTCCACTTCGATTTCAACCGAACAGGCATTGATTTCGTCTGATACTTCCATGTCGTCCAAACGTCCATTAGCACGCTCATAACGACCGAAAATAGTCGCCATATCCATCAAGGTTTGCGGTTTTTCAGAACGCCCCAACTCATCACGCATGGCAATATACTTTTCATAAGTCGCCTGTAATTGTTTTTGGAATTTAGAAGCTGAAAAGTCGATGTGTTTCAACTCTGTCTCAAAAGTCGTATGACGGCAGTGGTCAGACCAGTAAGTATCCAAAACCTTGAGTTCCGTCTCAGTTGGCACTCGCCCGATTGACTTAAAGTAGTCCTGGATAAAGAGCAAATCATCCACTTCCATAGCCATCCCTTGCTCGGCCTTGTAGCGGGCAAAGTCTTCTGCTGTATAGCTTTCAAAGAAAGTCAATTTAGGAATGGTCTTGTCTGACTCTGAAAATTCCTGCTTGGCAATCCCTGTCGTGATGTCCTTGAAACGAGAATCAACTGGATTGAGCAAATAGTTCTTGACTGCTTCTAACTCCGTCGCTTCAATATCTTTATTGACCAAGTAAAGTTGAGCTGTATTGACCGTCACATCACTCGAACTTCCCAACAAAAGCAAGGCTTCCTGTGAAGAAGCCGCACGCTGGTCAAACTGCCCTGGCAGGCTTTCAATGGCAAAGAAAGCATAGTTAGCAAGATCTGCCTGCACAGATACTTCATCTAAAACATGGTCGGTTACCTGCTCAGAGAAAATGTGTTTCTCTGCAGGTGCAAACAGGTCCTCTGCCAAATCAAAGACATCATAAACTTGCACAATGCGAATACTTTTCAAAGTTGAAAGTCCCAAGTTATGCTGGAGTTCTCTAACCAAACTCTCTGATTTGACCTGAAAATCAGCCTTTTTTTCAACAAAAATACGTTTATCCATCAATTCTTATTCCTTTATTTCAGCTCTTACAATGTTCCCAAACGACCTCTAGGTTGTTATTTCAACCCCTGTAACTTTTCCCAAACAACTTCATAAACATCTGTTAATTCACCTAGACCCCTACGGAAAACATCCTTGTCCATGTGGTTTCCATCCGCATCCCACAAGCGGCAGTTATCTGGTGAAAATTCATCTGCCAAGATAATCTTGCCATCCTTGTCAAAACCGAACTCTAGCTTAAAGTCAATCAATTTAAGCCCAATCTCAGCAAACCAAGTTTTCAAAAGTTCATTGATTCGACGAGTTTCCTCCTTCAAGTAGGTAATCTGATGGTCATCCGCAATCTGTAGGAATTTCACATGCTCGTCATTGATAAATGGGTCATCCAAATCATCATTTTTGTAGTAAAATTCGACAATCGGAGTCTCAAATGCGATTCCTTCGTCTACACCAAAACGTTTTGAAAAGGAACCAGCAGTATAGTTGCGGAGCACGACTTCCAAAGGAATAATCTTAACCTTTTTATTGAGTTGTTCCGTATCTGAAAGTTTCTCCACAAAGTGAGTCGCCACACCAGCCGCATTTAATTTCTCAAAAATAAAAGATGAAATCTGATTATTCAACACTCCCTTGCCCGCAATCTGCTCCTTCTTAACACCATTGAAAGCAGTCGCCTGGTCCTTGTAAGTTGAAATAATAAGATTTTCATCCTCAGTTGTATAGATATCTTTAGCTTTTCCCGAATAGATCAATTGTTTTGACATTTTAAAGTTCGCCTTTCGTATTACTTGAGCACATTCTACCATAAAAAACCTAAAATCACAAGAATTTAACCGAATAAATAACGTAGTAACTTCGAAAATCATAAAGAAAAAACTGCAAGAAGAATCTTTCTCACAGTTTTAAAATCATTTAACTCTGAAAACACGAACATTACTCTTTGTTCAAAAATTGATCCAAATAATAACGCAGGTAACTTTTCTTACCTGTAATCATCTGTAGACGACCTTCCACCCCGTAACGAAGTCTTTCAGCCTGCTCGGAAGTCAGATTAGTCTCCGCCTCAATTTTAAAGAAATTCCCTTTTTCAGTCTTGGTAGCTGTCGCATCGATGCTGGTAATAGTAGAATCTAGGAAAAGCTGATTCTTGGCATCATGAGTCGTAGTATAGCGAACAGAATCACCGACCTTAATCCTTGCTACATCTTTTGAACTTAGATAAGCTGTTAGTTTGGCTTTCCCTTCTTTTTCCAAGGACGGATAAAGTTGGGCTAGTAAGGCACCTTCTGCTACCATGGTAGAGTCACTGGTCTCAGTATTAAGATGAAGCACTCCATCCTCACTCGCCGTAATTTTCCCCTTGTCTAAAAGATTTCCCTGTACCTTCTTACCTGATTCTGCCTCCAAGATTTTCTGGTCTAGAAGGGTCAATTCCTGACCAACCTTAGCCAAGTGTTGAGATTTAAGGGATTCCAATTGACTGCTTAAACCAGACGCATAGGCTTGCTGGCTACCTGAACCTGCATACTGGACACGGTAAGTAGCAAGACTAGATTCTAACTGAGAAAGCTGCGCTTCAACCTGCGCAACAGCCTGAGCTTTAGCTTGCGGATTTTCCTCACCCTGAGACTTGTAGGACTTATAGAGCGAGTAAGCTAGATTCTGATTGGCCAAGGAAGCGCCTGTTTCAATAGCTGACTTAGCTGTCTGGTAATCGCGAATTTTAGCCTCTGTTTGGCTGATGAGGCTGCCGATTTCAGCTTGGGTTTGGCTAGCTGCTGCATTCTGGGACGCGATGGTTTCATTTTGTTGCGATGTACTAGCCCTAAGACTGCCTGCTTGACTGATGTAGTCGCGAAAGGTGGCCTGGTAGCCAAACTTATCCTCCTCTGGAAAGTGGTTCTCCCCTTCTTGCAGACTTTTTTGCAAATACTCCAATTGCTTTTTTTGATCCTTGAGCATGTCCAACTGACTGGCATAAGACTCTACTTGAACACCTTCTGCCCCTTCTTGATATTGAACCAACAGTTCTCCCTTTTTAACCAGCTTATTTTCTTCCAAATGATTGACAAGAATACGATTGTTGCTAGTTGACTGGATATTTGCAAGGATACGACTAGGCTCGACAGTAGCTCTAGTAGACAAACTCATCTCCTTCTCTGCAAATGTTGCAAAGCCAAGCAAAAACACGAGCAGAAGGGACATGGGGACAATCACCCGACTGGAAAAATTATGGTAACGACGATTATAAAACTCCGCACTTTCTAAAAATTCTGGTTTCATCCTCTCCTCTTTCTAGCTATTCACCAAATGGGCGTAAAAGCCACCCTGTGCAAGTAAATCAGCATGATTTCCTTCTTCAACAATCTTGCCCTGATCCAAAACAACAATCTTCTCTGTCCGCTCTGCAATGGTCAAGCGGTGGGCAATGAAAATCAAGGTCTTGTCCAAAGCCATGAGATTATCGACAATTCGCTTCTCTGTCAGAATATCCAAACTGCTGGTCGCCTCATCCAAAATCAAGACCGGCACATCTGTCAAGAGAGCACGCGCCAGAGCGATTCTCTGACGTTGACCACCTGAAATTCCTGCCCCATCCGAAGTCAACTCTGTCTGGTAATTCAGTGGCATGCGCTCAATGTCCTCCCGAATCTCTGCCAATTCGACCGCCCGTAAGATATCCTCTTGAGTCGTCCCCTCCTTGGCTCCAAGGAGAAGATTGTCCAAAATCGTTCCGTTAAAGACATAGGGCTGTTGAGGCAGATAGTTGATATACTGGCGCAGGGCTTTTTTATCAATCTGATTGAGATTGACACCACCCAGACTAATCTCTCCCTGACTTGGGTCGTAAAAATTAACCATCATCTTGGCCAAAGTCGTCTTACCTGACCCCGAAATCCCCACAAAAGCCACCTTAGAGCCTTGGGGAATGGTCAAATTGATATCCGACAAGACATCTCGACCATAGCCATACTTGTAGGAAACCTGCTTGAAGGTCATCTCTCCCTTCATCAAGCTCAGATCCTCAACTGTTTTCTTCTCCTCAAACTCCGAAGCTACCAGATAAACCTCATTCAGACGGTTATTGGCAACCTGCGCTGTCTGAAGCTTGGTTTGCAGATTGATGATATTTTCCAAAGGATTGGTAAAGTAAACAAGTAAGGTATTATAGGTAATCAACTGCCCCAAACTCATCTTGCCATCCATGACCAGAACAGCCCCCATCCAGAGAATGCCGACATTGAGCAAGAGATGGGCAACCTTTTTCAGAGCCTTTTGCTGACTCTCTGCCCGACTATAGGTAAAGGATTTCTTCAGATAATCCACAAATTCCTTGTCAATTTTTTGGTAACGCTGACTTTCACTGGTCAAGGACTTGATAGTCTCAATACCGTTGATGTCCTCAATGATAGAAGAAGATAAAACCGCATTGGCTTCCATGGTATCCCGATTCATCTTTTCAAACGGCTTCATAAAGGCAAAGATAATCACTGTGTAGATAGGAAGTGCCAATAAGGTCATGAAAAAGAGATTGGTATTTTGTGAAAATAAAACAAGAGAAATAATGACAACCGTTGACACATCTAGGAAAATCGAAAGAATGGTCGAAGCTAGCGCATCGATGATACTGTTAGCATCTGTAAAACGAGACACGATTTCCCCTGTCCTGCGTGTCGCAAAGAAGGACATAGGCAGGTGAAAAACATGCTTGATATAGGACAAAATCACGTCAATCGACAGGCGTTGCCCCAAAACAAGTAAGAGATACTCCTGAGCGTAAGACAAGATCTGCTGGAGAATATAGACGATGACCAACCCAATAGAAATAATCCCCAACGTCGAACGCATCTGATCTGGCACATAGGTATCAATGATAGACTGCAGATAATAAGAACCCACAATGTTAATCAAGGTTACCAAGAGTGTTGCCAAAACAATATTGGCAATCAAGCCACGCTGCTTCACTAATATAGGGATAAAAGAGAGCAGGCCATTCTTTTGATCCTTATGAGGCTTGTAGTCTGGACTCGGTGCCATAAACAGAGTCACTCCTGTCCATTCTTCCGCAAAACGCTCACGTGGCAGTTTGGTCAATTTCACCCCAGGATCTGGATCTGCAATATGAATGCTATCCTTATCCTGCCCAGTCACCACATAGTAGTGGAGCAATTTTCCCTCCTTAAGCACATGGGCAACAAAAGGAAAAGTCAAATCTGGCAAATCAAAAAGCGTCATATCCGCCTTGATAGCTCGCGTCTCAAAGCCAATCTCCTCTGCCACCTTGACCAAGCCCAAGGCCGTAGTCCCATCCATGGTCGTCTTTGCCAATTCTCGTAAGTGAGCCAAAGAATAATAACTACCATAGTAGCCAAAAATCATGGCTAATGAAGCTACACCGCAGTCCATCTGATCCACCTGCGGACGATAGTGACGTTTCCCAAATTTCATATTCATCTCCTTTTTCTAATACTAAATGAAAATCAAAGAGTAAACTAGCCGCAGGCTGCTCAAAACACTGTTTTGAGGTTGTAGATAGAACTGACGAAGTCAGTAACATCTACACGGCAAGGCGACGTTGACGTGGTTTGAATTTGATTTTCGAAGAGTATAAACTCATCTGATAACAACTATCTTACCCCAATCCCCAAACAAAAACTGGACTTCCTCCCCAAATGCGCCTATCTACCTCCCAAATGCACTTTTTGGATAAAAAAATAGGCAGAACAAACGTCCTACCTACTAAAAATATGGTATGAAAGGAAATTGATTTTTTACTGACACCCTAGGCAAGCTTGGGGCAAATAAATCATTGATAGTAACATTTACGACATCCTATTAAAAGTTACTTCAATTTCTAATGTCCCTGCTATTTCTAAGCCACCTCTGGTATGATCTGTTCATAGTCAGAATAGATAACACCGTTCTAAATTACGATTCATCGTTACTCCTTTTAAATTCCAATGTGATGCATTCTGAGATTATACTCTAGTCATTTTAGCATAGACTAACAAGTCATTCTTAACTGTTTACTCTACTCGCTTTTTATTGACCTTATATCCTAGATAAAAGAGCCCAAATAAAACGGGGTAAATTTCTGGATAAAATAGGGTATTGATTGGATTTTTCAAAATCAAATACGTTGCGATGTAGATTATGAGCGATACGATAAAATAACCCTCAGCAAAACCTAATAAAAATGTTTTCATAAGAAACTCCTATTTGCCTGACAAGAATGGCGGAAAAACACTACCATTCATATACACAAAATCCTTTTGATTCATGTTCTTCATTTATAGTTTTGATTATTTTTTGACAAATCTTTGCGAAAAATACCAAAATATCCTGAGAAAAGCAAACCAACTAAAGTCCATTGCCAATTAAAGGATACTAACGAACCTGTACGAATCACATGAAGCGCGACATTAAGAGTTATTCCCAACAAAGGACATATCGTGGCTAGTTTAGGTAACAATGTATTGAGATTAAGGTTGCGACTGTTCATTATCTAACGCCCACGACGAGCCAAATCTGAACCGAATTTGTAACCAGCATTAAAAATTTGTACAGCAGCATTCAGTACTCCTGCAATCCCAACTGCTTCCGCAAGACCAAAACCACCTTTTGTTCCCACTAATTCATCGTCAGATAATTGATAAAATTGTTCTAAGTTCATATTCGTCATTACTCCTTTGTATTATATTTTATTGCTATGTAAATGATTAAAATGAGTATTGGATAAGTAAATACTTCTGAAATATCCATAAAATTTACACTATACTGTCCAGATAATATTTTATAATCAATTAAAATTTGAACGATAGTAAAAATAATACGTAGCGATAACAATACCCCTAATAATATCACTTCTTTTTTTAAAAACATAGAAATGCCTCTCTGACTACAATCAGATTATGGTCTATTCGCATAATACCCCAAAGCTGCTCCTCCAGCAAAAAGCGCTGCTGCTCCACCTGCTACTGCTGCACCTATCTTCCAAATAGATACTCCAGCGACTACAAGAGGTAATGCTCCCCCATCTACATTCACCAACTCTTCTTCTGTAAGAGCTACAAAGTTCTGCTCCATTTTGTCAAAATTTGTCATCTTTTTCTCCTATTGTTCTATTGTTTCTAAATCTTATCTTCTAAAAAATGGGGTTCCAATAAATACACCGCGTATCAATAGACCTGTAATTAGACCCCGTTGATAACTTTCCTTGCTACCACCCACCAGCAAAGCTAAGTCGCTTTCCTTTAATACTTCAATAGTATACTTATCATTCATTTCATTCATCGCTTATCCTCCTAAAAACCTAAACCCCTACGAAATCCAATGTACCAATCTACAAGGGTCTTCGTCCAATTTTCTCCACCTTGAATATCGGTCAATTCTTCCGACGTTAGCTCAACAAATCCATAGTAATGTTCTTTCATTATTTTATTCCTTTCTTTTTTCTCTCACTTATCTATTCGAAAAACAATTCGAAAATGTACAACTAAATTGAATTTTATTTAAAAAATAATTTAATGTACCATGAATAGAAAATTGG
Organism: Streptococcus mitis; assembly: GCA_001914195.1. Taxonomy (GTDB): domain Bacteria; phylum Bacillota; class Bacilli; order Lactobacillales; family Streptococcaceae; genus Streptococcus; species Streptococcus mitis_F. The sequence goes on along the minus strand of MKYF01000001.1, from coordinate 22,878 downwards.
TAGATACATGAAGCAAACTCCTTTCCTTTTCCTCTTACTTATCTATTCGAAAAACAATTCGAAAATGTACGACTAAATTGAATTTTATTTGAAAATTTATGATTTCTCCAAAGTGTTTTATCTTAGATAGAGTAACCCCATGCAACTAGACCTACATCAGATAATATACCTTTTACGAAACTCTTTACTCTGTTCTTGTTTTCATTGATTATCGTTCTTTTTCTGTCATTGCTGTAAACTGATAATCACTTCCTAAAATATTATTAGTATAATTCACTTTGGGTTTAAATGTTTCTTTTTTATTAATATAGTATGTCAATGCTACTAACAAAATACAGCTCTCCAACGATACCTTTTCTAAATTAAATAGAGAATAAATTAATAATATGCTGTAAGCTGTTAAAACAAAACCTAATAAAAATTTTTTCATAGCAAGCTCTTATTTTTCCTTCTGTCTGTCTAACCTTGTTATCATCTTGTTAATGAAGAGCAACACAAGAGTAGAAAATAAAGGTGGCATGAGGTAACTATCCACACTGCCCGTCAAAGAAAAACCAAGCATAGCTAATATTCCAAGTAACATCAAATTCATGATAGCCATAGATACAAACAATAAAACAATTTTTATTACTCTAGTTATTTCATTTCTCATTGCACCACCTCATAAGTATTTAAAAATTATCGCAATCTTGAAAGTCCCCAATCGCCTATTGCTTTAACGCTTTTTCCTGCAACGTAAACAGAAACAGCTGTACCACCAATGATTCCAACCGCCTTGGTTACACCCCATGCTAACGCAAGAGCACCTACTACAGAGCCACCTGAAATTTTTTCCAATTCATCTGATTTCATATTTTCAAAGTTATAATTCATTATCTATCTCCTTCATCTATTAATTAGTAGCTAGAGCAGCAAAACCTACTGCTACACCTGCTGATAGAGCATGGCCGACTAATACTTTTGTTCCCCAAATAGTAAACAATACAGGACCAAAGAATCCTCCATCCACATTCACCAACTCTTCTTCTGTAAGAGCTACAAAGTTCTGTTCCATTTTGTCAAAATTTGTCATCTTTTTTCTCCTCAATTTTTATGTTTTGTTATATCTTTAATGTTTAGCCTCTAAGACACTTAAATAGCCAGATTAGATAAATAACTGAAATAATCATTTCTAATCTCCTTCCTTTTCCTCTCACTTATTTATTCGAAAATGTACAACTAAATTAAATTTATTTAAAAAATAACTTAATAAACCACGGATAAAAACCAGTCACATACATAAACACTCCTCTTTTTCTTCCTTATCTATCTATTCGTAATTCCCACTAAAAGTTCTAAATTTTTTATTTTCCCTGACAATAAAAAGCAACACGACTTGCATGTTGCTTCTTGCTATTCTTTACTTTTTACGACTTCTACCACATCTCCTACACTTTGGAGTTGGTCAATTTCCTCATCGCTGATTTCGATATTAAATTCATCTTCCAGTGTCAAGATAAACTCCATCAAGTCAACTGAGTCCGCATCCAAATCGTCTTTCAGACTCAAGGATTCTGTCACGACAAAGTCCTCTCCCTGTCGCTCTTGGATAATGGTCACAATACGGTCAAAAATTTCTTTTTCTGTCATCTCTTTTATTCTCCTGAAAATTCGCGCGCAGTCTGGGCAACTACGTCTGTTTCTAGCATGGTACGAATCTGGCGGATTGTACTATACACAGCCTTGGCATCGCTTGAGCCATGAGTCTTGACAACCGGTGCCTTGACACCAAACAAGACTGCTCCACCAACATCTGAGTAGTTGAGCTGTTTTTTCAAACCTCTAAGGCTATCCTTGAGAAGGAGTGCGCCTAGTTTCGCTCGAAGACCACCATCTGTAATAGCTGTCTTGAGCAAGCCCATGATTCCCATGGCTGTCCCTTCGATGGATTTGAGCACAGCGTTTCCCGTGAAACCATCTGCCACAACAACATCCGCAACGCCATTCATCAAATCACGCGCTTCCACATTTCCGATAAAATTCAAACTTTCATCAGCCGCTAATAATTCATAGGTTTCCTTGCGAAGCGGGTCGCCCTTACTACTCTCTGTTCCGTTATTGAGCAAGCCAACACGTGGTTGCGCAATGCCACGGACATTTTTAGCATAGAAGGAACCTAGAACCGCGTATTGATGGAGGTGCTGGGCTGTATTTTCCGCATTGGCACCGAGATCCAGCATGTCAAAACCTTTTCCATCTACAGTCGGCAAGGTCGACATAAGGCCTGGTCGGTCAATGTTCTTGATACGACCCACGATGAAAAATCCTGCTACTAGTAAAGCACCTGTATTCCCAGCCGATAGGACAGCATCTGCTTCACCCTCTTTGACAGCCTTGGCCGCCAAGACCATACTGGCATTCTTCTTCTTCCGAATAGCTCTCGTAGGTTCATCGTCTGAATCAATCTTTTCATCCGTATGGATAATGCTGACGCGCTCTGTCGCTGTCAGATATTGCTTGATTTTAGCTTCATCTCCATAGAGTTGAATCTCGATATCTGAAAAGTCAGCTAGGGCTTGATTGACTCCCTCAACGATGGCTTGGGGTGCATAATCGCCTCCCATGGCATCTACTGCGATTTTTTTCATTTCTTTTCCTCTTTTAGTAATTGTCCCCAGTCTGCTAGGGAATCAATAAATTTCTTTGATTTTAGGTGAATCCCCACGTAATCTTCGTAGAGTTGATCCATAAATTGGCGTAGCTCTTGCTTAATTTCAGGCTTGAGCGAAATGGTCTCCAAGCTCTCAAAATCAATAGCTTGAAATTGATTGAGCAGATAAGGGATGTTGGGATTGAGATGGCAACGTCTCTCATCTTCCTGATAATGCTCTGGGCAAAGACAAGCTCCATATTTGAAAGAAAAGTCAAAAGCCTGACCAACCCGATGACAAAAGACACACTCATTAAAATTGAGACTAATTCCAAATCGAGTCAAGATTTGAATTTCAAAAATATTGGTCAAAACCTGATAATCCAAGCCCGCTTCCATCAACTCCAAAGTCTTTTGCAAAAAAGCAAACAAGGGAGCATCCTGCTGATTGTCCTGCAAACTAGCATCTGCAAGAGCTGCTACATAGGTCGCATAGGCCATGACAAAGAGATCGCTATTAATCTTGGGAAAGGTCATCACCTCATGATAGTCCTCGATGTAACTGAGCCCGTCATCATTGATTCGCAAGAGAAATCGAGCCAACACCAAGGGCTGAATAACTGGAGCCAGCTTAGACTGACCAGCGTGTTTGACAAAAAACATCCGCTTACCAGCCTGCTCTGTAAAAATCTTGACTAGCTTGTCATCCTCACGAAAGTTACGATTGTAGAGCACCAAGCCTTGACTCGTGATGGACTGAATCATGCTTCTCTCATGTACTCCTCAAGTCGTTTCATGGCTTCTTTGATCGTCTCCATGCTGGCTGCATAAGATAGGCGAACATAACCTTCCCCGTAACGCCCAAAGGCAGCACCAGGGATAAAGGCAACGGCCTTCTTCTGAGCAAAATCCTTGAGAAAGGCAAAGGAGTCTTGGTTGTAGCCCGCTGGAATCTTAGCAAAGATATAGAAGGCACCGTCTGGTTTGATAATCTCAAAACCAAGAGCAATCATTTTCTCGATAATATAATCCCGACGCTGGATGTATTCCTTCTTCATAGGTTCCGCATCGTTTTTACCAGCCGTCAAGGCTTCCACCGCAGCGTGTTGAGCCATGGTATTTGCAGCAGTGACCAAGTACTGGTGACTCTTAATCAACTGAGCTGTAAAGGCTGCAGGAGCGAAAATCAGCCCCAAACGCCAACCTGTCATGGCATGTGATTTAGATAGACCATTGATAATAATAGCCTGATCTCTCAACATGGTTCCCAGAGACACATGGGCTTCGCCTGTATAGGTCAATTCTGAGTAAACCTCATCACAAACCACGAAAATCTCATACTTGCGTAAAACAGCTGCCAAAGCTTCCAACTGCTCTCGACTGTAGGTAATTCCTGTCGGATTGGCTGGATAGTTGAGAATAACCGCCTTGAGCTTGTCACCCTGCTCCAAAATGGCCTTCTCCAACATTTCAGGAGTCAAGACAAACCCATTTTCAGTTGTATCAATCTCGACAACCTCTGCCCCAACTAGATTGACAATCGGTTCATAACCCGGATAAGCAGGAGCTGGCAAGAGCACCTTGTCTCCCTCTTCCAAAATAGCTGTCAAAGTAGCAGATAAAGCCTCTGTCGCTCCGATAGTGACCAAGATTTCATTTTCAGGAGCATAGTCCAGTTGATACTTTTCCTTAACAAAATCACTGGCTGCCTGACGTAAGGTCAGCAGACCACTCATCCCTGTATAGTAGGATTGGTTCTGGTCAATCGCTCGCTTGGCCGCCTCCTTGACATGATCTGGCGTTGTAAAATCAGGTTCCCCCAAGGTCAAACGCAAGACCCCAGGAATCTCCGAAATAGCCTGGTCAAACTGACGAATCAACGAAACTTGAATCTTATCTAACTGTTTATTAAAGCGCTTAGTTAAGTCCATAGATACCTCCTACTGTAAAAACGTATCTCTATTATACTACAAAAGCCCCCCGACCGCAAAAATACATTAGAGAATAACGCTAGCATGACAAATTGAAGTATGTTAAAATGGATTTGTCGCAACTCCACTAACGAACTTAGTTTGGAGGTGAGTTTTTGCTAATCTTCGTTACAGTTATTCTAGCACCATTACTGATTACTATTACCGGTAATGTCATTTCTGAGTGGATAGTCAGAAAGTGGTTAGATAAGCGCGACAAAAAAATATAACCTGAGTTTAGTTTTAATGTAACTGGACAAAAAGAAATACCAGAGGTGGAGCTCTGGTATTTTTGTTTTTGCCAAGACTTCGTTACAGTTCTTGTAGGATTATTATTACATAATTAGCACTACTTGTCAAATATTTGTTAGCTCCACTTTCTATTTTACTTTTCCTCTCTACAGGTCTATAATGGTAACAGATTCTATTTGGAGGTTTTTATGTCATTTCTATCAAAAAATGGAGCAGGCATCTTGGCCTGCCTTCTCATTTCCATTCTATCTTGGTACTTAGGAGGATTCTTCCCTGTTATTGGCGCGCCTGTTTTTGCCATTTTCATAGGCATGCTCCTACATCCCTTTCTCTCGTCTTATAAACAACTGGATGCGGGATTGACCTTTAGTTCTAAAAAATTGCTCCAGTATGCCGTTATCTTGCTTGGTTTTGGTCTCAATATCTCGCAAGTCTTCGCAGTCGGACAATCTTCACTCCCTGTCATCCTTTCCACCATTTCAATAGCCTTGATTGTTGCCTACCTCTTCCAGCGCTTCTTTGCACTGGATACAAAACTGGCTACCTTGATTGGAGTAGGGTCTTCGATCTGTGGGGGCTCTGCCATTGCAGCGACAGCGCCCGTTATCCATGCCAAGGAAAAGGAAGTAGCCCAAGCTATCTCCGTTATCTTTTTCTTCAATGTCTTGGCTGCGCTCATCTTTCCAACGCTAGGTACCTGGCTTCATCTATCCAATGAAGGCTTCGCCCTCTTTGCAGGAACTGCGGTCAATGATACTTCCTCTGTAACGGCTACCGCCAGCGCCTGGGACAGTCTCTACCAGACTAATACCCTCGAATCCGCAACCATTGTCAAACTCACACGCACCCTAGCTATTATCCCCATCACTCTCTTTCTCTCCTACTGGCAAAGTCGCGAGCAAAAAAATAAGCAAGGATTGCAACTGAAAAAAGTCTTCCCACTTTTTATCCTTTACTTCATCCTTGCCTCTCTCCTCACTACACTACTCACCTCTCTCGGTGTGTCCAGTAATTTCTTTACCCCTCTCAAACAACTCTCTAAATTCCTTATTATCATAGCCATGAGTGCTATCGGTCTCAAAACCAATTTAGTAGCTATGGTCAAATCCAGTGGAAAATCCATTGTTCTCGGAGCTATTTGCTGGATTGCCATCATCCTCACTAGTCTTGGTATGCAGGCCCTTATCGGCATTTTCTAATACAAAAGGTAGCCCACCAGCTACCTTTTTCTTATGCTTCCTCAATCAAGCGTGTATGTTCTCTCTTGATGCAACGATTCATCACGATATCATCACATCCACCAGCACGCAAGATTTCTTCCGCTTCTAGACTTTCAAGTCCTAACTGTGCCCAAAAAATCTTGGCATCAGCCTTAAGAAAATCACGCGCCACATCTGGCAAAAATTCACTGCGACGGTAAACATTGACAATATCTACAGGAAAAGGAATCTCTGCTAGGCTAGCATAGGCCTTTTCACCCAAGATTTCACCACCTGCCGCCTTGGGATTGACTGGGATAATTTTATAACCCCGAGCCTGCATTTCCTTGGTCACTCGATTGCTAGTTGTTTCCTCACGGTCAGACAGGCCCACCACAGCAAGAGTTTTACTCGTTGCGAGATACTGACGAATCACGCCATCACTTGGATTGATAAATTCTTGACTCATAGAAATCCTCCTTTTTCATCAGTATAGCACAATTTGAAAAGGCTTGCATAATTCTACTACAAAAAAGGAGGACTAGCCCCCTTTTTATTTAGCCTCGTACCAGGTTGCCCCTTCATTCTCATCCGCGATAAGGGGAACACTGAGTTGAATGGCTTCTTCCATAGTTTGTTTCACTAATTTTTTCATCTCTGTCAATTCAGATTTAGGCACTTCAAGGACGATTTCATCGTGCACTTGCAGAAGCATCTTAGTCTGATAACCACCTGCAACTAAGGCTTTATCTAGCTGAATCATGGCAATTTTGAGAATATCTGCTGCCGAACCCTGAATAGGTGAGTTGATAGCTGTCCGCTCCGCAAAACCACGAATATTGAAGTTGCGAGAATTGATATCTGGCAACTCACGACGACGCTTGAAGAGGGTCTCCACATAGCCCTTATCACGCGCCTCACGCACCACTTCATCCATGTAGTTTTTAATACCTGGGAAGCGTTCAAAGTAGGTATCAATGTAGGCTTTGGCTTCCTTACGGCTAATGCCCAAATTATTAGACAAACCAAAGTCTGAAATCCCGTAAACCACTCCAAAGTTGACAGCCTTGGCATTGCGACGGTCGTTTGCAGTCACATCCTCAGGACGCTCAATGCCAAAGACCCGCATGGCTGTCGAAGTATGGATATCTGCCCCCTCTTGGAAAGCCTTAATCAAGTGCTCATCCTTAGAAATATGCGCCAAAACTCGCAATTCAATCTGTGAATAGTCCGAGCTGAGAAGCACACTATCCTCCCACTCAGGCACAAAAGCCTTACGAATGAGACGGCCTTGCTCCAAACGCACAGGAATATTTTGCAAGTTTGGATCCACACTAGACAGACGCCCAGTCTGGGTCAAATCCTGAACATAGCGAGTATGAATCTTGCCATCAGCCAAAATCCAGTCTTGCAAGCCAATCACATAAGTCGATTGAATCTTAGCAATCTGACGGTAGTCAAGAATTTTCTTAACAATCGGAGCAATAGGAGCAAGGCGCTCCAAGACATCCACCGCTGTCGAGTATCCAGTCTTAGTTTTCTTAGTGTATTCTAGAGGTAGCCCCAATTTTTCAAAGAGAAGCACGCCCAACTGCTTAGGCGAGTTGATATTAAACTCTTCACCAGCCAGTTCATAAATCTCTTGAGTCAGTTTTTCAATGACAAGCTCATTTTCAGCCTGCATTTCAAGCAAGGTCTCTTTCTTGACCGTAATCCCAGCAATTTCCATCTTGGCAAGGACAAAAGCCAGAGGTTGCTCCATATCATAAAGAAGCTCTAATTGCCCATTTTCTCTGAGTTTTTCAAGTAAAATAGGTTCTGTTTTAACCAAAACAGCAAGCTTACGAGCTAAATGCTCCAAGAATTTCTCACGTGCAGGAATGGCTCTCTTGACACCCTTACCGTAGAAGGTCTCATCATCAACCAAATAAGTCTGACCATAAAGACTAGCAATAGTCGCAATTTCATTGTCCTCCACAGTCGAAAGGAGGTATTTAGCCAAACGACTATCAAAATCAGGCTCCTGCAGATCCACACCAAAACGATGCAAGAGAACTTTAGCCTTCTTAAAGTCATACACTCTCAGAGATGTTTTTTCTAGAAAGTCCTTGAAAATAGGCTCTTGCAACAGCTCAAGCTTGTCTGTGGCATAGAGCTTATCTCCACAAGACCAGGCAAATCCAACCAAATAATCCGTATGGTAATTCTCACCAAAAAGCTCAAAATGGAAGATTGACTCTTCACTCAGCATCTCTTGACTAATTTGGTCAACGATAGTAAAGTCCAAACTTTCAGCAACATCAGCTGACGACACATTTAAAGCCTGCTTGAGCTGTTTGAAGCCCATCTCATCGTAGAATTTCCCAAGATTTTCCACATCTGGACCACTATAGACCAAATCCTCCAAACCAATCTCAATCGGTGCCTTGGTATCAATGGTCGCCAGTGTTTTCGACAAAAAGGCCTGTTCCTTATCATTGATGAGATTTTCCTTCATCTTAGAAGCCTTCATCCCATCGATATTCTCGTAAATCCCCTCGAGTGAGCCATGCTCCAGCAAGAGCTTGATACCCGTCTTTTCGCCGATTTTAGTCACCCCAGGGATATTATCCGACTTATCTCCCATGAGCGCCTTGAGATCGATAAACTGAGTCGGTGTGAGCCCCATCTTTTCCATGAGATAGTCCGGCGTAAAAGCCTCAAACTCAGCCACACCTTTCTTGGAAATCTCAACCACCGTATGCTCATCCGTCAGCTGAATCAAATCCTTGTCCCCACTGACAATGGTAATATCAAAACCATCCTGCTCTGCTAGTTTGTCCAGTGTCCCAATAATGTCATCCGCCTCATACTGAGCCAACTCATAGTGACGAATCCCCATATGATCCAGCAACTCACGAATGAAGGGAAATTGCTCACGAAACTCATCAGGAGTCTTAGCCCGACCACCCTTATAGTCCGCATACATCTCTGTACGGAAGGTCGTCTTACCCGCATCAAAAGCTACCAAAATATGACTCGGCTCAACCCGCTCCAACAAATGGCTCAACATCAACTGAAAACCATAAATCGCATTGGTATGCAAGCCAGCCGCATTCTTAAAACGGTCCAACTGCTGATAGAGCGCAAAAAACGCCCGAAAAGCAACAGAAGACCCATCAATCAATAATAATTTTTTCTTATCCATACACCCATTATAAAGGAAAGCAGGGAAAAATACCATTGGAAAGAGCTAGAGCAAGTATTTTTCAAACTTTTGGCGAATATAGCCATTTAGTTTTTAAAAAACAGAACTTAGCCCATGACTAAATTCTGTTTTTATGCTTTATAATTATAAAAGTGAAATCCTTTTTAACTGCAAAGAACTTCTATTCTTGCTAGACTATATTCATTCCTATTTTAGTAGTAGTCTATATATTTATCTTGTTGGTTTATACGTTAATTGATCTTTATGCTGTTTGACAAACTCACTCATTTCTGAGTCTGGTATTTGACGAAGATATAGATTCTCACGAATCGTTTCATCTTCTTCACGACAAGTTGAAAGAACTAAATACTTATTTTTAGCTGATACTTTAACATTTGGTTTCTTAACTTCAGCTGTTTAATAAATAGTTGTTAACTGCGTTTGAAAATCTTTATCATCATCAAATGAAGTACGATAAAAGGCTGTTTCTTCTGGTACTATAATCATAGCAACTGCTTCATAATAATACTTTCTCTCTGGAGTCTCAATCACAACATATGGATGTTCATCAAAATAATCTTGACGACTATAGTAGTTCACATCATTAAACATACGATGATCCCCAACTTTACTACCACGAGCATGACCAAATAACCAAGTTAAACGGTCACTAAAATCATTTTTATTATCTGTGTCCATAAACACTGTTCCCATATAAGGTTCGTGACCACCATCAAATCTCTTATCTAAATAAGTTGAATTATCAGTTGTTTGAACAACAGGTTCATCCAACTCTGTTCCGGGCGCATACACATAAGCGATCGTATCAGAGTTTGTTCCAAGTAAGCCTTTGAACTTATTCGTAAGATATTCTTTTTCCTCTGCCGATGTCGTAGCAATTTTTTGTGTCGTTTGTGCTACCTTAGTTTCACTCGCCTGATCAGTTGGAGCTAAAAATGTCTTATAGAGGAATAAACCTCCTAAAGCGACAATAGCTACAGCAACAAGCAAAGCGATAATTTTCTTCATAGGTGACTTATTTTTAGTTGAACGTCTGCTCATTTTTATCTCCCTTGTTTATTTACTTTTATCAAAAAGAGGCTGGGCAAAAACTCGCTTCTAAATAAAACCACACAGTGATTCCAGTCTTGAATCCAATCAAGCTGAAAGAAATACTGTGTGGTTTTTGAGTAGTGGATGTTTTAGAGGCTAGATTCTTGGCCAACTTGGTGAGATTCATGCTCATAAAGATAAATCCTATCTCTATTGCGACAGCTTGTTTCCCTCTGACATGCACTCTTCGCACGCCAAAAACACTCTTCAATCTACCAAAAACGGGTTCAACATCGATTTTCCGTTTGGCATAAATTCGAGAGCCTTCTTCACTATGTAATGTTTGCTTAAGGAGTTCCTTAAAGTAATTCCAAGTTGGATTATAATGGATTTGTTTCTGATTTCCACTATTTGTTTTAGCCAACTGTTCTAACTCAGGAGTATCTTGAACTTTATCCGCCTCATAAATCTTGAAATCACGTTGAAAGCCATACTTGTCAGTTCGACTAGAGTAGTTCTTAAAGGAATAAACTAGGCCGTCGGGCTTTATAAACTGGTCCGTGTCCTCAAGATATTCCCAGTTCATTGGATTATCTGTGCTCGTCTGGTAGTTTTTAGTCAATTCCTTCTGATACATGGTATAGGGAATAAGCGGTGTTTTTTACAATTCATCAATGATAAAACGATAATTTTCTTCGCTACCATAACCAGCATCTGCTACGATATAGTTGAATAAGTCTAGGCTTTGAATCGATTGGAGGAAGGGTTTCAGAGTGCGAGTGTCTGTTGGATTGGGAAAGATATCAAAATCAAGGACATACTGACCATTGGTAGCCGCTTGGATATTATAACCAGGTTTCAGTTGCCCATTTTGCATATGGTCTTCCTTCATACTCATAAAAGTGGCATCATGATCCGTCTTTGAGAAAGAGTTGCGGTCTTCTAAAATTTTTCTAGCTTCTTCATAGCGCTGTTTACGAGAAAGGAAATCATCCCTTAATTGCTTACGGATTTTCTTTATCCGACGACGTTTTTGTCTATTGGCAGACCCACCCTTTATCACTTTAGGCTCTTCTTCAATAGCTTGTTCTATTTCGGCTAAGGTAGCCTCCGTTTTTTCTAGTAGCTCCTCCAATCCCGGACGGGTTTCCCGTTCTTCTTTAGATAAGGTGAGATTTACCCCTTCTTGAATCAGCTGATCATAGAGCTGGGAAATTTTCCCACTCAAGGCTGCTTCATATTTGTCAATAGCTCTTTTCCAAGTGAAAGAATAGAGATTGGCATCAGCTTCTAGTTTTGTTCCATCAATGAACAAGGCATCATCCTCAATCATTCCGTTCTCACGCATGAGTAAGGTGAAGTAAATAAAAGCAGTTTTGATTAGGTTGTTGGCATGTTTACTGGAGCGGAAGTTATTAATCGTTTTATAGCTAACATAGGTATCTTGGTTCAACCATTTCATGGGAATGACTTCCTCATTCATTTGAACGATTTTACGTCCAGAGAACACTTGACGAGTATAAGCGAACAGGGTCATCTTCATGAGCATGGCTGGATGAAAGGCATGGCGACCAGTGTGAGAGGTCTCTTCCAATAGAACTTGATTAGGGATACTGTCCACAAAGAGGCTAATCATTCTCGCTTCGGGACTTGATGGAATATCGTAGGCAAGATTTACTTCTAAATTTAACTGATTTGTGTTATAATCTTTATACATTGTCATGGCTTTCTAATTATTTTGTTGTTATTTTAATTATAAACCATGACATAAGAAAACGAGCATCTCCAACTACGGAAATGCTCGTTTTTTGATAGTTAGAAGTGGGTTTTTGCCCACCCTCAGTTACTTCATTAAATAAATTATTTAGAAGCGTGTGTTTTGGGAAGAGCTTTTTGACCAGCTTTAGCTATTGCACCTGCTTGTTTAGCTTGCTCTATTGAATCTGGTTTACCTGGTTCTGGAGTAGCTGATGGAGCTGTTTGTCCATCTTGAGCGTGATCTTTTAAATAACGAGCGTTTGCTTGTTCAAGAGTTTCGTTCAAGATATAGTATTTACCTTCTTTTTTAAGAGATGAATTGAAAACTTCTTGTAAATGTTTCACCGCTTCGTTACGAAGTTCTACTACTTTAGCATTGTATGCTTCTTTAGCTTCTCCAACTGCTTTCTCTAGCGCTGCTTTCTTATTAGAGAAATCATAACCTGAGTATACAGAATCCAAGAATGCTTGCAAGTCTGCTTCAGCTTTGGCAACTTCAGCTGGTTCTTTAAGATCTTTGATATGAGCATCTACATATGCATTAACTCTATTAGCAGTTACAAATTCTGATTGGCTTTCATATGCTTCACGTGAATCATACACACCTGGAAGGTTAGCTCCACCATTGTTATCTGCAAATGCTGGCGCTACTGCAGATAATACTGCAAGAGCTACTACTGATGTCAATAAAACTTTTTTCATTGTTTTATCTCCTATTTTATTTTTTATTTGATTGTAAATAGTTTTCTTTACTACCACCGTTATACCACTTAAATAATTGGTATCAACAATTTTTATCTTATTTTTAAGAAAATATTGGATAAAACAGTCCAAACTTTAAATGTTGAATTCTCATCACTTATAAAAGCTAAATTATTTCAATCAAACAAACAATAATCCTTTATATTCCCAACTATTCGAATCATTACTAGCTGGCAATATATGAAGTCAGAAGGCCTTGACGAACTAGACTTGCTAAACCTACTTTTACCCCTCCTCAGTACTCTCTGGACGACCACGTTCTAAGCCTTTTTCTTCAGCTCGTTCCAAGGCATAGTTATGTGCTAACAAGGCTTGTTCTTCGCGCATATGTAGTTGACTAAGCAGCTTCCTGTCATCCTCAGACCAGCTCTTGTAGTCTAGCAGTTGGTCTGCTTGGCTGATAGCTCGCTCAGGTTGTTGGGTAAAGGGCTTATTCCCGAAAAACTCCAACCACGGCTTGCGAACCTTATATTTGCTAGTTTCTCTGTATTTTTTTAGTTCTTATTTGTGATGCTCTTTCAATAGTGACTCAAATTCAGCAACGGTCATGCCCAATTGCTGACTGGCTACCTCAGATGTCAGAAGACCTTGACGAACCATATCTAGGAAAGCAAAGAGCTTCCCACGCTCTAGTCCTTGTTCAAGACCTTCCGCCCTAGCAGTCTCCAAGGCATAATCCTGAGCCAATAACGCTTGTTCTTCGCGCATACGTTTGACTAAACATTTTCCTGTCCTCCTCGGACCAGCTCTTATAGTCCAGCAGTTGGTCTGCTTGGCTAATGGCTCGCTCGGGTTCTTGGGTAAAGGGTTTATTCCCGAAAAACTCCAACCATGGTTTACGAACCTCATCTTTGCTGGTTTCTCTGTATTTTTTTAATTCCAAGAACGCCATCTTGACTAGATGATGTTCCTGTCCATTGTTTGTAATTGTTAAAGCCTCACCTGTCGTGTCCTCTCGCATACTAAAGCTGTGAAAAGCCAAGTCATCTTGGAAGTAGTTGCTATCTACAATTGCGATAGCGTATACTGGTGCGATGTGTTTGTAACTCTGGTGGGTGTCACCTTCACGTTGGCGAATTTTTTCTAGATTTTGATTGACCTGACTGCACAAATAAGCCCACAGGCGATTGATGAAAAAATTCTGATGATGTACCTGAATCTCAATGATTACTTGTGTCCCATTGTCCAACTCCGCCAAGACGTCTATACTGGTATAGAAATCTTGAGCCGAGTAAGGCATGGAAGGCAAGACGTGAATGTTACTTACCTCCAAAATAGTTACATTCTTGGCTGGTAAATCCAACATATCGCGAATAAATTGACAAGTGATTTCTGGATTGCTAAAAATTTTCTTAGCAACCAAATCATTTGTTGGGCTGATGCCCGGATGTCTTAGAATCATCCTTTTCCTCCTTTTATTATACCATAGTCTTATACTCAATGAAAATCAAAGAGCAAACTAGGAAACTAGCCGCAGGCTGTACTTGAGTACGGCAAGGCGACGTTGACGTGGTTTGAATTTGATTTTCATTAAATCTAGGTTTACTAGATTCACTGCTACTATCTATTTATTCGGAAAAGAGATGAAAAAAACCTGAGAATTATCTCAGGCTTGGTCATTAAATCTTTTTCTCAATACTGAAAAGTGGAGAAAGTGGGCGTTTTTCATGGATACGTACGATAGCATCCCCTAGGAGATGAGCGATTGAAATCTGCTCAATCTTATTAATCAAACGCTCTTCTGGCAGATAGATGGTATCCAAAACAACCAATTTCTTAATAGCTGATTTTTGGATATTGTCCATAGCAGGACCAGAAAGAACTGGGTGCGTACAGCTTGCATAGACTTCAACAGCACCAGCTTCCGCAAGGGCATCCGCTGCATGGCAAATCGTTCCAGCTGTATCAATCATATCATCAATCAAGATACAAGTCTTGCCTTCGACCTTACCGATGATGTTCATGACTTCACTAGTATTCATCTTATCAACGCTACGACGTTTATCAATAATAGCGATAGATGTTTTCAAAAATTCTGCCAACTTACGGGCACGAGTCACCCCTCCATGGTCTGGGCTGACAACCACATAGTCAGAACCAACCATGCCACGACGCTCAAAATAATCCGCAATCAGAGGAGCACCCATCAAGTGATCCACAGGAATATCAAAGAATCCTTGAATCTGCGCAGCATGCAAGTCGATGGTCAATAAACGATCCACTCCAGCTACTTCAAGCATATTTGCAACAAGTTTTGAAGTGATTGGCTCACGCGCTCTCGCCTTTCTATCCTGACGTGCATACCCATAGTAAGGCATGACAACATTGACAGATTCTGCACTCGCACGCTTCAAAGCATCCACCATAATCAAAATTTCAAGCAGATTGTCATTTACAGGCGAGCTAGTTGATTGTAGGATAAAGACGTGTTTCCCACGGATTGATTCTTCGATGTTGACCTGAATCTCTCCATCTGAAAATTGGCGAACACTTGATTTCCCCAACTCTATCCCAATCTCCTGCGCCACACGTTCTGCCAATTCTTTATTAGAAGAAAGGGCAAACAGCTTTAAATCAGAAAAAGACATGATTTCCTCCGGTATATATGTATCGCTTGTGCTTTTCACAAGATTTTCCATCTACCATTGTAGCGCTTTTTGCACTATTTTTCAATCAAAAATAAAAGAAGGGCAGCATATTTGTGCCCTTGCATCATTCTTTTGAAAAATATTCTAATTCATCAACTCATTGTGCTTCTCAACAAAGCGATAAGCCTGATAAAAACCATAGAGAGTAATAGCCGTAACCACTGGAATCGCTAAGGGCAACTCTGTCTCCAACTCCACAAAAGGAGAGTTAAACAAGAAATGAGTTCCCAAGGCTAAACCTAGGAAAATAAGCCCTTGTTTCTTGCCAACCTTCTGACCTTTATAGGCTCTGTAAAGCAAGTAAACACCTACTACAGCCAGACCTGAAAAAGTCCAGTGAGAGGCAATTCCTGAGATGATACGCTCTAAAATTCTCGAAATAGTAAAGTCAAATCCCTCTGGCAAATCCGTACGAATGTAGCCAATATCCTCAATCATTTGAAATCCCAAACCAGAAGCAATGCCTAGTAAAAACAAAGATTTTAATTTTCGCACAGGAACCAAAGCTAAAACAAAAACAAGTGGCAATAATTTCAACGGCTCTTCTACCAAAGGAGCCACAATAGCACTTTCAAAGGCATTTAAAAACGCACTATCTGGGAAAAGAACACCCAGTAAATCATGGATATAGGTATTCGCAAAGCTAGACAACCAGCCTGAAAGGAACATCCCACCCAATAAAGACAAGATCAAGGCCTTCTTTGGCAATTCCCATTTTTTCCCAATACGGAAAAGGAAATAAAGAGCCGGAATCATGTAAAAGAGAGCTAGAAAGATAGAAACTCCCATTAGGCCATATTCCGCAGCTGACATCGAACCGTCCGTATAGTAGATGGTTTCATACTGCAAACCAATACATAGCAATAAAATAAAAATAAATAAAATACTGTTTTTCTTCATACACTTTCTTTCTAAATGAAGTATTTATAATTCTACAACTGTCATACTTCCTGTATCCACATCGTAAATAGCACCAGAGATAATGACATCATCTGGTATTAGGGGAGACTCGATAAGGAGTTGCATATCCTCTCGCACACTCTCCTCTATATCTTGGAAGGGCAAAAAATCCTGATCTGACACATCGACACCTAGTTCCTCTTTTAAATACTCCTGAAAAGGACCATTTTCAAAGGTCTGAGCACCACAGTCTGTATGGTGTAACACCACAATCTCTCTTGTCCCCATTTGTTGCTGGGAAATAACCAGCGAACGAATCATGTCTTCTGTCACTCGACCACCTGCATTCCGCAAGATATGAGCATCCCCAAGCGCCAAACCTAAAGCTTGCGCAACGTGCAAACGAGAGTCCATACAGGTCACAATGGCTACTCTAGTTTTGGGTTTAAGTGGCAGATTTAACTGCCCATGTAGGGCAACATAAGCCTGATTTGCTTGCATAAACTGTTCAAAATACGACACGATTCCCTCCTTGAAAATTTGATAGTCAAATATTTCTCCTATCTTATCATTTTTAAGAGGATTTGTCACGGATTATGCAAAGACCTTTTTCAAAACTTCCTGAATCGTTGTCACGCCAATGACCTGAATTTTCTTAGGCGGAGTGATTCCTGTCAAGGAATTCTTAGGCACATAAATCTTAGTAAAGCCCAGTTTAGCAGCTTCATTGATGCGTTGCTCGATACGATTCACGCGTCGAATTTCTCCTGTCAAGCCCAGTTCTCCGACAAAACATTCCTGAGGATTAGTTGGCTTGTCTTTATAGCTCGAAGCAATAGCAACCGCAACGGCCAAGTCTATCGCAGGTTCATCCAATTTAACACCGCCAGCAGATTTAAGATAGGCGTCCTGATTTTGCAAGAGAAGACCTGCCCGTTTTTCTAAAACAGCCATAATCAAGCTGGCTCTATTGAAATCAAGGCCTGTCGTCGTACGCTTGGCATTTCCAAACATGGTCGGTGTTACCAAAGCCTGAACCTCCGCCAAAATCGGACGCGTCCCTTCCATAGTCACAACGATTGACGAACCAGTCGCTCCATCCAAACGCTCTTCTAGGAAAACTTGACTCGGATTGAGTACCTCAACCAATCCGCCCGACTGCATCTCAAAAATTCCAATCTCATTAGTGGATCCAAAACGGTTTTTGACCGCTCTCAAGATACGAAAAGTATGGTGACGCTCCCCTTCAAAGTAAAGCACCGTATCCACCATATGCTCCAACATACGAGGCCCAGCCAAGGTTCCTTCCTTGGTCACATGACCTACGATAAAGATGGCAATGTTATTGGTCTTAGCTAGCTGCATGAGCTCAGCAGTTACCTCACGCACCTGAGAAACAGACCCCTGCACCCCTGAAATCTCAGGAGACATAATGGTCTGAATGGAGTCAATAATGAGGAAGTTTGGCTGGATTCTTTCTACCTCAGCTCGAACACTCTGCATATTGGTCTCTGCATAGAGATAAAACTCGCTATCAATATCACCCAAACGCTCTGCACGTAGTTTAATCTGCTGGGCAGACTCCTCCCCACTGACGTAGAGAACCGTTCCCACTTGGGACAACTGGGTTGAGACTTGTAGGAGAAGCGTTGATTTCCCGATTCCAGGATCCCCACCGATTAAGACGAGACTTCCTGGTACCACTCCGCCTCCAAGTACACGGTTGAATTCCTCCATCTCCGTCTTGGTTCGATTGACGTTGATTGAAGTCACCTCAGCTAGTTTCATAGGTTTGGTTTTCTCACCTGTCAAGGACACACGCGCATTCTTGACCTCGGCAACCTCAACCTCTTCTACAAAAGAAGACCAAGACCCACAGTTAGGACATCGTCCCAGATATTTAGGGGAATTATACCCACAATTTTGACATACAAATGTCGCTTTTTTCTTTGCGATGATAAACCTCTTTCTATATCTCTAACTCACACTCAATCACTTGGCAAAAATCAATCTTCTCATTTAGCACAAACTGGCGCATGAGCATTCCGTGAGTTACAATGATAATAGTTTTATAATTTTTATATTTTTTCAAAGCTCTTAAAAAACGATGACGCATCTCTAGATCAGTTTCATAGCGATAAGGAGAATCTTCAGATAAACCTCCTTGATGTTTTAGATAATATTCATGAGCTACCAATACACTAGTTAAATCAGAGTTAGTGCCATCTAAGTCTGGACGCCACTCATGAAAAAACGGCTCCACAAATAAGTCCAATCCTGTTTCAACCGCTATATAATGGGCTGTTTCTAAAGCCCTCGTCACAGACGATGAAACAATAATCTCTGCCTTTCCAAAACATGCAGTTTTAGCAACTTCTTTTGCCAGACTGCGACCTTTTCCGGTCAATGGTGCTAAATCACGACCAAAACCACTATAGAGTTGCGGATTTTCAAGTTTATCAAGCATACTATAATCTGGCTCCCCGTGACGTACAAAGATAATCTTCATTCTAGTGCCCAGTCGATCCAAATCCACCAGTCCGCACGCCGTCAGCTGCATCTCCATCTGCAATTAAGAAAGGAGCAAAGACAGCTTGGACAACACGTTCTCCCACTTCAAGAACAACCTCTTGGTCTGTGATATTCTTCATCTGTGCAAAAATATGCCCTTCATTCCCAGGATTTCCATAATAATCACCATCAATAACCCCAACTGAATTAATTAAAACCAAACCCTTCTTACGAGGGTTTGAAGAACGATCATAGAGGTAGAGAACCTCAGTCGGCTGCATATAAGCCTTAACCCCTGTCGGAACCAATACAATCTCTCCTGGCGCAATAACTGTACGCACAGCAACCTTTAAGTCGTAACCAGCCGCATGCGCTGTCTCACGCTTGGGCAATAAATTTTCATCTGTAAAACTAGAAACCAATTCAAAACCACGAATTTTCATCATCTTCTCTTTTCTATTATCATTTATTCTAGATTATTCTATCTTATTTATTCGGAAAAAGCACGAAAAAAAGAGCACACAATTCAAATCGCTTAGGGCTGCTGGATTCCTCCCCTGACCCGCTTCACGCAGAACTGTTGCTCCACTATTTATTATATCACATTCCTATTCATTTTAAAAGCAAAATTATTTTTTCCGTCTATTTCTAAAAAAGTCCTGCATAATAGCTGCGCATTCATCTTCCAAAATTCCCGTTTCAACCTCCACACGATGATTGAGACGCTCATCTGTCAAGATATCGTACAAACTCCCAGCAGCGCCAAATTTCTGATTTTTAGCCCCGTAGACCACGTTTGGAATACGGGCAAGCCCGATTGCCCCACTACACATGACACACGGCTCAATAGTCACAAAAAGCGTGCAATCCAGCAAGCGCCAACTTTCTTCACTCAAGTTCGCATTCTCTATAGCCATAATTTCCGCATGCATAACCGCTCGCTGCAGTTCCTCACGCGCATTATGCCCACGGCCAATGATTTCTCCGTCCTTGACAATCACACAACCAATTGGAATTTCATCATGTTCAAGAGCAATCTCAGCCTCTCTCAAGGCCTCTCTCATGAAGACTTCTTTTTCTTCAACTGTATAATTCATCCGTTTCTCTTTTCTTGCTTATCGATTTTATTATTATATCATGAATCCCAAGACAAAAAAAGCCACCGAATGCGGTGACTTTATAGGGAGATTATTATGAAAAAGAAAAGTTTAGGATATTTGTTACAACAAGTTAGGAGGTCTTCTTGTAACTGTCTACAGTATACCCGACCTATCTTAAACAAATCTTAAAAATCTCTTAGGACCAAACACTTTCTAAAATATTTGTTTGTTCACGACCAGGACCTACTGAGAAAGTAGAAATACGAACGCCAACCAATTCACTCACACGACGAACATAATTTCGCGCATTCTCAGGAAGATCTTCCAAATTACGAACTCCAGTAATATCTTCTGACCAACCTGGCAACTCTTCATAGATAGGCTTACAACGCTTCAATTGCTCAAGACTAGCTGGATAGTAGTCAATACGTTGACCATCAAGATCATAGGCCACACAGATTTTCACAGTATCCAAACCGCTCAAAACATCGATAGAGTTCAATGAAAGATTAGTAATACCAGAAACACGACGACTATGACGCATCACAACTGAGTCAAACCAACCCACACGACGTGGACGACCAGTTGTTGTACCATATTCATGACCGACTTCACGGATACGTTCTCCCACTTCATCAAACAATTCAGTTGGGAAAGGCCCATCTCCTACACGACTTGTATAGGCTTTACATACACCTACAACCTTGTCAATCTTACTTGGACCAACACCAGAACCAATCGTAACACCACCAGCCACAGGGTTTGATGACGTAACAAATGGATAGGTCCCTTGGTCGATATCTAGCATAACACCTTGTGCACCTTCAAAAAGCACACGTTTACCGTTATCAAGCGCATCATTCAAAATAACAGATGTATCTGTCACATATTTCTTGATTTGTTGACCATATTCGTAATATTCTTCAAAAATATCATCGAAAGCAATCGCTTTACTGTCATACAATTTTTCAAAAAGACGATTCTTTTCAGCAAGATTACGTTCTAAACGCTCACGGAAAATGTCTTTATCCAAAAGATCGGCAATACGAATTCCTACACGAGCAGCCTTGTCCATATAAGCTGGACCAATTCCCTTAATTGTAGTACCAATCTTATTGTCGCCCTTAGCTTCTTCTTGCAAGCGATCCAACTCGATATGATAAGGCAAAATAACATGCGCGCGATCAGAAATACGCAAGTTATCAGTTGTAACACCTTCCTCATGAAGATAACTCAACTCTTTCACAAGAGATTTAGGATTTACAACCATACCATTCCCAATAACAGAGATTTTTTCAGGGAAGAAAATTCCAGATGGAATCAAGTGCAACTTAAATTTCTTACCATCGATCACAATCGTGTGACCTGCATTATCACCACCTTGGTAACGTGCAATCACTTCTGCATTCGCTGAAAGGAAGTCTGTAATCTTCCCTTTACCTTCATCACCCCATTGGGTACCTACAACAACAACTGAAGTCATAATCTTGTCTGAGCCCTCAGGCTCTTCCTTTCTCACATACATGGCAGGACTCTCACCTGCAATTATATCTTACAATTTATTATAAGAAAAAATCGCCTTTTTATCAAGAAGAAACAATAGAAAGATTTGCTATTTCCAACTATTAAAAAATGATTTAGAAAAATAACTAGCTATTTATTATTATCTTTCTATAAAAAAGTAAATTTGTTCGGAAATTAACTCAGACTATCTCAACAAGAAATAAAACCTTGTTTCATTATCATCTTTTCAAGATACAAACGATAAGCAACACGATAATGGTAAACAATAAAATCCCTACGACACCCAATACCATATCTAACTAAATAATAAATCAAAAATTTAAAATGAAAATGTTCCCAGTCCCAACTATTACCAAAGAAAGTAGCATACTCTTCTTCGATACTGTCATAGAAATCAGTCATCTGATCATAAATATTTTGTAGCATAAGCATACACTCCTTTACTTTTTATGATCTTATTCTAACAAAAAATTTTAATTAATCATTAATAACTCCTGAATTGTTAAAATACCAACCTCAACAAGAGAAAAAATAGGAAAAGTTGACAGAATAGAAATAAATTTACTACCTAAATTAGACTTTGATAAAAACCTTATTGACTGCGTTAAATACTAAAAGAGACTGAGGAAAAAATCTTAAAATAAGAAAAACGCATATTATCAGATATTCAAATCTATGTAATCTTGCATTATCTATAATAGCTGATGGTATGCTTAATGTCTGTATAGTCGCTTAGTTTAAAATGCGCATGTTATAATAAAGCTATGCATATCTAGTAGAGTGAAATAAGAGATGAACAAATCGATTAGGAAAGTCAAATTAATTTCTAGAAATATTTTTAGAAGTTGTAACATACTATCCTAGTTCCAATCTACTATATTGACGAAACGGGAATCGCCCCCTACCTCTTTGTAAAGTGGTTCAAAATGCAACTCCTACCTACTTTGAAGAGACTTCATATTACAACTTACAACGCTAAATTAGAAGCGACTAATAATCTCATTAAACTTATCAAGCGAAATGCCTTTGGATTTCGGAACTTTGAAAACTTCAAAAAAAGGATTTTTATCGCTCTGAATATCAAAAAAGAAAGGGCAAAATGTGTCCTTTCTCGATCTTAGCTTTTCTTCAACCCACTACAGTTGAAAAAGAGCCTAGATTATTAATTACATAACAAAAAAGAGGTCAAAACCTCCTTTAATTAACTACTCCGCCAGTAGGACTCGAACCTACGACATCATGATTAACAGTCATGCGCTACTACCAACTGAGCTATGGCGGATTAAAGCTAAGCGACTTCCATATCTCACAGGGGGCAACCCCCAACTACTTCCGGCGTTCTAGGGCTTAACTTCTGTGTTCGGCATGGGTACAGGTGTATCTCC
>MKYF01000046.1 GCA_001914195.1 Streptococcus mitis | reverse complement strand
CGAATAATCCTCTTCAGATTCTTTTTTACTGGATAATACAGGCCAGATGAAAGATAGTAGTGCATCCATCCCTAATGCTTGCCAAACTGTAATTTTACTGACAGGAACGATCGTTGTGATAATTTCATTCCATCCGTACTGAACAACGAACGGAGATACAACGATTACACATATCGCCCCAATGATAATACCTATTTTTTTTGATTTCATTTTTCTTCTCCTGTGATTCTATTTTTTAGCGTTACTATTTTAAAATAATTTGAATACCCCCAACTGTGAACTTCTGTAACTACTTTTTCCCATTGAGACCTTGAGTAAGGATAGTTTTTAGGCCTGGTCATCTTCTCCCCCCTCATCATTTGTTATACAAGATCACGTTACTTGAGTGAGTGTAATACTCATCACCATTTTCAAAAGTAACACGAATACTATCCTGTTTCTCGTACTTCGCCCACTGTTTAACTTTGCCCTCTACGATTTGCCCATCTACCATTTTCACTTTTGCGTAATTAAAAGTGAAAGTTGTTCCAAGGACATCCTTGTTTCCACATGCTGCCAACCATACAAAAGATAAGCCAAGCAATGCAATTGCTAATAGTTTTTTTAACTTCATTTTTCTTCTCCTCATTAACTTTCTAATGCACAAATTCGTTGACCAGATCGCTGATAAGGAACTTCCAATCAGATTCTCTAAAGGTCAAAAAACGATCTGTGGTAAAATTTCTAAGTTTTTTATAGAAAAGCATCTTTAGTTGGATTGATTCACTAACAGTAAGGAAAATACCAGGAAATCGATGTATAGAATGTATTCTATTCCCGTATCCAGAAATATCTAAATGTATTAACATTTCTGGATATGAACGTCCAACATTAGCTTCAACTCCGAGCTCAACTTTGACCTCTTCTATGATTGGAATCTCGTTAAAAATTGGTTGTGCAGAAAATAATGGCGACAAGATTTTTTGCCTTTTCTTTCTTCCTAAATATGGATATTTTTTAGGTCTCATTTGCGTCCTCCAAAAGTTCCGGATTTTCGTAGATGTTGCCGATGATTTCCTCATCCTCAGTCCACGCATACCCACTTAGCAATCCCTTTAGATATATGGCAGGCATTCCGCCTATGAATGTGCCACCGTATTCTTTTTCTAGATATACTTCATGGGAACATCCTCTTGTACATTTAACGATATCACCGATAAATACCTCTTTACCGTTCTTATCTTTGAGGCCTGTTGATTGCATGGATTCGATTTCGTCAAAGTCATAGCGATGTAAAACCCTACTATCTGGCAATCCGTCTACAAAATAGATTTCTTGCATAAAGATTTCCTTTTCTTCATAATTGATGCCGATAATGTCATCTGGTTCAAAAATCGCTTTAATTTTATTTACCCAAACTCTAAACTTTGGTATCATCCCAATTACTCCTTACTTTTTTAGATTTTGTCATCTTCTACAACCTCAAATTGTACACATTTAATAACTTTAGGATTTAATAGAATACTTCTATCTTCCCCTAAAATAACCACATGCTCATTATTCATTTGAGATATGATTGCATCTCTAATTTGTCCTAGTTTAGTATCATCTTGGTAAAGGGCATGCGCTTTAAAATTATCGCATTTTATATTAACTTCAATCACTTTAAACCTCCTCTATATCAAACTCTAATCTATAATGCCCTTTTTCCTCGCTTAATCCGCCATAAACAAAGGATAACTTTTTGATAACTTTATGATTATCGTCCGTCCAAATACCCGCATCAGTCATGCCATCAATGATAGCCTTGACTGTTGGGTATAAGTTAGGCGGATCTAATTTAGACTTAGTAGGGCTGTAAATTGTAACTGTAACCTCACAAGGGTTAGAGGGGCTAAAAGCAGCCCTCCCTTTATCCTTGTTCATCGATGTATGCCAATAAGCAAAAGCTCTGATGCGCTTAGTAACTTTAGCTTTATCTGTTTGATGTTGCCTGTCATTACTATTGATAACCATATTTAGAGATTTTAGCTTAGTGTTTCGAGGTAAAGAAAATTCAAATTTCATTTTGATTACCTTGAAGCTCAATATTTTCAATTTCTGCGCGCTGTTCAAGGATTTTGAGATATGCACACATTGTATAATGTTGTGTTTCAAGTAACTCAATAGGACATTTTAGTTTAAAATCAAGCGTTCCTACGTAATAGTTACTAATCATCAAACTTAACTTGTTAGCGCGCTCTTTTAATTGTTTGTATTCATCGATCATCCGTTGTTTGTAATCACTCATCTTAATTTCCTCATTTCTTCAAATAGCCTGGGGCATCGTCGCCCACATTGATACTCTCATACTGTTCTTTCGTAACAAGAAACTTGCCATAAGCTCCAATTGTGACTGTATAATGCCCATCAACAATAGCTTTTTCTGTGACTGTTCCGATAAGCTCACCACCAGCATTGTCAACTTGATAAATAATGACTGGTTTTCTTTTTTTCAATTCATCCACTTGTTGCTCCAGCTTGACCACCTGCGGTTTATAGTGATTTTTAGAGATTATCAAACCTAGATTTAGCATTGATAGCGACAAAGCAACAAGTGCGCAAAACAGTCCAACTCGATTTTTATTTTTCATGTCATATCTCCAAAATCTTTATTACTGTATAAATCAAAGCGATAGCATAAACATCAAAGATAAACCAAACCACCTTGTCCGCTCTCCCCTCTTTGTAGGTTTTATGACCAGCAACGAAAATCAGAATAGCAAGGAGTAAGCAAGCGCTGATAACCATCAATTTCAGAAACAAGATCATCTAATTACCGCCTAACTCTTCAACCACTTTACTTACAGCTGCTAAAATCTGTTCTTTTACTTTGGTGTCCTTGATGTCATCAATCCCCTCAACTTTCCCAGTTTCTACATTGATAGCGATTGAACCAACAAAAGAGCTATCTTCCTCACCAGATTCATCAAGAATTTCTTTAGCACTCTTTCCGTCTAAGATATCTAGCAAATCATGACTAATATTATGCATAATATTAGCTATTTTAAATTTACTCGCATTCTTTGCTGAAAGATAGTAGAGCATTGCCTCTTTGCACTCATCGTGTAATGTCTCCGCAAATTCTTTCAAGTTCTCTACGATAGTTTCAGCTGATACTGCGTTTTTAGTTTCTTTAGTCATTGTTTTTTCCTCTCTTATGCTAATACTGTGATATGTTTTTGGTCTGCTAGTTGCTCTTTTAGATAGGCTGCAATGTTTCCTACCGCATCAGCTACCCAGCGCTTGCCATCTGCCTCAAATAAAGCCATATTGGCTTGCTTATCAATCCTAAAGACAAATAGGCTTGCTGGTTGTTCGACCTCGCCAAATGTACGATATGGGCGCAATGTAACTGGGTTAGGTGTTTTCCCTTTAGCAAGACTTGCCACTCCTGTTTTAACTGTTGCTACTTGATATACTCCGGTATCTTCAATTTCAGCCCCATTCTCAATTTTCAATGCGCTAGCAAATTCTAGCAATGTGCCACGATCATTATCGTCAATAAAGTTTGATTGCAACATGATATTGAACTGTTCTGATGATAGGAAACGGCTAAAAGATAACTCTGGGATGCGTGCCTTAACATCAACAAGTAATGTGCGACGTTCTAACTCATCATTTTCAGACCACACACAAACCTCATCATTTTTCTCAACTGCTACAATCAGGCGTTGGTTTTTCAAATTGTTGAGGTCTGTTTTGAGATAGTCAACTAGACTTGTTAAGGTTGATAGCTCCAAAGTTTTAGGATATCGTTTGGGGTCAAGTTCTTTGAGGTTGAATTTGTTGGCATCATAGTACTCTGTGCCATCTGCAGCTGTTAAAATTTCTAACCCACACTTATTTAGTTCTACTGCGTATTCCAATGCTGATTTAAGATTTTCTGTTGTCATATTAGTTACCTACTTTCTTTTTGTTGAAATCAATAATATCTGGTTTTGTTTCTGCTTGTTGTTCAATTTCTGCTACTGGTTGCCCAATATCAGTAAGGATTTCCCCATTTTCATCAAAGTACATTTGACCAGGTACTGTACTTTTCAGCTCGTTAGCATGTACTTGCCCTGTATCAAAATCACGCCCAACAAGAATTGTTGTAGCTACTCCATTTTGAGGCGCAAATTTTGATTTCACATCCATGATAGTATCAACCACTGTACGCTCTTCATTAGCTGACATTGTAAGCGTGATAGTCACTTTGCGTTTAGCTTTAGCATCGGTATTAAGGTCAAGGATGTTATCAAAGACTTTTTCAAGCTCTTTGTCTAGTTTCTCCTGTAATCCTCCATCGGCAATGTGGGTTAGGTCTAACCCAATAAGTTTTTTATCCATATTGTCCTCCTTACTTCAAAAGTTTTTGTAACTGCTGTAAGCGATCTCGACTATCTAACAACTCTAGATAGGTCTTATGGCTGATTAAGACATATCCTGCTAGGTCATGACCTAGTAAAGTATCATCAACAAATAGCTCCATTTGCTCGGTTGAGGTGTCAAAGTGAGACTCTGCATCCGTATCCTTTTTCTTTTTGGTAAAGGTATTAGCAATAACCTCAATTTCTGACTCATTGCTTAAAAATGATGATACTTGAGTATTTAGAGCATCGGCAAATGCCTCAATTTCCTCAATCGTTGGAGTTGTAACATTTCTCTCAATGTCACTTACTCGATTTTGACTAATGCCAACCATAGGGGCAAGATCATACTGAGTAAGCTCTGCCTCTTTACGGATGGCACGCATTTTAGCGCCATCAAATACTTTCATCTAAACACCTCCCCTCCATTTTCAAAGAAACGCTGTTGTATTGCATTTTGTGCAATCTTTACTTGTATTTCTGGCTGTTGATAGTATTTGATTTGTTTTTTGTACTCAGAAACTGCAATTTTAGCAACAGCTGTAATAATACCAGCCCAGGTAGTTGTGATAATAGCGATTAGAATTAAAATAAAATCAAATTGTGTCATGTTGTTT
The DNA here is from genome assembly GCA_001914195.1 of Streptococcus mitis. Classification (GTDB taxonomy): domain Bacteria; phylum Bacillota; class Bacilli; order Lactobacillales; family Streptococcaceae; genus Streptococcus; species Streptococcus mitis_F. The sequence goes on along the minus strand of MKYF01000046.1, from coordinate 4,387 downwards.
TTCCTTTTCAAATTGGTTTAATACTGATTGTAAAAGTAATTTCACCCTCTCATCTTATTTCTGATGGTGAAAGAGTGTTTAGGTGGTGCATCTTCAAAAGCATCTTGAAACTCTTGATTGATTTTGCGGATATTGAAAGGCTCGTAAGCGTGGAAATAATATCCATACTTATCAAGTTCACCCTCAACACCAGTTGCCCATGCCAAGAATACTGTTTGCTTGCAGGTTGGGCATGTAATCCCTTTTCTGTGCGACCCGGTTTTCATCATCTTGCAAAAACCACAAAACGGACATTGTAAATCTACCTTTACTCTTATACTTTCTCTATCCATGAAAATCCTCCCATGTTACAACACCTGAAATAATACAAGTCTTATTGATTCGACTTGCTAAAGTATCAGCGTTATAGATACCATGAGTTGTTTCTATAACACTACCGTATATCCTCTTTACCTGGACTATATTGTGAAACTCCCCATTTCTAAGTACTTTCACATAGTCTCCTGCTTTGATTGTTAAATTCATATTTCCCTCATCCTAATCCAACGGTACAAGTCGCCTTGCTCTATTCGGGTTCGTTCTCCTCTTGTACGTTGGCGTGTTGTAGTAGTGTATTGTTTCTATTTTTACATTAAACTGTCTGGCTAATTCCTTTACAGTACCCATTCCCAACAGTTCATCGCCTTTGTAGAGGGCGTACTCCTTTTCTAGCATGATCATAGGCTCTTAAAACGGCAAATCATCATCACTGATATCCAATGGGTTTGTCGGTCTGCCAAATGGATTTTCATCACGTGAAAAGTCTGGTACTGAATTTGTAGGCGCTGAATAGTTTGCAGTTGGTGCAGAGTAAGCTCCACCTGTATGACCCTCACGCACACTACGGCTTTCCAACATTTGGAAATTACTAGCAACAACCTCTGTGACATAAACACGTTGGCCTTGTTGATTATCATAACTACGTGTTTGAATTACTCCTGTAACTCCGATAAGAGAGCCTTTTTTAGCCCAATTAGCAAGATTTTCAGCTGAATGTCTCCAGATAACGCAATTGATAAAATCAGCCTCACGCTCTCCAGCCTCATTCTTAAATGGACGATTTACAGCAAGAGTAAACGTAGCAACCGCAATATTAGATTGCGTGTATCTCAGTTCAGCATCTTTTGTAAGCCGCCCTACTAACACAACGATATTTATCATTTTTAATCCATCCCTTCGTACAAACTTTTTCCAAGTTGTTCCCCAAAATCTTTTTCATCTTTGGGGTCTAATGCTGCCAACTCTGTGACAACTCTTATTTTCGTTTCTCTACACGGCTGATAGCCGTATTTGGCATACCTCAACATCCTATTAAATGTACTTACGGGATATGGCAAAACATTATCAACAACTAAACGTTTTGTGTGCAAATGCTCAAAGAAATCTTCATGAAATATGACTTCAAAAACAGCCATATAATCATCTTCATCCAAATTGTCATAATTTTTGTAATAAGCAAACTTCGTTATTGTGAAATCAAAATTTGAAATAACTTGTTTTGGATTTCCGTATGTGTTTCTGATGAGCTCTAAACGAACTTTATCTTTTATAGAATATATAGACCAGCAATTTTTGTTTTCGTACGAAAATTTCCAGTCATTTGGTTTCTCTTTTATAAGTTGTTTATAATATCTCTGAGCTTCGATAAAATCCTGGTTGTTTTCAAAGAATATGTCTAGGTCTTTAACTGGTTCGCCATTGAAAATATTCTTAAAGCAACCTCCAGCGATATATCCTTTATGTCCAACTAGAAATTTATCAAGCCACCAAAGTTGTCTATAATTAAGTAAATCACTCTTTCTAAAATTCATATTCCCCTCCTGGATTGTGCCACCAGACCATCAGGTCATCCTGATTGTCTCTGATGTACTGCTCAAATCTTTCAAAGTGGACGATAGCATGTTTTAAGCGTTGCATACCCTCTCCAGCTTTTGAGCAAAAGCCGCAAACTTTAAAGACAGGCTCAATCATGTCAATAATTTCTACGACTTGGCCATCAAGGTTCCAGACGCTATCCTCTCCCACCTTAAAATCTAGGATAAACTCATCCCCTAGGTTGTGGATAACCTGCAATCTCTTGCCGTCCGAGTAGATGGATACGCTGTCAGATACTTTTCTAATTTCCATGGTTTCATCTCCTAAAATGGCAACAATTCAATTATGATAAAATCTTCCGATGTTTTTTTAACATCACAAACATAGGCATTAAGTAAGGATTCCTCAGTTTTGTATGTTGTTTGGTTTTCAACACTTTCATTCCAACGAATAAATCGAGGTTTGAGACCAGGCCATCCAGACCTGCCAAATAACGCAATACATTCCTCTTTGTTTTGATGTATAGCGAATGTAATACCATGTGGGCAGCCTGTGTCATGAGTTTCTAGTATATCTTTTACTTGTTTACTCATACTTACCACCCACACTGCTCATTGAGTTCAGTCTGAGTCAGTGGCTCAATACGTTGATAACCGCTGACTTGATAGTTCTTTTTAAAATCAAATCCAAGTTGACTTAGACCAGCCTTGAAACGGTCTTTTTCGGCTGTATCTACAAAATACACCTCTAAAGTCATTTTTTGGCTATATCGTTTCAGGTCGTTTTCAGCCCCTCTGAGAGCGTTGGGCTCATTTTGAGGGATTTGTCCACCATCCAAGATTTCGCCTGACTCTGGGTCAAATTTTGGGGTTTCCGTTGATTTTGGAGCCTGTTCTTGCTGTTTAGTTTGTTGAGTTGCTAAAAGTTCCTGATTAGATTGCTCTGCTCGTTCTTGAGCTTGTCTGAGTTCTTCCTTTTGCTTTTCAAATTCATAGTCAGCTTTGATTTGTTCAAAGACCTCAGCAAGAGTCAAGTCTTTCAGTTGTCGGATGTACGGTGAGTCAGTCATGCCATACTCAGCACATAACCCTGAAATAGCTGACTTAGCCTTTTCAAATTCTTGCTGTTTCTGAAACTCAAATGTGACCATGTCATCAAGTGACTTCATAGTGGCTTTTTTAAGCGTCACGCCGTCTGCCATGAAATCGCTAGCCTTGACATACTCAAGGGCCTTTTCATCAAAGAGACGAGGATCCAGCATGTACTCAGCTGATTTGTTGGCTATGTAACTCTTAACCGTATCTATTTTTAGTTGTCTTTGATGTTCTTCAATTTCCTTGATACCTTTATCAAATTCACTAACTACGGTTGCAAATGGTTCAATAATTGACTTTGCATAACTATCCCATGTGTTAGCCGTCTCTGACAGCAAGTTTTTAGTGTCGATACGGATACGATTTTTAGACTCAATTAACTTATTAAATTCAGCTCGCTTTGCCTTGTCGTCTTTGAGAGTGCTAGCTGTAGGAATATAGTCCTTGTACTTTTCAGTAGCCTCTATGAGGTCTTTTTCAAAAGACTCTCTAGTAAGCTCATCCGTTGTAATCATTTCATAAATTTTATTGATTTTCTTATCATCAATAACCTGTAATTCTTGCATGTTATCCTCCTAATATTCAAGTTCACCGTCTAGCAACTCGCCCTGGATTGGCTCCTCAGTTTTAGCAGGTTCAGGATCTGCATGATTTGCCTCTTGCTCTTTGTTGAATTGCTCAATCTGAGCCATCTTGCGTGCTACGACATCCTCACGGCTTTCTTGAGGAGTGACGTCTTTAGGTGTGTTATCCAGCTGAATTTCGTCAGCCTCATAGCTTGCTCCAAGCTCGGCAGGAAACGCCTCACGGTAAGCTGACACTAGAGCTACTTTTCGTATCATGACACAAGGCATAGTATCCCAGTTATTCTCACCTATTGGCTTACCGTATGAGTTCATCACTGGATAAGTAACATCTTTACCTTGTTGTGTCAGTTCCTTAACTCTTGCACGTATTTTAGAATTGTCGTACTCCTCAAAAGATACTTCTGTTTCCGTTGGGTAAGTACGGTCTTTGCGGTACACCTTAGCCCAACCGCCAAGAATTTCAGCGCCTTTAGGAATAAATGCTCCTTTTGAGTATTTAATTTCACCATCCATCAGATAGATTACGCCTGCCTCTTTGCCATCAAATTGCGGGTGACCATCTGCTTTCTTTTCAAAAGCTGATTTGGCAGTGACTATCTGGGCTGGCTGAGTTCCATACTTGATAAAATAAATTTCTTTTGTAAATGGATTGAGGTTTTGGGCTTTGGCTTGAGCTATAAAATAGGCAAGCTCCTCATCACTAGCTTTTCCTTGTGGGTCAAGATACTTTCTGATAATACCGCTATTAAGTAGTAGTCCACTGAAAAAATAGGTCTCTTACTTTTAATGAAATGAAAACCGAGGAATCTCTCGTTAATTTGAGCGAGTTCCTCGGTTATTTTGTATTTATTA
>MKYF01000004.1 GCA_001914195.1 Streptococcus mitis | reverse complement strand
AAGAATCTTTTCTTTATCATCTGCTGATGGAGTTGTCGCATTAGTTACTTGAACTGTCGCTGGCACTTCACCTGGGAATTTCTTATTCAGTTTCCCTTGAGCAACAACTGCTGCTGGAGTACGTGCTTCATTATTAGACAGATCTACAGCTTTTACCCCAAGTGTCCATCTATTCCCATCTGCATATTCCTGATTAGGATTATAAGTCGCTGTATACTCTAAAGTAGCAGGAGCATTCGTTGGTTTATTCTTGAATCCTGGTGCACTATCATTCGAAGAATAGTCACCTGAGAATATTCTATCTTTGTCAGAAACACCATCATAAAGTTTCAAGTCTCTAAGTTTACCACTATTATCTGAACCTTTTAAGACAACTTTAACTTCATCTCCGGCAAAAATCTCGTATCCACTCGTACCAGGACGGACATCATTTTTCGGAGAAAGCTTTTCCCACTTATCAGTCTTATCATTTTTAACGTAGATTTCAAATTCAGGATTTGGTGCTACATTTTCTTTAGTAATTTCTTTAGTAGTTGATGTGCTAAGGGTCTCTGGATTTCCTTCAGGATTTGTAACGACTTTAGTTTGTGTAACCGTTACGTTCCCCGTTGGTAGCAAACCGTTACTATCTGCTAATTCATCTGCTCCAAATGCGACACTTGTAGCACCAGCTGGTACTGTCTTCGGAATTTCCTTACTTCCTATTCTCAAGGTTACTGTCGCACCTGGTGTCACATCTGTCACTGTAATACTACGATTTGGAAGACCACCTGTATTCGTTACTTGATTATCTGCGATTTGTGGTGTTTTTAGGTTGACTTTGATAGTTACTGGAACTAATTTATCGTTACGATTACCTGTTGCAGCACCTAGTGGTAATGTTACTTTAACTTTTTTAGTTATATAACCTGGAGTGGAAATATCAGATTCACTTATAGGTGTTTCCCATGCGTAATCTGTTCCAGCTGGGATTACGGGTGTATTGGCAGCATTTGTAATCGTTTCACCTGGAGTTGTGCTAATAGTTGACAACGGAGACATATTACCCACTGTTGTTTCATAAACTTTCTTAGCAACTGGATTCACTACTGTATAATTAAATGTAGTCTCGCTTGTCAAAGCACGATCTTGTGCAGACGGAGTCCCAAAGCGTCCTGTTGGATAAGTCGCTACTACACGGTACTCTGTTTGATGCGCTTGAGTATTATTCCAAACACTACTAAACTTTTGTGTTCCAACTTGTGTCTTCTGCAACTCACCTGAACCACTTAATTGACTATTTAATTTGTACTCGTAAGACCAAGTCGTATTTGCTGGAAGCTCCTTTTGGTTTACATATAAATAAGTGTCTCCGCCATAATTATTAGCCCAGTTACCTCCGTTGGTTCTACCATTACCATCATCTTTAAAGGAATAAAACTTACCTGTTACCCCATTGTTGGTATTAGCCTCAACCTTCGGATAAACGGTATAGTTATAAGTAATGTCTTTACTTACACCTTTAGAGTCAGTAACCGTCAAGGTCGCTGTTTTTTCACCAGGAGTTGATAAATCTGGAGCTCCATTTTTCCAAACTACATTTGTGTTTGCAGGCAATTCTGTGCCATCAGCAGATTTGATAAAATTACGAGCTGTCAAGCTATTCGCATTTTCTCCAGCAACCGCGTAAAAACGATCTGACTTAGTTTGATAATTTTGTTCTAGTGTTGGAGTAACTGTTCTTTCTGTTCCATCTATATAGGTAATCAGCACATTTCCATTGCTCTGTGGAGTATAGGTTCTGATACGATGTTCATCCTGTGGATAGGCCTTTTCAACAGCTGCCTTAATAGAATTTCTATCACCCTCGGTTAAATTAGCAATATCTCGAACTGTTATTGGAGGAACTGTTTTTTCTCCTAATCTATCTTTCAACTGACCCTGCTTCAAACCAAAGGTAGTTCCGTCTGAACGATTACCTGAAAAATCCTCTGCATTAATAGAGCGTGTGATTGTATTGACAGTAGCATAACTCAATTTAGAACTAATCTCCGCTGTAGCGGTTGTCGTAGCTGGTTGTTTATCAGTAGCTGTCGTCTTACTTGTTACCTTGTTAACAGTTGCTGTTCCCCATGTATTATCATATAGAAGACTAACTGCAGGTTTACCAGGTCCTCCATTACGAACTTCTGTATTTTGGATGACTCCACTATTATCTTTGAACTTAGCTGTAAATTCTAATGAATCTCCAGAATAGAAGGTATATACAGGAACGCCATCGACCATCGTTTTAGGAGCATCCGACCATGTATTATCTGCATTTTTCACTTTGACTACTACATCAGTAGCTTGTGGCTTCTCAGTTTCCTTACTGATTTCAACACTTCTTTCATCAGATGTCAACGTTTCCTTTTGACCTGTTACTGGATTATCAAATGCCTTGCTTTGTTTAACAGTTACATTTCCTGTTGGAAGCAAGCCGTTACTGTCTGCTAGTTCATTTGCAGAAAACGTCACTCTTCCAGTTTGATCTGCTGTTTTAGCTGGAAGTTGTTTACCACCGATTGTCAAAGTAACTGTAGCGCCTGGTAAAGCGTCTGTAACGGTAATTCCTTTATTTGGAAGTCCACCTGTATTCGTTACCTGATCTGTTGAGATTTGTGGTGGATTTGGTCTAACTTTGATAGTTACAGGAACGATTGCATGACTATTTTCCTTAGTTTGTGCTCCTTTTGGTAAGGTAACTGTGACATCTTCCTTTTTGATACCTGGAGTACTTACTGTGCTAGCACCCGGAGCTGATACCCAGCTGTAAGTGGTCTTAGTCGCAGCTGTCGGACCATCTGGAATCGGCACACCATCCCTAGAATTCTTAATCGCCTTGCCTGGATCCTTAATAATATCACTCAAAGGTCCTGTATTTCCAACTGTTGTAACATACTCTTGCTTGGCTACTGGATCAACTACCGTATACTCAAAAGTTGTCTCGCTTGTAAGAGCCTGATCATTAGTTGATGCAGTTCCGAAGCGACCTGTTGGATAAACCGCTTTAATTGTATAGGTCGTCTTGTGACTTACAGGATCCGCCCACTGTGGGTCTTCCTTGGTTGTATACCATACATCACCAAAAGTTGGAGTTCCAACAGCAGTTGTTTTCTCCGGACCTGTCCCATTTAATTGATACTTGTAGGACCACTTAGTCCCTGAAGGGAGGGAACTAATATTAGTATAGCCCTCAGTATGTCTACCATAATTATTAGCCCAGCCACCATCAACTTTACTAAGGTTCGCTTCCTTCGTTCCTTTAAAAGCAAAGAACTTACCGGTAACTCCATTTTCAGTTCTCGCTTTAACCTTTTCCAAAACAGTATAGTTATACTCAACTTCCTTAGTCTCACTTCCTTTAGTAACGAGCAAGGTTGCTTTTTTCTGACCAGGAGTAGATAAATCTAAAGTTCCAGGTTTCCAAGTAACATTGGTATTTGAAGGCAAAGCTCCACCATTACCATCTACAACAAAGTCACGAGGGTTAAGTTGACTAGGATTTTCTCCTTCAACGGCATAAAAACGATCTGTTTTGGCTTTATACGGTGCCTTTGCATTAGCGGTGGTTGTAGCTCCATCTGAGTTAAAGTTATAAGACGTTGCATTAACTGGAGTGTTATCTTTGACTGCCTCTTCGGAAATAGTCACATTACCATTCGATTTATCTAAAGTCACACCAGCTGGAAGAGGAGCAGTATTTTCCCATGTAGTTCCCGATTTTTTAATCGTAATTTGAGTAGGAGTGTTAGCAGTAGTCGGTGTATAGGATATATTCACCTTATCATTGTCAGTCGCCGGACTAACAACCACACTACCATCACTCTTAGGATCAACACGAGGAGCTGTAGCTCTAGCCTTCGTAACGTTTTCAAAGAAAACTTCTGAAACATCGACTGAATCGCCACCCTCATCATCTTTATAAATGGTCTTAAGTTGCTTACTCAATCCTACTTTAGTACCAGTAATAGTAGCTTGCCCTTGTAAGCCATTATGGGTAAGAATCGCTTGTTTATCTTGCTCAGTTAAAGGAGAGCCTAGTCTAGACACTTCCATAGTAGGGGGAACAGACAAGTAAACTTCCTTACCATTTAACATGGCTTTCACAGCCATATTTTCTCCTATACCCGAACCAATTTGATTACTACCACCAACCCATTCAACACTCTTAACATTTAACGCCTTCTGTTTGTCTGTACCTTGCACATTCGATGAGACTGGTTTTGTATTTGGAAGAACATTAGGATTGTGAACAAATGGACTCGGCCTTGGAGTTCTATCAACTTGATCGTTATAGGTCTCTGGATCATCAGGAAAAGCGAAACCTGAAATTGTGCCTGACTTATCATCAATTTTCTGAATAATAGATGCTGGGTCAATCTGTTGCCCTTTTTCAATTTGTTTAGCAGCTAAAGTTTGATTGATAACAGGCTCATAGACATCAGCCTGTGTAACAATTCGAAACGGAAGAGTATAGGAACCTGCATTCGAAGTCTTAACAATCAGCTCATTGACACCTTTATCAAACGGAATGTCTCTACTGTTTGCTCCACCGAGTTCCTCGTTTCTATAATTGGTTCCCCTGATCGCATAGGTTACTGTTCCTCCAGGAGCTGCAGTCTTCTTACCTGTTACTTTATCGTAGACATCAGCAATCTGGCTAACGCTACCCGAAGTTAACTGATTTAATCCACCATACTTCAAAAACGTAGAAGGAACATTTTTCTTCAACTCCAGCCAATAGCGGTCTGGAGAACCATTCATTTGCAGATAGTTTCTATGACGTGAATTTTCCAAGGAACGGAAACCAGCCATATAAAAATCATTGGTATCTTCTGGACTATCTGTCGTATATTTGATTTTATACCCTTCTAAACGAGCTGTACCTCTAGGATTAAGAGCGTATACATTCGCTGTCGCATTTTCAATAGAAGTAAAAGCAAAGTCTCCAGCTTTTTTAGTTTCATCCGATATTTTATCTGTTTGATAAAAAACCTCTGGATTATTATAGGCAAAATCTCGCAAACTTGTGAGTGCACCACGGCCTACACCACTTGGACCTACACCAGCTACATTTTCATAGTAAGGACCACCTTGGTTATTATATGCATTTCCGACAGCAGCTCTTAAATCTCCACTTTTCTTATTATGGGTGAAAGCGTTATTCCCATTGCTGCTTCCCAAAAGGTTCCAACCCGCTTCTGCTCGGTCCTTTTGCCACACTTCCATATGAGTAATGTTATGCCCTTTTGGAACAGTAAAGTAAAAGTAAGGATTATCATGAGGGTCTCCACCTCTATTAAAGGTAACTTCCCATTGAGTTGTACGCCCCGTACGAGTTGCTGTCATCAAAACTTGGTCACCAATATTTTGAACCAAAACACGTGAAGCAGTATTAGCAGGACCAGGAGCTATTCCATTACCTGTTCTTCCTTCTGTAGCATATAAATAAGTTCCTTCTTTATATATGTTTGCTTTAGAGTTATGGTCGTTAGCTTCACCTTTATTAACTACGTATCCTACAGAGGCTGTTAAAAATGTTGGATTTCTATTCTCAGGCGCTACCTCCCTAAAGCTAACTCCTCTCTCCATCCGTCTACCATTTAGCACACTACGTTTACCGTTATTAGCACGGAGAACAGCGTTAACGATTGAGTTTTGCGCAGATGTAGCTTGCTTGATAACATCTGTCAAGTCAGCATTCGGATTTTTCAGCGCTTCTTCGATAGCTGTTACAGCTGCATTAACCTTAGCAACCGCTGCTTCTGTATTTGGCAGACCGATAGACTTAGCGAGGTATTCACCCATAGTCGCTGAGATTTTAGATAGACGTTTGCGGTCTTCTTGAGCTTTCTTGTTGCTCTCAGCAGATACTGTAGTCGCTACGGCAGCTGTTGTCGTCGTATCCACCAAACTTGAAGTCGTTGATGTGATTTGACTCAAACGAGTTTCGACTGTTTGTAGAGATGCGAGGCTTTCAGTGATAACTTTTGAAAGAGCTGCGCCAGCTGTCGCATTAGCTGCATCTTCCTTACGAACAGATGTCTCTTTGTTTGAAGCTGTCTCTGATGCTACTGGTTTTGCAAGTTCAGAAGTTGCTCCGGTTTGTGATTGAGAAGCACTTGTTGAAGCTGACTCAGATGCACTTGTACTTGCACTTTCAGAAGCAGATGTACTTGCCGACACAGAAGCACTTGTTGAAGTACTTACTGATTGGCTTTCGCTTTCTGAAAGATGCTTACTTGCATTCTTGGAAGCTTCCTCAGACAAGGATTGGCTTTGGCTGACAGAAACTGATAAGCTGTCGGCTTGAGCCCCCTCCTGATCTTTTACCGTTCCCAAAGTTACTGTGTCTGTATTCGCAAGTGTTTGATTTGACTCTACTGTCTTTTCAAGAGCGTCATTGGCATAAACAGTTGTTTGTGTTGCAACTGCTCCTCCAAGTACCGTCCCTGCTGCGGCTATCCCTTTCAGGATATCCAATCCTGTTAGTGTATTTGCTGATTGCTCTTCGATAACTTCAGTTGTTACCTGAGCAGCATCTACACCACCACGCAAGACTTTAAAGAGGCCAAATTGAGAGGTCGAGGCGCGCAACCAATGCTTACCCGACTTGATCAACTTGAAACGGGTCACACGATCCGTCTCTCTATATTCACCTTTTTGTCTTCTAAAAAACATATTTAACTCCTTCTTCCAAAAAGATACTTTTCTTCAATTATATTCTACTCCTTTGAATATATTAAGTCAACTCAATATAAGCTCATGATAAAAAAGTTTTATTATTTAATTCTATGTATAAGTATATCTAACATTGATATTTCCGCAAATCAAACCACTCCAAAAATAGTAATAAAATCAGCAAATCGCTTTATTTAATATATATATATATATATATATTGTCAAGGGTGTATATTTTCAGTATAAAACTAGCAAAACAGGTAAAAAACTTCAAAACTGTATACAACTCGCTATGCTCTTTCTTTTCGTAGAGCCACGATTTCGCTATCCCTTCCTCCCTCTACTATCTCATGATAATTAGACTTGTGAATCACTATTTAGTTCACTGGTAGCTAGTGCCCACAGCGGACTTACACCTCAGATGAATGCCATCATGCCCGTCTACCTAAAAAATCACTCCCTGACTAGGCGAGTGATTTTTGGGCTACTGTTAAAAAGAGTTCTGAGTAATTTCCTTGAAACAGGTCTTCAGCACTGTAAAGAATCTGACTGTCAATGCTCGAAAAACCAAACTGGGCTAGCTTGTTTTCCAGTTCAACCAATTCAAATCCATGATGGTTAGCTTCTGTCTTGGTAAAATCAGCAATGAGGAGTTTCCCATCTTCCTTCAAATGTTGATGAAACAGTGAGAGAGCCGCATCCAAATCAGGCATATGGTGAAGAACCCGACAAACAACAATGAAATCAAACTCTTGCTCCAAGGGATTTTCCAATAAATCTTGCTCCAAAAACTGGATATTCTTGATTTCTTGTTGCTCCGCTTTCAAACGAGCTCGCTCCAGCATTTTCTCAGAAATGTCTACAAGAGTAACGGACTTGGCTTGTTTTGCCAGAGGCAAGGCTAATAGACCCGTCCCTCCACCGAAATCCAAAATTTCTTTGTCTGATAGAAGATCAATCTGTTTCGCGACCGCTTGACAAACCAAATTTGCAAGGAAGATGTTTTTAGGGGAATCGAAAGTTTCTGCTTTGTGGTTAAAATCATGTTTCATATTTTTAGTTTAGCACAAAGTAGTTAAATTGACTAGAAATTCTCTTTCTTTTCAGGCTTCTCTTCTGATTTTTTCTTCTCCGCTTTTTCGCTTGAATCAGTCACTATCTCCTCCTTTTTCTCTTCTTTGATTTTGGCTGAAGGAAAAATGAATTCATATTGACTCTTAGACGTACGAACCGTCGTCACCAAGCCAATTTTCTTGTTTTGATAGCTTACTTGACCTAGATTAAAGGCCTGTTCCCCACTTTCCTTATCAATCTTATCCTTGGTTCGCTTGGCCATGGCAAAAGCAACCAACTTTTCTTTATTTAAAGCATAGTCTTGATAGTGGGCGACTTGTCGGTTCAAGTAAAATTGTAACAAAAGACTAAAGATGGCTGCCATGGTGACTGCATAGAGGAGAACACCTGCCTTAACTTTTTTCTTTTTCCACACGATAGATGAACTCCCTTTCTAAGCCTTTTTGGAACTGGAAACGAAAGCGCACCAGTTGATTGTCCTCTGTAATCTGTGCAGATTTGAGACCATAAACCATAGGCTGATAACCTCGTCCACTGGAATCGGTTTTCCGAAAATCATCCGATTTTGACTTCCCTATCGCAATTTCCTTGCCATCCTGCTTCATATAGAGGCGATTGCCCTCCACTTTTTCGAATTGCGAACGGTCTAGTTCTGCCTCCAGCTGATCCACAAACAAGAGCCACTCCTTTTGCTCGCTTTGTTGCTGGTAGCGAACTTCTGAAATGAGGAGCTGACTCATGGCTTGAAAGAGGAGTAAACTTCCACTGATGACAATGAGGGCAATCAGGGATTCTAACAAGGTAAAGGCCTTGACCTTATGGCTCTTTGATAGCCAACAACTGTTCTGAACCATGGTAGACCTCCAATCCCTTTTCACTAGAAAATACCTGAATCTCAACTCCGTTGATGTTTACCTGATTTTGACCTGTCTGCAGAGCCATCTTAGCTACACGCACAACTTCTTCTTTCTGCAAGATTTTTGCTTCTTCTTGCCTATTCTTTTGAATTTGTCCCAAAAGAAGGGTAGCAATACTGGCAAAGATAGCTAGAGCAACTACTGCTTCCAGCAAAATCACTGCTCTAATTTTTTGTTTCCTTAATGCGTTTAATTTTTCCATTTCCTAGATATAATTGATAGCGAATCGCTCCTTTACTGGTCTGAAATTCAACCTTAGCTAGGGACGAATTGCCCCCAGCTCGGTCAAATGTAATGTTTTGTCCTGATGGTGCCTGAATTCCTTTAGGAACTGTCAACTTTTGACTGCCATTGCTAATGGTCTGCCCATCTAAGTTCAGACTAGTCTTTTGCTGACTGGCTACACTACGTTTTTGGCTTTCCCGATAAAGTTCTTCAAACTCCATAAAGAAAATCTGCTCCTCTACCGCCGCAAAAGTGGACTGGACAGAGCCGGACAAGCCCAAAGCAAGGATACTCACAAGACCCAAAACCAAAAGACTTTCCAGCATGGTAAAGGCCTTAATCTGCAACGGTTTGAGTCTTATTTTGTTTAGCATGGTATTCTTTATAGGCTTTAGCCTGTTCTTCCGTGATGCGACCATCGTCTTGTAACTTTCTTAGGCTAGCATCTTCATTTTTATCCAAGCTATAAAGCTCTGCCTGGCTTTCTACCACCTTAACAACAGCAGCTTTTCCTTTGTCATTGACCGCTTCTTTTTGCTTGGTCAAATTAGGTACAAAAAGCAAGAGAAGCACGCTGATAATGAGCAAGACCACCAACATTTCAATAAAGGATAGTAAAATTATTTCTTTTTTCCATCTCATACATCTGCAATGAATGAAACACGAGATCACGATACTTCCAAGTGCTGACCAGA
>MKYF01000022.1 GCA_001914195.1 Streptococcus mitis | reverse complement strand
TGGCAATGCTCAAGCCTATATCAACGGTCGTATCATGCACCACGGTTGCTTGCTCTTTGACGTTGATTTATCAGTCCTTGCTAATGCCCTCAAGGTTTCAAAGGATAAATTTGAGTCAAAAGGTGTCAAATCCGTCCGTGCTCGTGTCACCAATATTGTCAATGAATTGCCAGAAAAAATCACGGTTGAAGAATTCCGTGATTTACTCTTGGAATACATGAAAAAAGAGTATCCAGAGATGACAGAATACGTTTTTTCTGAAGAAGAATTGGCTGAAATCAATCGTATCAAGGATACCAAGTTTGGAACTTGGGACTGGAACTATGGTAAATCACCTGAATTTAACGTCCGTCGTGGAACAAAATTCACTAGTGGTAAGGTGGAAGTCTTTGCTAATGTCGTCGAATCAAAAATCCAAGACATCAAAATTTATGGGGATTTCTTTGGTATCGAAGACGTTGCGGCTGTAGAAGATATCCTTCGTGGGGTGAAATACGAACGCAAAGATGTCCTCAAAGCGCTAGAAACCATTGATATTACACGCTACTTTGCTGGCATTAGCTGTGAAGAAATTGCTGAAGCGGTAGTAGAGTAAAGAAAAGCTATTTGTTAGTCATTGTGGGTTGCAGACAAGATATTATCTGGATAGGACAAGTCTTAAAACCTGCTGAACGAGAATCAAAAAGAACTCACTTCCAATGCTTAATAAAAAAACTCGGAAGTTTGTTCTGAGTCAACTAAATACGACTATTTGCAATTGAATATAGAGATGAGAAGGTCAGTAGTAAATTATCTGTAAGGTGACACAGACATGAGTTGTTTTTGATTTCTGCATAGTATTAACCCCCAAAAAGACTATTATTTCTATAGTTGAACGATACCCCAAAAGTTAGATAGAGAAAATCTAATTTTTGGGGTATTTTATAATTCTTAATTTAGGATTTTTTAGTATCAAAAGATGTTTCATAAAATATGGACTCACCCTTTCAACTTAATCCTATTTATTACTTACTATCTCCAATAAAAGTGAAAAGGATGGAAAAAAGGTTGCATTTATGATATAATTTATTTTAAAGACCTTATTAGAAATCTTGAAAGAGTATTAAAAACTTAGAATGAGAAAAATTGTTATCAATGGTGGATTACCACTACAAGGTGAAATCACTATTAGTGGTGCTAAAAATAGCGTTGTGGCCTTAATTCCAGCTATTATATTGGCTGATGATGTGGTGACTTTGGATTGTGTTCCAGATATTTCGGATGTAGCCAGTCTTGTCGAAATCATGGAATTGATGGGAGCTACTGTTAAGCGTTATGATGATGTCTTGGAGATTGATCCAAGAGGTGTTCAAAATATTCCAATGCCTTATGGTAAAATTAACAGTCTTCGTGCATCTTACTATTTTTATGGGAGCCTCTTAGGCCGTTTTGGTGAAGCGACAGTTGGTTTACCGGGAGGATGTGATCTTGGTCCTCGTCCGATTGACCTACACCTTAAGGCTTTTGAAGCTATGGGTGCCACTGTTAGCTACGAGGGAGATAACATGAAGTTATCTGCTAAAGATACAGGACTTCATGGTGCAAGTATTTACATGGATACGGTTAGTGTGGGTGCGACGATTAATACGATGATTGCTGCAGTTAAAGCAAATGGTCGTACCATTATTGAAAATGCAGCCCGTGAACCTGAAATTATTGATGTAGCTACCCTCTTGAATAATATGGGAGCCCATATTCGCGGTGCAGGAACTAATATCATCATTATTGATGGTGTTGAAAGATTACATGGAACCCGTCATCAGGTGATTCCAGACCGTATCGAAGCTGGAACATATATTTCTTTAGCTGCTGCAGTCGGCAAGGGGATTCGTATAAATAATGTTCTTTACGAACACCTAGAAGGATTTATTGCTAAGCTGGAAGAAATGGGAGTGAGAATGACTGTATCTGAAGACAGCATTTTTGTCGAAGAGCAGTCTAATTTGAAAGCAATCAATATTAAGACAGCTCCTTACCCAGGCTTTGCAACTGATTTGCAACAACCGATTACCCCACTTTTACTAAGAGCGAATGGTCGTGGTACAATTGTTGATACGATTTATGAAAAACGTGTAAATCATGTTTTTGAACTAGCAAAGATGGATGCGGACATTTCGACAACAAATGGTCATATTTTGTACACGGGTGGACGTGATTTGCGTGGGGCCAGTGTTAAAGCGACTGACCTGAGAGCTGGGGCCGCACTTGTCATTGCTGGGCTTATGGCTGAAGGTAAAACTGAAATTACCAATATCGAGTTTATCTTACGTGGTTATTCTGATATTATTGAAAAATTACGTAATCTAGGAGCGGATATTACACTTGTTGAGGATTAAACCGTAGAGGTGTTTATGAATATTTGGACCAAATTAGCAATGTTTTCTTTTTTTGAAACGGATCGCTTGTATTTGCGTCCTTTCTTTTTTAGTGATAGTCAAGACTTCCATGAGATAGCCTCAAATCCTGAAAATTTACAATTTATTTTTCCAACGCAGGCAAGTCTAGAAGAAAGCCAGTATGCACTGGCTAATTACTTTATGAAGTCCCCTTTGGGAGT
Organism: Streptococcus mitis; assembly: GCA_001914195.1. Classification (GTDB taxonomy): domain Bacteria; phylum Bacillota; class Bacilli; order Lactobacillales; family Streptococcaceae; genus Streptococcus; species Streptococcus mitis_F. Next base: position 8,030 of record MKYF01000022.1, on the reverse strand, counting down.
TTGGGCAATTTGTGACCAGAAAAATCAACAAATGATTGGTTCTATTAAATTTGAGAAGTTAGATGAAATCAAAAAAGAAGCTGAGCTTGGCTATTTTTTGAGAAAAGATGCTTGGTCGCAAGGATTTATGACAGAGGTTGTTAGAAAAATTTGTCAGCTTTCTTTTGAGGAATTTGGCTTAAAACAATTATCCATCATTACCCATCTAGAAAACGATGCTAGCCAAAGAGTTGCTCTTAAGTCTGGATTTAGTCTGTTTCGTCAGTTTAAGGGAAGTGATCGTTACACAAGAAAAATGCGGGATTATCTTGAATTTCGGTATGTAAAAGGAGAATTCAATGAGTAAGCATCAGGAAATTCTAAGCTATTTGGAGGAATTGCCAGTAGGTAAAAGGGTCAGTGTTCGTAGTATTTCTAATCATCTGGGAGTCAGTGATGGAACGGCCTATCGCGCTATCAAGGAAGCTGAAAACCGTGGAATTGTGGAGACCCGTCCTAGAAGTGGTACTATCCGCGTCAAATCCCAGAAAGTTGCGATTGAAAGATTAACTTTTGCTGAAATTGCAGAAGTGACTTCTTCTGAGGTTCTGGCTGGGCAAGAAGGTTTAGAGAGAGAATTTAGTAAGTTTTCAATTGGTGCAATGACTGAACAAAATATCTTGTCTTACCTTCACGATGGGGGGCTCTTGATTGTCGGAGACCGAACCCGTATTCAGTTGCTAGCCTTGGAAAATGAAAATGCAGTTCTGGTTACAGGGGGATTTCAGGTTCATAATGATGTACTTAAACTGGCCAATCAAAAAGGAATTCCTGTTCTGAGAAGCAAGCACGACACTTTCACTGTCGCGACTATGATCAATAAAGCCTTGTCAAATGTCCAAATCAAGACTGATATTCTGACAGTTGAGAAACTTTATCGTCCGAGTCATGAGTATGGTTTTCTGAGAGAGACCGATACTGTTAAAGATTATTTGGACTTGGTACGTAAGAATCGTAGCAGTCGTTTCCCTGTTATCAATCAACATCAGGTCGTTGTTGGGGTTGTTACTATGAGAGATGCGGGTGATAAGTCACCAAGTACCACAATTGATAAGGTCATGTCTCGTAGTCTATTTTTAGTTGGATTATCGACAAATATTGCCAATGTGAGTCAACGGATGATTGCTGAAGACTTTGAAATGGTACCGGTTGTTCGGAATAATCAAACCTTGCTTGGAGTTGTGACACGGCGAGATGTCATGGAGAAGATGAGTCGTTCTCAAGTTTCGGCTCTACCAACTTTTTCTGAGCAGATTGGTCAAAAACTCGCTTATCACCATGATGAAGTAGTGATTACAGTGGAACCCTTTATGCTTGAGAAAAACGGTGTTTTAGCTAACGGTGTATTGGCAGAGATACTGACTCATATGACCCAAGATTTAGTTGTGAATAGTGGTCGCAATCTCATCATCGAACAAATGCTGATCTACTTTTTGCAGGCTGTTCAGATAGATGATATACTGCGCATTCAAGCACGCATTATCCATCATACTAGACGATCAGCTATTATTGATTACGATATTTATCATGGTCATCAGATTGTTTCAAAGGCAAATGTGACTGTTAAAATTAATTAGAAACTAGGAGAAAAAATGATAACATTAAAATCAGCTCGTGAAATTGAAGCTATGGATAAGGCCGGTGATTTTCTAGCAAGTATTCATATCGGCTTACGTGATTTGATTAAGCCAGGCATAGATATGTGGGAAGTTGAAGAATACGTTCGCCGTCGTTGCAAGGAAGAAAATTTCCTTCCACTTCAGATTGGGGTTGACGGTGCCATGATGGACTATCCTTATGCTACCTGTTGCTCTCTTAACGATGAAGTAGCTCATGCCTTCCCTCGTCACTATATCTTGAAAGATGGTGATTTGCTCAAGGTCGACATGGTTTTGGGAGGCCCAATTGCTAAATCTGACCTGAATGTCTCAAAATTAAACTTCAACAATGTGGAGCAAATGAAAAAATACACTCAGAGCTATGCTGGTGGTCTTGCAGACTCATGTTGGGCTTATGCTGTTGGTACACCGTCCGAAGAAGTGAAAAATCTGATGGATGTAACTAAAGAAGCCATGTATAAGGGGATTGAGCAAGCTGTTGTTGGAAATCGTATCGGGGATATCGGTGCGACTATTCAAGAATACGCTGAAAGCCGTGGTTACGGTGTAGTGCGTGATTTGGTTGGTCATGGTGTTGGCCCAACTATGCACGAAGAACCAATGGTTCCTAACTATGGTATTGCTGGTCGTGGACTCCGTCTTCGTGAAGGAATGGTCTTGACCATTGAACCGATGATTAATACAGGTGACTGGGAAATCGATACAGATATGAAGACCGGCTGGGCCCATAAGACCATTGACGGTGGATTGTCATGTCAGTATGAACACCAATTCGTGATTACGAAAGATGGTCCTGTTATCTTGACTAGCCAAGGTGAAGAAGGAACTTATTAAAATAAGTAAAAGTAGATTGAAGAAAAAGTCGACTTGGACAAATTTCTTCAATCTTTTTCTTTTATCTATAATGGAATGAAATAAAAATTGAACACCTTTGATGCGAAATTCAAATCAATTTCTAATAATGTTTTAGAAAACATAGTGTACTATTAAAGAGTTTATTTCACATAATATAATGACAAAAACAGTTAACCGTAGCAAACTTGATACAAATTTTAACATTTATAGTACAATAGGTTTAAATTCTTAAGAAAGTTGGTTCTTTATTGGAAACGATAGTATTTTCAATCTCCGTTTTTCTAGCAGGGGTATTGTCCTTCTTTTCTCCTTGTATTTTTCCACTTCTGCCAGTTTATGCTGGAATTTTATTGGATGATCAGGAAAGTGCAAAAAGCTTCTCCTTATTTGGAAGAAAAGTCGCTTGGTCAGGCTTGATTCGAACGCTTTGCTTTATCGCAGGTATCTCTCTCATTTTCTTTATTTTAGGATTTGGTGCTGGTTACTTTGGTAATATTCTCTATGCCAATTGGTTTCGCTATACCATGGGTACGATTATCATTATTTTGGGCCTTCACCAGATGGAAATTTTTCATTTTAAGAAATTAGAGGTTCAAAAAAGCTTTACTTTTAAGAAATCAGAAGCCAATCGTTATTGGTCGGCCTTTTTACTCGGTATTACCTTTAGCTTCGGTTGGACGCCTTGTATCGGTCCAGTTTTAAGTTCTGTTTTAGCGCTTGCTGCTTCTGGAGGTAATGGTGCTTGGCAAGGAGCAATCTATACCTTGATTTACACTCTAGGGATGGCTATTCCTTTCTTGGTCTTGGCCTTAGCTTCAGGAGTCGTGATGCCTTATTTTAGTAAAATCAAGCGCCATATGATGCTACTGAAGAAAATTGGTGGTTTGCTCATTATTTTAATGGGAATTTTGTTACTATTAGGACAAGTAAATGTTCTAGCTGGAATTTTTGAATAAAGGAGAAAAAGATGAAAAAAGTAATGTTTGCTGGCTTAAGCCTCTTGTCATTAGTTGTATTGATGGCCTGTGGTGAGGAAGAAACTAAAAAGACTCAAGTAGCACAACAGCCAAAACAACAAACGACTGTACAACAAATTGCTGTTGGAAAAGATGCTCCAGATTTTACCTTGCAATCTATGGACGGTAAAGAAGTTAAGTTATCTGATTATAAGGGTAAAAAAGTCTATTTGAAGTTTTGGGCTTCCTGGTGTGGTCCATGTAAGAAAAGTATGCCAGAGTTGATGGAACTAGCGGCGAAACCAGATCGTGATTTCGAAATTCTTAGTGTCATTGCACCAGGAATTCAAGGTGAAAAAACCGTTGAGCAATTCCCACAATGGTTCCAAGATCAAGGTTATAAGGATATCCCAGTTCTTTATGATACCAAGGCCACAACCTTCCAAGCTTATCAAATCCGAAGCATTCCTACAGAATACCTGATTGACAGTCAAGGAAAGATTGGAAAGATACAATTTGGTGTTATCAGCAACGCGGATGCAGAAGCAGCATTTAAAGAAATGAACTAGCATAGATAAAGAGAATCTGATTACAAATTTCATGGTATAATAGTAGATGGTAACCGTAACGTTGCCGTCTTTTTTGTCGGCCAATAGAAAGAGAAGAGAATGTTAAAGAAAAATGATATTGTAGAAGTTGAAATTGTTGATTTGACACATGAAGGCGCAGGAGTTGCCAAGGTGGATGGTTTGGTATTCTTTGTCGAGAATGCTTTACCAAGTGAAAAAATCCTCATGCGTGTCCTCAAGGTTAATAAAAAGATTGGTTTTGGGAAAGTTGAAAAATACCTTATCCAGTCACCACACCGTAATCAAGATCTAGATTTGGCTTACCTGCGTTCAGGAATCGCTGATTTAGGTCATCTTGCCTATCCAGAACAGCTCAAGTTTAAAACCAAGCAAGTCAAGGACAGTCTTTACAAGATTGCTGGAATTGCTGATGTAGAGGTTGCTGAAACGCTTGGTATGGAAAATCCAGTTAAGTACCGCAACAAGGCACAGGTCCCTGTTCGTCGAGTAAATGGTATCTTGGAAACTGGATTTTTCCGTAAGAATTCTCATGACCTCATGCCTCTAGAAGATTTCTTTATCCAAGATCCTGTGATTGATGAGGTAGTAGTAGGCCTACGTGACATGCTCCGCCGTTATGATTTGAAACCTTATGATGAAAAGGAACAATCTGGCTTGATTCGAAACCTTGTGGTGCGTCGTGGGCACTATTCAGGGCAAATTATGGCTATTTTGGTAACAACTCGACCTAAAGTTTTCCGTGTGGAACAATTGATTGAACAACTCATCAAGCAGTTCCCAGAGATTGTGTCTGTTATGCAAAATATCAATGACCAGAACACTAATGCTATTTTTGGTAAGGAATGGCGTACGCTTTATGGACAAGATTTTATCACTGACCAGATGTTGGGAAATGACTACCAAATCGCTGGACCCGCTTTTTACCAAGTCAATACTGAAATGGCTGAGAAACTCTATCAGACAGCCATTGACTTTGCTGAATTAAAAGAAGATGATGTGGTTATTGATGCCTATTCTGGTATCGGGACGATTGGTCTTTCTGTTGCGAAACATGTCAAAGAAGTTTATGGTGTTGAAGTAATTCCAGAAGCGGTTGAGAATAGCAAAAAGAATGCTCAGCTGAACAATATTTCAAACGCCCACTATGTATGTGACACAGCTGAAAATGCTATGAAAAATTGGCTCAAAGATGGGATTCAACCAAGTCTTATCCTAGTGGACCCACCAAGAAAAGGACTCACAGAAAGCTTTATCAAGGCAAGTAGCCAAACAGGAGCTGACCGCATTGCCTATATCTCATGTAATGTCGCTACTATGGCGCGTGATATCAAACTCTATCGAGAATTGGGATATGAATTGAAGAAAGTACAGCCAGTGGATTTATTTCCTCAAACGCACCATGTTGAGTGTGTAAGTTTGTTAGTGAAACGGAGCTAATGCTCAAAATAAAGAAACTAAAACTCCATTATTTTAAGATGTAATCCAAAATTGTTTTTGAGGAAGGAGGGAAAATATTGATAGAGAGCAGACCTGAGTTTGATAAAATCGTATCATTTGATGAGTTTAATAAATACTATTGGTATCGTGATGAACTTTCACAACTATGTAAATCATTAGGATTAGAATATAGAGGTACCAAACAAGAACTCAATCATATTATTGAGCAGTACTTTAAGGGTAATTTGATTAAAAAATCATCAATAAAAAGGAAAAAGAAACAAGTAGAAGTCGTTACCTTAAATATGCCCTTACTTGAATGTGGATTTTCCTTTAACACTCACTTTAGAGAATATTTCTCAACTTTAACAGATGTTTCACCCTTTAAATTTACTGCTGATATGGCGACTGCTTGGAGAAAAGTAAAAAGAGAAAATGATTTGAGTTTTACAATCCAAGATATGCTAAAAGTTTATTATGGAAATTCAGATTATGCCAAGTATGATCATTCGGTTTGTCAATGGAATCAATTTTTAAAGGATTTCTGTGCAGACGAAAATAGTCTTAACTACTCAAACAAGTTAAAAGTAGCTTCTATTCTTTGGAAAGAAGTTAGAAATTCAAAAGCTGAAAAAATTTATTCAAAGAATCTTTTGACTGAATATGCTGATAAAATAAAAGAGTATGACAAGTAGAAACTCCATCTCACTTGGTGGCGACAGTGATACTCTCGCAGCAATTACTGGCAGCATAGCAGAGGCAGCTTATGGTATTCCTGGTTGGATAAAAGATAGGGCCTATTCTTACTTGAATGAACATAGTTAGACGATGGGAAAACAGAATAAAAGCGTATTAATCTCCAGTACGTCAGATTTCTCTTTTCTGTATTTTCATTGTATAATAGGGGTACATTTAATTTCATATAATGAAATATAAAGATTTCTAACGAATATTAAGGAGAAAATTAATGAAAAAAGCAATGGTAATTATCAACCCTACCTCTGGTGGGGAAAAGGCCTTGGATTACAAAGAAAAGCTGGAGAATAAAGCAAAAGAATACTTTGAGCACGTGGAAACCAAAATTACCGAAAAGGCGCTGGATGCAACAAATTTTGCTGAAGAAGCGTCTCGTGAGCAGTACGATGCAGTGGTTGTTTTTGGTGGAGATGGGACTGTCAACGAAGTCATTTCTGGTATTGCTGAGAGAGACTACATTCCTAAGTTGGGTATTATCCCTGGGGGTACGGGTAACCTCATTACAAAACTGTTGGAAATCAATCAAGACATCGATGGCGCTATTGATGAACTCGATTTTAACTTAACCAATAAGATTGATATCGGAAAAGCGAATGACAATTATTTTGGTTATATTTTTAGTATCGGTTCTCTGCCTGAGGCGATTCACAATGTGGAGATTGAGGACAAGACAAAATTCGGTATTTTAGCCTATGCTGTAAATACTATGAAGTCTGTCATGACGGATCAGGTATTTAACATTAAAGTTGAAACAGAAAATGGAAATTATGTTGGTGAGGCTAGCCATGTTTTGGTTCTCTTGACAAATTACTTCGCTGATAAGAAAATCTTTGAAGAAAACAAGGACGGCTATGCCAACATTTTGATTTTAAAAGATGCGTCTCTGTTCTCCAAATTATCCGTCATTCCTGATTTACTAAAAGGAGATGTTGTCGCAAATAATAATATCGAGTATATCAAAGCGCGTAATATTAAGATTTCTTCAGATAGTGAATTGGAGTCAGATGTTGATGGTGATAAATCGGATAACCTACCTGTAGAAATCAAAGTTTTAGCTCAGCGAGTTGAAGTATTTTCAAAACCGAAAGAGTAGAAGGTAAAAATTAGTTTATTATTCACCACGAAATTAAGTTCTATATCAACGATTGGAGGAGGAATGAATTCTCTATTTGATGAATTTCGAACAATTTGTTCTCATTTAAACCAAGTCGGAATCACTCCGACGCTCATGGGGTCTTTGGGGTTTGAATACCGATCAAATGAAGAATGGGGGCCGTCTGACATTGACATTCATGTGCCTGGTGATCCTAGAGGCTGGGAAGCACCCGATCATCTCAGAATTTATGAGTGGGACAAGATAATGAAAGTGATGAAACACTTAGACTACGCCTTAATAGATATTCATGAGCATGAATTCCAAAAAGATGGTCTGAGTGTTGAATTCGGAAGTATCGATTCTTTACCTGATTTTGCAGGAGTTTCGGAATCGGATATAGAGCTGATTCATCTCGAAAACATCACTTTTCGCGTTCCAAGTTTGGAACAGTTTTTAAGTATTTACAAGGCTTCTTCCCAAGATTCTTATCGAAATGAGCACAATAACAATAAGGATTTTAAAAAGATAGAGTGGCTGGAAAGACAGTTGTAAATCATCATTTGAAAAGTAGCTAGTTGTAAGACGAGTCCACTGAAAAAATAGGTCTCTTACTTTTAATGAAATGAAAACCGAGGAATCTCTCGTTAATTTGAGCGAGTTCCTCGGTTATTTTGTATTTATT